>CASENE010000057.1 GCA_949289265.1 uncultured Bacteroides sp.
ACCTGCTGGAGTTCGTCGAAGTTGCGCACTTCGATTTCTATCTTCAGGTCCTTGCCCTTGGCCTTGCAATATTCCTTGGCGCGCGTGATGGCCTTGTCGATGCCGCCTGCAAAGTCCACGTGGTTGTCCTTGAGCAGAATCATGTCGAAGAGGCCGATGCGATGGTTCACACCTCCACCTATCTTGACGGCCATCTTCTCGAGGATGCGCATGCCGGGAGTGGTCTTGCGGGTGTCGAGCACGCGGGTGTGCGTACCCTTGAGGCGTTCCTGGTACTTGTGGGTCATGGTGGCGATGCCGCTCATGCGCTGCATGATGTTCAGCATCAGGCGCTCCGTCTGAAGGAGCGACTGCACCTTGCCTTCCACAATCATGGCCACGTCGCCAGGCTTCACTTCGGCGCCGTCGTTGATGTAAACCGTCACTTTCATCGTGGGGTCGAAGCGGCGGAACACTTCCTTGGCCACCTCGATGCCGGCCAGGATGCCTGCTTCCTTGATCAAAAGCTTCGACTTGCCCATCGCCGTCTCGGGGATGCACGAGAGGGTGGTATGGTCGCCGTCGCCTATATCTTCTGCAAAAGCCAGGTCGATGAGCCTGTCTATCAGTTCTTGTTCCTTATTCATTTGTCCTGTCAATCCTTATTTGATGTATAAAATATCTGTTATGTTCTCTACGGAAGAAACAATTCACGCGGAAGTTTCCGTTAGCCGTCTGCAGGGTACCGACGATGAAGCTCGACTCATCGCGCTTGCCCTGATGCTTGACGTCGAACCTGCTTACCTTATTGTTGGTAAAGAAATCCGAGATAGCCCCTTCGGCGCCGACCTTATCTACCTGAACAGGTTTGCTCAAGATGACCAAGTCCACCTTCTCGCCCAAGTAGCGGTTCAGCTCCTGCGAGCTGCCTTTCTTGAAGGCCACCACCACTCCTACAGGGACATCTTGCGCCATCAGGGAGGCTATGCCTACCCACAGGCCGAGCAGAAAAAAGATTACCCGTTTTTTCATATTACAAGCATTTACCTACGCAAAGGTAAACATTTATTGCAATATACCATAAAAAAGTTGTATTTTTGTTCGCTAATCCAATCAAAAACAGCATGAAAACCGTTCTACTCGTCGTAGGGAAAACCGTTGAGCCCCATTTTGTTGCCGCCATCGGCGACTACGTGCAACGCACGAAACGCTACCTGTCGTTCGACCTGGAAGTGATTCCCGAACTGAAGAATACCAAAAGCCTCTCCGAGGAGGTGCAGAAGGAAAAGGAAGGCGACCTCATCCTGAAAGCCCTCCAGCCGGGCGACGTGGTGGTGCTGCTCGACGAAGGGGGAAAAGAAATGCGCTCCCTGGAGTTTGCCGACTACATGAAGCGCAAGATGAACACGGTGAACAAGCGGCTGGTCTTCGTCATCGGAGGGCCCTACGGCTTCGCGCCGAAGGTCTATGCCGCGGCCCACGAGAAGATGTCGCTCTCGCGCATGACCTTCTCCCACCAGATGGTGAGGCTCATCTTCGTAGAGCAGCTCTATCGCGCCATGTCCATCCTGAACGGAAGCCCTTACCATCATGAATAATTGAAAATGGAGAATGGATAATTGAAAATGACCCGATTGGGAAATAATTCTCCATTCTCAATTTTCCATTTTCAATTAATTTACGACCTCGACACCTGGAACCCCTTGTCCGACAGAGACATCCCGACGAAGCGGGCGCGCGGATTGGGAGCCTCGCTGGTCAATGTCTCGCGGATGCGCAGGGCGGCTTGCGGGTCTTTGGCCACCATGTAGAGGTAACCTCCCCCACCCGCACCAGGCAACTTGTAGCCCAGCGTATAATCCTTTATCTTATTGATAATCTCTTCCACGGCGGGCGGAGTGGTACCGCTGTCCAACGCCTTGTTCTGCGTCCACGTCTTGCCCACCAGCTTGCCGAAGGCCTCGAAGTCGTTGCGCTGGATGGCTTCGGCCATGTCGAGGGCATGCGCCTTCATCTCGCCCAGCAGGGAGAGGTGCGGCCCCGAGTTGAGGAACATGGAGCGCACGATTTCCGCCAGAATACCTTTGGCCGTGCGGGTGATGCCTGTGTAGTAGAGCAGGTGGCAGGCGCGATATTCGGGCTGGACAAACAAGTGGTCGGGCAACCAACGTACGAGGGGCTGCTGGACGAAGCCCGGCTCCGTCTGCAAGAGCTTGATGCCTTGAAGCACGCCGCCGTATTGGTCTTGCCAGCCACCTCCCGTGGTGAGCAGCTGCTCGAGGGCAAGAGTACGGCGACACACCTCATTCTTGTCCCACGACAGGCCGCAGAAGTCGCTCAGCGAGCCCAAGACGGTGGACGCCAGGATGGAGCTGGTACCCAACCCTGACCCCGCAGGGATGGCCGAAAGCAGGGTGATTTCAATACCCGTCCCAAAAGCCTGAAGCTGTTCGGCCAGCGTGGCGTAAGCCACTTCGGAGAACTTGGGCGAGAAGCCCGCCAGCACCAACGCCGCCTTGGGAATGGAGAAGGGCGAACCTATCTTGCAATAGTCATGCAATTCCTCGTACGTGCGAATGACCTCCATGGCGCCCATGTCGATGGAGCGGAGGATGATGTGGAAGTCCTGGCAGGGCTTGACGTACACCTGCAGGGGCGGCTGGCCGTTGAGCTCGACGGCAATGTTCACCACATGCCCTCCAGCAAAGAGCGAATAGGGAGGCGTGTCGGTCCATCCGCCTGCCATATCGACGCGCACAGGGCTTCGTCCCCACACAATCTGGTCGCTATAGACGTTGAGCACAGGGCGACTCTTGTGTTCGTAGAGGTCGGCCAGCAGGCCTTCGCGGAGCAGGCCGAAGGCTGCCTGTTCGTCGGCCTTGTAGTCGGCGCCGTCCAGCTTGTCCACCTGCGCACGGAGCATGCTGTTGTGGATGCGCTGCATCAGCGGGGCATCGTCGGGCAGCAGGGCGGGCTTGGACAGGCCGAGGCGATGGTATTCGCGCGCGGCGTCGGCCAGGTCGAGCTGGTAGAAGACGCTCTTCTCATAATTCGTGGCAAGCAGCTCCCAGTTCTTCTTGGCGAAGGCTTCGCGCTGGGCGCAGAGGCGGCGCAGGTCGGCACGGGCGGAAATCTCGTCGGCCGAGAGGCGTTCGGCTTGGAGCCACACTTCGCGCAGGCCTTCGAGGTCGGGTTCCCCGGTCATCCAACGCACCATCCGCCCCATCGTTTCCACATCATGCACCACGGGGAAGAGGGCGGCGGCCTGAAGGTCGTCGCGACGGCCGGACAGGTCGTCCAAGGTCAAGCCGCGCTCGTTCAGCCAGCAGAAGAAAGGAGTATTCAGATAGCAGGTGTCCATGGCGTCCAATGCCCCCTTGAAGGCATCGTCGAAGCCATAGGGGCGGACGGCCCATCCCCCACCCTGCAGGGGCACGATGTCGATGCAGGTACCGTCCGTCAGGGCCAGCGTCCAGTCGTTGTGGGGCACACCCGTGATAATCTGTCGGGCGCCCAACACCCACGTGGAGGGCACGCAGCTGTTTTCTATCCATACATCGTCGTTGCCCTCGGTAAACTTGACGCCCACCTCGGCGTTCTGGGTGAAGATGGAGGCGCTGGGCTTCACCTTGCGGTGCATGATGCGCCGCTGGTCGGCCACCTTGCCTTGCAGGGCGACGGTGCTCGAAAGCAGCTCGCGACTGGTGCCGTAGTGATAGAACTCGCCGCCCGGCAGGGGCAGGATGGCTACCGACAGGGCGTTCAGCTCGTCGTCGGCAATGCGCGGATGGGCACCCAGCGCCCGACCGAAGTCGGAGTAGAGGTCGTAGTAGCGCAGATCGGACCAGAGAACGGCAGGATCTGTCGGCCCTTCGGCCTTGAGCGAACGCTTCTTGAGCAGCTCGACGGCACGGTCGCTCAAGAGCCAGATGCCGATGTCCATCAGGAAGAGATGGGTTTGCGCCAGATCTTCGAGCTCGGCCAGCGAAGGTTTCTGAAGCATGAAGTCGAGCACTTCGGGCTCCTTGCGGCTGGAGACGAACACGCCGTGATGGGTGGCCAGCACGGGGTCCACCCACAAGCCGTAACACACGACGTCGGCCTCAGGAATGTCCTGCAAGGGCTTCTCGGCACGGATATAGACGTCGCCGCTGGCTATAAGGGTGCGAAGCGACTCGGGAGCACGCTCCATGATCTTTTCGTACAAGGGCAGCTGCAGGGAGAGCAGGTTCTGCCCCAACCGCTGGCCGCGCGCCCAGCGGAACACGGGCAGGGGCGTCAGTATCTTGCCCGACGGGGCATAGGACGGCAGGCGTCGGCTTTGTCCGCCGGCATGAAGGAGGATGCGCTTCTCGGCTCGTGCCTCGGCGGAGCGATTCTGCTCCCACTGGCGCAGGAGCCAGGTGGTACCACCACCCGAACCCAGCTTCATGCCGACGGGGTCGGACGTACAAAACCATTCGTTCGTGTCTACACGTTCCAGTTCGGAGAAGGCCTCCACCAGGTTGGGGGGCAATGACAACAGCTTTTGCATATCGTTCTTTTTTTGTTGTGTCCAATCATTATTGGCTACAAAAATAAACAATTCTGAAGAAAAAACCTTCCCAAAAGGCAAGTTCTTCCTTCAAAACTCATCGCAGGTAACGAAGATGAAGCTGTCTCAGCACCCCTCGCCTACGGCCTCGGCCAGCAACGGCGGCAGGTCGAAGTGGGCCGCCTTGATGCGCCCGATCAGTTCCTTGCCCGCAGGGGTCGGCACGAAGTACATCTGACGCTTGTCCTCGCGCCCCACCTGGCGCACAATCAGTTCCTTGCCCTCGACGGAGCGGATGACTTTCGACGCGTTGGAGG
>CASENE010000058.1 GCA_949289265.1 uncultured Bacteroides sp.
AGCGACGGGGTTCCACCTCTTCCCATTCCGAACAGAGAAGTTAAGCCCGTCCACGCCGATGGTACTGCGTAACAGTGGGAGAGTAGGTAGCCGCCGTTTTCCTTGGAATCCCTTCTTCAGCTTCGCTGGGGAAGGGATTATTGTTTTCGGGAAGGATGACTTGCAAAGTTAAGGGATTTTCCGAAAAATCCCGTACCTTTGTCCCGGATTAGACTAACATTGATACGATTATGGCAGCAAAACCTTGTATTCCCAAAGGAACGCGCGACTTTTCGCCTGTGGAGATGGCGAAGCGCAACTATATATTCGATACCATCCGCAGCGTTTATCATCTCTATGGTTTCCAGCAGATAGAGACGCCCGCCATGGAGATGCTGCCCACTCTGATGGGCAAGTATGGCGAAGAGGGCGACAAGCTCTTGTTCAAGATTCAAAATTCGGGTGATTACTTTTCCGGTCTGACCGACGAGGAACTTCTCAGCCGCAACGCTCCGAAGTTGGCCTGCAAGTTCTGCGAGAAGGGCTTGCGTTACGACCTCACTGTGCCCTTTGCCAGGTATGTGGTGATGCACCGGGACGAATTGACTTTCCCTTTCAAACGTTATCAGATACAGCCCGTATGGCGGGCCGACCGTCCGCAGAAGGGGCGCTATCGTGAGTTCTACCAGTGCGATGCCGATGTGGTGGGCAGCGACTCGCTGCTGAACGAGGTAGAACTGATGCAGATAGTCGACACGGTGTTCTCCCGCTTCGGCATACGTGTCTGCATCAAGATAAACAATCGTAAGATTCTGACGGGCATGGCTGAGATTATCGGCGAGGCAGACAAGATCGTAGACATCACCGTGGCCATCGACAAGCTGGATAAAATCGGCTTGGACAACGTGAATGCCGAGCTGCGCGAGAAAGGCATCTCCGAAGAGGCTATTGCCAAGCTGCAGCCCATCATCCTGTTGAGTGGCGCGAACGCCGAGAAGTTGGAGACGCTGAAGCTGGTGCTGGCCACGAGCGAGACGGGGCTGAAGGGCGTGGAGGAAACAGCTTTTATCCTCGGTACCCTCGAAGGCTTGGGATTGAAGAACGAAGTGGAGCTGGACCTGACCTTGGCCCGCGGCTTGAACTATTACACCGGTGCTATCTTCGAGGTGAAGGCTCTGGACGTGCAGATTGGCAGCATCACGGGCGGTGGCCGCTATGACAACCTGACGGGTGTCTTCGGCATGCCGGGCGTGAGTGGAGTGGGCATCTCCTTCGGTGCCGACCGCATTTTCGATGTGCTGAATCAACTCGACCTCTATCCCAAGGAGGCGGTGAAGGGCACGCAACTGCTCTTCATCAACTTCGGACAGTGTGAGGCGGCTTTCTGCCTGTCCATCCTGGCCAAGGCACGTGCGGCAGGCATCCGGGCCGAAATCTATCCGGACAACAGCAAAATGAAGAAGCAGATGAGCTATGCCAACGCCAAGGGCATTCCCTTTGTGGCCCTGGTGGGCGAGAACGAGCTGAACGAGGGCAAGGTGACGCTGAAAGACATGGCCACGGGCGAGCAACGGCTGCTGACGCCGGACGAGCTGGTGGAGACGCTGTCGCGTTAAAATAGCCGCTATTTTCTGAAAAAATACCCATAAAAGGAGACCGTTGCGTCTCCTTTTTTTCTATATTTGTAACGGCGGTGTAAGGACTTCGTAATCTTGCGGCGCTACCTTTGCAGTGACCATTAAAGAAAGGAGGTAAGTATGGTATCCATCCAGTACAATCAGAATCTGCATAATGCTATCATCGGCATCGTGATGCTTGTCATTGCCATCCTGTTCATTCTCTATATGGGGGACTCGATGCTGGACTCTACGCGCGAGTTCCGTAACAGCTATATTCAATACCTGTTCAAATGATATGTTATTTCAGTGCGACGGGCAACTCCCGTTGGGTGGCGCAACAGTTGGCGGACCTGACGGGTGACGCGCTGTGCGACATGGCCGCCTGCCTGAAAGAGGGATGCCTGCCCGCCTTGCCGGAAGACACGGAGCGGGTGGGCCTTGTTTTTCCCGTCCATTCGTGGTATGTGCCTGCGCCCGTCCTCCGCTTCCTCACCCGCTTGTCCGTCCCCGCTTCGGCCTATCGTTATGCCGTATGCACCTGTGGCGACGACGTGGGCAAGGGGATGAGCCGCCTGGCCGAGCATTTTCCGTTGGATGCTGCCTGGTCTGTGCAGATGCCCAATACCTACGTGCCGATGTTCAACCTGGACGCTCCCGGATTGGCGCGGCAGAAGTTGGAAGAAGCCCGTGCGCGCCTGCCTCGCCTGGCCGAGTCCATCCGGAAGAAGGAACACGCATGGGAGGTGTGCGAGGGCGGTTGCCCGTGGCTGAAGACCTACGTTGTCCAGCCTCTTTTTACACATTGTTATATAGGTACGCGCGCCTTTCGGGCCGATGACGCCTGCATCTCCTGCGGTTTGTGCGAGAAGAACTGCCCCGTGTCCGCCATCCACCTGGCAGAGGGACGCCCGGTGTGGAGCAAGGCCTGTATCCATTGCATGGCGTGTCTGCACGGTTGCCCTGCCAAGGCCATCCAATACGGCAAGGGGACGCGGAAGAAGGGGCAATACCGGCTGGAAGACTATTTGTAGGGTGTCTCCTCCCTACGTGACTACCGTTCCGGACACTTATTTGTCTATCCACACCTCGTTGGGGATTCCCGTCTCAAACCCTTGGACAATGGCCTCGGCGTCCGCGTAATCCAGCGAATTGTAGATAGAGTCCAGCTTTTCGTGCGGGAGGTTGCGGCAGAAAAGCGTGTCTTTCTCCCAGCCGTTGGCCCGGAACAAGGCGTCCAGCGAGTCCCGTTTCTCTTGTATCAGCAGTCGGTATAGTTTCTTCAGGTCGTAGGGCCGCATTGTGGCGATCTCGAAGTTGCCGCTCTCTATCCGCATGTTGACTTGCGGGGAGGAGAGGATGGAGTCGTTGAACACAAACCCTATGCGCGTGCCGACGGCTTGTTCGGTCGAGTCGGCCCAGGCCTGCCTTTTGCGCTCGCTCATGTTCCCCAGGAGGCGTGTCCGGCCAAAGGCATCCGTGTCCAGCCGTAAATCCTTCAGCTCTTTCACGGTGACAATGGGGCGGAGGGCGATGCCGTCGGCGGCGTTGTCGACAAGGCGGTACCAGCCGTTCTCGCGGTGCACGCGTGCCGCCAGCTCGAATTCCGCCATCATCGTTTCCTCCTGCCCGTTCATCTCCACTTCTTTGAAGAAGCGGTACCGCCCCGGCCGGTTCACGTTGACTTCGGGGTAAAGGTTGGCGGATAAAATGGTCTTCCCGCCGGGGGAGAGGTCTATCAGGAGCGAGGTGAAAAAGCGGTCGGTGGGCAGGTAGTACCATTGGCCGTCCCGCTCGTAGGCCAGGCTGTAGGCGGAACCGTAGGAAATGGTATCCGTGCTTTGATTGTGCAAGATGAAATGCGCCGTGCGGTCGGCGGTGGAAAAGGCAGCCTGTTGCGGCGCCAGATGCACGCCGCCTATCCGGGCCGTGCCCTCCAGCGGGCAGGGCTCTTGTCCGTCGGGGCCGTCGAACGCCAATACCGGCGAGTCCATCACATGTTGCCGGAACCTTTTTTGCCACTCCGGGCTGTTGCGCAGCAAAGCCACCCGGATGCTGTCTCCTTCTCTTCCGTTGCCAAAGGCGTTGATGTACAGGGCGGTGTCGGTAGTGGCAGCCAGGCGCGCGCGCATCTCGTCCAGCAGGGCGCTCAACTTTTCTTTCCCGGCGTCGGTGCCGGTGGTTTCCCGGGCGGGAGACTGCTGCCGTTTGCCGGTGCAGCCCGCAGCCGCCAGGCACGACAAGAGGGTGAGGAGGATGAGAATCTTCATGGCGGTATGTATATGTGGCCGGATGCCGTGCGCCCCTGTCGTCCAGCCGGACTTGGAGCCTCGGCAAACAGCCTGTCAGTCAGCGTTTAGTGGCGTAGTAGTCCCCGCTTGCTGGAGATAGAGTCCCCGGTCGCTGGAGATAGAGTGCCCGGTCGCTGGCGTTCTAATCCCCGGTCGGGCGGCCTTGGATTGCCGGCCGGGCCGTGTTTACATCGCTCAAAGTTAGGAAAAAGCAGTGGAAGGAACGAAAGAATTTCTTATTTTTGCAAGAAAATCATTAGCAGAAGAGAACTATGGCAAAAGAATTAGCATTGAAGTATGGCTGCAACCCCAATCAGAAGCCGGCCCGCATCTATATGCAGGAGGGGGAACTGCCCATTGAGGTACTGAACGGCCGTCCCGGTTACATCAACTTCCTGGACGCGCTGAACGGATGGCAGCTGGTGAAGGAACTGAAGGAGGCCACGGGCATGCCGGCGGCCACGTCGTTTAAACACGTCAGCCCGGCGGGCGCAGCCATCGGCCTGCCCTTGGACGACACGCTGAAGCGCATTTACTTTACGGACGACCTGCCCCTCACGCCCCTGGCCTGTGCCTATGTGCGCGCCCGCGGGGCCGACCGCATGTCCAGCTACGGCGACTTCATTGCCCTGAGCGACGTGTGCGATGCCGAGACGGCGGCCTTCATCCACAAGGAGGTGTCCGACGGCGTCATTGCCCCGGGATATACGGCCGAGGCGCTGGAAATCCTGAAATCGAAGCGCAAGGGCACGTATAACGTCATCCGCATAGACCCGTCCTACCGCCCCGCGCCCATCGAGCACAAGGACGTGTTCGGCATCACTTTCGAGCAGGGGCGCAACGAAATCAAGCTCTGCGGCGACGACCTCTTTGCCAACATTCCCACGCAGAACAAGGACTTTCCCGCCGAGGCGCGCCGCGACCTGATGATTGCCCTCATCACGCTGAAATACACGCAGTCCAATTCCGTGTGCTACGTCAAGGACGGCCAAGCCATCGGCATCGGCGCCGGACAGCAGAGCCGCATCCACTGCACGCGCCTGGCCGGCAACAAGGCTGACATCTGGTACCTGCGCCAGCACCCGAAGGTGCTCAACCTGCCATGGGTGGAGAAGATTCGCCGGGCCGACCGCGACAATACCATCGACGTCTACATCAGCGACGACCACGACGACGTCTTGGCCGAAGGCACGTGGCAGCAGTTCTTCACCCGCAAGCCCGAAGTGCTGACCCGCGAGGAGAAGCGCGAATGGCTGCAGGGACTGAAGGGCGTCGCGCTGGGTTCGGATGCCTTTTTCCCCTTCGGCGACAACATCGAGCGGGCGCATAAGAGCGGCGTGCAATACATCGCCCAGGCCGGCGGCTCGGTGCGCGACGACCATGTCATTGCCACCTGCGACAAATACGGCATCGCCATGGCGTTTACGGGCATCCGCCTGTTCCATCATTGATGCGGGCCCTTGCCTTGCGGACAGGCCAGCGCCGGCGTTGCGGCCTGCCGGGAGGCGATCATAAAACGAGAGAGCGTCCTTTGGGGGACGCTCTCTCGTTTTATCTGGGTTGCAAAGGCGGTTGCTTACGCTTGTTTCTCGCTGTTGATGCTCTCGTCCAGCACCTTGATTTTCTCTTTCATCAGCTCGATGTCCGCTTTCAGTTTCTCTACCTTCCGGTTCAGTTCGTTCAGCAGGCTGTTGCCCTTCTTCGACGAAGCGTTGAGGAAGCCCAGGTTGTTCTCGTACGTCTGCAGTTCGCTTTTCATGTTCTCGCAGATGCGTACCAGTTTTTCGCGTTCGCGATACAGTTGCGGGTTGCCGCCCTCCTGCAGCATGCTGATAGACGACTTGAAACTGCTCAGCTTCTTGTTCGAGGCACTGATGTTGAAGCGTTCAAACAGCTTGTCCACCACTTGATGGTATTGCTTGTATATCTTGTCCTTCTCCTTCAAGGGTACGTGTCCGATGTTGTTCCATTCCTTCATCAGCTCGCGCACTTTCTGCGTGGCCTCTTCCGTGTCAGCGTTCTCGTCGATGGCTGCCAGTTGTCCGATGATGGCTTTCTTCTTTTCCAGATTTTCTTGCTCCTGGCCTCGCTGGGCCGACTGTGCCTGGTTGCGTTGCTCGAAGAAGTAGTCGCAGGCTGTGATGAAGCGTTTCCATACCTCGTTGGAGTGCCGCTTGTTCACCGGGCCTATGGTTTTCCACTCTTTCTGCAGTTTGGTCAGTTCCTCGGCCGTGGCTTTCCAGTCGGTGCTGTCCTTCAGTGCTTCCGCCTTCTCGCACAAGGCCCGTTTCTTCTCCAGGTTGACGTTCATGTTCTCCTTCATGGCCTTGAAAAACTCGTTGCGCTTGCGGAAAAATTCGTCGCAGGCCTTGTGGAAGCGTTCGTATATCTGCACGTTCATCTTCTGCGGGGCATAGCCGATGGTTTTCCATTTGGCCTGCAGGGCGATGACTTCCTGTGCCTTCTCTTCCCACTGCATGGGCGTGGTAAGGCCGCTGCAGTCTATGGCTTCCACGATTTCGCAGATGACCGTCTTCTGGTCCAGATTGTTGCGTTCCCTTTCCTTTAAGGCCTCGAAGTGTTGCTGGTGGCGTTTGTGCACGGCGGTAGAAGCGGCGCGGAAGCGGGCCCAGATTTCGTCCCGCTGCTCTTTGGCCACGGGGCCTGTGTCGCGGAACTCTTCGTTCAGCTTCTGCCATTGGTGGAAGGCCGATACCACGTCCGGTTCTTCGGCCAGCTTTTCGGCGGCTTCGCACAGGCGTAGTTTGATTTCCAGGTTTTTCTTGAAGTCGTATTCGCGGAACTCGTTGTTCAGCTTCAGCAGGTCGTAGAACTTCTCCACATACAACTGGTAGTTCTTCCATAGCTCGTTGACCTTGTTGGCAGGCACGAGGGTGACCTCGTTCCACTGCTGCTGCAACTTCTTGAATTCGGTGTAGTTCTTGTTGGGGTCGTCAGGCGATTCCACCAGGTCTTTCAGCTCTTCGATGATGGAGAGCTTCACCTGCAGGTTCATTTCCTTTTGCTTTTCCAGCTCGGCGGCCAGTTCGCTTCTCTTTTCTTTGATGACGGACATGATCTTTTTGAAATCCTCTTCCGCCGGGTCGGGCGTGGGGACAAAGTCGTCGGCTGCGCCTCCGTTTTCGACGAACTGCTTCAGGGCAGCTTCCTGTTCGGCGTTGTGCTGTTTGTAGAACGCTTGTTTCAGGCTGTCTATTTCGGCCCTGGTGATGTTTTCCGCATGGTCTGCCAACGTCTGCAGGCGGGCCAGGATTTCGTCTTTGCTCAGTCTTGGCGCAGGCTGTTCTTGGGGCTGTTCGTCTGTAGTCGCTTCAGCGGGAGCCTCCGTCACAGCCGGTTCGGGCGCTTCCGCACATTTCTTTTCTTCTAATTCCGCCGGCATTTCGGGGAGATTAGTGTCATGAGTGTCCGTCATTGTATTTACTTTATTTTAAGGCGGGAAATCCCGCTTGTATAACATCAGGTTACAAATTAATAAAATAAAAATGATTCATGCCTACTTTTTGGCCTACTTTTTTCACTTTGCTTGCAATATTCCTCAAGAGAGCAGCACGGTGATGCCCATGTACAGCATCATGCCGATGATGTCGTTGGTGATGGATATGAAAGGGCCTGTGGCAATGGCCGGGTCTACTTTCAGTTTTTCCAGCGTCATGGGCACCAGTGTGCCGAAAATGGAGGCGAACATCACCACGGCAAACAGGCTGATGGAGACCGAATAGGTGACCGTGGCTGCCGAACCGAAGCGGACAAAGTTGTAGATATACACCAGCAGCGAGATGATGGTGGCGTTGATGGAGGCCACCATGGCCTCTTTGGCCACCTGCTTCAGCGTGTCCTTGGCGTTGAGCGAACTGTTGGCCAGGCCCTGCACGATGATGGCCGACGACTGCGTGCCCACGTTTCCGCCCGTGCCGCCGATGAGGGGGATGTAGAGCGCCATCTCCGGATGGGCGGCAAAGGTACTGTCGAAGTTGCCCAGAATCATGGAGTTGCCTATGCCGCCCAGCATGCCGATGAGCAGCCAGGGCAGGCGGGCCGACGTCTGGCGCACCAGGTTGTCGTCCGTCTCCACGTCTTGCGACAGACCGGAGGCCAACTGGTAGTCGCGTTCCGACTGTTCGCGCACCTCGTCCATCACATCGTCTACGGTGATTTGCCCTACCAGGCGTCCGATGCTGTCCACCACGGGCACCGCCACGAGGTCATACTTTTCGATGGTCTGCACCACCTCGTCAATGGGCGTATCGACGTGTACGGAGATGGGATCTTTCTTCATCACGTGCTTTACCTTCGACACCGAGGGCGAGGTTATCATCTTCTTCAGCGGGAAGACGCCCTGCAGGCGGTCTTCGTCGTCGATGACATATACATAATATATCTCGTCCAGGTCTTCGGCCTGCTGGCGCATCTCCTTCAGGCACTCGGGCATACTCCAGTTCTCGTTGACGGTCACCATTTCCGTGCCCATCAGTCCGCCGGCCGTGTCTTCGTCATACTTCAGCAGGTCTACGATGTCGCCCGCCTGCTCGATGTCTCCGATGTGCGACAATACTTCTTCCTGCTTGTCTTCGTCCAGGTCGCGCATCAGTTCCACGGCATCGTCCGTGTCCATGTAGTCCACGAACCGCTTGGCAATGGTTTCGGAGGGCAGCGCGTCCAGCAACTCCTTGCGCATGTCCTCGTCCATCTCCACCAATACGTCGGCTGCCGTCTCGTTGTCCAGCAGCCGATAGACGAAGCGGGCCTCCTCCAGGTCCAGCTCGTTGCACAGTTCGGCGATGTCGGCAGGATGCAGGTCGGTGAGCAGTTCTTTCACGCTGGCGGCATCCTTCTGCTCAATAAGGCCTTTCACCTTCTCAATGTATTCTTCGTCCATTTCCATAGGTCAGCTTTCTGTAGATTCGGTGTCAGTAGATGTTTTCTGGTTTCTCAGGGCTTCTTCCACCCGGTTGGTCAGGTCGACGAACTGCTGCACGGACAGTTGTTCGGGGCGTTTGTCGAACAGGGCGTCTTGCGTCAGCGGACTGTCCTTGCCCACTATCGGCTTGATGGAGTTGCGCAGGGTCTTGCGCCGCTGGTTGAAGGTGGTCTTCACCACCAGCCGGAACAGCTTTTCGTCGCAGCCCAGGGCCTGGGTATCGTTGCGCGTCATGCGGATGACGGCGCTTTTCACCTTGGGCGGGGGATTGAACACATGTTCGTGCACGGTGAAGAGATATTCCACGTGATACCAGGCCTGGATGAGCACGCTCAGGATGCCATAGGTCTTGCTGCCCGGCGCGGCGGCGATGCGCTCGGCCACTTCTTTCTGAATCATGCCCGTGCAGCACGGTATGCGCTCTTTGTTGTCCAGCATCTTGAAGAATATCTGGCTGGAGATGTTATAGGGGTAGTTGCCGGTCAGCACGAAAGGTTGTCCGTCGAACAGGCGGTCGAGACGCATCTTCAGGAAGTCGTCTTCGATGAGGCCGTCCGTCTCCTCCAGTTGCGGAAAGGCGTTGCGCAGGTAGGCCACCGACTCGTAGTCCACCTCCACCACCTTGAGCGGGCGGTCCTTGCGGAGGAGAAACTGCGTCAGCACGCCCATGCCCGGCCCTACCTCGAGGATGGGCAACCCCGGGCAGGCGTCTACGGTGTCGGCAATGTCCTGCGCCACCTGCAGGTCTTTCAGGAAATGCTGTCCCAGAAACTTCTTTGGCTTGACTGATTTCATCTTTTTAAGATACGGATTTTGTACGGCTGTTGTTTTGCGCTTATCTTTGCACCCCGCAAAGATAGCGTTATTTGGCCGGATTTGCCGTATCGGAGGCAGATAAAAATGTATGGGGCCTGCGCATCTGTGCCATTGTAAGGACGAACCCGAATGAACAAGTTGTTGAAAGAAAGCCTGCGAGTGGTGCTCCCCCTAGCCCTGGGGGGCTTTGTCATGTATTGGGTCTACCGTGACTTCGACTTTGACCGCGTGGGGCAGGTCTTGCTGCACGGCACGTCGTGGGGCTGGATGATGCTGTCGCTCTTCTTCGGCGTGATGAGCCACGTCTTCCGCGGCTGGCGCTGGCGGCAGACCCTGGCGCCCCTGGGGGCCCGTCCGCGCAATGGCAACTGCGTGGATGCCATCTTTGTCTCCTATGCCGCCAATCTCGTCCTGCCCCGCGTGGGCGAAGTGTCGCGGTGCGGCATCCTGGCGCGCTACGACGGAGTCTCGTTTCCCAAGTCGCTGGGCACGGTGGTCACCGAACGCTTGCTGGACGGCGTGTGCATCCTGCTCATCACCGGCCTGACCTTTCTGTTGCAGATGCCCGTCTTCCTGCGTTTTTTTGAAGAGACAGGCACCAAGATACCCTCGCTGCTCCACCTGCTTTCGTCTCCCTGGTTCTACGTGTCGCTCTTTTCCGTGGCGGGCGTCCTGGCCCTGCTCTACTACCTGCTGCGCATGCTCTCCGTCTTCGAGCGCGTGAAGGGCGTTGCGCTCAACCTGTGGGAAGGCATCCTGTCCCTGCGTCGCGTGGGAAACGCCGGTCTGTTCATCTTTTACACCGTGGCCATCTGGGCCTGCTACTTCCTCCATTTCTACCTCACCTTCTTCTGTTTCGACTTCACCTCTTCGCTCAGCCTTCAGGCCGGTCTGGTGATGTTCGTGGGCGGCACGTTCGCCGTCATCGTCCCCACGCCCAACGGGGCCGGCCCCTGGCATTTTGCCGTCATCACCATGATGATGCTCTACGGCGTGAGCGATGCCGATGCCTCGATGTTCGCCCTCCTGGTGCATGGCATCCAGACCCTGCTGGTCATCGTGCTGGGCGTCTACGGCTGGTTGCACGTCACGCTGGCCAACAAAAGGCGTGCGTGACATAGTGCGTATTAATGTCCGACATAGTGCGTATTAATGTCCGACGTTGTGCGTTATAATGTCCGGCCCGGTGATATTTCAGCACGAAATCGCAACGTGATAAAGTCAGTTAAGCCCATTTCTGGCAAGGATGCTTCGTGTTTCTTTTGTCCTGAACTTCGTATCCCCCTCCAAGTTCGCCCCAAGTTCGTCCCAAGTTCGTCTCTGGTTCGTCCCTAAGAAGACGAACTTGGGACGAGGAAAGCCTGCGGGTAGGGGCAACCGGAAGCCAAGCGCCCTGAGGTCCGGCTCGTTCCGCCGTTGGGGCACTTCGGGGGTGGATGGTCGCACGGCTCTTGCATTTTTCCATGAAAAAAAAGCTCTTTCTTGTTTTTCTATGAATATAATATTAATTTTGAGGCGCAAATCAGGATGCACACCATGTATCCTGAAGGAAAGTTACATTACCTTAGGCAATTCGACACGGGCAGCCGCCCGCCGAGAAAGTAATGGGACGGCTCTCTTTCCTTGTTTACACTTACAAATTCATATCTGCGTCCCGTCTTGCAGAATAACTAAAAAACACCGGAGCGGCGAAAGCGTGTCCGGTGAAAGTTGTTTATGCAGATGGATTTGTTTTATAACGACAAGTGGAACAAGGCGAAACCACACGGATTTTTTTCTTCTACAAGCGTTGGCTCAAGGGCTGACACAACGGACTACAGCCATGCGCCAAAACCGCGTGGCCGCAGGAATGTTTTATCCATAACCATATATTAATAAACCATTTAACACAGGCATAGGAATGAAAAGGAACATCATCATAGGCATCGTGACCTTCCTGGTGTGCGGGGCGGTCATAAGCACCTGCATGGACGACTGCTCGGCCCGGCAGGAGGGGAAGGCGCAGGAGAAGTTCTACGTCGCGCTGGACGAGGGGAAACTGGACGAAGCGCGCGACATGCTGCGCGACATGGAGGGCGACACGAAGTACCAATGCGCGGAGGCGCTCATCAAAGAGTGCATCGCCCAAGGAGACGTGGAGGGGGCCGTCAACGTGTACGAACGGCTCACGCCCAACCATTGCTCCACCTACGAGATGCAATACAGCATGTACGGCCACGACGGCTATGAACGGAGGGTGACGAAGCTGCTGTATGACGCCCTCATCGCGCACGACGACTTCGACAAGGCATGGGATTACCACGCCCTGGACTACGATGATCCCGACTATCCGGGCAATGCGCAGCAATATTCTGCCTACATGACCGACGTGTTGGTGCACTTGTGTCAGGCGGGACGGCAGGACGAGGCGCAACGAATCCTCGACACCAAAGGCCTGTGGTTTCAGAAGAACGTGGACAACAGTGCCTACGCAGAAGAATACGCCAAGTACGCCTACCACGAAATGACGCGCCAGCTGCAGACCGTCATCAACAGCAACTACAACGCGGTACCATCATCCGCCTCCGCCGGCAAGACCGAGCTGATGGAACAGAAGACCGTCCGCCCCATCTACCTGATGCCCGGCGACGTGTTGCGTTACCGCATCGAGGGGCAGCGACCCGTGACGGTGAATATTTGCAACGCCGACGCGCGCACTGTGCTGAAGCGCCATCGCCAGGCACGCGTGGACGACTCGCTTCGCGTGGACTACGCCGCCGTCTACCTGGTGGAGATTGTCCCCGGGCAGCGGCAGTACGTCACTGCCGACGTGTCCTTCACTCCCGCGCTCGGCACGCCCTCGTCGCGGCCTCGCGTTTTCTCCGAACAGGTGGCCTGCCGGAAGGGCGATTTCGGGGCCACTGGCGTGGAGGGCATCAAGATGACCAACCTGTTCCGCGAGCCGCGCAAGTTCACCCTGCGCGGGCAGCTGAAGTCCGCCTTCTCCGGCACGTCGCGCGCCATCGTCGCCGTGCAGGTGCCCCAGGGAGCCGAGGACATCCTCTACACCCTGCGCATATCCACCAGCGAGCAGGCGCGCGCCGAGGACGGCAAGTTCAACGAAAACCTGATGCTTACCTACCGCCGCATCAACATCTTGGGCGTGCCCGTGTACGAAGGCAGCCGTTCTTCCGGCATCATTGCCTCGCTGCTCGACGACAACCGCCCCATACGCGAGGAAGATGCCTACTGCAACCTCTACGTCTTCCGCAACCAGGCCGATGCCCGCAAGTTCCAGGACGGCACCGCCTCGCCCGGCAAGCTGGACTACGACGTGGACTACTCCACCCTGGGCACCCAGTCGTGCAACGGCAGCATACCAGCCAAAGGTACGAAAACCCTCTACCTGGGTTTTGAAAACGAGCGCATGCGCTACACCAACTATCTTTGGCTGGAGGCTGTAGCCGCCACCCCGTCCACAGAGTACTACACCTATAAATATGCCATCCGCTGATCCGGTACCCCCCCTTACAGGAGCATCTTTTCAGAAGAAGCCGTGGTGTGGTGGCATTTTTTCTTGCAGATTATTTTTTAGTATCCGCAAACTTGCTTATCTTTGCCGTGTCCGTCCGTTATTGGGCGGACATTTGACAGATATGAATCATAGCTTCGTTCAAAATCCAAAGAATCAACGTGCAACGTCTGGCGGGGGGATATAGCGTCCCGACGCCGTGAATCTCTGTTGTTGCATCGTGTTCTTTGGCATGTTGGACACCCTCCGGCGAGCCACGGGTATGGATTGCCCTGGCGGACGGGGCCGGAAAGCTCGGCATCTTTTCTGCCGCGGCGCGCATGGAGAGCGTGCCGGAGATTGGCGCATTCCTGACGGGGTGCGTTTTTTATTCACTTTAATTTTAGAAGCTATGATGAAAAACAAAAATAATACTCGAAATTTTGAATCCCAAGAATACGAACATTTGTTAGAGGCTTTCCTGCAAGAGGAGGAAGGCGCGCGGCAGCCCGGTGTGTCTGTCGTCAGCTACAAGGGCGCCCTGTATGAGGTGCCCGCGCATGAGCGGAACGGACTGACGGCGAGCTTCTCCGGGCTCCGGCTGAACTGGGGGCGGCAGTCGTTTACACCGGAAAAGGGCGAGGCGGCGCGCTTCTTTGTCGGCATGGAGAAGGAGGACACGGCGCTGTTTTCATTGTGTCTGGACGAGATAGCCTGTACGGACGACGAAGGCCTTTGTCCGGTGGCATTCTACCTTTACCGCGAAGGCGAGCCGAGGCCTCTGGCCGAGGGCATCGACAGCCTGATGACAGGGTATGACAGCAGGACGGATTTCACGGAGGCGGAGGGCGCGTTGAGCCCGGGCCGTTATTTCCTGTTGGCCGACGGACTGGCCGACGAGGGGGAACGGGCCGTGTTGCAGCCTTTGGGGAATTATCTTTACCTGCCGTTCGTGGTGATGGAGGCGGGCGATGCCTTGGCGCATCCTGTGGTGGAAGCGGCAGAGGCAACTCGTCCGGCCATAGAATTGCAGGCGGGGCTTTGCACGTCGGGCACGTTGGCCTTGTCGGTGGGCTTCCGGGACGACCTGCCTGTGGGGCAGGAGTTGGCGGCCCTCTGTTTTACCCAGGATTGGCGTGTGGCGGGGCAGGATGAACGCCTGCTTTCTGCCCGCAAGCGCGGAGAGCGGAGGCTGACGTTCCGTTTCCGGTCGGATTACATCTGGATGCCGGGACGTTATACGGTGGTTCTGAAGCACAACCGGGCGCCCTTTGCCGTCGTCGTTTTCGATTATAAGGGAGAGCCGCACAGCCCGGCTGCGTGGCGCACGCTGGCGGCAACGGACATGGAGGCAGTGTTGACCCGTGGTTTGGTGGCGGGCGATATGTGGCGGCGCACTAAGGACTTTGTGGGCATGGCCCGGCTGAGACCTCAGTTGGTGGAACTGGCCCGGACGAGCGGGTATAATGCCTGTTGCCAGGAGTTGCAGTTACCCGAATTGCGGGAGAATGTCTATGCGGCTGTTTCTTCCGATATCCTTTTCCATGCCAAGCGGCTGGCTTATTGTTTGCCCAAGCTGTTGGGCTATTGCACCACGGAACGCAAGTCGGTGGACTGTGCCGAATGGGTGGAGCATGACTCGCCGGACGAATTGTTGGACGGGCGCACGGGTTGCGCGTTTTCCTTATATAATATAACTGCGCTCTGCTCGGATAAGGGGCATGCTTGCCTGAAGGCGCTGGAAGAGGCTGTGGACAATACGTTCTTCTTCTGGACGCTGGCCCTCTGCGGTACGGAAGCGGAATTGGAGCGACTTTTTGCCTGTTCGCCTTTGCTGGCCGCTGCTGTCCGGCCGGAATACCGTTTCCGGTTGGAGCGTCCGTCGGTGGCGGAGACCGTCCACCTGTTTCAGCAAGAAATAAAGGAGACGGCCTATCGGCTGGATGCTGCTGCCGAGGACGAACTGGCCCGTCAGGTGGCAGCGCATCACGAGGCTGTCTGCCTTTGGGCGAAAGACGACCGCACGCGTTTTGTCTTGCGCGGGATGTTAGGGAGAGTGAAGCGGCGGGTGCGTCGGCAGTATGTGCCCGGCGGCAAGCTGACGCGGAATGAATGGACGGTGGTCAGGGCAGAAGACATCGGACTGGACGAATGGCTGGAGCGCTATCAGGCGGACGTTTGTGCGGACAAAGCGGGCGCGGTGTCCGGCCGGGCCTTCGAGGAGAGCATGAGGGAACTGGATGCCATGGTAGGCCTAGCTTCGCTGAAAGAGGCGTTGAACACGACTTTCTGCCGGATGTGTTTCGACGAGCGGCGCCGCAGGCTGGGACTCTCCGTGAAAGATGCGTCTGTTCATCACATGGTCTTTACCGGCAATCCCGGCACGGGCAAGACCACCGTGGCCCGCTTGATGGGCAAGGTGTATCGTGCGCTGGGGCTGCTGTCCGACGGCGAGGTCATCGTGACGGAGCGGCGTGAACTGGTAGGCGAGTACCTGGGACAGACCGAGGAGAAGATGAACGTCGTCCTGCAGAAGGCCCGTGGCAAAGTGCTCTTCATCGACGAGGCTTACAGCTTGTGCACCGATTCGGACGACCGTCGCGACTTTGGCAGACATGTCATCGAAGGGTTGCTGACTGTGCTTGCCCAACCGCATCCGGACATGCTGGTGGTGTTGGCCGGTTATCCCGAAGAGATGGAGCGCATGCTGCAGAGCAATCCGGGACTGAGCAGCCGTTTCCCCTATCATTTCCATTTTGACGATTACAATGCCGACGAGCTGATGCAGATTGCCCGGCATGTGTTGGAGCAAGAAGATTACCGGCTGGCGCCTGAGGCGGAGGTTTTGTTGCGCGAAGCGGTGACCGATGCACTGACGCACAAAGACCGCTACTTTGCCAATGCCCGCTGGATCAAGACTTTTATTGCCTCGGGCGTGCTTCCGGCCATGGCGTGTCGTGTGATGCTCTCCGGCGAGACGGACAATAAAGATTTGTATTGCACGGTGGAGGACGCCGACATCCGGCAAGCCCTCCTTACGCAGAAGGTTCCGGTCGGGAAACAGCGTCCGCGCATCGGCTTTAAGGCATAAAAAGTCTTTCCCAAGGGAGAAAAGCGTCGCTTTGTTGGGAAAAAAACAAAGAAAGGACTATATTTGCGAAAACTAACTTCACACTTAATACAAACAAAGACTATGAGCAATCTTTTAGAGTTGGCTCCACAAAATGTGTGGAAGCACTTTTATGCACTGACCCGCATACCCCGACCTTCGGGCCATGGAGAGCAGATTACGGAATACCTGGTGAACTTTGGTAAGGGACTGGGGCTGGAATCGTTTGTGGACGAGGTGGGCAATGTCATCATCCGCAAACCGGCTACGCCAGGCATGGAGAACCGCAAAGGCGTAGTCCTGCAGGCACACATGGACATGGTGCCGCAGAAGAACAACGACACCGTGCATGATTTTACCAAAGACCCCATCGAGGCCTACGTGGATGGCGACTGGGTGAAGGCGAAGGGGACAACGCTTGGCGCCGACGACGGACTGGGAGTGGCTGCCATCATGGCCGTGCTCGAAGCCACCGACCTGAAGCATGGCCCGCTGGAAGCCTTGATAACGAAGGACGAAGAGACGGGCATGTATGGCGCTTTCGGACTGAAGCCCGGCACGTTGCAGGGTGAAATCTTGCTGAATCTCGACTCGGAAACAGAGGGTGAGCTGTATATTGGCTGTGCCGGCGGTATTGATATTACGGCAACGTTGGAATATAAAGAAGAGCCGTCTGATGCAACGTTAGTGGTCCGCAAGATTACCCTGAAAGGATTGCGCGGCGGCCATTCCGGTTTGGAAATCAATGAGGGCCGGGGCAATGCCAACAAATTACTTATCCGCGTGGTGCACGACCTGCTGATGGAGTTCGACTGTCGTCTGGCTTCTTTTGCCGGCGGCAACATGCGCAACGCCATCCCACGCGAAGCGCACGCTGTGTTGCTTTTCAATCCGGACGATACGGCTGATCTGGAAGAGTATATTAACGAGTATAAGGAGACCATTAACGAGGAATATGCGCCGATAGAGAGCGACGTGCAACTCTATCTGGAGGAAGTGCCCGTGCCTGCCACAGTGTTGCCCGAAGAGATTCAGGACAATCTGGTAGACGCGCTGATGGCCTGCCAGAATGGCGTGATGCGCATGATTCCCACGGTGCCCGATACGGTGGAGACCTCTTCCAACTTGGCTATCGTCACGCTGGAGGGCGGCAAGGCCGATGTGCGTATTTTGGCCCGCAGTTCGTGCGATTCCATGAAAGACTTCCTGGCAGACAGTTTGGGTTCCTGTTTCTCTATGGCTGGCATGAAGGTGGAGTTCAGCGGTAGTTATTCGGGGTGGCAACCCAATGTCGATTCGCCCATTCTGCACGCCATGAAGGCTTCTTATAAGCAGCAGTTCGGCACAGAGCCTGCCGTGAAAGTTATTCACGCCGGCTTGGAATGCGGCATCATCGGTGCCACCTGCCCAGGCTTGGACATGGTGTCCTTTGGTCCGACGCTCTGCTCGCCTCACTCGCCCGACGAACGTGCATACATCCCTTCGGTAGCGCGGTTCTACGATTTCCTGGTGGCCACTTTGGAACAGACGCCTTCTAAATAAGGAGAAACATAGTTTTCAGTCATCTTTCAGGCGCAAAGGATGCAGCCCCGTTCAGACCTTACGGTCGCGGTACGTTGTGTCTTTGCGCCTGAATCGTATGGCTTTATCTGCTTCTTTCGTGTTTCTATTCTCTTCACTCTCCCTGCTTCTTTATTTGCAGTTTCGGTCTGTTGTCCGCCGTTTTGTGTCAGAAAGGCCGTTTTTTGTTGCCTTTCTGGCAGAGTTGTCAGGAAAATGCTGACACGGGCTTTTCTCGTAGCCTTCCTTTTTTGATGAAGGTCAAGAAATATGTTATATAACATGATTTTCCACTCTCCGTTTCTTGTTTTCTCCCATAAAGGCCCTACTTTTGCATCGTCATAAACAGAAAGAATAGGATAACGAAATTAGGTAGAAAGATTTTGGATAACAAGATTTGGAACGACAAGTCTTTATGTCATGAGAAGCTATTGAAGGATGTGTAAAAAACATCAGAGAGAAAGAAATAAGGCTTGTAGTCCTGCTCCGTTTAGCTGACGGATAAGGGCTGCAGCCCGTTGAAAGGATTTTCAGGATAATGAGAGAATTATTTCAGGATAACATTATTAATTAGAATCTAAATTGTATGATTATGAAAAAGAGTAAGAACAATGCCATCAAGCGTCTGCTGAACGCGATGGGGAAGAATTGGATGGAGTCAATGAGATATTACAGCTATTCATTATAAGCACACTGGCTTAATTAAGAGAGAAAGGGATGTCCGGCATGACCGGTACATCCTTTTTTTGTGCGCGTTTCGTTGGCTACCCTTCGATGTGGGGCTTTCATGGATGTCGGCTGGGAAGGTGAGGGAGGTATAGAAACTGTCCGAAATTTGTCCGGACTTGTTTAATAAATAAGGGATAACTTGCTATTCTTAAGCATGTTATCCCTTATTTTGTTGCGGAGGCAAGACTCGAACTTACGACCTTTGGGTTATGAGCCCAACGAGCTACCAACTGCTCCACTCCGCGATGTTGTTTCTTGATTTCGGGTGCAAAGGTACGACTTTCATTTGGAAAAACAAATCTTTTATGCGTTTTTTTGTGAAAAAATATAGGGTGCAGTGCTGAATGCTAAAGGAAAAGAGTAGTAATAAGATGTTTATATGATTTGCTGGCATGGGGGTGGAGATGGATAGAAATGAGCGAATGTCTAAGGAGAAGGCGGCAGAATGTGGAGGGGGGATGTAGTGTGGGATAAATATCCGTCTGTCGATTTGCTCGTTTCCTTCAAATGTCTTACTTTTGCTCAAATTATCACGCAGTATAGCAAGAAGGAGTTTATGGCCGTATCGAAAACAAGAGCTAAATTGGTGGATGTCGCCCGCCAGCTGTTTGCAAAGATGGGGGTGGAAAATACCACGATGAACGATATTGCCGTGGCTTCGCAAAAGGGACGGAGGACGCTCTATACTTACTTTAAAAGTAAGGAAGATCTCTATCTGGCTGTGGTGGAGACGGAACTTGACATCTTGTCGGAAACGATGGGGCGCGTGGTGGAGAAGGCTGTTTCGCCGGACGAAAAGTTGATGGAGATGATTTATACGCACCTGGATGCCGTCAAGGAACTGGTCTATCGCAACGGTACGCTTCGGGCCGATTTCTTTCGTGACACCTGGCGGGTGGAGAAGGCGCGCAAGCGCTTTGATGCCAAACAGGTGTTGCTCTTCGAGGAAGTGTTGGCCGAGGGGCGCGAGAAAGGTCTGTTTCGTGTGGACGACCTGGAGATGACAGCCGAAATCATTTATTATAGCGTGAAGGGCATCGAGGCACCCTATATCCGCGGACATGTGGGCGCGAATTTGGACGACGACATCCGCGACGTCTATGTGAGGCGGTTGGTGCTGGGGGCTTTGGGCCGGAAAGAGGAGTGACGAACCAATTATTTATTTTAAACAAATATAGAACAACTATGGGATTATTAGACGGAAAAGTGGCCATTGTCACGGGCGCAGCCCGAGGCATCGGCAAAGCCATTGCGTTGAAGTTTGCTTCCGAGGGAGCCAATGTGGCATTCACGGACTTGGTAATTGACGAGAATGCACAGGCTACGGAAAAGGAAATCGCGGCTTATGGCGTTCAGGCTAAAGGGTATGCTTCTAATGCTGCCAACTTTGAGGATACGGCCAAGGTGGTAGCCGAAATTCATAAGGATTTCGGGCACATTGATATTTTGGTGAACAATGCCGGCATTACGCGCGACGGCTTGATGATGCGCATGAGCGAACAGCAGTGGGATATGGTGCTGAGTGTCAACCTGAAGTCTGCCTTTAACTTCATTCACGCTTGCACGCCCATCATGATGCGCCAGCGCAGTGGCAGCATCATCAACATGGCTTCGGTGGTTGGCGTGCACGGCAATGCCGGACAGTCCAACTATGCGGCTTCCAAGGCCGGTCTGATTGCTTTGGCAAAGTCTATTGCTCAAGAATTGGGTTCGCGCGGCATCCGTGCCAATGCCATTGCTCCGGGCTTCATCATCACGGCTATGACTGATGCCTTGTCGGACGAGGTGAAGGCCGAATGGGCCAAGCGCATCCCCTTGCGCCGTGGCGGCACGCCCGAGGATGTGGCCAACATTGCTACCTTCCTGGCTTCTGACATGTCATCGTATGTTTCGGGCCAGGTGATTCAGGTAGATGGCGGTATGAATATGTAAATAATGCGCAGAGAGTGAATGGCAGGAACGGGCAGTGTGAGTGTGACCCGCCGGCCCTTCACTTTTTATTTTATCATTCTTTAGTGGAACAATGACTGTCCTTTACGAAGACAACCACCTTATCATCGTCAACAAGACGGCCTCGGAAATTGTGCAGGGGGATAAGACAGGCGACACGCCTCTGTCGGAGACGGTGAAGCAGTATTTGAAAGAAAAGTATGCCAAGCCGGGCAATGTTTTCATCGGGGTCACCCATCGTTTGGACAGGCCGGTGAGCGGTCTGGTGGTTTTTGCGAAGACCAGCAAGGCTTTGTCCCGCCTGAACGATATGTTTCGGAATGGTGAGGTGAAGAAGACCTATTGGGCAGTGGTGAAAAATCGTCCGCCGCAAGCAGAGGGTGAACTGGTGCACTACCTGGTGCGCAATGAAAAGCAAAATAAGAGCTATGCCAGCGACACCGAACGTCCCAGCAGCAAGCGGGCTGTGTTGCACTATCGCCTCATTGGCGTTTCGCAAAACTATTTCTTGCTGGAAGTAGACTTGAAAACCGGCCGTCATCACCAGATCCGCTGCCAGTTGGCCAAGATGGGCTGTCCCATCAAAGGGGATTTGAAGTACGGTTTCCCGCGTTCCAATCCCGACGGCAGCATCTGCCTGCACGCTCGTCGCGTCCGTTTCATCCATCCTGTTTCCAAGTTGCCCATTGACGTGGTGGCTCCTCTTCCGCCCGGCAACTTGTGGAATGGTTTCGATTTTTCAGTTCCCTGATTCTTATTTCTTAATTTCGTTCATGAAGAATTTGATTCTTGGTTGGGGGCTGCTGATGTCGGCAGTTCTCACGGCTCATTCGCAAGATGTTGTGAAAGAGTATGACTTGCGTCCGGCCCAAGCGGTGCGGACTCCTTTGCAAGGCGACAGCATCAATCAGCAAGGCGAACGTTTCGGCGCAGCCCAGTTGCTGGACACCTATGTACCTTTTGACTTTGGGCAGGCTGCCCGCGTGCAGGCCGACACGGCCGGGTTCGTAGCGGTGGATGCTTCTGCCGAAGAGTACCTTTTGTATCTGTTTACCACCCGGGTGCGCGCCGAGCGTTTCTGGAAAGGGAAGTTGAAAGTCTCTTCTCCGTCCCGTTTTGAGGTCTTTGTCAACGGGAAGTCGCAACGCACCAAGCTGACGGTGCAGGACAGCCTGGCACAGGTGCGTCCCGAGGAAATCAGTTTGCGGCTGGAGCCGGAGGCCGATTGTCAGATTGTGGTGAAGCTGTTGGCCGCTCCCGGTGACAAGGCCAAGCCAGTGCTGAAGTGTGAACTGGAGAAGGAAGCCGGGTTCGACGGCGTCGTGTGCCACGTATCGCCCGACCTGAAGCGCCGCCTTTCCCTGTTCGACACCAATTTCGGCAGCCGGGTGGTTTCCGTATCGCTCTCGCCCGACGGCAAGTATCTGCTGACGCGCTACAGCGACAGCTATGACCGGAAGCGTTCGCGCACCCATACGGAGCTGACCGAGCTGAAGACGGGACGGGTGATTCTGCCCAATGTGGGCGAACAGATGTCGTGGATGCCCAGAGGCAGCAAGCTCTGCTACGTGGTGACAGGGCGCGAGCGCAACGACCTTTGGCAGTATGACCCCGCTACGGGGCGCAACGACCTGCTCTGCAGCAACGTGCCCGAAGGTGGCTTCAGCTGGTCGCCCAACGGAGACTACCTGATTTATACGGAAGTGGACAAGGGAGAGACAGTCGACGGGCCGCTGAAGCGCCTGCTGCATCCGGACGACCGCATCCCCGGCGCGCGCGACCGCTATTACTTGACCAAGTTCGACCTGAAAACGGGCGTGGCCGAACGCCTGACCTATGGCAGCACCAGCGTCTACCTGAACGACATCTCGCCCGACGGCAGCAAACTGCTCTGTGCGGCCTACAAGCCGGTCATCACGAAGTCGCCCTTCACGCAGGTGTCTTTGTTCGAGATAGACCTGACTACGATGGAGGCGGATACGCTGGTGGAGTGGGACGCTTCGCTGAGTTCCGGCTCTTATTCGCCCGACGGACAGCAGCTGCTCCTGCTGGGAGGCCCCGATGCCTTGGGAGGCGTCGGCCGCAACTGCGGCAATCATCCGGTGGCAAACTCGTTCGACGTGCAGGCTTTCCTGATGGAGCGTGCCACCCGCGAGGTGAAGCCCATCACGCGCGACTTTAATCCGGCCATCATTTCGGCAACGTGGAACCGTGCCGACGGTTGCATCTATTTCAACACGACCGACAAAGACTGCCAGCACATCTACCGCTACACCCCCGCCCGGGACGCTTTCGAGCTGTTGCCGCTGGAGCAGGATGTCATATCCACCTTCTCGCTGGCCGACGACGACGCGTCGCGGATGGCGTATGTGGGCGGAGGAAACACCAGCAGCGGTGTGGCCTATCTCTACGACCGTAAGAAGGGCAAGTCGGTCTTGCTGGCCGACCCGATGCGGGAGAAGCGTGAAGCCATCGAATGGGGGGAGATGAAGGAGTGGAACTTCACGTCGGCCGACGGGACGCTGATAGAGGGCATGATGTGCCTGCCGCCTTCGTTCGACCCGCAGAAGAAGTACCCGCTCATCGTCTACTACTACGGCGGCACCACGCCCACCACGCGGGGCTTCGCCAATCCGTACAGCGCCCAGCTGTTTGCCTCGCGCGACTATGTGGTCTACGTCATCAATCCCAGCGGTGCCATCGGTTACGGGCAGGAGTTCTCGGCCCGGCACGTCAATGCTTGGGGAGACTGGACGGCGGACGAAATCATCGAAGGGACGCGGAAGTTCTGCGAGGCCCATCCTTTTGTCGACCCGAAGCGCATCGGCTGCCTGGGAGCTTCCTACGGTGGATTCATGACCATGTATCTGCAGACAAAGACAGACCTCTTTGCCGCGGCTGCGTCGCACGCCGGTATCAGCAACGTCACCAGCTACTGGGGAGAGGGCTATTGGGGCTACTCGTACAACGCGGTGGCTGCTGCCAACAGCTATCCCTGGAGCCATCCCGAGCTGTTCACCCGGCACGGCGCGCTGTTCAACGCCGAGAAAATCAACACGCCCTTGCTGCTGTTGCACGGCACGGCGGACACCAACGTGCCCACCGGCGAGAGCATCCAGCTGTATAATGCGCTGAAGATTCTGGGCAAGCCCGTGGAACTTATCACGGTGGACGGGGAGAACCACTTCATCCTGGACTACGATAAGCGCGTGCAGTGGCACAACTCCATCATGGCCTGGTTTGCCCGTTGGCTGCAAGACAGCCCGCAGTGGTGGAACGACCTTTATCCGGAACGCCACTGGTAAGGCAGGCATCAAAAAAGCCGTTCCCCAGAATAGACAAGGAGGGAACGGCTTTTTTTGCGTTAGTGTGCTTACTCTTCTTCGGCCACCCGGCAGTCCGGGTCTACGGGACAAGAAAAGTCCCCCTTCCCGGGTCTTCGGCTCGCCGTCGAATCGCACGGGAAGAAGGACTACCACAAACAAACATAAACAGGACTGCTACTAATACTAACTTTTCTTGCTAAATCGGTTGTTCTTTTGCGTTTCAGTATTTATAGTTAAGTTGGGTTGTTGTCTGACAAGTGTAGTGCAAATGCCGTGCCATGCCCGCCGTCCCTTGCCCGAAGTCTTGCCTTCCAAGCCGTCCGACCGGGCATTACTGTCCCGTCCGCCGGGTGTTACTATGCCAGCCGGCTGGGACTATAGTGTCAGCACGCTGGAATTACTGTCCCACTAACCGTTGAATACCAGGCTGTTCACTGTGTCTTGGGAAGCCGCCGGGCGGGGGAGGGGACGGCATCCTGGCGGCGGTGGCCGGCGGGCATGACGGGAGGGGGGACGGCGTGTGTCCCGGATTGTGGAAAGGTGTGGAAAGTGTGGAGGCTTGTTGTGGAAAAAATCCACAGCTTCCGTCGTCAGGCCTCGATGCCGTAGAGCTTCAGTTTGTTGTAGAGCGTTTTCCGGTCGATGCCCAGCAGCTGGGCGGCGCGGCTCTTGTTGTGGCCCGTCTGGCGCAGGGCTTCCTGGATGTGCTGTTTCTCCGTCTCCTCGTCGCGCAGGGGCAGGGCGGGCGACGCAGTGCTCTGCGTGGCCAGGTCGCTCAGTTCGGCGGGGGTGATGTAGGGGCCTGAGGCCAGCAGCGTGGCCCGGCGGACGGCGTTCTTCATCTGCCGCAGGTTGCCGGGCCAGGGGTAGTCCTGAAGGAGTCGGCAGGCCTTTTCGTCGAAGCCTGTCAGGCGCTTGTCCATCTCCCGGTTGGCCTGGTCGAGGAAGAAGTTGGCAAAGAGCAGGATGTCCTCGCGGCGGTCGCGCAGGGTGGGCATGCGCAGGGTGAATTCGTTGATGCGGTGGTAGAGGTCTTCGCGAAAGGAGCCCCGGGCGATGGCTTGCTCCAGGTTTTCGTTGGTAGCCGAGATGAGGCGCACGTCCACGCTGATTTCGCGTCCGGAGCCCACGGGCCTTATCCGCCTTTCTTGCAGAGCGCGCAGCAGCTGTATTTGCACCTCGTAGCTCAGGTTGCCTATCTCGTCCAGAAAGATGGTGCCGCCGTTGGCTTCTACGAACGCCCCCGTCTTGTCGGTCAGCGCGCCGGTGAAGGCGCCTTTGACGTGGCCGAAGAATTCGGAGGCCGCCAGCTCCTTGGGGATGGAGCCGCAGTCGATGGCGATGAACGGCCGGTCGGCCCGCTTGCTCAGGCGGTGGATGCGGTGGGCCACGTATTCCTTGCCCGTGCCGCTGGCGCCGTTGATGAGGACGGACATGTTGGTGGGAGCCACCAGACGGACATAGTTGTAGAGCTGCCGCGCGGCGTCGCTTTCTCCCTCCAGAAAGTCGGAGGCTTCCTCTTCCGTCCGGGGGCGGGCAGCGGTGGCGGCAGGCCGGCGCTCGGCCTTCTGCAGGGCTTCGTCCATCTTCTTCAGCAGTTCGTCGGGGTTGACCGGCTTGGCAATGTAGTCGCAGGCGCCCAGCTTCATGGTCTGCACGGCCGACTGTATGTCTGCATAGCCGGTCATTACGATGAGCGGCACGGGCAGGCCCTTGTCCGCCAGCCAGCGCAGCAGGTCGGTGCCGTCGCGGTCGGGCAGGCGGAGGTCGGACAGAATCAGGTCCACGTTCTCCGTCTCGATGTATTTCTGTGCGCGGGCTATGCTGCTGGCCGAGGCCACCCGGAAGCCCTGCTTGCCCAGCCACGTCTTGAGCATCATGGCGTAGGTGATGTCGTCTTCTACAATTAAGATAGATTTCATGAGTACGGCTACTTTTATTGTACACAAAGGTAAGCGGTTTGAACTGAAAGTCGTATATTTGCAGGCTTAAATTAAACAAAAAGATAAATGAAACACTACGTGGGCGTGGTCATGGCTTTGTTGGTCTGCGGACTGACAGCCTGCCGGCCGGGAAACAACCAAGGTAAAGATATGGAAAAAGAAATCAAACTGAAACTGGAGACCACTGCGGGCGACATCGTGGTGAAACTCTACAACGAGACGCCGAAACATCGCGACAACTTCGTCAAACTGGCCCGCGAGGGAGTCTACGACGGCACCCTGTTCCACCGGGTCATCAAGGACTTTATGATTCAGGCCGGCGACCCCCAGAGCAAGACGGCGGCCAAGGGGCAGTCGCTGGGCGCCGGCGACGTGGGCTACACGGTGCCTGCCGAGTTCGTATATCCCCGGTATTTCCACAAGCGCGGCGCCTTGTCGGCAGCGCGCCAGAGCGACAGCGTCAACCCCGAGAAAGCCTCGTCGGGTTGCCAGTTCTACATCGTCACGGGCAAGGTCTACACGCCGGCTTCGCTGGCCAACATGGAGGAGCAAATCAACCAGATGCGCCTGCAAAGCGTCTTCAATGCCTTGGCGCAAAAGCACCTCAAAGACATCTATAAGATGCGCCGCGCCAACGACCAAGACGGCCTGATGAAGCTGCAGGACGAGTTGATTGCCGAAGCCGAGAAGGAGATGGAGGGAAAGCCCCGCTTCGAGTTCACGCCCGAACAGCAGGCGGCCTACACCACCGTGGGCGGCACTCCCCATTTGGACGGCGAATACACCGTCTTCGGCGAAGTGCTGGAGGGAATGGACGTGGTGGACAAGATTCAGCGGGTGAAGACCGACCGCAACGACCGTCCGGTGGAGAACGTGGTTATCAGCAAAGTCACTGTCCTTGAAGATTAACCGGCACATACTGGACAACGGCCTGCGGGTGGTGCATCACGAGGACACCACGACGCAGATGGTGGCGATGAACATCGTGTACGACGTGGGCGCGCGCGACGAGCATCCGGAGCACACGGGCTTTGCCCACCTGTTCGAGCACCTGATGTTCGGCGGGTCGGCGCATATCCCGGACTATGACACGCCTTTGCAGCAGGCCGGGGGAGAAAACAACGCGTGGACCAACAACGATATCACCAACTACTACCTTACCGTGCCCGCCGCCAATGTGGAGATAGGCTTCTGGCTGGAGTCCGACCGCATGCTGGAACTGGCTTTCAGCCCACGCAACTTGGAGGTGCAGCGGGGCGTGGTGATGGAGGAGTTCCGCCAGCGGTGTCTCAATCAGCCATACGGCGACTTGGGGCACCTCATCCGTCCGCTGGCCTACCGCGTGCATCCCTATCGCTGGCCCACCATCGGCCGCGAACTGTCGCACATTGCCGACGCCACCCTGGAGCAAGTGAAGGACTTTTTCTATCGGCATTACGCTCCGAACAACGCCGTGCTGGCCGTGACCGGCCATATCTCGTGGGACGATACGCGCCGCCTGGCCGACAAGTGGTTCGGCCCCATCCCCCGGCGCGAGGTGGCGCCCCGCCGGTTGCCTGCCGAGCCCCGGCAGGAGGAAGAACGCCGGCTGGTGGTGGAGCGCGACGTGCCTGTCGATGCGCTCTACATGGCTTTCCACATCTGCGGGCGCGACGAGGCGGACTATTACGCCTACGATGCGTTGTCGGACATTCTGAGCAACGGACGTTCCAGCCGACTGACGCAATCCTTGCAGTTGGAACGGAAACTGTTTTCGTCGGTGGATGCCTATGTGTCCGGCTCGCGCGACCCGGGGTTGCTGCACATCAGCGGGCGGCTGTCGGACGGAGTGACGTTGCAGCAGGCCGAAGCTGCCGTGTGGGAAGAACTGGAGCGGCTGTGCCAAGAGCCGGTGCCCGAGGCCGAACTGGCCAAGGTGAAGAACAAATTCGAGTCGACCTATATCTTTGGGAATATCAACTACCTGAACGTGGCCACCAACCTGGCCTGGTATGAACTGACAGGCCAGGCAGGCGACATGGAGCGCGAGGTGCAGCACTACCGGGCTGTGGACGCGAAGTCGTTGCAGGCTCGGGCCCGGCAGGCGTTCCGTCGCGGCAATGCCAATGTGTTATACTATAAAAGCATTTCCTCATGAAGAGACTGTTGCGCGGGTATGCCGGCCATTACCGGGCGCTCTTCCGGCTGGGCCTGCCCATCGTGGTGGGTCAGGTGGGCGTCATCGTGCTGGGCTTTGCCGACACGCTGATGATAGGGCACCACAGCACGGCCGAGCTGGGCGCCGCCTCGTTTGTCAACAACATGTTCAACCTCTGCATCATCTTCAGCACGGGCTTCAGCTATGGGCTGACTCCGGTGGTGGGCGCCCTGCACGGCGGGGGACAGGCAGCTGAAGCGGGGAGAGCCCTGCGGTGCAGTCTGGTGGCCAATACGCTGGTGGCGCTGGCGGAGATGGCAGTGATGGGCGTGTTGTATTTCTACATCGAGCGTTTGGGCCAGCCTCCCGAGCTGATTCCGCTCATCAAGCCCTACTACTTGGTACTCCTCGTGTCGCTGCTATTTGTCATGTGGTTCAACGCCTTTAAGCAGTTTGCCGACGGCATTACCGACACGCGCACGGCCATGTGGTTGCTGCTGGGCGGCAATGCGCTGAACATCGTGGGCAACTACATCCTTATCAACGGCTATCTGGGTTTCCCCGAACTGGGCTTGCTGGGCGCCGGTCTGAGCACGTTGCTGTCGCGCATACTGATGGTGGCAGGCTTCGCGTGGCTGGTGCTACGTGCCCGGCGTTTCCGTCGTTATCGCGTGGGATTGCTGCGCGGTGGGTGGTCGGCCGTGCTGTTCCGCCGGCTCAACGCATTGGGATGGCCCGTGGGGCTGCAGATGGGCATGGAGACGGCATCCTTCAGTCTGAGCGTCATCATGGTGGGGTGGCTGGGCACGGTGGCTTTGGCTTCGCACCAGATTATGCTCACCGTCTCGCAGTTTACGTTCATGATGTACTACGGCATGGGGGCGGCGGTGGCTGTGCGCGTCAGCAATTTCCGCGGGCTGGGCGACGGGGCCAACGTGCGCCGTTCGGCCTACGCAGGTTTCCATCTTATCATGCTCATGGCGGTGGTGCTCTCGACCCTGGTTTTCGCCATGCGTTACGAGGTGGGCGGATGGTTTACGGACAATGCCGAGGTGTCGGCCCTGGTGCCCGCCCTGTTCGTACCTTTTCTGATCTACCAGTTTGGCGACGGCTTGCAAATCACCTTTGCCAATGCCCTGCGTGGTATGGCCGACGTGCGCCTGATGATGGGCATGGCCTTCGTGGCCTACTTCGTCGTGTCCCTCCCGTTGGGCTATCTGTTTGCCTTCCCCTTGGGATGGGGATTGGTGGGCATCTGGATGGCTTTCCCCTTCGGGCTCACCACGGCTGGCGTCTGCTTCTACCTGCGTTTCCGCCGCCGGACTTCCCGCCCTGTCGTCCCAGAGATAGGGGGCGCTTCCTGTTGAACCCAGGGACGGGGCTTTTATATTCCCGCAGGACGAGGCTTTTATTGGGTTATCATACACAAACGACTGCTGATGCGCAGAAGATAGATAAGATATAGGAGACTGACGCATGAACAATGTATCCCGACTGAAGGTGGCTGCCGGCTATACCGTGTTGCTGGCGGTGCTGATAGGCTCGCTGTATTACGTGCAGCGCGAGGTGGAGATGCTGGCGCGTACCGAGGAACAGGACACGCAGTGGGTGGACAGCCTGGCCGCGTTGTTGCGCGAGAAAGACTACAACACCGTGCGCATCCTGCACACGTTGACCGAGGCCAACGACAGCCTTATCTCGACCGCGCTGATAGACAGTCTGGTGACGGCCCGCGACACGGTGCTGGTGCGTCCCCGCGTACAGCGGCGGGTGGTGAGGCATCTGGATACGCTGGTGACGCCTCACGAACGCAAGGGATTCTTCCGTCGGCTGCGCGACGCTTTTGCTCCGCCCAAGCAAGACTCCGTGGTGCATGTCAATACCCGGCTGGAGTATAGCGAGGACACTCTGCTCGAAGCCTACAATCCCGTGGACACCCTGCAAGCCCGCCTGCGCACCATCCTGGAGCGCGAGCGGAGGGTCAACACCCTCATCCGGCAGCGCAAGACCCGCCTGCAGCACGTCAACACCCGCCTCACGGCCCGCATAGACACCCTCTTGCGCCACTACCAAGACAGCCTGCTGCGCACGGCCCGCCTGGACGCGCAACGCAGGCAGGGGCTGAGGAGGCATTCGGCCGAGACCATCGGGGGCATAGCCATGGGGGCCGTGCTGCTGGCCGCCCTCTTCTCCCTCCTTATCGGCCGGGACATCACTCGCAGCAACCGCTACCGCCGGCAGTTGGAGGAGGCCCGCCGTCAGGCGGAAGACCTGCTGGCCGCACGCGAGCGGATGATGCTGGCCATTACGCACGACTTCAAGGCGCCGCTGGGCTCCATCATGGGCTATGCCGAACTGCTGGAACGGCTGACCACCGAACCCCGCCAGCGCTTTTATCTGGACAACATGCAATCGTCTGCCACCCACCTGCTGAAGTTGGTCACCGACCTGCTGGACTTTCACCGCCTCGACCGCCACAAGGCCGACATCAACCGCGTGCCTTTTTATCCGGCCCGGCTGCTGGACGAGGTGCGCGTCAGCTTCGAGCCGCTCACCGCCGCCAAGGGTCTGGCGCTGCACTGCCGCGTGTCTCCCGAACTGCAGGAGCCCTTTGTGAGCGACCCGCTGCGCCTGCGCCAAATCGTGGGCAACCTGCTGTCGAATGCCGTGAAGTTTACCGACCGTGGCAGCATCACCCTGACCGCCTGCTATCGGGAACACCGGCTGGTGCTCGCCGTGGCCGACACCGGGCGGGGCATGGAGCCTGCCGACCGCGACCGCATCTTTCAGGAGTTCACGCGACTGCCCGGCGCGCAGGGACAGGAGGGCTTCGGCCTGGGACTGTCCATTGTGCGCATGCTGGTGCAACTGCTGGGGGGCGACATCGACGTGCAGAGCGCGCCGGGCGAGGGCAGCACCTTCACGGTGAGCCTGCCGCTGGACAGGGCCGTGTCTGCCGCTGCGCCGGACGGAGGGGAGACGGCTGCTGAGGGCGGAGACGGCAAGGGGGGCGGGGCTGCTTCCGCTCCCGCAGCAGCTTCCCCCGTTCCGGAGGCTGCGCGCCGGGTGTTGCTGATAGACGACGACCGCATCCAGCTCACCCTCACCGTGGCCATGTTGCGACAGGGCGGCATCGAGGCCGTGGCCTGCCAGCAGGTGGACGAGCTGCTCGACGCCCTCCGCACCCGCACGTTCGACGTCTTGCTGACCGATGTGCAGATGCCGGCCATCAACGGATTCGAGTTGGTGCAGTTGCTTCGTGCCTCCAACATCCCCCAGGCGCGCGTCCTGCCCATCGTGGCGGTCACCGCCCGCAGCGACGTCGACGCCGCGGAGCTGTCGGCACACGGCTTTGCGGGCTGCCTGCACAAACCTTTTTCGCTGGCCGACCTGCTGGCCTTGTTGGGGCGCATCGTCCCCGGGGCTGCCGACGGAGAAGTTGCGGCGGAAGATGCGGGGGCGCAGGCGCCGGATGCGGCCGATGCCGACACGGGCGATGCCGGCGGCGCGGACTTCTCGGCGCTGACGGCCTTCTCGGCCGACGACCCGGAGACTTCCCGTTCCATCCTGCAAAGTTTCGTCGAGGAGACCCGCGCGCACCGGGCCCGTCTGGAGGCTGCGGCTGCGCGGGGGGATGCAGACGAACTGTCGGCGGTGGCCCACAAGATGATTCCGCTCTTCACTCTGCTGGGCGCCGCGCGCCTGGTCGCTCTGCTGCGCTGTTTGGAGAATGCCCGGGGCGAGGCCTTCCGGGAGGAATTGGCGACGGCTGCCCGCGAGGTATGCGTGGGGGTGGAGCAGGTGTTGGCCGCAGCCGAGGCCTACCGGGCCCGCCTGGCGTAAGTCCCCGCGTCCCATACCGCTGTAAGATTGGTCTGTAAGGCCTTTGCCGGCCTTCGGTTCTTCCGCCTCCCGGCCCTTTTCTCGCGCCTGTTGCCTGAATCCCCCGCAAACGGACTGACTGTCAGCGCATAGTGGCGTAGTAACGCCCGCTTGCTGGCATAGTAACGCCCGGTCGGTGGAACGGTAATCCCCGGTCGGTGGGAGTATAGTCCCCGGTCGGAGGGCCTTTGGAGGCGGGTGGGAGAGGGGTTTCTCTGTCGTCGGGGCCGTCCCGTCCGCCTTTTTTCGTCCTCCGGGTGGAGCATATCTCCGAAATATTTGTTTACTTTGTAGCCCGTTTTAGTATTCTATCCGGCCTATGTCTGCAGAAGATACTTCTCCCAAAAAGAAAAACCGTTGGGTGCGTCCGGCCCTGTGGGTGGCCTTCACCCCCGTGATGCTGTTTGTGCTCGTCGCGGTGTTGCTCTACGTGCCTCCCGTGCAAGACCTGATTCGCCGCCAGGCAATGACCTTGGCCTCGGAGGCCACGGGGATGGAAATCGGGGTGGAGCGCATCGACCTGCGCTTTCCGTTGGATCTGGTGGTGCGGGGCGTGCATGTGGTGCAGCCCGACAGCGTGCCCGGCCCTTCCGCCGACGGGGCGGATACGTTGCTGGCGTTGGGCAGCCTCAGCGTGCGCGTGCAGGCCTGGCCCTTGTTGCAGGGACGGGTCGAGGTGGACGGGGTGACGCTGGACGACGTGGCGGTGAACACCGGCGGGCTGTTGGAAGGCCTGTCGCTGAAGGGGACGCTGGGACGCTTCCACCTGCGCAGCCACGGCATCGACCTGGGGCAGGAAAGCGCCGTGCTCAACGAAGTGTCGCTGGCGGATACCCACCTGCAACTCTCCCTGACCGACACCACGGCCGCCAATCCGGCCGACACTGCTTCGACGCCCCTGCGCTGGAAGGTGTGGCTGCACACGCTCCGGCTGGACAACGTCTCCGTCGACCTGCGCATGCCCCTCGACTCGATGGCCCTTGCCGCCAGCGTGGGCGCGTTGCGGGTGGACGAAGTCCGTGCCGACCTGGGCCTGGGGGCTTACGACGGCCAACGCCTGCTTCTGGACAATACGGCCCTGACCTACGACGTGGGCGCGCCGGCGGCTGCGTCTGCCGCCTCTTCCGGCTTCGACCCCTCGCACATCGCGGTGCACCGCCTGCGCCTGGGCATCGACTCGGTGCGTTATGCCGGACGCGACGTGCGGGCCCGCATCCGCGAGTTCTCCCTGGACGAGCGTTCGGGCCTGAGCATCACGTCGCTCACCGGGCAGCTGGTGGCCGACTCCCTCCGCCTGCGTGTCCCTTCGTTGCGCCTGCTCACTCCCCATAGCGAGGTGAACCTCACGGCGCAGGCCCCGTGGCGGATGATAGAGGCGCCCACGGATGCCGGCGCGCGGCTTTCCGCCCGGCTGGACGCCCGCATCGGCAAGCAGGACGTGATGCTGCTGACGGGCGGCCTGCCCGAATCCTTCCGTCGGGCCTATCCCTTCCATCCGCTGGTGGTGCATGCGGGGACGGAGGGCAACTTGAGGCAAATGCAGATATCCCGCTTCTCCGTCGACCTGCCGGGCGCCTTCTCCCTGTCCGGGGGAGGCGAGCTGTGGAACGTCTCCGACTCCCTGACCCGCAGCGGCAACTTCGACCTGGACATACAGACGCAAGACCTGAACTTTCTTACCGCCCTCGGCGGGACGGAGCCCGACGGCTCGCTGCTCATCCCGGACAGCATGCGCCTGTCCACCCGCCTTGCTCTTGAGGGCAACCGCTGCACCGCCTCGCTCGACCTGGCGGAGGGCAGTGGCACCCTGGCATTGGCCGCCGCCTACGACCTGCATACGGGCGTCTACCAGGCCGACCTCACGGCGGATTCCCTCCGCGTAGACCACTTCCTCCCCCGCGACTCCATCCGCCTGTTCTCCGCCCGGCTTGCCGCCCGGGGGCAAGGCTTCGACCCCTTGTCGCCCCACACCCTGGCGCAGGCCGACCTGACCCTCGACCGCCTGGAATACGGGCAGCTGGACGTGGCCGGAGTGGAACTGAAAGCCTCGTTGCGGCAGTGCCTGGCCCGGGTGGAGATGCGCAGCGACAACCCCCTGCTGGGCATGAACCTGGCGGGCAATCTCCACCTGGACCGCTCCTACATGGACGGAAGGCTGAACCTGGACGTCGCCCATGCCGACCTGCAACGGCTGGGGCTGCTGGACAAGCCCTTGGAGCATCCCCTGGCCTTCGGCTTGCAGGCAGAGGCCCGCAAGGATTCCATCAAGCTGCACCTCGGCGCGGGCGACCTGGACTTCAGTTTCCGGGCGCGCAGCACCCTGAAGGAACTGCTAGAACGTTCCGACCGCTTCATGGCCCTGCTGGCCCGGCAGATTGAAGACCGCCGCCTGGATCATGCCGCCCTGCGCCGCGTGCTTCCCTCGGCAGGCATGGCCCTCAGCGCCGGCAGCGACAACCCGGCAGGATGGCTGTTGGCCCGCGAGGGGATGACGTTCCGGCGGATGCGCGTGCAGTTTGGCTTCACCCCCAGCCGGGGCATCAACGGGCGCGCCGCCGTGGAGGGGCTGAAGACCGACTCCTTGCAGCTGGACACCCTGTTCTTCGCCGTACATCAGGACACCACCCGCATGCGCCTGCAGGGCGGCGTGGTCAACGGGCCGGGCAACCCGCATATCACCTTCCGCAGCACCCTGACCGGCGAGATACGCAACGAAGACGCCGAGCTGACCCTGCACTATACCGACGCCAAGGGACGCACCGGGGTGCTGCTGGGCCTCAACGTGCAGCCGCTGACCGAGGGACACGGCAAGGGCAACGGCCTCCTGTTCCACCTCACCCCCGACGAGCCTGTCATCGCCTACCGCACCTTCCGCTTTGCCGACGGGCGCAACGACCTCTATCTCCACCGCAACATGCGCGTCTACGCCAACATAGACATGCAGGGGGGCGACGGCATGGGATTCCGCATGCAGTCCGACGCCCGCGACACCGTCTCCCTGCAGAACATCCACCTGGCCCTCACCCGCTTCCGCCTCAGCGAGCTGAGCCAGGTCATGCCCTACCTGCCGCGCCTGACAGGCCTCCTCAGCGTGGGGGCCGACTACGTGCAGACCAGCCGCGCCTTCCAGATCTCCGCCCAAGCCAGCGTGGACTCCCTCACCTACGAAGACCGTCCCGTGGGCAACCTGGGCGTGGACGTGGCCTGGATGCCCCTGCCGGACGATGGCCACCGCCTGGGCGCCCGCCTGGACTTTGACGGGCGCACCGTGGCCCGGGCCGGCGGAACGGTGGGCGGGGCCGGGGGCGACGAGGCCCTGGGGCTGAAGGCCACGGTAGACCGCCTGCCCCTCGGCATGGCCAATGCCTTCGTGCCCGACGGGATGGCCAGCCTGGACGGGCACCTCAACGGGCAGCTCAGCATCGGAGGCACCACGTCCGCCCCCGCCATCGAGGGCAGCCTGCACCTGGACACCGCCTCGGTCTACGTCCGGCCCCTGGGAGCGCGCTACTACCTGGACGGACGCCCCGTGCGCATCGCGGGCAACACGCTGTCCTTCGACCGCTTCTCCATCTACACCACCAGCCGCAACCCCTTCCAGATTGACGGCGCCGTCAGCCTGGCCGACCCCGCCCGCCCGACCGCCGACCTCACCCTCAGGGCCGACAACTACAACCTGCTCGACGCCCCCCGCACCCGCGAGAGCCTGGTCTACGGCAAAGTCTTCGTGGGCATCAACGCCGCCGTGCGCGGGCCCCTGGACGGCCTGACCGTGAGGGGGCAGATGAGCCTCTTGGGCAACACCAACGTCACCTACGTGCTGACCGACTCGCCCCTCACGGTGGAAGACCGGCTGACCGGCCTCGTGCAGTTCACCGACTTCACCGACACCCTCTCCCGCGACACCTCGGCCCTGGAGCGCGCCGTATCCCTGGGAGGCATGGAAATGTACATGTCCGTCCACATCGACGACGCCGTCCGCCTCCGCGCCGACCTCACCCCCGCCGGCGACAAATACATCGAGCTGGAGGGAGGCGGCGACCTCAACCTGCAATACACCGCCCAAGGCGACATGAGCCTGACGGGACGCTACACCCTGTCCGGCGGACTGATGAAGTACTCCCTGCCCATCATCCCCCTCAAGGAATTCCAGTTCAACACCGGCAGCTACGTCGACTGGAGAGGCGACCTGATGAATCCCCTCCTCAGCCTGAAGGCCACGGAGAGGGTGAGGGCCTCGGTGGGCGACGGAGACCAGGGCGACCAACGCTCCGTCGACTTCGACGTGTCCATCGGCATCGAAGGCCGCCTGGAGTCGCCCGACCTGATTTTCGACATCGCAGCCCCCGAGGACGCCGCCGTGCAGAACGAACTCCAGGCCATGGGCGCCGAGGAGCGGAGCAAGCAGGCCATCGCCATGCTGGCCACGGGCATCTACCTCAACAGCGGCGCCAAGGGAGGAGGCCTGAGCATGGGAGCCGCCCTCAACAGCGTGTTGCAGAACCAAATCAACTCGCTGGCAGGCTCGGTGAAGGGAGCCAGCATCAGCGTCGGGGTGGAAGACCGCACCTCGGCCGAGACCGGGGCCACGCAGACCGACTATAGTTTCCGATACTCGCAGCGGTTCTTCAACGACCGCATCCAGGTGGTCATCGGCGGCAAAGTCTCCACCGGAGCCAATGCCACCAACTCGGCCGAGTCCTTCATCGACAACCTGTCCCTGGAATACCGGCTCGACCAGTCCGGCACCCGATACATCCGCGTCTTCCACAACAAGAACTACGAGAGCGTGCTCGACGGAGAAATCACCGAGACGGGCGCCGGCCTCGTGCTCCGCCGCAAGATGGACCGCCTGGGCGAGCTCTTCATCTTCCGGCGCAAGCGTCCGGCCCCGCCCGCCGAGGGGGACGGGGAGGCAAAGGAGGATGAGGAGAAATGAGACACCCGCCCGTCCCCTCCCGGCCCTTCGGAGGCCCCAAGAGCGACATCCCGATGTCATACGGAAAGACATCCCGATGTCATGCGGGAAGACATCCCGATGTCATGCGGGAAGACATCCCGATGTCATGCGGGAAGACATCCCGATGTCATCCGGGACGAGACCGAAGGGTCATGCGGGACGAGACCGAAGGGTCATGCTGGATGAGACCGAAGGATCATCTGGGATGAGACCGAAGGGTCATGCTGGATGAGACCGAAGGGTCATCTGGGATGAGAGACGTGTCTCTTGTCGGATGAGACACTTGTCTCTTGCCCGATGAGAGACGTGTCTCTTACTTGATGAGAGACGTGTCTCTTCTTTAGGGAGAAACCTTTCTCCCCAAGGGAGGGACGGGGGAGGGAGGAACCGCGAAACCGAATATTGACATTGACAAACCATACTGCCTATGAAGACAACGCGCCGCTTGCGGCCTATACATTATATATATGCGTGCCTCTGCCTCTGCCTGCTGGGCGGATGCAGCACCACCCGCCGCCTGCCCGAGGGCGAGACGCTCTACATCGGCCAGCGGCCCACCCTGGTGGACAATCCCCAACCCACCCCCCTGGGCGAGACCGCCCTGGAGGAGGCAGAAGCCGCCCTGGCCAAGGCTCCCAACAACTCGCTGCTGGGCAGCCCCTACGTCCGCATCCCCTTCCCCCTGGGCCTGTGGGTGTGGAACGGCTTCCACCACTACCGGCGCGGGCTGGGACGGTGGATCTACGACAAGTTCGGCGCCGAGCCCGTGCTCCTCTCCGCCGTCAACCCCGCCATCCGCAGCCAGGCCGCCCAGAACCTGCTGCACGACTACGGGTACCTCCGGGGCACCGTCTCCTACGACGTCCTCCCCTCCGCCCGCGACTCTCTCAAGGCCCGCGTCCGGTATCACATCCACATGGGCCTCCCGTACTTCATCGACAGCGTCGCCTACCAAGGCTTCACCCCCCGCACCGAGCGCATCTTCCGCCTGGCCCGCCGCCGCTCGCTCATCAGCCCGGGCGAGCAGTTCAACGTCCCCGACCTCGACGGCGAACGCCAGCGCCTGAGCAACCTCCTGCGCAACGTGGGCTGCTACTACTTCCGCCCCGACTACCTCACCTACCAGGCCGACACCGCCCTCCTCGGCGGCCGCCGCGTGGCCATGAGGCTCGTCCCCGTCGAGGGCATGCCCCCCGCCGCCGAACGCCCCTTCCGCATCGGCCGCAAGTCCGTCTGGCTCTTGGGCAAGAACGGCGAGGCGCCCACGGACAGCGTCACCTACCGCGGCCTCACCATCCATTACCACGACCGCCTGCGCGTCCGCCCCCGGATGCTGCACCGCTGGACGGACTACCAGAGCTTCCGGGCCAAGAGGCAGGTAGAAGACAGCGCCGGCATCTCCCGCCAGCGGTCGGCCGCCTCGCTCTACAGCCTGTATCGGCAGACCCGCGTGCAGGAGCGCCTGGCCAACGTGGGCATCTTCAAGTATACCGAGATACAGTACACTCCGCGCGACTCCGCCCTCACCGTGGACACGCTGGACGTCCGCATCGTGGCCGCCCTGGACAAGCCGTATGACGCCGAGCTGGACTTCAACATCAAGATGAAGAGCAACAACCAGACGGGGCCCGGCGCCTCCTTTACGCTGACCAAGAACAACGTCTTTGGCGGGGGAGAGAAGTGGGGCGTCGAACTGAAAGGCTCCTACGAGTGGCAGACCGGGCGCGACCGCAGCTCGGCCATGAACAGCTACGAGCTGGGCCTGGCCACGTCGCTGACGTTTCCCCGCGTGGTCTTCCCCCGCATGGGCGGCAACGAGTACGACTTCCCCGCCACCACCACCTTCCGCCTCTACGTCGACCAGGTCAGCCGCGCCCGCTACTACAAGCTGCTGGCCTTCGGCGGCAACGCCACCTACGACTTCCAGCCCTCGGCCGGCGTCAAACACAGCTTCACCCCCTTCCGCCTGACGTTCAACGTCCTGCGCGACCCCACGGACGAGTTCCGCCAGTTGCAGGAGGACAACCCCGCGCTCTACGTCAGCCTGCGCGACCAGTTCATCCCGGCCATGGAATACTCCTTCACCTTGGATGGCAGCCAGCGTCCCGGCCGCCGCCGCCCCGTGTGGTGGCAGACCACGCTGACCTCGGCGGGCAACGTCACCTCCCTGGTATACGGGGCCTTCGGCCAGCCCTTTGGCCGGCAGGGGAAGAAGCTGCTGGGCGTGCCCTTCGCCCAGTTCGTCAAGCTGAACACCGAGGCGCGCTACAACCACCGGCTGGACAAGAACCAGTCCCTCGCCGCCCGCCTGGCCCTGGGCGTCATCTGGAGCTACGGCAACGCCACCACCGCGCCCTACACCGAGCAGTTCTACATCGGCGGGGCCAACAGCGTCCGCGCCTTCGCCGCCCGCAACGTGGGGCCCGGAGGCTATCCCGCCGACCGCCACGACACGTATGCCTTCATCAACCACGTGGGCGACATCCGCCTGGAGGCCAACCTGGAATACCGCTTCCGCCTCATCAGCGACCTGCACGGGGCCGTCTTCCTCGACGCGGGCAACGTCTGGCTGATGCGTCCCGACCCCGCCCGTCCCGGCGGCGAGTTCCGCCTGAAGGACTTCGCCCGGCAAATCGCCCTGGGCACCGGCGTGGGCGTGCGCTACGACCTGGGCTTCCTCGTCTTCCGCCTGGACTGGGGCATCGCCCTGCACGAACCCTACGACACGGGCAAGCGCGGCTACTACAACATCCGCCGCTTCATGGACAGCACGGCCCTGCACTTCGCCATCGGCTATCCCTTCTGACCGCCGCCGGCCCTGCCTCTCCCTGCCCGGCGCACGGGCCTGGCTTCCAGCGCATAGGGGGACAGTACTTCCCGCCGGCTGGCATTATAGTCCCCGCGGGCGGGGACAGTATCGCCAGTGGGCGGGCATAGTATCGCCAGCAGGCGGGCATGGTATCGCCCGGCGGGCCGCGTGCCTTTGTCTGAAATAAGGGTGACTTTGCGCCTACTTATGTATTTATTTTGTACATTTGCGGCATCTAACTTGATATGAACCTTTAAAGCAACTTACTGCAATGAAACCTACTCTATTCCTCCTGGCCGCCGGCATGGGAAGCCGTTACGGTGGCCTGAAGCAGTTGGACGGCCTGGGCCCCAACGGCGAGACCATCATGGACTACTCCATCTACGACGCCATCCACGCCGGCTTCGGCAAACTGGTGTTCGTCATCCGCAAAGACTTTGAACAGGACTTCCGCGAGAAGATTATCTCCAAGTACGAGGGACACATCCCCTGCGAGCTGGTATTCCAGTCGCTCGACGCCCTGCCCGAAGGCTTCACCTGTCCCGAGGGACGCACCAAGCCCTGGGGCACGAACCACGCCGTGCTGATGGGCGCCCCCGTCATCCACGAACCCTTCGCGGTCATCAATTGCGACGACTTCTACGGGCGCGACTCGTTCCAGGTGATGGGCAAGTTCCTCTCCGCCCTGCCCGAGGGGAGCAAGAACACGTATGCCATGGTGGGCTTCCGCGTGGGCAACACGCTGAGCGAGAGCGGCACCGTGTCGCGCGGCATCTGCGGCACCGACGAGCATCGTCGGCTGACCTCGGTGGTGGAGCGCACCAAGATTCAGCGCATGGACGGCGAGGTGAAGTACCTGGACGACGACGACCAGTGGGTGGCCACGCCCGAGACCACGCCCGTCAGCATGAACTTCTGGGGCTTCACGCCCGACTACTTCGCCTATAGCGCCGACTACTTCCGTGGCTTCCTGTCCGACCCGAAGAACATGGAGAACCTCAAGAGCGAGTTCTTCATCCCTCTCATGGTGGACAAGCTCATCAAGGAAGGCACGGCCACGGTGGAGGTATTGGACACGACGAGCAAATGGTTCGGCGTCACCTATCCCGAAGACCGCCCGGCCGTAGTGGCCAAGATACAGTCGCTGGTGGATGCCGGCGAATATCCCGCCAAGCTGTTCTGAGCCATCCTCCGGCAGTCATCCCTATTCCCGAACCGCAGAGACGCGTGCCGACACGTGTCCCTGCGGTTCGTCTTTTTCTGCCTTCCCTCCGGCGGCGCGTCGCTACCGAATAAAAATGGACAGCATAAGCCGCTATTTTCCAGGCCTATCTCCGATTACAGCCACATAGGTACACGGGCACGGTATAGGCTTTTTTTGTTTCATTAATTGTTTTTATCTTTGCGGTAACGGATGAATGATAACCGCCTGCCGTTTATGGACGGAGGAGCGGTTGTGCGGACTCCCCGTCATCCTTGACCCGAGTAGGCCCGTCCGGGGGAGTGGGCGGGCGAAACATTAATGACAAAAGCGTATGTGGAAGAAAGCGTTTAAGTATGTGGCCGCAGTGGCCATCCTGGCTTGCGCAGGCGTGGGCCAGGCGTGGGGACAGACCCAGTTTGAGCAGTCGCAGTCCCGTATCATCGAGCCCAAGCAGGATGTGTACATCAAACCCTTAGTGGCTGAGATACAAATCTTGGAGGGGCAGGTGCGTCAGGACTACGGGCCTTACCAGTATGAGATAAAGTCGGTCGAGACACTGACCTACGACCAGTTGGAGAACTTCAAGGCCCGCGCCCTCTACCGGGCCGCCCGCGAGGCCGATGCCGATATCATCGTGGCTGCCACGTTCAACGCCCATTCGGACGAGAAAGGCAAGTATATCATTGTCGAGGTGTCCGGCTTCCCCGGCAAGTATGTCAACTTCCGTACGGCCAAGAAAGAAGACGGGGACTACGAATGGATTACCACCGTCTATCCCTACATGGACCGCATCAATCCTACGGGTAAGACCAAAGCCTTGAGCAACTGAGCCCGTCCTGCCGACAAACTGTACTTATTTCATTAACTATTAACACACACATTGATTATGAAAAAGATTCTTGCAATGATGCTGGTGGCCTTCGTCTGCGCCACGGCAAACGCACAGCTGGTGACGAGCACCACGGTGTCTAAACAGAAAAAGACCGACCTGTCCGGCATGTTCCTCGAAGTGGGCCTGGGCAAGCTCGGCGCTGATGTGCAGGGCGACGGCCTGGCCATCGACTTCGGCCTGGGCTACCGGCACGGCTTCAACCAATACGTGGCTTGGGATATCCTCAAGGCAAAAGCCTTTGCCCAGGTGAACGCTTTCGGCGAGAGCATCACGCCGCAGGTGATGACCGGCATACGCGGCACTTCGCCCGTGCTCTTTGCCGGCATGACCGCCTTTGCCAGCTTCAGCCTGGGATACGGCTACGCAGTGGATTTCGAGGCTGGAGGCTTTGCCTACGAGATACAGGCCGGTCTGAACGTGCTGCCCAAGTTCAACATAGGCTTTGTCTATGACAACCAGAAGGTAGACTGGTTCAACATGGCCTTTACGGGACTGAGACTGGGCGTCCGCTTCTGACGGACACCGGGAGACGCCGGCCGGCGTCGGACTTTTGTACGAACATAGAGTGGGCGCGGATTACGCGGACTATGCGGGGCAGGATGTGGCCTGTCTGCATGAGCCGTGCAGTCCGCGCCCAAAAGGATGAAGCCCCGCACGTGCGCCTCCCGGCTTTCTATGTACTAACCTAACGAATGGAAAAGCATATGACACAACGATTACTCATCTCCTTCCTGCTCCTCGCCGTACTGGGTCAGGGACTCTCGGCGCAAAAGCTGGGCGGGCGGCTGAAGAAGCTGCTGGGGAAGGACAAGACGGAACAGGCCCTGGACACGGCTGCTTTGCCGGCCTCGTATGTGCTGGCCGACGGGTTGATGGCACGTGCGCTTACGGTCGATTTGGCCGGCCGGGAACCCGACGGCATCTTTGTGCAAAGCCTGGTCTTCGTGACGCAGATGGACGAGAAGGCCCGTCTGGAGGCGATGGACGTGCAGGGGCGGCAATGGCGTGCGGTGATGGCTGTGGGACTGAATGACGACGACGAGAAAGCGCCCTATTACACCTGCCGCCTGCGTCTGACCCAGGAAGGAACCCGCCTGAATCTGCTGGCCGACAGCATCAGCCTCGTGTCGCCCGGCTTCCTGGGCGAGATGAAGGGGACTGCCTTCGAGCGGATGAACCCGGAGAAGGAGAAGACCCGGCAGCAATGGGCCGACTTTGCCGCCCGGCAAGACCAGTGGCTGGGCGAATTGCAGCAATACATCGTCCGGACGCCTGCCCAGCCTGTGACCCATTGGGACGATATCCGGGCGCGGCGCGTGGTGAAGGGTATGAACGAAACCGAAGCGTTGCTGGCCGGAGGGGTGGCGGACTTCGTGCGGAAGAGCGGCGAACGCACCCGCTGGATGATGCCCAACCAAAGCACGATTATCTTTGAACAGGGCCGCGTGGTGTCCGTCGTGCGCTGACGGCATCCTCCGCCCCGGATATGACAATCCCCCGCCATCGTGCGCCTTGCGCAGCCGACGGCGGGGGATTCTTGTATCTGTCCGCTTCCGTGCGGGGCCTTGTCCTCAGAACAGGAACCGTATCACATCGTTCAGGTTCGCCCAGATGAGCAAGGCGAAGAGCAGGAACATGCCCACCATCTGCGCCCGTTCCATGAACTTGTCGCTGGGTTTGCGCCGTGCCACAATCTCGTAGATGAGGAAGAGCACGTGCCCGCCGTCCAACGCCGGGATGGGCAGGATGTTCATGAAGGCGAGGATGATGCTGAGGAAGGCGGTCATGTACCAGAACTGGTGCCAGTCCCACGTGGCGGGGAAGATGCTGCCGATGGCGCCGAACCCGCCCAGTTGCTTGGCCCCTTCCTTGGAGAAGAGGTACTTCATCTGTCCCACGTATCCCTTCAGCGTCTCCACGCCCAGTTTGACCCCGGCGGGGAAGGAGGCGAAGAAGCCGTAGTCCTTCTGCACCACGGGCAGCAGGCGGTCGGTTTGCGCCACGGCATAGACGCCCATGGTGAAGGCGGTGTCTACACGGAGGCTCACCGTGTCTGTCACGCCCCGGCGCACGTAGGTCAGGTGGATGCTGCGCAAGGCTTGCGACAGGCTGTCCGACGGGGTGGCGGCCAAGGTCTGTTGGCGTTTGAGCATCTCTTCCTTGAAATCAAAGTAGGCGATGTTGCGTCCGTCCAGCTGCGTGATGCTGTCCCCCGGTTGCAAGCCTGCCAAGGCGGCAGGACCTTGCGCGGCAAGGCTGTCCAGCACGAAGGGGATGCGGAAGTCGGCAAAGCGGGTGCTGTCTGCCAGCAGGCGGTCCATCATGCCGTCGGGGATATATACGGATGCCTCCTGCCCGTCGCGGAGCACGGTGACTTGGCGGGCATCCACAATGCCCATCAGCAAGTCGGCGCCCATCCGCTCGAAAGGCACGCCGTCGGCGCTGATGAGCACGTCGCCGTCGCGGAAGCCGGCTTGGTGCATCGTCTCGTTGAAGTCCATGCCCAGCGGTGCCTTCTGCACGGGGATGTACGTGTCGCCCCAGGCGAAGAGTATCATGGAGTAGATGAACAGCGCCAGCAGGAAGTTGAACAGCACGCCGCCCACCATGATGAGCAGGCGTTGCCAGGCCGGCTTGCTGCGGAACTCCCACGGCTGGGGCGGCTGTTTCATTTGCTCCAGGTCCATGGACTCGTCTATCATGCCGCTGATTTTCACGTATCCGCCCAGGGGCAACCAGCCGACGGCATACTCCGTCTCGCTGCGCTTGGGCTTGAACTTGAACAGGGTGAACCAGGGGTCGAAGAAGAGGCAGAACTTTTCCACCCGCGTCTTGAACAGCCTGGCGAAGAGGAAGTGCCCCATCTCGTGGATAATCACCAGCAGCGAGAGGCTCAGCACGAGCTGGAGGGCACGAATCAAGAATGTTTCCATTTGTCTCTAATTATTACTTTTCTCGTTTATACTTACTTTTTCTTTCCTTGTTTTATATTTTGTTGATAATCAATGGACTTCCCGTCCGTCCCCGACGGGGTTGCCGTTTGTCCCCGACGAGGGTCTCGTTTGTCCCCCACGACCCCCTCATTTGTCCCCCACGAGGCCCTCGTCAGGGACAAACGGGAAAACGGGGTATCCTTCATGGGTTGCTTGTAAGGATTTCTTCTGCTACGCGCCGCGCTTCGGCATCGGTCTGCACATAGTCCTCGTAGGTGGGCTTGGCGATGAAGGGGACGAGGCTCATGGCCTTTTCGATGACGTCGCTCATGCCCAGGAAGGACACGCGGTCTTCCAGGAAAGCGCGGACGCAGACCTCGTTGGCGGCATTGACGATGCAGGGCATGTTGCCCCCTTGGTGCAGGGCCTCGTAGGCGAGGGCCAGGTTGCGGAAGCGTTCGGGGTCGGGCTGCTCGAAGGTGAGGCTGGTGCAGGTGGCGAAGTCCAGGCGGGGGAACGAGGCGCGGATGCGGTCGGGGTAGGAGAAGGCGTACTGGATGGGCAGGCGCATGTCCGGCATGCCGAGTTGCGCTTTCACTGCTCCGTCCTCGAATTGCACCATGCTGTGGATGACCGATTGCGGGTGTACCACCACTTCTATCTGCTCCGGACGCACGCCAAAGAGCCAGCGCGCCTCGATGACCTCAAAGCCTTTGTTCATCATGGAGGCGGAGTCGATGGTTATCTTGGCGCCCATCGCCCAGTTGGGGTGATGCAGGGCCTGTTCCTTGGTGACGGTGGCCAGCTGCTCGCGGGTCAGGGTGCGGAAGGGCCCGCCCGAGGCGGTAAGTATCACCTTCTCGATGGGGTTGCCTATCTCGCCCGCCAGGCATTGGAAGACGGCGGAGTGCTCGGAGTCGACGGGGAGGATGGGCGTGCCGTTCACCCGCGCCAGTTCGTTGATGAGCTCTCCCGCCACCACGAGCGTCTCCTTGTTGGCAAGGGCAATGGGCTTGCGGGCACGGATGGCGTTCATCGTGGGGCGCAGTCCGGCGTAGCCCACCATGGCGGTGAGCACCATGTCGATGGGTGTCTCCTGCACTATCTGGCAGAGGGCGTCCTCGCCGGCATAGACCTTGATGGGGAGGTCGGCAAGGGCTTCTTTCAGTTGGTGGTATTTCGATTCGTTGGCTATCACCACGGCCTCGGGCTGGAATCGGCGTGCCTGGGCAATAAGCTTGTCCACCTGGTTGCCCGCCGTCAGCACGTAGGCTTCGTACAGGTCGGGATGTTCCTCGATGACCTGCAGGGCCTGGGTGCCGATGGAGCCGGTGGAGCCGAGTATGGCTATCTGTTTCTTCATATCTCTTAGTTAGTTACGAGCTACAAGCTACGAGTTACGAGCAGCTTGCTCTCGTAAGGGTCATTATTTATGTTCTTACTTCTTCTTACTTCCTTTCTTTCTTTCTTCTTGTAGCTCGTAGCTCGTAGCTTGTAGCTCGTAGCTTGTAGCTAAAACACAATGTATTGCTCCGCATTGACCGCCCGTCCCCGGTGCCACAGCTCGAAGTGCAGGTGCGATCCTTCGGCCGGGTTGGCCAGGGCGATGACTTCTCCGCCTTTCACCGCGTCGCCCTCGGCCTTGAGCAAGGAACCGCAATGCTTGTAGACGGATATGAAATCTTGCGTGTGCTGGAGGATGATGACGTAGCCTGCTTGGGCGGTGTAGGCGCTCATCAGCACCGTGCCGTCCAGGGCGGCCATCACGTTGCCGTTCGGTTCGGGGACGATGTCCGTGCCCAGGTGTCGGGCATTGGCGTCGAACGAAGCCGTCACCAATCCTTGTGCAGGCAGGTGGAAGATGAGGCCGTCGGCATCCATGCGGGCCGACAGGTTGGTCAGGTTGTATTTCTCAGCTTCCTCGTATTTCTTGCGGAATTCGGCTTCTCGTTGGGTGCGCTCCATCAGCGAATCCTCGCGCAGAAGCGTAAGAGAATCCATGCTCTGCACGGTGTCGGTCTGAATGTTCCCGCTAAAGATGTCCTGGATGTTCATTACATACAGTGCCTGGCGGTCCAATACCCGTTGGAGGGAGTCTACGCGCAGGGCATTGTCCACCACTTGTTGGCGCACCTCGCTGTTCATGTATCCCGGCAGGTAGTTGCGCAGGGGGGTGAAGGAGACAATCAGTGCTGCCACAAGGAACAGGCCCAGCAACGTGAAGAGCAGGATGGAGAAGCCGTTCAGCTTGGACACATAGAGGCTCGCCACCTCTTCCAGCGTGTTTTCGTTGGTGATGGTCAGGCGGTACTTGAACTTGATGTCCTTCCAGAACGGTTTCCGCTTCTTTCTCTTCTTCGTTGTTGTTGCCATATCTCTATACTATTTAGGCGCGGATTACGCGGATCTCACGGATTGGCTTTGGAAAATTATCTGTGTAATCCGCGTAATCCGCGCCTAATTATGTCTATGTTTCTTCTGCTTCGTCCAGGTCAATCAGTCCTTCGGGCAGTTGCAGGGTGATGACGCGGTGCCTGGTGTCGATGTCTTGGATAAAGTCCTCCTGTGCCGGGATGAGCAATTCCTCTCCATCGTGCTCTACTATAAATAAGGTGTTGACCGTGGAGGTGTCCACGTCCGTGACTTCGCCCAGGTGTCCGTGCGTGGTGTCCTCCACGCGGAAGCCCGTGAAGAAGTCCCACGAGAGTTCGCCCGGCTCGGCTTCTTCGGCATGTTTCACGGGGAAGTACACCGGCGTGTTGGTGAACCGGCGCGCCTGCTCCTGCGTGTCCACGCCTTCCAGCTTCATCAGGGCGGTGGTATCCGAGCGGAAGCGGTAACTCTCGATGAAGAAAGGCACCAGTATCCCGTCCATGGGGCACACCACATAGTCCGCCTCCACGCGGTCGAAGATGTCGTCCGTGAAGGTGAACTGCAATTCGCCGCTGATGCCGTGCGGCTTGTTGAACATACCTATTTTATATACTTCTTCCGGTCGTATCATGTCTTATTGGCTGTATGTGCGGCTGCTTAGTATTTCCCGCCCTTCTTCCGGTTGTTGTAGTTGTTGCGGTTGTAGTTGGCATAGTTGCCTTTCACGGGGCGGCAATAGCGGTTGATGCGTTCGTTCATCACGCGCATGATGTCGGGCGTCATGTGCAGGCGTCCTTCGGACAACTCCTCCAGGTCGTTGGCAATCTTCTCGTCTTCCACGGTGTCCTTGTTCCACGCCATGTAGTCCTTCTTCATGTGGTTGCAGATGAGGGCCGTGAGTTGCCGCTTTTCCTCGCCTTCGGGCATCTCACAGGCTTTCTGGATGAGTACCTCGAGCGCGCGTCCGTAGTGGCGGTAGCGGATGCGGGTGCGGGGATAGGGGATGGCGTCGGGGCGCGTGTTCAGGTTGTCGCGGCGGACGACTTCGTAGGGATAGTCGATGTCCAGCTTGAAGTCGGCCATAATGGCCAGGTGGTCCCACAGCTTGTGCTTGAAGTCGGGCACGTCGCGCAGGTGGGGGAACATGCTGCCCATGATGTTGACGATGGTGTTGGCGCAACGCTGGCGTTCGGCCCGGTCTTGGATGGTCAGGGCGTAATCTACCATGTTTTGTATGCTCCGTCCGTATTCGGGCAGGGGCATGCGTTTCTGTTGAGTGTTGTATTGCATATATTATAATGAAGAATTAAAAATGAAGAATTAAGAATGAAGGATGAAGAATTGGGAAGGTGCGGATCAGCCGAGGGTAATCCTGCCTTTTGCGCGAAGCGTGATTCTTCCCCCTTCCTTCTTCATTAAACAAGTTTCTTGGGTTTGCCGGCCACGAACTCTTTCAGGTAGAAGGGCTCGAAGTAGGCCACGTCCTCGAAGCGGCCTTCGGCCATGGCGCGCTCGGCCAGGGGGAACATCTGCGAGGCCTGCGGATAGACGCCGCTGATGAAGCGGGCGTTGGGATGGAGCGCCAACCGCTCGCGGCATTTCTCCGCCCCGTCGCCGAAGAAGTAGACCGGATGACGGTCGAGGTAGTCGGCATACGTGTGCTCGTCCACGATGTCGGCCGCCGTGGGGCGCACCGTGCGCAGGGCGCGGTCGTAGAGGGCGGCATACACCTCCATGCGGCGCGCGTCTATCATGGGGCACAACAGGGCGTCGTCTTCCACTTCGTCGTGGTAAAGCAGCACGGGCACGCACAGCACCTGCAGCGTGGGAATCCCGATGAGGGGCAGGTCGCGTCCGTAGCACACGCCCTTGGCCATGGACACGCCGATGCGCAGGCCCGTGTAGGAGCCCGGCCCGCAGCTGACGGCCACCGCGTCCAGCGGGATGGCGTGGCTGTCGGCAAACGACAAGGCTTCGTCCACAAACACGCCCAGCAGCGTGGCGTGCGACGGCCCCCGGCGTTCTTCCTGCTGGAAGATGCACTGGCCGTCCTGGCTCACGGCCACCGAACAGGCCGTGGTAGAGGTTTCGATATGAAGAATGGTTGACATATGTAGTTTCTTTCTTGGATATGGTTGCTTTAAAAACAATGCTCCCCGCGTGGCCTCCCGGCGAGCGGAACCCTTTCGTAATGGGCTGCCAATCAGCCTTTAGTGGGACTATGGTTCCCGCCGGCTGGCATCGTAGTCCCCGGTCGCTGGGACTATAGTCCCCGCCGGCTGGCATTATAATCCCCGGTGGGCGGCCTTGCAAGTCCCGTCCGGACAGTCCCGCAGGCGGGGCCGGCAGCGTCCTTCGGCAGCGAAGAGCGGCGCCTTTCGGCTTACAAAAGTACGGGATTATTTTCAGTAATTAAAATAATCGTGTAATTTTGCGCAAAACTTAACGAAACATCGCGCTATGATACAATCCATGACGGGCTACGGCAAAGCCACGGCAGACCTGCCCGATAAGAAAGTATATATTGAAATCAAGTCGCTCAACAGCAAGGCGCTCGACCTTTCGGCCCGTATCGCACCCTTGTATCGCGAGAAAGAGATGGAGATACGTTCGGCTCTCTCGCGCGACCTGGAGCGGGGCAAGGTGGACTTCACTTTGTGGATAGAAAAGAAGGAAGGGGCCGAACCGGCCACGCCCATCGACCGCCACTTGGTGGAATCTTATTACAACCGCATCCGCGAAATCTCCCAGGCGACGGGCATTCCCGAACCGGCCGACTGGTTTGCCACCCTCCTGCGCCTGCCCGACGTGTTGGGCAAGAACGAGGTACAGGAGCTGTCGGACGAAGAGTGGGCCTGCACCCGCCAGGCCATCCGCCAGGCCATCGACGCGCTGGTGGGCTTCCGCCGCCAGGAAGGATCCGCGCTGGAGAAGAAGTTCCGCGAGAAAATCCAGAACATCGCCCGCCTGCTGCAGGAAGTGGAGCCCTACGAGCACGAACGCGTGTCCAAAATCAAAGACCGTATTACCGAAGCGCTCGAGAAGACCCTGGAGGTGGACTATGACAAGAACCGCCTCGAACAGGAACTTATCTTCTACATCGAGAAACTGGACATCAACGAAGAGAAGCAACGCCTGGCCAACCACCTGCACTACTTCGTCGAGACGCTGGAAAACGGACACGGGCAGGGCAAGAAACTGGGCTTCATCGCCCAGGAGATGGGCCGCGAGATAAACACCTTGGGCAGCAAGTCGAACCATGCCGAAATGCAGCGCATCGTGGTGCGCATGAAAGACGAGCTGGAGCAAATCAAGGAGCAAGTGTTGAACGTCATGTAGCATCATCCATCACCCCTATATGAGCAAACTGATTATTTTTTCCGCCCCTTCGGGGTCGGGCAAATCCACCATCATCAACTATCTGCTGGCGCGTCCGGAGCTGAACCTCGCCTTTTCCATCTCCGCCACCAGCCGCCCCCCGAGGGGAACGGAGCGCGACGGCGTGGAATACTTCTTCCTCACGCCCGACGAGTTCCGCCGCCGCATACAGGCAGGCGATTTCCTGGAGTATGAAGAAGTGTACAAGGACCGCTTCTACGGCACGCTGAAAGAGCAGGTCGAGCGGCAGCTGGAGGCCGGACAAAACGTCATTTTCGACGTAGACGTGGTAGGCGGGTGCCGCATCAAGGAGTTCTACGGCCCGCGCGCCCTCTCCGTCTTTATCCAGCCGCCGTCCGTCGACGAGCTTCGCCGACGCCTGGTGGGCAGGGGCACCGACGCCCCCGACGTCATCGAGAGCCGCGTGGCCAAGGCAGCCTACGAGCTGACCTTTGCGCCCCGCTTCGACCGCATCGTGGTGAACGACGACCTCCGTCAGGCGGAGGAGGAGACGCTGCGGGTAATAACGGATTTTCTGAACGAGAAGTAATCAACGACAGCGATGGAAAAAGACTTCAGCGGGAAAAAACTCTCCCGCAAGACAAATAAAGTGCTGCTCATCCTCAACGTAGTCATCTTCGTGGCCGCTGCGGTCGTCCTGGCCGGCAGCATTGCTCACGACGAGGTGGTGAGCGTAGTGGCCATGCTGCTGGTGATGGTTGCCTCGGCGGGCAACGCCATCATGAGCTTGATTCGGCTGAAAGGGAAAAAACTATAGGCCTGGGCGGCAAGCGGCCGGGCCTTTATCCTCCAGACGCTAACCTTTTATCCGGACAGTCATGCGCATCGGCATCTTCAGCGGTTCGTTCAACCCCGTGCACGTGGGGCATCTGGCCCTGGCCAACTACCTGTGCGAGTTTGGCTGGGTGGACGAGGTATGGTTTGTCGTCTCGCCCCGCAACCCCTTCAAGCAGGGACAAGACCTGATGGACGACCGCCTGCGGCTCCGCCTCGTGCAGCTGGCCATCGAGGGCTATCCGCGCTTCCGTGCCTCGGACGTGGAGTTCGGCATGGAGCGTCCGTCGTACACCATCCGCACGCTCGACCGTCTGCGGCAGGAATACCCCGGGCATGAGTTCCACCTGATTATCGGGTCGGACAACTGGGCGGCTTTCCCCCAATGGCGCGAAGCGGAGCGTATCCTCGCGGACTACCACCTTCTCATCTACCCTCGTCCGGGATATCCGGTGGACGGGGCCGCGCTGCCGCCCCGCGTGCGCCTCACGCAGGCACCGGTGCTCGAGGTCAGCGCCACGTTCGTCCGCCGAGCTTTGGACGAGGGCCGGGACGTGCGCTTTTTCCTGCATCCGCGGGTGTGGGAAGAACTGTCGGAGCGCGGGTGCCGCTGACCCCTGCATCCCTTGGCCTGCGTCGAAAAAACGAGCGGGAAGCATTCCGGCGTCCGGATGCTTCCCGCTCTTGTGCTATGGCGTGAGAAACTAAGGGTAAAGCCTTCTTATACGATGCCTTGTGCCATCATGGCCTTGGCCACCTTCATGAAGCCGGCGATGTTGGCGCCCTTCACGTAGTTGACATAGCCGTCCGGCTCGGTGCCATACTTCACGCAGTTCTCGTGGATATTCTCCATGATGTAGTGCAGTTTGTTGTCCACCTCTTCGGCGCTCCAGCTGAGGCGTTCGGAGTTTTGCGTCATCTCCAGTCCGCTTACCGACACGCCGCCTGCGTTGGCAGCCTTGCCCGGGGCGTAGAGTATCTTGGCCTCCTGGAAGATGCGGATGGCTTCGGGCGTGGAAGGCATGTTGGCGCCTTCGCTCACGGCAATCACGCCGTTCTCCACCAGCTTCTTGGCGTCGTCGCCGTCAATCTCGTTCTGCGTGGCGCTGGGCAGGGCGATGTCGGCCTTCTCTCCCCAGGGGCGGGCGCCCTCGACGTATTTCACGCCGGGATACTGCTCGGCATATTCGCGGATGCGTCCCCGGTAGAGGTTCTTCAGTTCCATGATGTAGTCCAGCTTTTCGCGGTCGATGCCGTCGGGGTCGTAGACGTAGCCGTCAGAATCGCTCATGGTGAGCACTTTGCCGCCCAGTTGCAGGACTTTTTCGGCCGTATATTGCGCCACATTGCCCGAACCGCTGATGAGGACTGTCTTGCCCTGGAGGTCCATTCCCTTGGTCTTCAGCATTTCCATCAGGAAGTAGACATTACCGTATCCGGTGGCTTCGGGGCGGATGAGCGAGCCTCCGAATTCTTGTCCCTTGCCTGTGAGTACGCCGCTGAACTCGCGCGTCAGTTTCTTGTACATGCCAAACATGTAGCCCACTTCGCGTCCGCCCACGCCGATGTCGCCGGCAGGTACGTCGATGTCAGGCCCGATGTGGCGTCCCAGCTCCAGCATGAAGGCTTGGCAGAAACGCATCACTTCGGCGTTGCTCTTGCCGCGGGGCGAGAAGTCCGAGCCGCCCTTGCCGCCTCCCATGGGGAGGGTGGTAAGCGAGTTTTTGAACGTCTGCTCGAAAGCCAGGAACTTCAGGATGCCCAGGTTGACGGAAGCGTGGAAGCGGATGCCGCCCTTGTAGGGGCCGATGGCGTTGTTGTGCTGCACGCGGTAGCCCATGTTGGTCTGCACGTTTCCTTTGTCGTCCACCCACGTCACGCGGAATTGGTACACGCGGTCGGGGATGCAAAGACGCTCGATGAGGTTTGCCTTGTCGAATTCAGGGTGCTTGTTGTACTCCTCTTCGATGGTCGTGAGCACCTCTTCCACGGCCTGGTGATACTCCGGTTCGCCGGGGAACCGTCTTTTCAAGTCTTCTAATACCTTTGCTGCATTCATGCTTGTATTCTTTTATTGGTTATCTTTTCGCGTCGTTTTGTTATCGTTCTGCTGATAACGGTGGCAAAAGTACATATAATTTTTAAACCAACAAACAAATGATAAAGAAAAAGCGCGATAATGCTACATTTTTATTGTTCCTCCCGGCGAAAGGCGCGTTTCCGTCACCGTCTTTTTCTCCGGCGGGGTGTTTGTCCGGTCTCCGGACCGGGGCGGGAGGGCTCGCCGCGGGTGGGGCCGGCTGTCTCTTCCGCGGCATCGGTGGCGTCGCCGTAGAGGCTTGGTTGTCAGCGTTTAGTGGGACAGTACTTCCCGGTCGGTGGCGTTATAATGCCAGCCGGCTGGCGCTTAAGTCCCCGCTCGCTGGGATTGGAACGCCAGGTCGGAGGGCTTGGGAGGGGGCGTCGGGGCAAAAAGAAGCGCGGGCGACACGAACCACGTGCCGCCCGCGCGGGGAGAGAAGTTGCGTATGTCTCCGCTGCGGGGCGTCAGCCTCTCAGCGACTTGATGACCGGGATGAACACCAGCGCGCCCGACAGCAGCAGCATCAGGATGACGGGGCCGTCGATGCGCCGGGCGCCGGCCAGCACGAGGTAGCACAGCGCCCCCCAGAGGAGCGCTATGCACACGCACTGCGATTTGGAGAGCCGGCGCTTTTTCATTGTTCGGCTTTCTTCTTAGCCACGATGGCGTCGATGGCGGCCACGGCCGTGATGTTCACGATGTCGCGCACGGAGCTCTCGAAGTCGGTGAAGTGGATGGGTTTGTTCAGTCCCATCTGTATCGGGCCTATCAGCTCGCCTTCGATGTGCATCCCCTGCAAGAGCTGGTAGCCGGCGTTGGCCGACGAGAGCGTGGGGAAGATGAGCGTGTTAACATCCTTGCCCTTGAGTCGGGTGAAGGGATACTTCTGGTCGCGCAGCTCGCGGTCGAGGGCGAAGTTCACCTGCATCTCGCCGTCGATGGCCAGGTCGGGATAGTTGGCCTGCATGTATTCCACGGCCTTGTGCACGTTGACGGGGCTGCCCACGGTGTCGGCGCCGAAGTTCGAGTAGCTCAGCATGGCGATGACGGGCGTCTGGTTGAAGAACCGGACGGTGTGAGCGGTCAGTTTGGCGATGTCTATCATCGTTTCGGCGTCGGGATGGCGGTTGATAAGCGTGTCGGCCAGGAAGAAGATGCCCTTCTTGGAGTTGAGTATGTGCATCGTGGCGAAGGTCTTGTATTCGGGCTGTATGCCTATGACCTCCTTGGCCACCTTGATGGTGTTGCTGTACTTCGTGTAAAGGCCCGTGATGAAGGCGTCGGCGTCGCCCGTCTCCACCATCATCATGCCGAAGTAGTTGCGCTCGAACATCTTGTCGTTGGCTTCCTCGTAGGTGGCTCCTTCGCGGGCACGCTTTTCGGCCAGGATGTGGGCGTAGCGTTCGCGGCGTTCCTGTTCGTCGGGGTGGCGCAGGTTCACCACCTCGATGCCTTCCAGGCTCAGGTTGAGCTTCTTGGCCATCTTGGCGATGAGCTCGTCGTTGCCCAGCAGGATGGGTTGGCAGATGCCTTCGGCCTTGGCTTCTACGGCGGCTTTCAGCATCTTGGGGTGCGTGCCTTCGGCAAAGACCACGCGCTGCGGGTTCTTGCGTGCCAGGTCGTAGAGTTGGGCGGTGAACTGGCTCTCGTAGCCCATCAGTTCCAGCAGGTGCTGGCGGTAGGCGTCCCAGTCCTCGATGGGGGTGCGGGCCACGCCGCTTTCGATGGCGGCACGGGCCACGGCGCACGACACCTCGGTGATAAGGCGCGGGTCGACGGGCTTCGGGATGAAGTAGTCGCGGCCGAAGGTGAGGTCGTTCACGTGGTAGGCGTTGTTCACCACGTCGGGCACGGGCTGCTTGGCCAGTCCTGCGATGGCGCGCACGGCGGCAATCTTCATCTCTTCGTTAATGGCCTTGGCGTGCGTGTCCAGCGCGCCGCGGAAGATGTAGGGGAAACCGATGACGTTGTTGATTTGGTTCGGATAGTCGGAGCGTCCCGTGGCCATCAGCACGTCCGGGCGTGCGGCCATGGCGTCTTCGTACGAGATTTCGGGCGTGGGGTTGGCCAGGGCGAAGACGATGGGGTTGGGCGCCATGCTGCGCACCATGTCCTGCGTCAGCACGTTGCCCTTGGACAGGCCCAGGAACACGTCGGCGCCCTGGATGGCTTCGGCCAGCGTGTGCAGGTCGCGGTCGGTGGCGAAGAAGCGTTTCTGTTCGTTCAGGCCTTCACGGTCTTTGCGGATGACGCCCTTGCTGTCCAGCATCACTACGTTCTCCAGGCGGGCGCCCAGCGAGATGTAGAGCTTGGTGCACGACACGGCGGAGGCGCCGGCGCCGTTCACCACGATTTTCACGTCTTCGATCTTCTTGCCGGCCACTTCGAGGGCATTGAGCAGTCCGGCGCTTGAGATGATGGCCGTGCCGTGCTGGTCGTCGTGCATCACGGGGATGTCCAGCTCTTCCTTCAGGCGGCGTTCGATTTCGAAGCACTCGGGGGCCTTGATGTCCTCCAGGTTGATGCCTCCGAAGGTGGGGGCGATGGCCTTCACGGCTTCCACGAACTTAGCGGGGTCTTTCTCGTCCACCTCGATGTCGAACACGTCGATGCCGGCGTATATCTTGAACAGCAGTCCCTTGCCTTCCATCACAGGCTTGCCGGCCAGCGCGCCTATGTCGCCCAGGCCCAATACGGCTGTGCCGTTGGAGATGACGGCCACGAGGTTGCCCTTGTCGGTGTACTTGTAAGCGTCGATGGGGTTCTTTTCAATCTCTAAGCAAGGTTCGGCCACGCCGGGCGAGTAGGCCAGCGAGAGGTCGGTCTGCGTGCTGTAGGGTTTGGTAGGTACTACTTCGATTTTGCCGGGCTTGCCCATGGAGTGGTATTGCAAGGCGGCTTCTTTGGTAATCTTTGCCATAACAGTTGTATATTGAATTTAGATAGATGTCCTTTGCGTTTCGTGCCCGCAAAATTAGTGATAATCCTTGTGAAAATGTAAGGCGCAAGGCTGAAAAAACTTTAAGATGTCAGGCGGGGGAGGGGGATTTGTGATTTTTTAAAAGACGTGAAAGTGCCGGGAGCTTCGGGAAACGGCTCCTCGCCTTGCCTGCGCCTGCGCCGGACATAGTTAAGCACTACGTCGGACATAGTTGAGCACTATGTTGGACATAGATACGCACTATGTTGGACATAGATACGCACTATGTCGGATCTTATAACGTATAATGTCGTGCTTGGGCAGATGCGGGGACAAAGACAAGGGAGGGCGTGCCTTTTCTTTTCGGCACGCCCTCCCGGCATGTTTTCCCGTCGGCGCGGGGATGGGCGCTTATGCCTTCAGCGCCTGCTCGATGTCTGCGATGATGTCGTCGGCGTTCTCGATGCCCACGGAGAGGCGGATGAGGTCGGGACGCACGCCGGCTTCCAGGAGTTGCTCGTCGGTGAGTTGGCGGTGGGTGTGGCTGGCGGGATGGAGCACGCAGGTGCGGGCGTCGGCCACGTGGGTGACGATGGCCACGAGCTTCAGATGGTCCATGAAGCGGATGGCTACGTCGCGCCCGCCTTTCAGTCCGAAGGAGATGACGCCGCACGAGCCATTCGGCATGTACTTCTGCGCCAGTTCGTGGTATTTATTGCCGGGCAGGCCGGAGTAGTTCACCCATGCCACCTTGTCGTTCGCCTGCAGGTATTCGGCCACGCGCTGGGCGTTCTGGCAATGCCGGGGCACGCGCAGGTGCAGCGTCTCCAGACCGAGGTTGAGCAGGAAGGAGTTGAAGGGGCTGGGGATGCTTCCCAGGTCGCGCATCAGCTGGGCGGTGGCTTTGGTGATGTAGGCCATCTTGCCGAAGGCCTTCGTGTAGGTCAGGCCGTGGTAGGACTCGTCGGGCGTGCAGAGGCCGGGGAACTTGTCGGCATGGGCGTCCCAGTCGAAGTTGCCGCTGTCCACGATGCAGCCGCCCACGCTCGTGGCGTGTCCGTCCATGTATTTCGTCGTGGAGTGTACCACGATGTCGGCGCCCCATTCGAAGGGGCGGCAGTTGATGGGCGTGGGGAAAGTGTTGTCCACGATGAGGGGCACGCCGTGCCGGTGGGCGATGTGGGCGAACTTCTCGATGTCCAGCACCTCGAGCGACGGGTTGGAGATGCTCTCGCCGAACAGCGCTTTGGTGTTGGGGCGGAAGGCCTTGCCTATCTCTTCTTCCGAATCGTCGGGATTGACGAAAGTGACGTCGATGCCCATCTTCCTCATCGTGACGTTGAACAGGTTGAACGTGCCTCCGTAGATGGCCGACGAGCAGACGAAGTGGTCGCCTGCCTCGCAGATGTTGAACAGGGCATAATAGTTGGCGGCCTGTCCGCTCGAGGTCAGTATGGCGCCCACGCCCCCTTCGAGGGCGGCAATCTTGGCGGCCACGGCGTCGTTGGTGGGGTTTTGCAGGCGGGTATAGAAATATCCGCTCTCTTCCAGGTCGAAGAGGCGGGCCATCTGTTCGCTGGAGTCGTATTTGAAAGTTGTACTCTGGTAGATGGGGAGCACGCGCGGCTCGCCCTTCTTGGGAGACCATCCGGCTTGCACGCACAGGGTCTCGGGTTTGAATTGTTTAGCCATAATCGTTCTTGTTTTGTGGGTTGTTTGGCAAATAAAACACCTAATCGGTCGCAAAAATAAGGAAAATACCGTACTTTTGTCCGGCGAAAGCTCTTTTTTAGCAATAATATAGATATGATACGACTCCTTTTCATCCTTTTCCTCCTGGCGGTGCCCGCCTTGGCGTCTGCGCAAAAGGCTACGGACAAGCCCCGGCGGGGCGAAGGCATATCCGCTTTCCTGGAACGCAACGGCCGTCCGGGACGTGTCCACTACCGCGAGTTCCTCAAGCTGAACAAGAAGCGCCTGAAGGGCAAGAAAGAGTTGCTGTATGGCGTGAGCTACGTCCTTCCGCCCTTGCAGGGGAAGGGCGGGGAGGAGCCGCGGAAGAAGAAAGGCAAAACCCGCACCGTGCGCGAGCCGCTCTTCGGGCGCAAGCTGGACGAAGTGCAGGTGACGGGCAACCGGCTGGCGGGCGCCTGTTTCTACGTGGTGAGCGGGCACGGGGGGCCTGACCCCGGCGCCATCGGCCGTGTGGGCCGCCACGAGTTGCACGAAGACGAATATGCCTACGACGTGGCCCTGCGTCTGGCGCGTAACCTGATGCAGGAGGGGGCCGAGGTGCGCATCATCATCCAGGACAAGAAAGACGGTATCCGCGACGACCGCTACCTGGGCAACTCCAAACGCGAGACGTGCATGGGCGACCCCATTCCCCTGGGGCAGGTGGCCCGTCTCAAGCAGCGGTGCGACAAGATAAACGCCCTCTATGCCAAAGACCGCCGGAAGTACAAGTATTGTCGCTCCGTCTTCCTCCACGTGGACAGCCGGGCCAAGCGGGCGCAGGTGGATGTCTTTTTCTATCATGCCGACGGCAGCAAGTACGGACGCCGGCTGGCGCGGAATGTGCGCGACGTCTTCGAGCAGAAATACCATCGCCACCAGCCGGGCCGGGGCTTCGAGGGTTCGGTCAGCGCGCGCAACCTCTACGTGTTGAATAACTCCACGCCCGTGGCCCTTTTCGTGGAGTTGGGAAACCTGCAGAACACCTTCGACCAGCGGCGCTTCGTCATTGCCGACAATCGGCAGGCGCTGGCCAACTGGCTGCTGGAGGGATTGGTCAAGGACTACCGGGCCAATTAACCAGAGTGGTACGAAAGCCCCCTTCGCTCTTAATTCTTTAATTCTTCATTCTTAATTTTTCATTTAAATTATGCTTAGACTGAATGTTTTCATCCGGGTGGCCGCCGACAAGCGTGCCGCCGCCCTGCAGGCTGCCAAAGAACTGGTGGCTGCTTCCCTGAGTGACCAAGGCTGCATAGCCTACGACGTGTTCGAGAGCGCCACGCGCCCCGACGTGCTGATGATTTGCGAGACCTGGGCCGATCAGCCTTCGCTCGACGCACACCAACGCACAGCTCACTTCACCACGCTGGTGCCCCGCATCGAGAACCTGGGCGAAATGAAGTTGGAGCAGTTCGAGTTCTGAAGCCTGCGCGATGGGACGACGCACTCTGAAAGACCTTTGGCTGGCTCCCTATCCCGTCGGCATTGCTTCGTGGAAGGCGGTGGTCGTGCCTGCGGCCATCATCTTCCTCGTGCTCTATCTGCTGGAACCCTTCGGCATCGCGCGGATAGAGAGCGGGAAGTTGTGGGCAACGTTGGGTTCGGCGGGCATCTCGGCGGGTGTGTCGGCCGTTTTTGCGTGGGTATTGCCGCGGGCGTTTCCCCATTGGTATGCCGAGCAGGGATGGACGTTGGGCAAGGAGGTGCTGAACACGCTGGCTCTGCTGCTGGCGATAGCCGTGTGCGTCTGGCTCTATGTGGCGTGGCTTATTGGGGTGATGCCCTCCGTCGGATTGTTCTTCACAGCCTTGCTTTGGGTGTTGATATTGGGGGCTTTCCCCACGGTGCTCTTCGCGATGTGGAATCGTAACATTCAGTTGGCCAGAAACCTGCGCGAGGCCATGGAGTTGAATCTTCGCTTATATAAGAAACCGGAAACGGGGGAAACGCCTTCCGCCACGCTTGTCTTTTCGGGCGGTACGCGGGAAACGTTAGAGATAGATGCCCGTTCTTTCCTCTACGCCGAGTCCGAGGGCAATTACGTCCGCCTGCATTACCTCTCCCCCAAGGACCATCGCCCGACCTCCAAACTCCTGCGCCTCACGATGAAACAGGCCGAGGAGGCGGTATCTTCTGTCTTCTATATCGTCCGTTGCCACCGCGCTTTCCTGGTCAATCTTCATCAAGTGACCAAAGTGGATGGCAATTCGCAAGGCTATCGCCTCCGGCTGGAGGGATGTGCGGAGGAGGTGCCGGTGTCGCGGGGGTATGCCAAGGAGATAAAGGCGAGACTGAATGTGCGTTAAGCAATCTTGCCGTACTTTATTTCATGGCGCAACAATTCGTAATTATATTTGGCACTTTGATAGTACAAGCCCGTTTCCAAGTCCATGATTTTCTCATAGAGTTGTGAGTTGTACACCAGCTGCAAGGCTTGGGGAACGGATAGCTTGTATTCTTCAATGGCCATCAAGGCAAGTTGTTCCACCAATGAATCAATTAAAAATTGTGTCTCGTCGCTCATAGCTTTTGTAGTTTAGAGATGGATAATTCCGTACCGAAGAGATATTGACGGTTCAACTTCCGGTAAGTCAATTCTTCCACCAGCGTGTCCAAGGTTATCATGTGCCGCATATAGCGTTCTAATTGAAATGCCACTCCATCATCCGCTATTGGCCCGACAACAATGTCATAGCCTTGTTCTGCCATTCCTTTTCGGTTAGCCAAGATGAACAAGGCCCATTCTTTGCTCGGCTCATTAAAGATTTTCACTTTCAGGGAGGGGTCATTGAGCAGTCGTTCATCAAAAGCGTATGCTGTTATGCAAGGAGAACCTTCACCCGCAATGCGTGTCCGACGGATAGCCATCTGGCGGGCTTGTTCTTCGATATCTGTCAGATAGAAACCTTTTCCAAAGTCTTTGTAGGGATTGCATCGGTCAAGGCAAACGGTTTCAATCTTTACATTCGAACCGTGGTATAACATTATCATCCCAATCTCCCTCCGTTCCGTTTGCAAATGGTGGAAAGGTCGTTTACGGCATCTTCCAACGACAGCTGGTGTTCAGCTTCATAACATTCATCCAAGAAATCAATGCCCTTGAACCGGGTCAGATAGCCAAAAGCCTGTTTGGCTGTCAACCGATAGCGGTCGGCAAAGGCATTGATGCAGTATATCATGTAAGTGATACGGTTCTGAAGTTGCTCGTTCATAGCTTCCTTTTTTAGTGATTATATGCCACAAAAATAAGCATTCCCGCCTGCAAATCCAAATGTCACCCGTCCCAATTTCCTCCCGTCCGTCCCACTCCCTTCCCGCTCGTCACAAATCCTTGCCGTCTGTCCCGGATATTTTTCTCCCTCAGAATCAGTGCATAAGTTAGCAGCGTAATCAAAACATGTTCGTATGAAAACTAAAGCAATGATTCTCCTCGCCGCCCTCTTCCTGACGGGAAGTGCGGCACGGGTGCAGGCCCAGAGCCTGACCCTCGAAGTGCGCGACATCGACCGCGTGCAAGGTTTCCTCTATGTCGCCGTCTATTCCTCCCCGGAAAGTTTCCTGAAGAAAACCCTCGCGGGCTTCCGCGTGGAGGTGAAAGGCAAGACCGTCACCATTCCCTGCGAAGGCCTGCCCAAGGGGACGTATGCCCTGGCTCTCTACCAGGACCTGAACGACAACGGCACGCTGGACACCGGTGCCTTCGGCATCCCCACGGAGCCGACCGCCTTCAGCCGCGACGCGCAGGGCGTGATGGGGCCTCCCACGTTCGTGGATTGCAGTTTCACGTTGCGCAGTGACACCACGCTCTTGGTGCATCTGCGCTGATGCTTCGGTAGAGACGGTGGTTTTCCCACCATCGGTAGTCTCGCTCCCAGGCTTTGGTAGTCTCGCTCCCAGGCTTTGGTAGTCACGCTCCCAGGCTTTGGTAGTCACGCTCCCAGGCCTTGGGAGTCGCATTACCACGCCGTGGAAGCGAGGCTACCAAACTGTGAAATATGATTTGGTATTCCTATATGTATAATTTTCAGATAGATACATGCTAAGCTTATGAAACGGTTCCTCTTCTTTCTTCTTGCGGGAAGCCTGTCCCTTCCCCTTTGGGCGCAGGCCTCCTTCGCCGATACCATCCGCCTGACGCTCTTTGCCGACACCGTGACGCTGGACGAGGTGGTGGTGACCGACCGCCGCACGCCCGCTGCCAACAGCCGCTGGAGCGACCTGCATCCCGTGGAGCTGGTCACCGTGGCAGGCTCGAACGGCGACCTTTATAAGGCGTTGCAGACCTTTCCCGGCGTGCAGGTGCAGAGCGAGACAGGCCGCCTCTTGGTGCGCGGGGGCAGCAGCGAGGAGACGCAGACCTACATCGATGGCCTGCACGTGCTGAAGCCCTACACCTCGACGGGTATTAACACGGCGGCACGGGGGCGGTACTCCACGTTCATGTTCAGCGGAGTCAACCTGGCCACGGGTGGCGCGCCGCTGGAGTACGGGCAGGCCCTCTCCGCCGTTCTCCCCTTGGAGACGAAGGACGAAAGCCCCGTGACGAAGCTGGGCATGAACGCTTCCATCGTAGGCGTAGGCGGCGGAGGGACGCGGGCTTTCCGCCGGGGCTCGCTCTCCGTGGACTTGACGTACCAGCATTTGGGATTGTATAATAAGATGTATAGCGGGCGGCGCGAGTTCGAGGAGCCGTACCAGATGTTTTCCGCCGCCACGCAGTTCCGCCATGCCTTGGGTGAGAATGTGCTTTTGAAGATTTACGGGCAATACGACCGTACCGACTTCGCCTCCTACGAGGGGGAGGACACGCGCCGCCTCTTCTCCTTGGGCGAGGACAATGTCTACGTAAATGCCACCCTGCGCCGGCGGATGAAGGATGGTTGGGAGGGATATGCGGGCGCGGCCTTCTCCTACAACCGGCAGGGCATCACGGGTGCGGCCCAACCCGATGACTGTTGGGAGGAACGCCAGCAGGAACTGCATGTGAAGGCCACGGCTTCGCGCCTATGGAACAACGGCCTGCGCATCGGGGGCGGGGTGGAGAGCTTCATCCGCCGCTATGCGAACCGTTATGCGTGGCAAGAGATGGAAAGCGCGGGCAAGGTGCGCCCCGTGGTGTCCGCCGCCTTCCTGTCCGCCATGTGGTTTCCGTGGGAGAGGCTGAAGGCTGAGGCTTCCGTGCGGGCGGAATATACGGGGCAGGACAAACGGATGAGCCTCTCGCCCCGCGTGGCGGTGAACTGTTATGCGGGCGATGCCGTCCTCTCGGCCACCGTGGGGCGCTATACCCAGCAGGCGGAGTTCCGTCTCTTGGCCCTCCGTTCCGGCTTGAAGTCCTCCACGTGCTGGCAATACAACCTGGGCGTGCAGTATGAGCGGGGCGGACGTATCGGCAAGGCGGAGGCATATTACAAGGATTACAATCGTCTGCCCCTGTGGGAGAACACCTCCCTCACCGCCCATGGCCACGGGTACAGCATGGGCTTCGACCTCTTCTTTCTTGACCGCACTTCGCTGAAGAACGTGGAGTACCGCCTCTCCTACACCTACAACCTCTCGCGCCGCCGCTACCTAGAGTACACCGAACTGACTACGCCTCCCTATGCCACGCGCCACAATGCTTCCTTCGTCCTCCGGTGGTCCATCCCCCGCCTGCGCCTCATCCTCGGCCTGACGGACACCTACGCCAGCGGTCGCCCCTGGCACAACCCCGCCCTCCCCGGCCTGATGAACGACGAGGCGAAGCCCTACAACAGCCTCGACCTGGGGCTGACGTTCCTGCTCAGTCCGAAAGTCATCCTCACCGCCTCGGCCACGAACGTCCTTGGCCGGTGCAACGAGTTCGGCCGGGTGGACGGGCATCCCGTTCTGGCCTCGGCGGACCATTTCTTCTATGTCGGGGTGTATGTGACGCTGGGGAGAAAGGCGGCGTATGACGTGTCGAATTTCTGAGCGGCGTTATCCATGACAAAGGCGCGGAAGGCGCGGATTCACGGATGAGGCTTGTGCTCTCCGTTAGGTTCCGCGCATTCCGCGCCTGCATGCAGGGGTGTTCTTTCCCTTTAGTCGTCGATGTCAATCACCTGGAACTGGTTGTTGAAGGTAATCTCCCAGCGGTTGGACAGCTTGACTTCCCATTCGCGCGAGTCGCGTTCGATTTGCAGGATGAGGGCGTCGGGATAATTCGTCTTCACATACTCTGCAATCTGTGCGGGGACAATCTGTGCGGGGACGCCCGTCTGGCGGCAACGCACTTCCGTCCACTGCCCGGACTTGTCGAACTCCACCTTGTCGCCTGTATTGAACACCACGTCATACGACTTGCTGAACAGCTCGGTCTCTTGCGTGGCCAAGGCCACTTTGGCATCCTTGAAGTACGTCTGCAGGAAGGTCTGCGCCTGGGCGGGGAGTTGGTTTACCTGCACGGGCTTGTCGTTGTCGGCCATTGCCACTGAACTCATTGCGAACATCGCTACTACTGCTAAGAATAACTTTTTCATACTACTTGTTTTTTTAAGTGTGAATAATAAATGATTTGTTTCTCTTTCGTACTGCAAAGGTAGAGGGCGATGTTGGAAAGAAACTGGAAGGGACAGATTTTTTTCCCGGAATTTTAGAGCTTGTTTAAATTTTGCTCAGTACTGTTTTGAGATGTTTTTCCGAGAATATTTTTCCGTTGTCATAAGGAGCGTAGCGGGCTACGTGACGAAAGGGAACGGGAAAAGAGGCCGGGAAAAGGCTCAAAACAGACTGAATAAAAATATTAAAAAGGAAAATTGAAACAGGCTCTTATCTTTTAACAAAGCGGGCAAATCTTTCCAATCCCTCCAGCATGCGGCTGCGCGGGCAGGCGATGTTCCACCGCATGTATCCCTCGCCTTCCGGGCCGTACATAGTGCCGGCATTGAGCCAGAGGTGCGCGCGCTCTTTCAGCGTCTCTTCCAGCTTGTCGGAAGGCAGGCCGAGCGTCCGGCAGTCCATCCATTCCAGGTAAGTCCCTTCCAGGCGGGTGAGAGGGAATTCGGGCAGGCGTTCGGCACAGAAGGCATGGAATACGCGGTCGTTCTCTTCCAGATAGGCCAGAAGTTGCCGTAGCCAGTCCTCGCCCTCGTCGTAGGCGGCCATGGTGGCCAGGACGCCAAAGGGATTGACGTCGCACACTTCGTTGATGTTGAGGGCACGGTCGATGCAGGCACGGGTGTCGGCATCCGGCGTAATGATGTTGGCTATCTGCAGGCCCGCGATGTTGAAGGCCTTGCTGGGCGACACGCAAGTAATGGAATTGGCCAGGCAGGCGTCGGACACCGAGGCAAAAGGCGTGTAGCGGTAGGCGGAATAAACCAGCTCGCAGTGTATCTCGTCGGCCACCACCTTCACGCCGTGGCGCAGGCAGATGTCGTTCAGGGCAGCCAGCTCGTCGCTTGTCCAGACCCTTCCGGCGGGATTGTGCGGATTGCAGAGCAACAATAGCTTGGCACGCGGGTCGCTGGCCTTGCGCTCCAGGTCATCCAAATCCATGCGGTAGGTGTCGCCCTCGCGTCGCAGGGGGTTGGACAGCAGCAGGCAACCGTTGTTGCGGATGGAGGAGAAGAAGCAGTTGTAGACAGGCGTCTGCGCGATGACCTTGTCGCCCGGTTCGGTCAGTGCCTTGATGATGGCCGAGATGGCCGGCACCACGCCCGAGGTGTAGAGCATCCAGTCGGTCTGCAGTGTGGTCCACCCGTGCCGCCGGGCAAACCAGCGGGCCACGGATTCATAATACGCTTGCGGCACGTGCGTGTAGCCAAAGATGCCGTGTTCCACCCGCCGGCGCAGGGCGTCGGTAATGGCGGGTGCGGTGCGGAAATCCATGTCGGCCACCCACATGGGCAGCACGTCGGCGTCGGCGACAGAATCCCACTTGCAGGAGTTCGTGCCACGGCGCGGGATGAGGGAGTCGAAATCGTAAGTCATGTATGTAGTGATTAGTGGTTAATGATTAGTGATTAATGGTGGTTAATGATTCATGTCTGGTGATGAGCGATGAGTGGTTAAGGGTTAGTGGCTTGTGATGGAGGCTGTCGGTTCGTCCGGCAAGGTAACTGATTTCATTCCACGGGGACTAACCGCTCGTCACTCATCACCAACCACTTATCGCTAACCGCTTATCTTCATCCACCTCCCCCTTTCCAGCCGGATGAGGAAGATGGTGCCGCGGAAGCACAGCTCGATGCACATGGCCAGCCATACGCCATTCAGGCCCATCGACGGAGCCAGGGCAGCCGCCAGCGTCAGGCGCACGGCCCAGATGCTGAAGAAGTTCATCAGGCAAGGCACCAGCGTGTTGCCCGCCCCCACAAACACCCCGTAGGCCACGATGGCGGCGGCAAACATCGGTTCGGCAAAGGCCTCGATGCGCAGGGCCTCCACGCCCAGGCGGATGACCTCGGCGTCGGGCGTCATGGTGGTCATGATGAGCGGCGCGGCCACGTAGAGGATGACGCCCATCACGCCCATCACCGCCATGCCCATGCCCACGGTGATGCGGGCAAAGCGGCGGGTCAGGTCTTTGCGCCCAGCCCCCAGGCTCTGGCCCACCAGTGTGGTGGCGGCATCTGCTATGCCGTAGCCGGGCATGTAGCACAGGCTCTCGGCCGTGATGCCGAACGAGTTGGCGGCAATGGCGAAGACGCCCAGCGGAGCCACGATGACCGTGGTCATGATTTGCGCGCCGCAGATGACCACGTGTTCCACGCCCATGGGCAGGCCGATGTGCAGGGCCTTGCGCACCGTCTCCCGCGTGGGCAGGAAGCTGCCCCGCTCGCCTTTCAGCCGCAGTTCGCCCGAGCGCGTCAGCAGGTACCACATCATCAGGGCGGCCACCACGGCCTCGGCGGCGGCAGTGCCCAGCGCGGCGCCCGTCACGCCCAGTCCCGCTCCCGGCATGTGCAGGCTCAGGCCGAACCACTCCACTTGCCGCGAGGGGAAGATGAGGAAGAAGTTGAACACCACGTCCAGCAGGCACATCAGCACGTTGAGCATCCCAGGCACGCGCATGTTGCCGCTGCAGCGCAGCATGCCTCCGGCCAGGAAGTTCAGTTGCAGCAAGGGGAGGGAGAGGGCGAAGATGAGGAAGTAGGCCGACGAGGCGGCGTTGATTTCTTCCGTGCCGCCCAGCCACACGGGCAGGCTGCCGCTGATGAAAGCTCCCGTCAGGGCCAGCAGGGCGCTGAACAGGCTGACGGCCACGATGGCCTGCCGCAACACGGCGCGCGCCTCCCGCAGCCGGCCGGCCCCCACGTGGTGGGCCACTTGCACGGAGAAGCCTGTGCCAGCCGCCGAGCACATCCCCCAGAAGAGCCACGTCGTGGTGCTGACCAGGCCGATGCTGGCTGCTGCGTCCGCCCCCAGGCGGCCCACCATGGCGGCGTCGATGTATTGCATGGCGATGGCCGACACCTGTGCCACGATGCTCGGTATGCTGAGCTGCACGGTGAGCCAGAGCTGTTGCCGCAGGGTCATCTGTCGGCCCGTGCGGATGAGCAGGAGGAGGTCGTTCTCGTTCTGTTTTCCCATAATGCGATGCAAAGATAAGCGTTTATCCGTTCCGGCCATGTACCCGGATTACGGAAAAATTGGCCGGAAGCCTTTTCCGCGGGGATACGCGCGTGGCTGGCGGCGACCCCGTATCTTCTAAAGAATGGTGCCCGGCAGGGGCTGCGAGCCGTTTTTGGAAGGGCAGAGCAGGGGGCGGAGGCCGTTGTCCCACGCGTCGCACAGGGCCTGCATGGAGGGGAACAGCAGGTCGGCGCCCGCGTCGAGCAGCACCTGCCCGTCCAGCGGCCCGGTGTTGACGGCGATGGTGAAGATGCCTGCCGCGTGTCCCGCCTGCACGCCGATGGGGGCGTTTTCCACCACGATGGCCTCGTTGGCCGCGACGCCCGCCTTGCGCAGGCCCATCAGGTAGGGCTCGGGGTCGGGCTTGCCGTGGCGCACGTCGAAGGCGGTCACCATCCGTTCGGGGGCAAAGACTCCGGGATACTGGTGGTTGAGGCGGTCCAGCAGCGAGCGTTGGCCCGAGCCGGTGACCAGCACGGGCGTCAGTCCGTCGGCCTGCACCTTCTTCAGCAGTTCGGCGGCGCCGGGCATCCGCCGGGGTTCGGGAAACCGCGCGAAGGCCGCGCTCTTTTCGGCATAGATTTGCTCAATCAGCTCGGGCGGGGCGTCGTGCCCGTACTGGCGGTTGTAGGCGATGTTGATGGTGGAGGCGCCCGTGCGTCCTTCGTGCAGGAAGGCTTCCTGGCGGGTGAAGTGCAGCCCGTGGCGGTTCATGACTTCGGCCCAGGCCGTGGCATGATAAGGCATCGAGTCGAACAGCACGCCGTCCATGTCGAACAGCACGGCGCGCAGCCTGAGGGCCGGACAGGCTTGTCCGGACAGATAGCGTTGGATGGATTCTTTGATCATAAGTCTTGTTGGTTGTGGCTGCAAAAGTACGAAAAAACTGCCAAACGCGCGCGGCTCCCCCGGCAGCGACGGCAAAAAGACTTACAACCGGCCTGTCTCTCCCACGTCCTTGGTTCGTCCCCAGGGAGACGAACCAGGGGCGAAGGAGGGACGACCCGGGGACGAACCTGGTAGGAGGCGGCACGAGCCGGGCCGACGGGGCTTATTGTTGGTAATTATTGCGGACAGTCCATCTCGATGCGCTCTATCCCGGAGACTTTGGCCGCGACGTATGCCGGCAGTTTCGTGCCTTCGCGCAGGATTTGGTGGATGAACAGGGGGTAGCTGACGCGGAAGGAGCGGATGGTGGCCACGTCGTCCGTCCGCAGGTGGCTGTCGGCGCTCTGCTCGATGCGGAACAGGCATTCTCCGCAGCATTCCAGGCTCAGGCTTCCGTGGTTGTAGGCTATCCGGAGGCGGCTGCCCGGGGCGATTTCTGCGGCCTGTATCTGCCGGATGGGGGAGAGCGCGGTTTCTTTGTCAGGGTCGAGCGAGAGGAGAAGATGGTCGTAGTTGCGGTAGCCCAGGAAGCGTGCCAGGATGTCGAGGGTGGACAGGCGCGGGGCGGATGTCCCTTTGACGAAGCCGAAGAGGCGCTTCAGGGTGGTGACGCCGATGTGTTGGCGGGTGGCGTCGGCTATTTCATACACCAGCCTTTCGCAGTCCGACGGGTAACGGATTTCGTATCCTGCGCGCTTTTCCAGCATTTCCTTGATTACGGGCGACAACATGGGGCCTCCTTTCCTGGGTGGGACGGGTGTGTCGTCTGGTTCTTTGTCTGGGATGTCGATGTCATGGTAGAGTAAATGGTTTGCAACTGAACCTATGGCAGAGAGTCGGGTTCCCGGGAAAGATTTCGTAAGCAGACGCCTGCGTCGGGCGGGTGCTGTGTGTCAGGTGAAGAAGTGGGCGTATCGGTGTCTGGGTCGTAAAAATGATTCCGGGGATAATGATGTAAAAATCCGCGCGAATGGCGTCTGTGCGGGCAGGTCTCTGTGGGGCGTTGCCCGGCTTGCGGCTGGAATGCCGGTTGCGGCAGCCGATGTCCGGCGGACGTGTCATTAAAATCTAAACTCTTTGTCGATAGAATCCAATTTTAAAGTTTTACAATCATGTTGATCCTCGGTCGGTTTCCGGCCTCCGATGACTGTCTGACGGAAGGTTCGCACTTTCGCGGTGATTCGCACGGCCCGGCTGGTTGCCGCTGGCAAGGGGTTGCAATCGCTGTCGATCAGGCTATCTCATTATCCAGAACTGTCGCGGGGAGCAGTTCTCCTTCACGTTGCAACGGCCGTCGTCCCGCTGAGGGGGAAAGTGGCGGATAATCCAAAAAGGGACTTCCCGTTGTGGGTAAGTCTTCTTTATGTTTGCTTTGCAAAGATAAGGTTTTATTTCGGCACAGTGAATTATATAGTAAACAAAATGAAGCATCCGGTCGCAAATGAACGGAATGAACAAGAATGAACGAAAGGGAGCGGAACGGATAGACCGGATTAAACGGTTGATAATAAGTGCGGGAACTTGCCTCGGAAAGGCTATTTTTGCGCTATGAAAACAAGAGTCTAATCAAACAGAAAAAGAATTATGGCTAAGAAATCGGCAATAACCGGTGAATACATCATCACCGTGGAAGACAACAACAGCATTCGCGTATGCCGCATTTTTGACAATGTAATTGCTTCCCTGCGGGAAATCTGCCAAAAGGAAGGGATGGAGGTCGACCCCAAATGGAACACCCAGCAATTGGGCCGCGAGGTGATCAAGCGTTTTGGCGACGGCACGATGGCCGAAGTGGGCGAGTATGTGGTGACTAGGCGTCCCAGCGGTTCCATCGAGACCTACCGCACGTATGGCAACACCCTGGGAGCCTTGCGCGAGATTGCCGCGAAGATAGGATTTGAGATTGACCCCAAGTGGAACACGCAGTCCACGGGGCGCAAGTTGGTGGACTTTATCAACGCAAGCAAATAAGTGGTATCATATTAGGAAGATGTGCAGAGTTAATAGATACAATCTTTAGTAGTGAGAGGAAGTTACAGGTAGTTAGAAGGAGTTATAGGCTGATAGTTGACTGGGCGATATACATAAAGGTATTGGCCTCTGACTCCTTGAGCGAAGCGATAACTCCTTCTAATTCCTTCAGGTTCCTGAAATAATATGAACCGAATATGATTAGTTATTTATAAAGTATAGACTATGGCTATCAAGACAACTGCAAGCGGCAAAATGGACAAGCGCACCAAGGAATACAAGGTGCTGAAGGAACGCCTGGCCAAGGCACGTGCCGCCAAGAAGGCAGGGGCAGCCCCCGCCAAACCCGCATTGAGAAAAACGGCTTCCGGCAAGGTGGACAAGCGCACCAAGGAAGGCAAGGCCATCTGCGCACGCATGGCCAAGGCGCGCCGTGAGAAGAACAGTTTGATGAATCGTTTGAAACGTTTATTTAAGTAAGGAGGAGGATAAGGTATGAAATCATCATTGGAAGCAGTGGCCAATTTCATCGGGTTTGCCATCTGGGCAGACGGCGTGTATGACGACAGCGAGAAAGAGGCCGTCACCGAGATTGCCGAGGCGTTCGGCTTCAACGTCACCAAGTTCAACGCCGTGGTGGACGTGGCCTTGACGCGCATCCGCCCCATGAACGAAGAGCAGGTGAACCAGTTCCTCCAGAAAGCGGCCGATGACATCCCCGACGAGGAAATCGGACAGGTGTTCGAGGCTGTGCTGCAGATGGTGCTGGCCGACGGCGTGCTGGACGAGGACGAGGTGAACAACCTCCTTGCCATTGCCGACGCGCTGGGCATGGAGGCTTCGCAGGCTGTGCTCCTGTTGTGTGACATGGTGAAGACGGAGCCGGAGCTGGAAGTGGAGGTGAACGAATCTGCCGATTAAGAGTCGGGCTTAGGATACTGGCTATGGGATTGTTTATTAAACGTTCCTCACTTTTGTCTTTCTTGCGCAGCGACCTCGAAGCCTTCCTGGCCACCAACAAAGAGTTGATGTTCAACGAGCGCGACCTCCAGGTGCGTGTGGCGTCCTGGCTTCAAGAGAGCGGTCACTATGACGATGTGGACATGGAGTATGCCGTGCCCAAGGAAGAACTGGCAGCGCGTGGCGTGAAGATAGGCGAGCCGTCTTTCCCTTGGACGAACGACCTTTCCATCGACGTGGTTGTGGAGAAGAACGGCGAGTTTGCTGCCGTGGAGCTGAAATACGCCACCCGTCCGGTGGACGTGAAGATAGACCGATTCGGCGAGCCGATGAAGACGGATTGCCTCATCGTGAAAGATCAGTCAGCGAACGATATTGTCATGTACAACTACTGGAAGGACGTGCGGCGCGTGGAGATTTTGGCCCGTTGTTATCCGAAGGTGAAGGGAGGCGTGGCTTTGATGGTCACCAACAGCACGATCTATTGGAACACGCCGCGGCCCGATGCCGGCTATCGTGCCTTTTCCACCAGCGAAGGCAATATCTTGCGTCCGGGTCTGTTGGAGTGGGGCAAACGCATAGCCGCCTCCGTTGTCCGCAGTCATCCTGCCTTCGAGTTGGACGGCACTTACCCTTGTCATTGGACGGACACCGCCGTCGTGGTACGCTGCGCCATAGGCAGGGAGAAAGCCCCGTTCCGGTATTTGTTGTCGGTGATTGGCGGATAAATAGGAATTTAGCGGGGCGAAGCCCCGCAGCTACAAGTGACGAGCTACGAGCTACGAGTGGCTGTGCACTAAGAACTAAAGTCATTTGACTCGTAGCTCGTAGCTTGTAGCTCGTAGCTAATAAATTATCATTTAACACCTAACAAACCATGAGCAAAGAATCCATCAGAGCAAGCATCGAGGTGAAGAAGGCGGAAATCGCCCGCATTCGCACCAAAATCGCCCAACTGCGTTCGCGCAAGAGCGAGACCAGTGCCCGCTATTCGGCCAGAATCAAGAATGCGAGCACGTCTGGCACGAAAGCAAGCCTGCGTAGCGAAAAGGCATCGGCGATCGGATACATAGAGGGAAACATTCGCAGCGAAATGAGCCGTATTGCCAGTTTGCAGCGGGATATCGTTTCGCTGAGAAGCCAATTGAAGTATGCAAAATAAAGCAGATATACTTTCCCGACTGGAGAAGATATACTGCGATGGCAAAGTAAGTACTACTAACATTAACTATTATAGAAATTAAAGATATGGCAAGTAAAGTAAGAGTTTACGGTAAAGCTCAAAACCGTACTGCGTTAGGCATCATGCACGCCTATATGCTGATGTATCCCCATGCAACTTTGGAAGACCTGCGTAAGGCATTCCCCAACAGCCTCAATCCGGATTCGGGTGTGAAGGAAATCTTTATCTATTCTGATGACGGGGAAGGAACGGATGATAAATGGGAAGGTTTCTTCAAAGGTGAGGACGAGGTGTTGACCACCGGCGACGGCAAGAAGGTGGCCGTGGTGAAGATGTGGACCAAAGCCTCGTTTGAGCGGGTAGTGGCGCAAGCCAAGCTCTACGACATCGAAGTGGCGAAGTTCGAGGCTGCCGAGAAAGGTTTTGGCAAAAAGGGCGGTTTCACCTTGGAGTACCTCAACGGTTGGACGCCTCCTGCACCCGTGGAGAAGAAGAAGGGCATCCCTGCCTGGGTTTGGATTATCCTTGCCTTGTTGGTCATCGGCATTCTGGTAGCCCTGCTGATGCCGCGCGACAAGGAAGTGGTAGAGAAAGTAGTGGAGAAAGAAGTCATCGTGCGCGACACGGTGTACATCCAGCAAGTGGCAGAGATACAGGAGAATTTCAACGCCGCCCAGTTTGAACAAGGCAAGGCCGAACTGAACGATGACGCCAAGCTGGCCTTGCACGACCTGGCCAAGGTGATGCAACAGAATCCCAACCTGCGCCTGCGCATCGAGGGACACACCTCCAGCGAAGGTGACGAGCAGTTGAACCAGAAACTCTCGCAAGACCGTGCCCAGGCTGCCGTGGATTTCCTGGTGAACAAGGAAGGCATTGATGCAGCCCGTCTGACGGCCATAGGCAAGGGCTCGTCCGAGCCGATTGACCCCAACAATCTGGAGATAAACAGGAGGACGGTGTTCGAGATTGTGGAATAATGCAAGTGAAAATATTTTTGTTTTAAAGAATATGGCTACAACTACCAAAAAAACAACCACTAAGTCGACCGCTACCAAGACGACGGCCAAGAAGACCACCACTAAGACGGCGGCCAAGAAGACTACCGCAACGGCAGCCAAGAAGACCACGACAACTTCGTCGAGCGAACTGACCGTATCGGGCAACAAGAAGCTGGACACGTTGAGGAAGGAATTTAATAAGAAGTTCCCTTACCTTCGCCTGACTATCGCTTACAGTTATGCTCGCAAGGACGTGGCCAAGGGTGACAGCATCACCAACATCCCTGGCGACAAGACCATTGCCCAAGTACGTCGGGCCGATAGTGGCGGCACTATTTCTATCGCCGGGAACAAGAAAATCAAGTCGCTGGAGAAAGAGTTTGACACCGTGTTCGGTCTCTATTGCCAAGTGGCTTATACCGATGCCGAAGGTCATCGTTATTACACGGGTAAGGTGAATGACGAGAAAACCTTGTCTGCTTTCAATGCAGAGTGTGAGAAAAACGGCTGCAAGAAAGGCGAGTGGAAATAATCATAAAATGAAATGATGAAACTGAAAACACGATTTTTAGTCCTGACCTTGGCAGTGGTGGCCAGTGCCTGCACCAGCAAGACGGAGATGATGCTGCGTTCTGAAATCAAGGATTGCGGCAAGCTCGTGCTGGCCGAGATGTCCATCCGCAAGGTGGGCAAGATTAAAGACAAGCCTGTCAGCGAGTCTACGGGCTTGAAGTCGTTCACCATGTCGTTGGTGGATGCCATGAAGCCGGGCGACCGCATTGCCGTCTACAGCTACGACACCTACCTGCGTGCCTACGTGGACTTGTCGCAGCTGGCGGACGAGAACATTGATGTGAACGAACTGTCTCGTTCGCTGACGTTGACCCTCCCGCCTTTGACCACGGAATTTGCGGGGCGTGACTTCGAGCTGAACGAAGAGCACTATCGCGTCAGCGGCCTGCGTTCGGAAGTGTCCACGGAAGAACGTGCGGAGCTGAAGGAGAAGATGAGTGCCTCCTTGCGTCAGGAAGTAGAGAGCAATCCTACGTTTGTGGAGACGGTCAGCAAGGCGGCGCAGGCGAAAGCCGATTCTTATTTCAAGGCTCTCCTCGCGCCTTATGGTTATCAAGTAACAGTAAAATTCACCCCTAAAACATCCGACAATGAAGAAGCTGTATTATCTGATTAAAGTATTGGTCATCGTGGCCGTGGTGGCCGTCGTCGGCTATGTGGTGAAGGTGTATGTGCTGGACGACCACTATGACAATTTTGAAATCAGTCCGGCCAGTATCAAGAAGGTGACCGGCATGGTGAAGCTCAGCACGCTGGAAATCCACGATGAGGCTATCCTGAAAGATTCCATCCACAGCAAGTGGCTGGTGGCCAAAGAGTCTGTGGACGGTGCCGTGACCATCAATCTGGAGAATGTGACGGTGGAGGCGCAGGGCGACACGACCCTCGTCATCTTGCCTGCGGAACAGGTGGAGGTGTATGAGTCCAACGACCCCAATGCCTACGAAATCATAGACACTTACGACATGGCAAGCACTTTCATCAACCGCGAGATGACGGCCGACGAGGAGAACCAGCTGAAACGGGCATACAAGGCGCGCATCATTGCCGGCATCTATGAGCGCGGATTGGTGCGCCGTGCCCGTGCCAATGCGGTGCAGACGTTGAGCGACCTTTACAAGAGCCTGAACCTTCCTGTCAAGGTGGTGGATCCCACGCCGGAAGGGAATCCTCCTGCTAAATCCTGACAAGGCTCATGGCTCGGAGAAATAATAATAAGAAAAAAAAGAAGCCTTCCATCTGGGATGCCTACGACATCAGCAAGTGGGGGAAGAAAGAATGGCTGAAGTGGGCGATAACCGTTGTCGTGTTCTTGGCCATTTATTACGCCTGTGGCTTCGACAAGTATTTTGAATAGAGGAATGGATTTTTTAGTTTGACAAGGAGACGAGTTAACGAGGCTGCAAGGGTTGGAGTTAGCGTTTTTACAGTGCCTTGTAGTCTCGTTAACTTGTTCCCTCGTCAACTGAACTATTAGTAACAATAAAAACAAGTTAGAATTATGGCAGATTTGAAAGTTTCGGGCAACCTGACTGTTGCCGGTTTGAAAAAGCGTTTCAAAGACACCTTCGGGTGCAGTCTTCGTGTGTACACCACTTCCACGTGCAAGTCTTATGCCAAGGAGGACGCTACATTGGCCTCCATCCGTGCCGAAGGCGCCAAGGGCGGCGATTTGACCGTAGGCCCTCAGACACGTGTCGGCAATTTCGAGAAGAAGATGGAAGACGTGTTCGGCATCTATGTACAAGTAGCTACGCCGGATGACTCTAAGCTGGCTAAGAACGACACCACGCTGGCTGCGGCAGGAAAGGAGTAAAAGATTGGCATTGAACATTTTAATTAAATATAATTATGAGTGAATTTTTGAAAGCTATAGATGAACAGTTAGCTAAAACGGTAAAAGATTTGAGTGGTTCTATATCTTCGGATAATGAGCAGGATAATTCCAATCAACAGCAGAAGGTGAAACCGTCAATCTCAGAAAAAAGAGAGCAGAAACCTTCAAAGAAAGAACCGGAAGTATCCATTTCCGAAGAATTGTCCCGGAGATACAAAAAGGAAGGTCGTTCATTGACCCTTTGGTTGTTAGGGACAAAATCGGGGATAATGACGATAATAGGCGTGATTGCTTTTGTGGCTGTATGGTTGCTTGCTGGATTCTGGTGGGCAATCGGAGCAGTTGCTTTATGTTTTGCCATTTATATAGGTCTGTCCTTTCTTTTTGATAATTGATGAGAATTTGGGGATGAAAGGCTGACAGATGAAAGATATCTTTAAAATGATTATCGCCTTGGTCACGTTCAAGTGGCTCTTTGGCGGTGACAACTCGGAAGGCGGTTGCCTGGGGTGCTCCGGTTGCGGATGCGGTACCTTGGGCACCGTCATTCTGTTGATTATTATATACCTTATTATAACTTATCTATGAAGATACCCGGATTATCATTCTCGTGGAAGCGGGCGTTGGGCATCAGTGCCGTCAAGCAGAAGGTGGCCCGCTCTACCGGCATACCGACCACGCGCGGAGGCATTGAGCGCAAGATTGGTGGCCTGGTGCTGGGCGCTTTGTTGGGCAAAAAGAAAGGGAGGAGAAGATGAAGTCAAGTATTATCGACGTGCCGCGCAAGGCATCGCAGGCCGATTTGTTTGGCATTCAGGTCTATCAGGATGCGCTGGTTAAATACATCCGGTTGACCGACACGCCCATCACCATCGCCTTGCAGGGAGAGTGGGGCAGCGGCAAGACCTCGCTGATGAACCAGCTTCGTTACAACCTTTGCGACCAGGACGGCGCGCCCTATTATGCCATTTGGATAAACACGTGGCAATACTCACTGATGAAGACGTCCCAACAGGCCATCATCAGCATCCTGGAGGGCATCATCAACCAGATAGGCCAGCTCAATCCTAACAAGCACAAGTGGGAGGAGAGCAAGCGGAAGATAGGCGGCGTGTTCAAGAAGATGGCCACCATCGGCACCAAGGTGGCGGCCGGCGTGGTAGGCGTGGAGGGCGACGTGGTGAACGACATTTTCAGCAATGATGCACCGGAGTCGGACATCGCGCAGCTGAAAGATGAGATTGCCCGTCTGATAGAGGATGCCTTGGCACACGACACTTCCAAACAGGGATTCACGTTCTACATCGACGACTTGGATCGCATAGATCCACCCGTAGCCGTGGAAATCCTGGAATTGCTGAAGAACATTTTCGACCTGGAGAAATGTGTCTTTATCCTGGCTATCGACTACGACGTGGTCATCAAGGGACTGAAACCCAAGTTTGGCGAGCTGACCGAGAGCAACGAGCGCGAGTTCCGCTCTTTCTTCGACAAGATTATCCAGCTGCCTTTCTCCATGCCGGTGGCCTCGTACAACGTGGACACCTTCCTGGTGGACGCCCTGCGCAAGATAGAATTTTTCACCGACGAAGAGCTGGACAATCCGCAGTTGGCCGAAAACCTGAGCGAGATTGCCCGTCTGTCCGTAGGCAGCAACCCGCGTTCGCTGAAGCGGCTGACCAATACGCTGGCTCTGATATCGCTGATTAATGAGGCACAGGCTTCGCAAGACCCGCAGTCCCGGCCCTCGTTCGTGGGCAAAGAAGTGAACTTCGCCTTGGTGTGCATGCAGATTGCCTATCCCTACATCTATAATCAGTTGACCGAGGAGCCGGACTTCAAGAATTGGAACGACCGCATTGCCTCACGCCTGAAACTCCGTCCCCTGACCGATGTGGAAAAGGAGAGCCTGGACAGCGTGGAAGAGTTTGACGAGGAATGGGAGAAGGTGCTGTTCCGCATGTGTCAGAAGGAGACGTACCTCAGCACGCGCACCTTCAGTGTGTCCAGCCTGTTGAACAAGATAGCCGAGTTGGTGGGCAACGACGCGGAGCTGGGGACCACCATTGCCGCCACGCTCGAGCTTTCCGCCGTGACCAATCTCAAGGCTTTTGACGGCCCGCTGAAGAAGCCGACTAAGTTCAACCGTGATACCAACAACTACAGCTACAACGGGAAAGTCTACACCAAGCGGGTTGACCTTGTGCGCGATGTCATCAAGGACTATGTGGCCGCCCATCCCGGCGTGACGCACGAGGAACTGAAGCAGGCGTTCGCCATCAAGAAGAATATGGACACCATGTTTATGGACTACGAACGCTACCTGGCCATCAAAGCGGAGAAAGGCGAGGTGAACTTCTTTGGCAACCGCACGATGGACGACACTATCCGGCTGGCCGACAAAAACATCCTGATTAGCTCCAACTGGCCCACGACCAACCAAGGTAAGCCGGCGGAGTTCTCCAAGTTTCTCGATGTGCTGCGCAACGTGCACCACATTCAGGTGGAACAATGCTAACGCCGTTTCTTGGGCTGACTGACAGATAAGCGAAGAGGCTGCCTCCTCACAGGGGGCAGCCTCTTTATGGTTTCCGTAAGCTTCTTTTCCGTTTACAGTCTGGCACGGATTGCTTTGGACTCTTCCTCATAGCCGGGTTTGTTGAGCAGGGCGAACATGTTCTTCTTATAAGCCTCTACGCCCGGCTGGTTGAAGGGATTCACGCCCAGCAGGTAGCCGCTGATGCCGCAGGCTTTCTCGAAGAAGTAGAGCAGGCCGCCGATGCTTGCCTCGTCGAGGGCGGGGATGGAGATGTGAAGGTTGGGTACGCCGCCGTCCACGTGGGCCAGTTGCGTTCCCAGTTCGGCCATCTTGTTCACCTCGTCCACGTGCTTGTCGGCCAGGTAGTTCAGACCGTCCAGGTTCTCATCGTCGCTGGGCACCTGCAGGCTGTGGTTGACGTGCTCGACGGAGATGACCGTTTCATAGATGCTGCGTTCGCCTTCCTGAATCCATTGGCCCATGGAGTGCAGGTCGGTGGTGAAGTCTACGGATGCGGGGAAGATGCCTTTGTTTTCCTTGCCCTCGGATTCGCCGTAAAGCTGCTTCCACCATTCGCTGACGTAGTGCAGTTTCGGATTGAAGTTGGCCAGGATTTCTATCTTCTTACCGTTCTTGTAGAGCTCGTTGCGCGTGGCGGCATAAAGGGCGGCGGAGTTCTCGGCAAAGGGAACATCTTTGCCACAAGCCTTCTCCATGGCTACGGCACCGACAATGAGCTTTTCGATGTCGAAGCCGGCAATGGCGATGGGTAGCAGACCTACGGGGGTCAGCACGGAGAAGCGTCCGCCTACGTTGTCGGGGATGATGAACGACTTGTAGCCTTCCTTGTCGGCCGTGACGCGGGCTGCGCCCTTCTTGGCGTCGGTGATGGCCACGATGACTTTCCGGGCCATTTCCTTGCCGCGCTGGTCTTCGCATTGCTTTTTCAGCAGGCGGAAGGCCAGGGCTGTTTCGGTGGTTGTGCCGGACTTGGATATGTTGATGACGCCGAATTTCTTGTCTTTGAGGTATTCGGTCAGTTCATAGAGGTAGTCTTCGCCGATGTTGTGTCCGGCATAGAGGATGACAGGGCTGTCCTTCTTCTCTTGCAGCCAGGCGAAGCTGTTGCTCAGGGCTTCGATGACGGCGCGTGCGCCCAGGTAGCTGCCGCCGATGCCGGCTACGACCACCACGTCGCAATTCTCGCGCAGCACCTGTGCCGTGGCTTTCAGGTCGTCCAGATGTTCCTGTGTGATGGAGGAGGGGAGGTGCAGCCAGCCCAGGAAGTCGTTGCCCTGGCCGGTGCCGTTCTCCAGCATCTCTTGTGCTTCTTGTACCTGCTTTTCGTAAGCATACACATTTTCCTTGGAGATGAATCCCAAGGTCTTGTCAATGTTTAAAGTAATCATAGCTTTACTGTTTTTAAGCCTTTCCCTGTCCCTCTTCGTTGTGGAGAGGAAAAGAGCCAGGCTGCTTGTTATACCTTAATAATATTAATTTAGTTATAAAGAATTTGATGATACAGGCAGCGATATGTGCACATAAAACTCCGCCAACGAACAACCCGAATGTCTCAAGCCAACTGTTGGCAAAGGTGGATGCTTGAAAGCCTGCGGCAGCAACCAAGATTACCGACCAACCCTCCAGATTGTTTCTCCCGTAATGTGGGGAGTATTTCTTAAAGAAGTGGAACATGCTTTATCATTCTGTTTGTTACATACCTTTATTTATGTGCAATAACTACGATAATACACCTTGTCGCCTATATTTTCATTTCCTGATACTCCTTTCTATCTCTAGGGCAAAAACAGAAGAGATGATTCAACCCTTACCGGAACGAGTCCGTCAGCAACTTGATTTCGATGGTGGGCGCAATGCGCTCGTAGAGGATGTTGTAGACTGCGTCGAGGATAGGCATGTTCACGTGGTAGTGCTTGTTGATTTCCTTGATGCACTTGGTGCCGTAGTAGCCTTCGGCAATCATTTCCATCTCTATTTGCGCGCTCTTCACCGAATAGCCTTTGCCTATCATGGTGCCGAAGGCCCGGTTGCGGCTGAAGTTGGAGTAGCCCGTCACCAGCAGGTCGCCCAGGTAGGCCGAATCGTAGACGTTGCGGTTCAGCGGGTGGACGGTGGAGAGGAAGCGGCTCATCTCTTGCACGGCGTTGGACATCAGCACGGCCTGGAAGTTGTCGCCGTATTTCAGTCCGTTGCAGATGCCGGCGGCGATGGCGTAGACATTCTTCAGCACCGAGCCGTATTCGATGCCTGCCACGTCGTTGCTCACCGAAGTCTTGATGTACGAACTGGCCATGCGTTCGGCCACTACCTGCGCCTTGAGGGTGTCCGGGCAGGCGATGGTGAGGTAGGACAACCGCTCCAGCGCCACCTCTTCGGCATGGCACGGCCCGGCTATGACAGCAATGCTCTCCGGCGGCACGTTGTATTCCTTCGTGAAGTATTCGGACACGATGAGGTTATCGTCCGGCACGATGCCTTTGATAGCCGTGATGATGAACTTGTCCTTTATCTTGGTCTTCAGCTTTTTCAGGTGCGACTTGAGGTAGGGCGAGGGCGTGACGAATATCAGTGTGTCCGCGTCCTTCACCACGTCGTTGATGTTGGAACTGAAGTTGATGCGCTTGGTGTCGAACTTGACGCTCGTCAGATAGGCAGGGTTGTGCCCGAGACGCTTGAAGTCGGCGATGCGGTCATCGCGCCGCATGTACCAGTCAATCGTCTCGGTCTTGGTGAGGACAATCTTGGCAATGGCCGTTGCCCAGCTTCCTCCGCCCATCACGGCTATCTTTCCCGGCAGTCTCATTTTCCTATCTTTTCAATCCAGGCCTGCACGTCGGCCACGGTCGGATTGGTCAGTTCCAGTTTGTATTTCTTGTTGAGGCCGCAGATGTCCATGTGCAGCTTCTGCGGGTTGACGTCCTTCATGTCGCTCACCAGGTTGTAACCGGCCTTTTGGATGACGGGCACCCAGTCGGCGGGGATGCCCAGCTCGGTGTAGCGGGCAGGGGCGTCTTTGGGAGCCACCTTTTCCGGGCGCATCTGCGGGAAGAAGAGCACTTCCTGGATAAAGGGTTTGCCCGTCATGAGCATCACGAGGCGGTCGATGCCGATGCCGATGCCCGACGTGGGCGGCATGCCGTATTGCAGGGCCTTGAGGAAATCCTGGTCGATGAACATGGCCTCGTCGTCGCCTTTCTCGCTCAGGCGGAGCTGCTCCTTGAAGCGTTCTTCCTGGTCCAGCGGGTCGTTCAGCTCGCTGTAGGCATTGGCCAGTTCCTTGCCGTTCACCATCAGCTCGAAGCGTTCGGTCAGGCCGGGCTTGCTGCGGTGCATCTTGGTCAGGGGCGACATTTCCACGGGATAGTCGGTGATGAAGGTGGGCTGGATGAACGTGCCTTCGCAGAACTCGCCGAATATTTCGTCTATCAGCTTGCCCTTGCCCATGGTGTCGTCTATCTCCATCTTCAGCTCCTTGCATATCTGCCGGATTTCGTCCTCCGTCTTGCCCTCCAGGTCGTAGCCGGTCTTTTCCTTGATGGCCTCCAGGATGGGCAGGCGGCGGAAGGGGGCCTTGAAGCTGATGGTCTTGCCGTCGATGACCGTCTCCGGACAGCCGTTGACGGCGATGCAGATGCGCTCCAGCAGGCGTTCGGTGAAGCCCATCATCCAGTTGTAGTCCTTATACTGCACGTAGAGTTCCATACAGGTGAACTCCGGGTTGTGATTCTTGTCCATGCCCTCGTTGCGGAAGTTCTTGCCGATTTCGTAGACGCCCTCGAAGCCGCCCACGATGAGGCGCTTCAGATAGAGCTCGGTGGCGATGCGCAGGTAGAGGTCGATGTCCAGAGCGTTGTGGTGGGTGATGAAGGGGCGTGCGCTGGCGCCTCCGGGTATGGACTGCAGCACGGGCGTCTCTACTTCCGTATAGCCCGCTTCGTCCAGGGCGGCGCGCAGGGTACTGATGATTTTGGCGCGCTTCAGGAAGGTGTCTTTCACGCCGTCGTTCACGATGAGGTCGACGTAGCGTTGGCGGTAGCGCAGCTCGGGGTCTTCAAAGGAGTCGTAGGCCACGCCGTCCTTATACTTCACGATGGGCAGCGGGCGGAGGCTTTTGGCCAGCACGGTCAGCTTCCGGGCGTGCACGCTGATTTCGCCTGTCTGCGTGCGGAAGACAAAGCCTTCGATGCCTACGAAGTCGCCCAGGTCGAGCAGGCGCTTGAAGACCACGTTGTACATATCTTTATTCTCGTCCGGGCAGATATCGTCGCGGGTGATGTACACCTGGATGCGTCCTTTCGAGTCTTGCAGTTCGATGAACGAGGCTTTCCCCATGACGCGGCGGCTCATCATGCGTCCGGCGATGGACACTTGGCGCGGCTCGGCGTCGTCTTTAAACTCCGATTTGATGTCCGTAGAGAAAGCATTGGTTACATACTCTGCGGCGGGATAGGGGTCTATGCCCATCGCGCGCAGTTCATTCAGGCTGTTGCGCCGGATGATTTCTTGTTCGCTCAGTTCTAATACGTTCAGATTCATTTCGCAATAATTCATCAATTTGGCTACAAATGTACGAAAGTTTTTTTATTTCCTTGCGTTTTACGTCCGGATTTCGTCGTCCGCGCGCGCCGCAGGCTGGCGGGAGCCCCGGCGGCTTGTCCGCCGGGGGCGGGGAGGCGGCTGGGCGGTCGGTTGTCTTTCTGTCACCCCGGTATGGTAAACAGGCGTCAGGATGTCGCTGTCCGGCCGGAATGCCTGACACGTCTTTTCTCCGGAAAACTGCTTTGGGGCGGAACGGGCCTCCGTGTGTTGCATGGATATGCGGGAATTGCGGCTGTTTCCGGATGGATATGCGGATAAACATGCGGACGGGTGCTGCCGGGGCGACCGGGCGTAGGAGTCCCGGCGCGGTGGAGACGGAATGCGGGCGGACGGGAGTTATAGTCCCCGCTTCCGGGCGATGGTAATCCAGTCCGCCCGGCTTCCGGAACGGGGCTTTTTCGGTCGGGAACGGGGGAGGGAGCGTGTCTTTTCGCGCTCTTTCAGGCGTAAGGATTTCGCTATCGGCATGTCCGTCAGTCGGATACGGAGTTTCGCTCGCCTGTTTCCGCGCGGGCCGTCCGCCGGGCCGGAAAAAACGATTCTCGGCGCGTTTGAAATACATTTTGTCACTTGGCAGATTATTCTTACTTTTGCATCCGTCTTTATTTACCATCCGTAAGGGTTTTGTTTCATGGAAAAGAAAAATACGACTGCAAAAGATAAGAAGTCCCGGCTGTCGTTCGTCGGCAAGCTGGCGGCTGTGTTCAAAAACGAGACCGTCCGGTTCATTGTCGGACTGGCGCTCGTCCTGTTTTCCGTCTACCTGCTCCTGGCCTTCACCTCGTTCTTCTTCACAGGTGCGGCCGACCAGAGCATCATCGACAACGCCACTGAGGCCGAGCTGGCGTCGGTGGACAACGGCGTGAAGAACTACGCCGGTTCGCGAGGGGCCCAGCTGGCCAGCTACCTCATCAACGACTGTTTCGGCGTGGCCTCCTTCTTCATTCTGGTCTTCCTGGCCATGGCGGGGCTCAAGCTGATGAAGGTGCGGCGCGTGTGCCTGTGGCGGTGGTTTGTGGGTTGCACGGTGCTGATGGTGTGGTTTTCCGTGTTCTTCGGCTTTGCCTTCCGCCACCTCTATCAGGATTCCTTTGTCTACCTGGGCGGACTGCACGGCTACAACGTGGGCAACTGGCTGGCCTCGCAGGTGGGCGACGCCGGCGTCTGGATGATGCTCTTCGTCACCGCCGTCTGCATCCTGGCCTACCTCAGCGCGCGCACCGTGGCGGGCCTGCGCCGCTTGTTTTCGATGAGCTTCCTGAAGCGTTCGCCCCGGCCCGAGCCCCAGCCGGGCGAGGTGCCCGAAGAGTTCGATGCCTCGTGGGGCGTGAAGCGGGAGAAGAAGGGAAATCCCGGCCGGCAGTCGGACGACGAAGAAACCGCGCAGCCGGACGCCTCCGGCCAGACATCCCCCGCGGGCGAAGGCACAGACCGGGAAGAGACGGGCTGCGCGCACGAAATCCCCTTGCATGTGGACACTCCCGCCGCCGCCGACCGCCAGCCGCAGCAGCGGGCGGAGGGGGGCGAGGTGCCCATGGACATCGAGGTGCCGGTGGCCGAAGCTACGGACGCTGCCGCTGCCACTGCGCCTGCCGGGCCGGCCTTCCGGGTAGATTCCACGCCCGACGAGTATGCCGACCATCCGCAGGAGCCCTACAATCCCCGCCTCGACCTGGAGCATTACCATTTCCCCACCCTCGACCTGCTGAAGCAGTTCGACGAATCGGAACCGGTGGTGAACATGGACGAGCAGAACGCCAACAAGGACGAGATTGTCAACACCCTGCGCAGCTTCGGCATCGAGATAAACAGCATCAAGGCCACCGTAGGCCCCACCGTCACGCTCTACGAAATCACCCTGGAGCGCGGCGTGCGCATCTCGCGCATCAAAGGTTTGGAAAACGACATTGCCTTGAGCCTGGCCGCCCTGGGCATCCGCATCATCGCCCCCATACCGGGCAAGGGAACCATCGGCATAGAGGTGCCCAACAAGAAGCCGCGTATCGTGTCCGGCCGTAGCATCATCGGCAGCAAGAAGTTCCAGGAGTCCACGTACGAACTGCCCATCGCACTCGGAAAGACCATCACCAACGAGGTGTTCATGGTAGATTTGGCCAAGATGCCGCACATCCTGGTGGCCGGCGCCACCGGCCAGGGCAAGTCCGTCGGCCTGAACGCCATCATCACTTCCTTGTTATATAAGAAGCACCCGGCGGAATTGAAGTTCGTGCTGGTGGATCCCAAAAAGGTGGAGTTCAGCATCTATTCCGTCATCGAACACCACTTCCTGGCCAAGCTGCCCAACGAGGCCGAGCCCATCATCACCGACGTGACAAAGGTGGTGCAGACGCTCAACTCGCTCTGTGTGGAGATGGACACGCGCTACGACCTGCTGAAATTGGCCCACGTGCGCAACGTGAAGGAGTATAACGAGAAGTTTATCAACCGCCAGCTCAACCCCGAGAAAGGCCACCGGTATATGCCCTACATCGTGGTGGTCATTGATGAGTTCGGCGACCTGATTATGACGGCGGGCAAGGACGTCGAACTGCCCATCGCCCGCATCGCCCAGCTGGCCCGCGCCGTGGGCATCCACATGATTATCGCCACCCAGCGCCCCACCACCAACATCATCACCGGCACCATCAAGGCCAACTTCCCCGCGCGCATCGCCTTCCGCGTGTCGGCCATGGTGGATTCGCGCACCATCCTCGACCGTCCGGGCGCCAACCAGCTCATCGGGCGCGGCGACATGCTCTTTCTGCAAGGGGCCGACCCCGTGCGTGTGCAGTGCGCCTTCATTGATACGCCCGAGGTGGCCAAGATTACCGAATACATCGCCCGCCAGCAGGGCTATCCCACCGCTTTCTTCCTGCCCGAGGTGGAAGACGAGAACGGTGGCGGCGGACTGGACGACGTGGACATGAATCGGCTCGACCCGCTCTTCAAGGATGCGGCCCGACTGATTGTCTCCAGCCAGCAAGGCTCCACCTCGCTCATCCAGCGCAAGTTCTCCATCGGTTACAACCGCGCCGGGCGCATCATGGACCAACTGGAGAAGGCCAACATCGTGGGCCCCGCGCAGGGCAGCAAGCCGCGCGAGGTGTACTTCACCGACCTGGTGGCGCTGGAAGAACATCTGAACAATTTCTAACGAAAGCTTCTGAAAGCCATGACGCGAATCTCTGTTTGTCTTCTCAGCCTGCTGCTTTGGCTGCCATGCGCCCTTGCGGCGCAGAACCGCCCGGACGAAGCGCGCGACATCCTGCGCCGCACGGCCGAATCCTTCCGCCGGGCGGGCGGGGTGCAGGCGTCGTTTTCCGTCCGTTCGCCCGAAGGCATCTCTACGGGCGTCATCTGCCTGAAGGGAGAGAAGTTCGTGCTCGAAGCCGACGGCATGACCACGTGGTTCGACGGGCGCACGCAGTGGACATACCTGGCCGCGTCGGACGAAGTGAACATTGCCGAGCCTACGCCGGAAGAACTGCAGGGCATCAATCCCTATGCCTGGCTCTCGCTGTACGAGCAGGGTTATGCCTTGCGCCTGCTGCCTGCACAGGGCGGCGGAACGGACAAACAGGTGGAACTGACGGCCACGGAGGCCGGCGCGCAGATAGAGCGGCTGGTGGTGGACATCGACCCGGCGGCGTGGCGTCCCGTCCGCATCGCGCTGACCCTGGCGGGCAACACCGAACCGACGGTAATCACCGTGCGCGGCTATCGCACGGGGCTGTCCTGGCCCGACCGCTTCTTTGTCTTCGACCGCGCGGCGCATCCCACGGCCGAAGTCATCGACCTGCGCTGACCTGCCGACGGCGGCGCTTCCCGTATGCAAACGTAGTATTATTCATTGAAAGAATCGAACGATATGGAAACAGAACAAGTGAAATGCCTGATTATCGGTTCCGGCCCTGCCGGCTATACGGCCGCCATCTATGCCGGGCGTGCCAACCTCTCTCCTGTGCTTTATGCCGGCTTGCAGCCCGGCGGGCAACTGACCACCACCACCGATGTGGAGAACTTCCCCGGCTATCCGGCCGGCATCGGCGGGCCCGAACTGATGGAGGACTTGCGCAAACAGGCCGAACGCTTCGGGGCGGACATCCGCTACGGGGTGGCTACTGCGGCCGACCTGGGCTCGTCCCCCTACAAGATAACGATTGACGACGCGAAGGTGGTGGAGGCGCAGACCGTCATCATTGCCACGGGCGCCACGGCCAAGTATCTGGGCCTGGACGACGAGAAGAAATATGCCGGGATGGGTGTCAGCGCCTGTGCCACGTGCGACGGCTTTTTCTACCGCAAGAAGGTGGTGGCCGTGGTGGGCGGCGGCGACACGGCCTGCGAAGAGGCATCCTATCTGGCCGGCCTCGCCTCGAAGGTCTACCTGATTGTGCGCAAGCCCTTCCTGCGCGCTTCGAAGGTGATGCAGCAGCGCATTTTCAACAATCCCAAGATAGAAGTCCTGTTCGAACACAATGCTGTGGGTCTCTACGGTGAGAACGGGGTAGAGGGCGTCCACCTGGTGAAGCGCAAAGGCCAGCCCGACGAGCAACGCTACGACCTGCCCATCGACGGCTTCTTTCTGGCCATCGGCCACCGGCCCAATTCGGACATCTTCAAGGCCTGGCTGGACACGGACGAGGTGGGCTATCTGCTGACGGAGCCCGGCACGCCGCGCACCAAAGTGCCGGGAGTGTTTGCTGCCGGCGACGTGGCCGACCCGCACTACCGGCAGGCCATCACGGCGGCTGCTTCGGGCTGCATGGCGGCCATCGAGGCCGAACGCTACCTGTTGAGCCGCTGACCGGACAGGTATGGACAAACGAACCGCGCGGATGACACGGCGTCCCTTCTGGCAGGGGCCGTATCGTCCGCGCGGTCTTGTATGCGGCGGGTGCGGTTAGCCGATTTTGCTGATTTTCTTCAGCTTCTCTTCCTCGATGATTTTGATTTTACGGCCGTCGATGGCTATCAGTTTCTCGGTGGCGAACTGCGAGAGGGTGCGGATGGCGTTGGAGGTGGTCATGTTGGAGAGGTTGGCCAAGTCTTCGCGCGAGAGGTAGATGCTCAGCGTGGAGCCGTCTTCTTCCAGCCCGTAGCTTTCTTTGAGGAAGAGCAGCGACTCGGCCAGGCGGCCCCGGATGTGCTTCTGCGTGAGGTTGACCGTACGCTCGTCGGCCACCGTCAGGTCGAACGACAGTTGGTGGATGAAGAACATGGCCAGGTCGTTGTTCTGCCGGATCAGTTTCTGTATGGCCGACATGGGGATGAGGCAGATGAGCGAGGGCTCGAAGGCGGCGGCGGCCGTCACGTAGTCTTTCTTGGCAAAGTAGGCACCGTAGCCGAAGTAGCCCACGGGCTTGATCATGCGGATGATCTGGCTGCGTCCGCCCACGCCGTCCTTGTAGATTTTCACCTTCCCGCTCAGCAGGCACATCAGGTGCGTGGGCGTTTCGCCTTCGCAGTGGATGACCTCGTTCTTCTTGTAGTTCTGGAGGGTGAAGTGGCCCGAGAGAAACGCGCGTTGCTCTTCGTTCAGCGGGGCCCACATGTCGGCTATCAGGGCCGGGACGTCGATGTCGGATTGGGTTATCTTTGCCATAAGTGCTACACAACTGTGTTATACAGCACAAAAGTAGTAAGAATAAATCAAAGTATTGCAAGGATGTGACGAAAAGATGACGAAAAAGCAAGATGCGTGCCCAAAATCAGGCGCGGCCCGGGCCGGACATAGTTGAGCAGTATGTCGGACATAGTTGAGCACTATGTCGGACCTTATAACGCACAAGGTCGAACCTTATAACGCATAAGGTCGAACCTTATAACGCATAAGGTTGCGGCGGGAAAAAGCAAGGGGCGCGCAGTCCGGTTGTCTGCACGCCCCCTGCGGTATCAAGAATGGACGGTCGGTGCGCTTATTTCGTGAACAGCAGTTCGCGGTATTTGGGCAGCGGCCAGATTTCGTCGTCTATTTCCATCTCCAGGTGGTCGATGTGGTCGCGGATGCTGTCCAGGAAGGGGCGCACGGTTTCCTCGTAGGCAAAGGCGCGGTCTTTGTAGTGGGGCAGGTGGTTGGCCACCTTGCGGGCCTCTATCATGTCGCGCACCAGTTTCTTGATGGCCGTGACGCGGTGGGAGATTTCGCGTATCAGCTCCTTGCGGTCGGCGCTGAGCACGTCGTATTCTTCGGCGTCGAAGATTTCGCGCATGCCCTTCAGGTTCTCTATCAGCCGGTTCTGGTAGATGACGGCGGTGGGGACGATGTGGTTGATGGCCAGGTCGCCCAGGACGCGGCTTTCGATTTGCACCTTCATGGTGAACTTTTCCAGCTCTACCTCCAGGCGGCTGTTCAGTTCGGTTTCGTTGAAGATGTGCTCGCCGATGAGGACGGCTTTCGACTGGTTGTCCGTGAAGTGCATCAGGGCTTCGGGCACGTGGCGGATGTTGGTCAGTCCGCGGCGGGCGGCCTCTTCTTCCCACTGTTTGGAGTAGCCGTCGCCCTCGAAGCGGATGGGTTCGGAGGCGATGATGCTTTCCTTGAGCACGCGGAAGATGGCTTCGTCCTTGCCCATGCCGCCTTCCATCAGGCGGTCTACCGAGGCTTTGAATTCGTTCAGCTGGTTGGCCATGGCGGCGTTGATGGCTATCATGGCGGCGGCGCAGTTGGCCGACGAGCCGGCGGCGCGGAACTCGAAGCGGTTGCCGGTGAAGGCGAAGGGCGAGGTGCGGTTGCGGTCGGTGGTGTCCAGCAGGATTTCGGGGATGCGGCCGATGCCCAGCTTGAGGGTGGTCTTCTCTTCGGCGGTCATCTTCGTGTCGCTCACCTGGCGGGTGATTTCGTCCAGGATGGCGCTGAGCTGCTTGCCCAGGAAGATGGACAGGATGGCGGGCGGGGCCTCGTTGGCGCCCAGGCGGTGGCTGTTGCCGGCGCTCATGATGGAGGCGCGCAGCAGGTCTTGGTTCTTATAGACCATCATCAGCACGTTGACCAGGAAGGTGAGGAACAGCATGTTGCCCTTGGGGTTGCGGCCCGGGCCGAAGAGGTTGATACCCGTGTCGGTGCAGAGCGACCAGTTGTTGTGCTTGCCGCTGCCGTTGACGCCCTGGTAGGGTTTCTCGTGCAGCAGGACCACGAAGTTGTGTTTGCGGGCGATGCGCTTCATCAGGTCCATCACCAGCTGGTTGTGGTCGTTGGCCAGGTTGGCGTTCTCGAAGATGGGGGCCAGCTCGAACTGGTTGGGGGCCACCTCGTTGTGGCGCGTCTTGACGGGGATGCCCAGCTTGTGGCACTCGATTTCCAGTTCCTTCATAAAGGCGGTGACGCGCGGCGGGATGGAGCCGAAGTAGTGGTCTTCCAGCTGCTGGTCTTTGGCCGACGAGTGTCCCATCAGGGTGCGTCCCGTCAGGCAGAGGTCGGGGCGTGCGTTGTAGAGGGCGAGGTCGACGAGGAAGTACTCCTGCTCCCAGCCCAGGTTGGCGAAGACGCGGGTGACGTTCTTGTCGAACAGCTGGCAGACGTCGGTGGCGGCGCGGTCCACGGCGGCCAGGGCCTTGAGGAGCGGGGTCTTGTAGTCCAGCGCCTCGCCGGTGTAGGAGATGAAGATGGTGGGGATGCACAGCGTGTCGTCCACCACGAAGGCGGGTGACGACACGTCCCAGGCCGTATAGCCGCGCGCCTCGAAGGTGTTGCGGATGCCGCCGTTGGGGAAGGAGGAGGCGTCGGGTTCCTGCTGGATGAGCAGCTTGCCGGAGAATCGCTCGATGACGTCGCCGTCTTCGCCGAACTCGATGAAACCGTCGTGCTTCTCGGCCGTGCCGTCGGTCAGGGGTTGGAACCAGTGGGTGTAGTGGGTGACGCCCAGCGACTTGGCCCAGTTCTTCATGCCGTTGGCGATGAGGTCGGCCACTTCGCGGCTGATGGGCGTGCCCTTGTCGATGGCGTCGGTCACGGCGCGGTAGGCCTCGCGCGGCAGGTACTCCTGCATCTTCTTGTGGTCGAAGACGTGGCTGCCGTAGTAGTCGCTGAGGCGGTCGGAGGGGGGAGTCACGGCAAGGGGCTGGCGGTTGGCCAGTTCTTGCAAAGCAAAGAATCGCATTTTTGACATAATGGTCTCGTTTTGGTTGGTTGTCGGGCGCAAAGGTAGGTGTTTTTTCGGAAAGACCCCCTATGCGGAGGGGGTATTCTTGGGAAAAACGCGTTTTTTTTGACCGATACCCCCTCTGGCGACGGCGGCTGCCCCGGCGGTTTTTCCCGGGGGCCTGCGGGAGGAGGGAAAAAAACTCCCGCTTGCGCTGTTCGCTACTCCCGCTTGCGCTGTTTGCTACTCCCGCTTGCAGTCGTGGCTACTCCCGCTTGCAGTCGTGGCTGCTTCCGGGAGTTTCCAAGGAGGGGCTGGGGAGGGGTTGAAAAAAAGACAGGTGTGTTTTGGAAAAAAGACACCTGTCTTTTCGGAAAAAGACACCTGTGTTTTCCGGAAAAGACACCTGTCTTTTTCCGGAGGCCTTCAGGCGGGGGCGTGGTCGCGGTATTCCTTGGGCGAGAGGCCGGTCTGCCGCTTGAAGAAGCGGGTGAGGCACGACTGGTCGGCGAAGCCCAGCTGGGCGGCAATCTCGGTGACGCTGAGGGCGGGGGCGTTGAGCAGCACCTTGGTCTCGGCCACGAGCTGCTCGTCGATGAGTTGCTTGGGCGACTTGCCGCCCAGGTATTGCGTGGTGGCCTGGTAGAGGTAGCGGGGCGTGATGCAGAGGCGGTCGGCGTAGAAGGGGACGGCGTGCTGGCGGGCGGCGTGCTGGCGCACCAGGTGCATGAAGCGGTGGCACAGTTGCTGCTTGCGGTCGTAGCGGGCGCCGGAGGCGGCCAGTTTGTCGGGGATGGTGTTGAAGAGCCACATCAGCAGGCTTTGCAGGTAGTTGTGCTGCTGTTGGGGCTGGAAGGGCGAGCGGTTGTCGGCAAAGAGCATCCGGCCCATGTCCATCCACAGCAGCACTTCGCGCCAGGTCTTCTGGCTGCGCTCGTCGGGCGTGTGGCGGTAGCAGGGATGCTCGTGCGTATAATTAAAATAAGGTGTGTCGATGGGCAGGATGGCTTTCAGGAAGACGTCTTGCGGGAAGAGGAGGGTGCGCGCGCGGAAGTCGTCCGTGGCCTCCATCACCTCCAGCAGGGCGCCGTTGAGGAAGATGAGTTCGGTCTGCTCGCCCAGGTCGTACTGCTGCACGCCGGTGGACACGCGGGCCCGGCCCTGCGTGCATGCCAGGTAGAGCCCGCAGCGGAAGTGGCAGGGGCGGCGGCGCAGGGGGCCGAGGTCGGTGTCGAGGTAGCGGACGGAGGCGACGTCGGGCGCGAGGTCGGGCTGGTTGGGGTTCATGGGCGGTGGTTTTCTTCTGTATTTGCGGTGCAAAAGTAGTCAATTCCGGCCGTTTCCTGCGGCTTTGTTCCGGAAATGTCATGTTTTGCCTCGCTTTCGTCATGGGCCGGACGCGGCAGGCGGCGTAACTTTGCGGCGGGAAAAGGGGGGAGGAGCCCCGCCGGAGTCAGAAGGAGTGGGAAGGAGCCATGCCCTGCGGGCAGGAGTGAGAAGACCATACTCCGGACGAACCGTTGGCAGGCTGTCGGCCTTTCACTCCTTGAGCGAAGCGATAACTCCTTCCCACTCCTTCCTGTTCCTTTCAATAGTAACTTTATCCACGATGCAGAAAGAAAAGAATAAAGGCTTTATACTGATGTTTCTGGGCGTGCTGAGCGCCTTCGGCCCGTTTGTGATGGACATGTATCTGCCCACGTTGCCGGCCATGGCCGACTATTTCTCCACCACCTCGTCCGGCGTGCAGCTGGGCCTGACGGCAGGGATGGTGGGCCTGGCCGTCGGTCAGCTGGTCTTCGGCCCGTTGAGCGACCGCTACGGGCGTCGGCGTCCGCTGCTGGCGGCCATGGCCTTGTTCCTGGTCTCCACGCTGGGCTGCCTCTTCGCGGCGGACATCGCGCAGTTCGTGGCCTTCCGCCTGGCGCAGGGCGTGGCGGGCGCGGGCGGCGTGGTCATCTCGCGCTCCGTGGCCGCCGACCTCTATTCGGGCCGCGCGCTGGCCGCCATGCTGGCCGTCATCGGCGCGGTCAACGGCATTGCCACGGTGGCCGCCCCGGTGGGCGGGGGCGCGCTGGCCGGCCTGGGCGGATGGCATGCCGTGTTCTGGTTTCTGCTGGGGCTGGGCGTGGCGGTGCTGGCCGCCTGCCTCTGCTTCCGCGAGTCGTTGCCCGCCGGGCGGCGCGTCCGCGTGTCGTGGCGGCAGACGCTGGGCACGTTTGCCGGCGTGCTGCGCAACCGTCCTTACCTATCTTATATATTGCAATACGGCTTCGCCATGTCCGTGCTTTTTGCCAACATCGCTTCGGCCCCCTTCGTCATGCAGCAGCACTACGGCCTCTCGCCCCTGCACTTCAGCCTCTGCTTCGGCCTCAACGCCGTGGCCATGGTGGTGGCCTCTACGTTCGTGGTGCGCATGCCTTCGCCGCAGCAGGCCCTCCATGCGGGCAACAACGGCATGCTGGCCCTCTCGCTGCTGCTGCTCACGGCCCTGTGGTTCGGGTGCGACTTCTGGCTCTACGAGCTGCTGCTGTTCTTCCTCCTGGGCATGGTGGGCCTGTCGTTCACGTCGGCCTCGGCCCTGGCCATGAACTGCGAGCGTCGCCATGCGGGCGTGGCCTCGGCCCTGCTGGGCGTGGTGGCCTTTGCCTTTGGCGGCATCGTCTCTCCCCTGGCCGGCCTGGGCGACATCCGGCTGACCGCGGGCGTTCTCTTCTGCGCCGGTTCGTTCTGCGCCTGGGCGTGCGGCCTGCCCGTGCCCGTGCTGCAACTGCTGCGCCGCCGCGCCTGACCTTCGTGCGCCCCGTCCGGGCGTTTCCCTCCCTCCCGGCTGGCATAGTACTCCCTCCGACCGGGGACTTAAGTCCCTGCCGGCTGGCACAGTAGTCCCACCGACCGGGGACTACTGTCCCCCTATGCGCTGAATACCAATCCCTTCCCCCGCCGCTCCGGCGCCCCCTTCCGGAACTTTGACAGACGGAACGTGCAATTTAACTTCCGTTAGCTTTGTTTTATGGTTCTATATACGAACCTTTGCCCGTAGCATAACGAGGGGCAGAGGCGTGCTTCCGTGGGGAGTCCCCCCGTCCCTCTGGAGAACAAGACAACAAACGTTTATTTACAGCGAAGGGATGTTCCGCTTGTGCCGGGGCACGCACCCGTGTGTCGGAACGCCGTCAAAGCCGCAGTCCGCAGGCGGGTCGTTCTGTCTGTGGCCGTAGCAAGGCCGGAGCATCCGTCCCGCATTCTATTTTCTAAGCCATGGTGAAAGACCCTACCACCGAACCTGCACGCCTGAGGTACATCCACGAACACAAGACGTGCGCGAACTACAAGGCCGACATCGGAACCGGATTCCGGAGCCTGAATCTGAAGGGCGGACAGCCCCTCGTGCTGAAATCGGCAGACAGCCACCACCTGCTGTTCTTCCTCAAAGGCGATTTCCTGCTTGACTATGCCCCCTTTGCCCGCCGCCGCTTCGGCGGGGGACAGATGGCCTTCGTCCCGCGCGGGGCTGACTTCCGGGGCCGGGCGGAGACGGACGCCGAGGCCGTGGACATGTATTTCGACCAGCTGCTGAGCCGTTGCGACAAGCTGCAGCTGGATGCCTACGCCGCGCTGTGCCGCGACATGGCCCCCGACTTTTCCCCCCTGCCCATCCGCCACCCGCTGGATACGTTTCTCCGGCTGCTGACCTGCTGCCTGCGGGCAGGCATGGGCTGCGCCCACCTGCACATGCTGAAGCACCAGGAGCTGTTTCTCTACCTGCGCGCCTTCTATTCGCGCGAAGAGCTGGCGCGGCTGTTCCACCCCATCATTGGGCGGTCGTTCGATTTCAAGCAATTCATCTACGAGCACGCTGCGGACGGCGATTCCGTCGAACAGCTGGCGTCTATGGCCGCCATGAGCCGCAGCACGTTCCAGCGCAAATTCAAGGAGACCTTCGGCGAGCCGGCCAACACGTGGCTGAGGCGGCAGATGGGCCAGCGGCTGGTGGACGCGCTGTCTGCGCCCGGCGCCACGCTGAAGGAGGTGACCGACCACCTGGGCTTCTCGTCGGCCAGCGCCCTCAACCGCTTCTGCAAGCGCTTTTTCCACTGCACCCCCACCGAATTGCAAGAGCGCATCGCCCATGCCTCGGGGCCGGAAACGCCTATGGAATGAGGAGTGAACCAAAGTGTAAAGAGATTGACCTGAAAAGATAACAGGCGGAGGCCGCCGAGGCCGTAACTTTGCACCGCAAATCCGGAAAAAGGACAACAAACAGACAACGACGCTGTCCGTTTCTATTCCCGGATAGGGACGGATGCGAAAGGAGATAAATACCCATGTTTATGAGAAAGAAGATTTTGATACTGTTGGCAGCCGCGGCGTGGGCGGTGGGTGCGTCGGCGCAAGAGCCGGTGCAGACCGACACGGTGGGCGTCTGCCTTTACTTCCGCCAGGGATATTCGCGGTTGGAGTTGTCCTACCGGGATAACGGCGAGCGGCTGGACAGCTTCGTCCGCCGCGTGCGTGGCCTCCGGGCCGACACCCTGTGCCGCATCCGGCAGGTGCGCATCGTGGGCTCCGCCTCGCCCGAAGGACTGACCCCGGCCAACGAACGGCTGTCGCGCAAGCGCAGCCACAGCATCGACACCCTGCTGCAACGCCTGCTGCCCGACGAACGTCACCTCTTCCGCGTGGAGTCGCTGGGCATCGACTGGCAGGGGTTGGAGCGGATGGTGGAGGCTTCGGACATGCCTTGGCGCGAAGAGGTGCTGCACATCCTGCGCCATACGCCCGAATGGATCTACCGCGACGGCAAAATCGTGGACGGGCGCAAGCGTCAGCTCGGCATGTTGCGCGGCGGGCAGCCCTGGTTCTACATGGAGCGTCACTTCTTCCCCCGGCTGCGCGCCGGCGGAGTGGACGTCTCCTGCGTGATAGAGCGTCTGCCGCAGCCCCAGTCGCCCGTGCCGGTGGTGGAGGAGCCGCAGCCACGGACAACTACCTGGCCCACCACACCCTCGCCCAGACCGGCCCCGACGGACAGCCGCTCTACGTGCACGCCAGCGTGCGCCGCGGCATCACCCGTCCGCAGGCCCAGGCCGTGACGCGCGGCAACCCCGTGGCCAATGGCAGCTTCCACGCCAGCTTCGGCTTCCTGGCCTATGCCTACAACGAGGCCGACGGCTTCGACCCGCAGGCCTCCACGCCCAACTACCTCTACAACGTCAAGGCCGACCGCCAGGGCGCGGCATCTAGCATGGACTATGCCCCCGCCTCCACCTTCTACCTGCCCGCCGAGGGCACGGACGTAGACTTTTATGCCTACGCCCCCTATGCCGACTATCGCGACCCAAGCGGAGACCAGCGCAACCTTTTCGTCCCCGCCAAGACCCAGGCCGGCACGCCGAGCTTCATCTATCGCGTGCCCTACTATTCGGGCAACCAGGCCGACGTCTGCCTCACTGCCGGCACCACGGCCCGGGGCGGTGGCAGCGGCGAGGTGGCCCTCCACTTCCGCCACGTGCTGACCGGCATCCGCATCATCTGGGACAAGAGCATGCCCAGCACCACCATCCGCCGCGTCAACCTCAAGGACTTCTCTACGACGGGCGTTTACACGCCGCCCACGGCCAAGGAACTGGCCGCAGACCCGAAGGCCAACGGCGCGTGGACCGAACTGGATGGAAAGGACGATTTGCTCTGGCTGGATGCTGGCACTGATGTGGAAAACCTGGGCATACAGACCACCACGGGCACGGACCGGGAGCTGACCACCGCGACCAACATGTTTTTCGTCATCCCGCAGACGCTGGGCGACGGCGCCGAGCTGCTGATTAATCCTGGCCTTGACAACCCAACCCGCCTCACCCTGACCGGACTGAAGCTGGAGGCCGGCACCACCGTCACCTTCCGCATCTCGAAGCAGGAAGAAGACGTGGAGTTCACCGTAGAACCCACGGGCAGCGTCAGCGTGGGCAGCATCCCCTGGAACGGCGGCGACCTGAAGTTCAACGTCACGGCCCGCCAGGGAGACCAGAAGCTGGACTACGTCATCGAATACGCCACGAAGGCCGACGCGGAGGACAAGGATTGGGTCACCCTCTGGCAGTCCAACGGCGACCAGTCCACCAACCTGCCCGCCATGGTGGACGCGGTGACCCGCGCCGCCGTGTCCGGACAGACCTACGACTATACGCAGACCATCAAAATCACCGAGACCCGCTCTACCTACACCCTGCCTTCGTCGGACTCGGGCGGCAACCTGAACAATAAGGCTGGCGGCGACGCGAACAATCCCAAGGGACTGACCAACGGAAACTCGTCCAACTGCTACATCGTGAGCGGATACGGCGACTTCCAGTTCGAGAGCGTGTATGGCAATGCGAAGAAAGGCGGTGGTTTTAACTCGGCGGTGCTGAACGGCAAGTATAAGGACCGTGACGGTAATATGATTACCCAGACCCACTACCGCATCGACCCGGCGCGCGTGGAGGTGCTGTGGCAAGACGTGCCCGGCCTGGTGACCAATGTGCGCGAGCACACCTCCGGCAGCGACCACTACATCCGCTTCCACGTCGACCCCTCCACCATCCAAGAGGGCAACTGCGTCATCGGCGCGCTGGACGAAAGCAATCGCGTGATATGGAGCTGGCACATCTGGGTGGTGAATGGGATTAATACTGTCCAGGTGACCGGAGGAGACGGCCAACCCCGCCGGGTGCTCGACCGCCCCATTGGCTACGTGCGCGGCGGAACGAAGAGGTGGCAGGCCCGCACCGGCTACCTGCGCTTCCGCCTGGCCAACGAGACCAGCGCGGCCTCGGCCCAGGTGATTTCCTTCGCACTCCAGCAGAGCGGTGACAAGGAGGCAAAAACTAACGGTCGCTACACCCTCTACCAGTGGGGCCGGAAAGACCCGATGCGTCCCATCGAGCGTGGCGTCAACGGCGTGACCTACTCCACCGTCTATACCAACGGATACAACAACCATCTCTGGACGAGCGTGGCTGCGGAGAACTTGAACGTCACGGGTAAGGGTGGTAGCATCGACCGTCCCACCGTGTTCAACAAGAACACCGGCGACTGGCAGAAGGCCTACCTCTGGAATGCGGGGGCGAACAACACTACGACTACTACCCAGCCCAACGATGGTGTGACCAAGAGCATCTACGACCCCAGCCCGCAGGGATACAAGGTGCCGCCCCGGCAGACCTTCGTCGGATTCATCGGTGGGAAGGCCACTTCGATGAATGATTTTGCTAATACGCAACTGTCACAGGCCAATATCAATGACGATATCGGATTCAGGTTTCCGAAGAATGCAACGTCCAATTACATCCGTATTCCCATGGCCGGCGTGCTGTTGGCTAACGGTTTCGCCCCTGATGGAAATATTTACGGTAAGTATGGTTACTATTGGACGGCAGGCAAAACGGATGCCACTCACGGAAATATATTGTATTTTATGTCTCAATATTTAGTTTATCCACCGGCGTGGGTATTCATGTTTGATATGTATGGTGACACGTATGCTTCTGGTACCAATCTCGGCAGTAGAGTGATCACCAATGCGCTTCCCATCCTGCCTGTGGCAGAATAATGACTTTCTTTGGTGTCAATATGCATGAAATCTCTTCCGGTCCGCGAGGATAGGCCAATTTGTTTGTTTTGTTTGCGAGAGCCGACTACCGTCTGCGGGGGTCGGCTCCGCTTATTCGTGACGGTCGCGTCCGTTGGGCAGAGGGTGTGCCGAAATGGTATCTATTTCCCCTCCTCCTGGGAGGAGGGGTGCCCAACGGGCGGGGTGGTAGGTAAGAAATCACGCCCTCAAATGGATGTCGGCGCATTTCCCGTCCCCGCAGATTTTTCTTCCGCCTCCTCTTGCATATCTCCGCGGAATGCCTTACCTTTGCCCCCGTCTTGTTCCGCACGGTCCGTCCGGGCCGTCGGATGAAAAGGGAATCGGGTGCAAATCCCGGACAGTCCCGCTGCTGTGAGTCTCCATAACGGATATGTCAACAAGCTCAACAAGGCCACTGCCCCGACACGAAGGGGCGGGAAGGCGACATAGACCGGGAGCGAGTCAGAAGACCTGCAAGGCAAAGTCAAGAAACCGTCCGCTCGAGGAAAGCGTTCGGTGTACGTATTGGTTCATCCGCAAACACATGGTTGTTCATGCGCTACAGACAAGCAGCGATACGGGCATGTTGCGTCGTATCCCTTTGGTTCGCAGCCGCAACTGCGTCCGCCCAGGCGGTCGTGGCCGACTCGTCGGCGATAGAGTTGCAAGAGGTCGTGGTGGACGCCTGGGCGCGCAGGCAGGCCGCCTCCACGGCGCCCCTGCAGGTGATGGCGCGCCCGCAGTTCGACCGCCAGGGCATCGCCGACGTGGCCGACGCCCTCCGCCGCTTCTCCGGCGTCAACGTCAAGGACTACGGCGGGGCGGGCGGCATGAAAACCGTGTCCGTGCGCAGCCTGGGCGCGCAACACACGGCCGTGGCCTACGACGGCATCACGCTGACCGACTGCCAGAGCGGGCAGATAGACTTCTCGCGCTTCACGCTGGACAACGTCTCGACGCTGTCGCTGGCGGTGGGCGACAACGACGACATTTTCCTGCCCGCCCGCACCGCCGCCTCGGCCGCCGTCATCCGCCTGCAGACGCTGCGCCCCGACCTGGACGCCGACCGCCCCCGTCGCCTCCGGGCCACCCTGCGGGCCGGTTCGTTCGGCCTGGCCAACCCCTCCGTGCGCTACGACCGGCGGCTCTCCGGCCGCGTGTCCATGTCGCTGTCCGGCGACTTCCTGCGGGCGGACAACGCCTATCCCTTCACGCTGGTCAACGGCGACTATGTGACCCGCGAGCACCGGCAGAACAACTACATCGAGACCTGGCGCGGCGAATACAATCTCTACGTCCGTCCCAATGCCCGCACCGTGCTGGACGGCAAGGTCTATTATTACGACTCATTCCGGCAGCTGCCCGGGCCGGTGATACTCTACAACAGCACCAGCCGCGAGGCCCTGACCGAGCGCAACTTCTTCACGCAGCTGCACGGCCGCACGTATTGGGGCAGCCACTGGTCGCTGCAACTCAACGGCAAGTTCAACTGGGCCCACTCGCACTACCACGACGAGGGCGGCGAATACCCCGGCGGGGCCCTGGACAACCGCTACTGGCAGCGCGAATACTACGCCTCGGCCTCCGTGCTCTACACCCCGTGGCAGCGTTGGGCCTTCGCCTATGCCGCCGACTATGCGTTCAACAACCTGACGTCGGACGCCACGGGCGGCGTCAAGCCCCGGCGGCACACCGTGCTGCAAAGCCTCTCGGCCCGCTACCGCACCCCGCGCCTGACGCTCACCGCCCTCTTGCTGGGCTCCATTTATCAGAACCAGGCCAGCGGCGGCGAGGCCGCCCGCGACGCCCGGCGCCTGTCGCCCTCGGTGTCCGTGTCGTGGCAGCCGGGGGAGGCGGCGGGGCTGCGCCTGCGCGCTTCGTACAAGGACATCTTCCGCGTGGCCACCTTCACGGACAACTATTTCGACCGCTGGGGCAGCCGCGACGTGCGGCCCGAAGTGGCCCGCCAGTGGAACGTGGGACTGACCTGGCATCGCGCCTCGCGTCGCTCGCCCCTGGAGGAGCTTTCGCTCTCGGCCGACGGATACTACAACCGCGTGACGGACAAGATTGTGGCCATTCCCTACAACATGTTCTTTTGGACGACGGTCAACCTGGGGCGCGTGGACATCTGGGGGGCCGACCTTCGGGCCGACGCCGCGGTGCGCCCTGCCAAGGGCCACCGCCTGCTGGCCACGCTGAACTATACCTGGCAGCGCGCCCTGGAGATGACCGACCCCGGGGCCTCGTATTACAAAGACCAGATTCCCTACACGCCCCCCCATTCGGGCGGACTCTCCGTGGCCTGGGAAAACCCCTGGCTGAACCTGTCCCTGCACGCCACGGGCGCCTCCGAGCGTTATGCCTCGGTGCAGAACACAGCCTCCAACCGCCTGGACGGTTACGTGGAGTGCGGGCTGTCCGTCTACCGCTCGTTCCGCCTCAAGGGCATCGGCCTGCACCTGCGCGGCGACATCCAGAACTTGGGCGACAAGGCATACAGCATCGTGAAGAGCTACCCTATGCCGGGACGCTCGTACAAACTGACTCTTAGTATCAATCTTTAAAAACAGAACCACTTATGAACTGGAACAAACAACTGAAGTATTGGGCTTGGGCCCTGGCCATGCCTTTGGCGCTGGCCGCGTGCGACGACAACAACGGCAACCCCGGCGGGGGCGATGGAGACGGGGAGTTTCGTGCCGAACGGGGCATCTACGTGTTCAACACCGGCAACGAGGGCAACAGCATAGACGGCTCGCTGTCGTTCATAGACCTGGCCAGTCCCCGTGGATATAAGAACAACGTGTTTTTCACCGTCAACGGCCGCAGCCTGGGCTCGACGGTGCAGGACGGCGTGGTGCTGGGCGACGAGCTGTACATCGCCGTATCCGGCTCGAACACCATCGAGGTGGTGGACAAGCACACGGCGGAGAGCGTGGCGCAGATTGCCCCCACCGCCAGCCAGGGCTCGCAGCCGCGCGACATCGTGACCGACGGCCGGTATGTCTACGTGTCGATGTTCGACGGCTTTGTGTCGCGCATCGACCCCTCCACCCACGCGATAGACCGGACCGTGGCCGTGGGCCCCAACCCCGAAGAGATGGCCGTGCTGGACGGTTGCCTGTACGTGGCCAACTCCGACGGTCTGAACTATGGGAACGGCTATGTCAACGGGAAGAGCGTCTCCCAAATCAACCTGAGCGACTTCACGGAAGAGACCAGGATACCGGTGGGCGTGAATCCCACCAAGGTCGTAGCCCACGAGGCGTCGGGCAAGCTCTTCGTCATCTGCATGGGCGACTATGCGGCCAATCCCAACTCCTTGTGGACCATCGACACGACCCGCGGCAACGAGACGACCGACCTGCACGTGGCCGCCTCCCTGATGTGCCTCTCCGGCAACACGCTCTATACGGTGTATAACCAATACGGCAGTCCGGAGGCCAACCGCTACGTCTCATACAACGCTGCGGACAACACCGTGCTGGACGAGGACTTTATCCCGGCGGAAACGAGCGACGGCGGCCTGGAATACAACCTGGCAGACAACCCCGCAGGCATCGTGGCCGACCCGGAGAGCGGACACCTCTTTGTCTCCTCCTACGTCAACGATCCCGTCAACGCCTATTCCCTGCCCGGCTACGTCCTCGAATACGACGCGCAGGGTCAGCTCCTGGCCCGCTACGACCTGGGCGTGGGCGCCGTGAACATGATGCTCTTGGAATGAACACAAAATGAAGCATAGCTACTATTTATTATTATTTGTAATGTTAGGTTGGGCTTTGTCCTTTTCCGCCTGCGGCGGGAGGGGCAAGGCCTTTTTGCCGTTGCCGGAGGGCGACACCCTGGCCTTGCGCCACGCCGAAAACCTGACGCTGGTGGACTATCCCGCTTATTCCGTGGCCGTATTGCGCAATCCGTGGGACACCGCGCAGACGCTGCACACCTACGTACTGGTGCCCCGCGACCGTCCCTTGCCGGACAACCTGCCGGAAGGGGGCACGGTGGTGCGCGTGCCGCTGGCGAAGGCCCTGGTCTATTCGTCGGTGCACTGCGGGCTGTTGGCCGACCTGGGCGTGGCTGCGTCCATCGGCGGCGTCTGCGACCTGCGCTACATCCAGCTCCCTGCCCTGACCGCCGCCTGCGAACGGGGCGAAGTGGCGGACTGCGGCAACAGCACGAACCCGGACATTGAGCGCATCGTCGCGCTGCATCCGGACGCCATCCTGCTATCGCCCTTTCAGGGCAGCAACGGCTACGGGCGCATCGGCCAGCTGGGCATTCCCCTGGTGGAGTGTGCCGACTATCTGGAGACTTCGGCCCTGGGCCGGGCGGAGTGGATGCGCTTCTACGGCCGCCTGTTCGGCGTGGCCGGGCGGGCGGACAGCCTGTTTGCCGCGGTGGAAGAGCGTTACCGCGGGCTGAAGCTGCGGGCGGCCCTTTCGTCGGTGTCCCTCTCGGTGTTTGGCGACATGAAGTACGGCTCCACGTGGTACGTGCCCGGCGGACGCAGCCCGATGGGGCAGCTCTATGCCGACGCCTGCGGGCGGTATGTCTTTGCCGACCAGCCTACCAGCGGCTCGGTGCCCCTGACCTTCGAGGCGGTGCTGGACCGGGCGCGCGAGGCCGACGTCTGGCTCATCAAGTACCACCGCGAACGCGACCTGACCTATGAGACGCTGGCGGAAGAGTATGCCGGCTATGCCGAGTTCGGAGCTTTCCGCCGTCGGCACGTCTATGGGTGCAACACGGCGCGGGTGAACTTCTACGAGGAGACGCCTTTCCATCCGGACTATCTGCTGTCCGACCTGGTGCAGATTCTGCACCCCGAATTGGGCGGTTTGGACGGATTGCGCTATTTTTGCAAGTTGAACGAAGAATAACGGGCATCGGCATGGCGAAAGGATGGAAATACGGCATCGGACTGGGCGTGGCGACCGGGCTGCTCTTTGCGGCCAACCTGGCCGTGGGCTCCGTGTCTATCCCGCCGGAGGCCGTCTTCCGCATCCTGGCCGGCGGCGATGGCGGGTCGGACAGCTGGCGGTTCATCCTGCTGGAGGCCCGCTTGCCTCAGGCGTTGACGGCCCTACTGTCGGGCAGCGCGCTGGCCGTGTGCGGCCTGTTGTTGCAGACCACCTTCCGGAATCCCTTGGCCGGAACCTCCATTCTGGGCATCAATTCGGGAGCCGGCCTGGGCGTGGCGGTGGTGATGTTGTGCTTGGGCGGCAGCGTGGCGTCGGGCGGACTCAGCCTGTCCGGCTTCTTGTCCGTGCTGGTGGGCGCCTTTGCCGGCGCCATGGCGGTCATGGCTCTGATACTTTTCTTTTCTACACTGATAAAGAGCAATGTGATGCTGCTCATCACGGGCATGATGGTGGGCTATCTGGCCTCGTCCGCCGTCTCCCTGCTCAACTTCCTGTCCACGGCCGAGGGCGTGCAGTCGTTCACGGTGTGGGGCATGGGCCATTTCGGCAACGTCTCCTTGCAACAGATGCCGGCCTATGCCGCCGTGGTGCTGCTGGGGCTGGCGGGCGCCTTCCTGCTGATGAAGCCCCTGAACGCCTTGCTGCTGGGCGAGCGCTATGCGGAAAACCTGGGCATCCCCGTGCGGCGGGTGCGCCACCTGCTGCTGGCGGTGACGGGACTGCTTACGGCTGTGACCACCGCCTTCTGCGGCCCCGTCCTGTTCCTGGATTTGGCAGTGCCCCACGTGGCTCGTATGCTGCTGGGCACGGCCAACCACCGCGTCCTGCTGCCCTTGACGGCCCTGACCGGCGGGGCGGTGGCCCTGCTGTGCAACCTGCTGTGCGTGCTCCCGGCCGGGGACTGGGGGCTGGTGCCGCTGAACGCGGTGACTCCCTTGGTGGGTGCCCCCGTGGTCATCTATGTCATTGTCAGCCAGCGGCGTTCCGGCCAGTTTCGTTAAGTCCCTCCTGCGCGTCCGGGTTGTTTTTGACGCAAGTCAAGCCGCCGAATGCGGGGATTCCGTATTTTTGCACCGGTATTAGTTTGAACAAAGTAAAAAGAGTAGGAATTATGAATTTGCCGGAAGAACCGATGATGCTGTATAGCTTCATCAACATGAAACTGCGTGATTCTTATCCGTCACTGGATGCCCTTTGCGACGACCTGAATGTCTGCAAGGACGACATTGTGAAGAAGCTGAAAACCGTGGGCTTTGAATACTGCCCCACCAAGAACCGCTTCTGGTAAGAAGAAGTCCGCGCTGCTGTTTCCTCTTCCGCTTGCGCCGGGGAGGAGACGGACGAAAAGACGGCCCTGCCCTTTGTGCTCTGTCCGGCGTATTTGCATACGCAAGGGGAGGCAAAAGGGCAGGGCCGGTTCATTTTTTTTGCGCGCCTCGGGCGTACCAATGGGGCTTAGAGGTCTTTCAGCAAGACCTTTTCGGCGCTTTTGTAATATTCTTCCTTGGCCTTCATCAGCACCTCCCATTCGTCGTCGAAGGCCTTTTCCTTGTCAATCTTAAAGTCTTCCGAACCGTGCGTGTCCAGCCTGTCCAGCAGCAGGGCCACGTTCAGGCGGTTGATGTCCATGGAAGGCTGGTAGGCGATGTCTTCGCTCTTCTCGTCGCGGATGACTTCGTGGATCAGGCGGATTTCCTGCAGTTCGTAGAGCGTGCGGTGGGCCAGCTGGATGGGAATCTGCCCCTGCTCGGAGAGTTCTTCGGCGGTGTAGGGCGGTTCGTTCCCTTCAAACCGTTTGCAGATGAGCGACATGATCAAGATGGATACAAACTCGCGGTAGCGGTGGCTGATGTTTCGGGTGTCTTTGTCGAAGCTGAAGTTGCGGATGTTTTGGGTGGCGTAGGTCAGTTGGGCGCCAAACAGGCAGATGGTCCACGAGATTTGCAGCCACAGCAGGAACATGGGCAGGGCGGCGAAGCTGCCGTAGATGGCATTGTAGCGCGACACCCACAGCTGGCTGCTGATGTAGAGGAACTGGAAGGCCTGATGGGCCGTGCCGGCCAGGATGCCCGCCACGAGCGCATACTTGAACTTCACCTTGGTGTTGGGCATGAAGATGTAGAGCCCGGTGAACATGAACCACGTCAGGGCAAAGGGAATGAGGCGTATCAGGAACTTCCCCAAGGGTGCCAGCAGGGTGTAGTCTTCCACGTGCTTCAGCGCGGTGCTCATGTAGATGGACAAGCCGCCCGACACCACCAGCAGCACGGGGATGAGCAGCAGCATGGACGAGTAGTCCGTGATTTTGCGGTACATGCTGCGCGCCTTCTTCACCTGCCAGATGCGGTTGAAGGTGATCTCCAGGTTATTGATAAGGACAAGCACGGTGTAGAACAAAAGGATGAGGCCGATGCCGATGAAGATTCCGCTCCGGGTCTGCGACAGGTAGGAATTGACAAACTCCAGGATGACCTCCACGGCCTCGGAAGAACCGCCGAACCCCGTCAGGATTTGCTCGCGGATGAGGTCGTCGAACCCGAAGCCGCGAGCAATGGCAAACACGATGGCCAGGATGGGGACGATGGCCAGCAGGGTGCTGTAGGTCAGCGCGGCAGCCTTGTTGACCAGCCGGTCTTGGGTGAAGCGGTTGATGCAGAGGTAGACGCTCTTGATAATGTTGTAGAGAGAAAACGTGGTGCGGGTGACCTCGTTCTCGGTGATGCGCCAGATGTCATCGGTCAGGAACTTCCAGAGGGCGGCAATGCGTTTATTCATCTTTAGGAACTTATAAACTCACGAATGGGTGGTAAACAAAGAAAAAGCAGTCGGCCTGTAAGCCGGGTTCTGTGCCTCAGGAAAACTGAGGTGCCTGTCATTTATCTCGTCCGTATGTTGCCATACGGCTTTAGCGGTCTACCCTCCGACATGGAGCGAGCAACTCTCTTAACGCCGGTTTACATGACCTTACAACTCCCAAGACGCACGGCCCTTGTGTCGCCACAAGGCCGGTGGGCTCTTACCCCGCCTTCTCACCCTTACCGCCGGATGACTCCGGAGGCGGTTCTTTTCTTCTGCGTTACTCTACCCTCGCGGACAGCTTTCTGTTAGGAAGTGGGATGCTCTGTGTTGCCCGGACTTTCCTCCCGTGCCTCGGGGCACGAGCGACAGACCGGCCGACTGCTTATTGTGGGGACAAAGATACGACAAAAAAGTGAGATACCGAACCTGTTATGGCAGTATGATTGAAAGTTAATGAATGATGGGGGGCTTTTTCAGCGGATGCCCGTCAGCTTGTGGGTCTGCAGGCTCAGCCGCCACCGGGGGTGTGCCAATACGCAAGCGATGGTTTCGGCTGTGTTGAGGCAGGAGCAGGGCTGCAGGAAGAAGTGGCGGGCGGGCAACTGCTCGTAAGGAGCCAAGTCTTGTCCCTGATAGACCACTTTCACTTCGTCCATGCGGTCCAACACCACGGGGCCGTCGTCTTTGGGCGAGCAGGTCACCCAGTCGATGCCCGCAGGCAGGGGGTGCGTGCCGTTGGTTTCTATCGCGATGTATTTTCCCGCACGGTGCAGGCGGTCTGTCAGGTCTTGGTCTATCCACAGCGAGGGTTCGCCCCCGGTCAGCACCACCAGGCGGGCTGGGTGCTGCGTGACGGCCTGCAGGATGTCGTCGTCGGTCATCAGCGTGCCTTCCTCGTGGCGGGTGTCGCAGAAGGGGCAGCGCAGGTTACAGCCGGAGAAGCGTATGAAGGTGGCGGGTGTGCCTGTGTGGAAGCCTTCGCCCTGCAGGCTGTAGAATATCTCGTTAATCTTTCTCATAGATGGCCGTGTTTCCTTCGGATTCTTGCACTTCTACTTTGTAACAATGGGGCACCTGTTCGCACACCCAGCGGGCGATGTTTTCGGCTGTAGGGTTGAAGGGCAGCACGTCGTTCAGGTTGCAATGGTCCAGCCGAGCACTAATCTCCTGCTTGATGTGGCTAAAGTCGGTGACCATGCCGTCGGCGTTCAGTTCGCGGGCGCGGCAATAGATGGTGATGATCCAGTTGTGTCCGTGCAGCCGCTCGCATTTGCTGGGGTAGGACAGGCGGAGGCTGTGGGCGGCGGACACTTCCAACCGCTTGATGACTGTGTACATATCTTTGCTTCTACTTGTTGTATGGGGTTATCACATGGGGTTCACGCATCTGATGTCACCTCGATGCGTGGGCAAAGATACGAAAAAAAGGAATAGGGGAGAAGGATGGGGAGGGGGCTTTTGTGGTGGAGCCACTGTTTGCGGTGGAAAAAAGGCGCGGACTACACAGATTCCGTAGAATCAGCGTAATCCGCGCCGGGATATTGTTCCTTCAGCAGAGGTTACTTGCGGTAGCAGGCCAAGTCGTCAGCCTGGAAGCGGGTGATGAAGGCGTTGTGCTTCTCCACTTCGGCCTCGGCCAGGTTGACATACACCTTGGCGGACTGGGCGAACAGTTCGGGGGCACGCGTGGCATCCTGGATGATAAGGTGCGACATGACGCACACGGCGGCCATCTCGTAGAGGCGGCGTGCCATCAGGTCGTGCAACTCTTGGTCGGCCGCTTCCTTCACCAAGTTGGTGCAGGCCTCGAACTTGTCGGTCATGGCTTTCACGCGCTCCAGCAGGGGTTTCATCTCGTCCGAGCAAACTGTTTGTTCGTAGTCGCGCAACGTGGCCAGGTAGGAGCCGTTGGTGACGTAGCGGATGGCAGCCACCACTTGCAGCTGGGTGGTTCCTTCGTAGATGCTGGTGATGCGGGCGTCGCGGTAGATGCGCTGGCAGGCGTATTCCAACATGAAGCCTGAGCCGCCGTGCACCTGGATGCAGTCGTAAGCATTCTGGTTGGCGTATTCGGAGTTCATGCCCTTGGCCAGCGGGGTGAACGAGTCGGCCAGCTTGGCATACTTCTTCTGCTCTTGCCGCTCTTCGGGCGTCAGCTTGCGTTCGCGGGCGATGTCGTCCAGTGCCTTGTAGATGTCTACGTAGCGAGCCGTCTGGTAGAGCAGGGCGCGTCCGGCATCCAGTTTGGCTTTGATGGTGCTGAGCATGTCGGCCACGGCGGGGAACTCGATGATGGCCTTGCCAAACTGTTTGCGGTCTTTGGCGTAGGCCAGTGCCTCGTTGTAGGCAGCCTGGCTGAGGCCTACGCTCTGGGCTGCAATGCCCAGGCGGGCACCGTTCATCAGCGCCATGACGTATTTGATGAGGCCCAGCTTGCGGTCGCCGCACAGCTCTGCACGCGCGTTCTTATACACCAGTTCGCACGTGGGAGAGCCATGGATGCCCAGCTTGTTCTCAATGCGACGTACGTTTACGCCGCCGTCGCGCTTGTCATAGATGAACATGGAGAGGCCGCGGCCGTCGCGCGTGCCTTCCTCCGAACGGGCCAGGACGAGGTGCAGGTCTGCGTCGCCGTTGGTGATGAAACGCTTCACGCCGTTCAGACGCCAGCACTGGTTGGCCTCGTCGTAGGTAGCTTTCAGCATCACGCTCTGCAGGTCGCTGCCGGCATCCGGCTCGGTCAAGTCCATGGACATGGTCTCGCCGGCGCAGATGCGGGGGATGAAACGGCTGTGCTGGTCTTCGTTGCCGAACTCATAGAGGGTCTCTATGCAGTCTTGCAGCGACCAGATGTTGCCGAATCCGGCATCGGCAGCCGCCACGATTTCGGCGCACATGGTGTAGGGGGTGATGGGGAAGTTCAGGCCGCCGAAGCGTCGCGGCATGGTCATGCCGTTCAGTCCGGCCTTCACCATGGCGTCGAGGTTCTGCTTCGTGCCGCTGGCATATTCCACACGTCCGTTGGCGCAGTGAGGCCCTTCCTCGTCAACGCCTTCGGCATTGGGGGCAATGATTTCGCCGGTGATTTCGCCCGTTATTTCCAATACCTTGTCGTAAGAGTCGATGGCATCGGCATAATCCTGCGGGGCATAGTCATATTCGTCTTTATCTCTATAGTTGCGTTCTTTGAGTTCGCAGATGCGCTCCATCAACGGATTGTTCAGATGATAGCGCAGCTCAGGTATCTCGGTATAGAAATTATCCATAATTATTTGCTGTGGGATTTGTAGTATTTAATCATTTTGGGAATAACCTCTTCCACGGTGCCGTTGATGACGTAGTCGGCAATGGTGTTGATGGGGGCATTCGGGTCGTTGTTGATGGAGATGATGATGCCGCTCTCCTGCATGCCGGCGATGTGCTGGATTTGTCCGCTGATGCCGCAGGCGATGTAGAGCTTGGGGCGGACGGTGACACCCGTCTGGCCGATCTGGCGGTCGTGGTCGGCAAAGCCGGCATCCACGGCGGCACGGCTGGCGCCTACCTCGGCGTGCAGTTCCTTGGCGAGTTCAAACAGCATGTCGAAGCCTTCCTTCGACCCCATGCCGTAGCCGCCAGCCACGATGATGGGCGCGCCTTTCAGGTTGTGCTTGGCCTTCTCCACGTGGCGGTCGATGACCTTCACCACATAGTCCGTCTCGTGCACGTATTTGGCCACATCGTGATTGATGACCTCGCCTTGATAGTTCTCGTCCAGGATTTCCTTCTTCATCACGCCTTCGCGCACCGTTGCCATCTGCGGACGGTGTTCGGGGTTGACGATGGTGGCCACGATGTTGCCGCCGAAGGCCGGGCGTATCTGGTAGAGCAGGTTCTCATACACCTTGCCCTCTTTTTTGTCTTCGTGGCTGCCTATTTCCAGGGCCGTGCAGTCGGCAGTTAGTCCGCTGGTCAAGGCCGAAGATACGCGGGGACCGAGATCACGGCCGATGACGGTGGCGCCCATCAGGCAGATTTGCGGCTTCTCTTCCTTGAACAGGTTGATGAGGACAGACGAGTGGGGCAGGGACGTGTAGGGGAACAAGCCTGGGGCGTCAAACACGTGCAGCTTGTCCACGCCGTAGGGCATCACTTGCTTTTCGATGCCTGCCAGGCCTGAGCCTGCGGCAATGGCTTCCAGCTGGCAACCCAGTTGGTTGGCCAGTTTGCGGCCTTTTGTCAGCAACTCCAGGCTGACATCGGCAACCGTAGTGCCTTCTATTTCGAGATATACGAATACGTTGTTCATGTTCTTTGAGTTAAGAGCTACGGGCTACGAGCTACGTGTAGCAACTTCTACTTGTCGCTTGTAGCTGTCGACTTGTAGCTGAATTTATCCGATGGTATGGTTTTCTAAGAGTTCTACAATCAGGCCTTCCACATCCGTGTCGCTGCCGGTCAGTGTCTTGCTTTCCTTGGCCTGGAACGAGATGTTCTGGATGGTCTTCACCTTGGTGGGCGAACCGCTGAGTCCGCACTGCACCAAGTCTGCGTTCACATCTGCCGTGCTCCATTCCGTGATGTTCAGGTAGGGGCGTTGTTCATACAATTCGGCGTAGGGCAGGGCAGCGCCTTCTTTGGTGATGGCAGCCTTCTCTTGGGCGCCGAGGGCACGTTTGTACTTCTGCACCAGTTTCGCGTTGCGCGGGCGGCAGGGGGCGGCGCTGCCATTGACGGTGATGACCAGCGGCAGCGGTGCTTCCACCGTCTCCACACCTCCGTCGATGTGGCGTTTGATGGTCACTTTCTTGTTTTCCTCGTCCACGTTCAGGATTTCCTCGGCATACGTCACCTGGGCCAGTCCCAACTTCTCGGCTACCTGCGGGCCCACTTGTGCCGTATCTCCGTCGATGGCTTGGCGGCCGCCGATGATGAGGTCATACTCGCCGATTTTGCGGATAGCCGTGGCCAGTGCATAGGAGGTGGCCAGCGTGTCGGCACCGGCAAAGGCACGGTCGGTCAGCAGATAGCCGCCGTCGGCACCGCGATACAGTCCTTCACGAATGATTTCAGCCGCACGTCCCGGCCCCATGGTCAGCAGGGTCACGGTAGAGCCCGGATGCGTTTCCTTCAGGCGGAGCGCCTGCTCCAGCGCATTGAGGTCTTCAGGGTTGAAGATGGCGGGAAGAGCCGCACGGTTGATGGTGCCGTCGGCTTTCATGGCGTCTTTCCCGACGTTGCGTGTGTCAGGAACTTGTTTGGCCAATACTACGATTTTCAAACTCATGTTGTTACTTTTATTTTTAGTATTAGGATTTTCCTTCGATTCCATTTTGTTATAATTCGTGTGCAAATTTACGGAAAGTGTTTGTATTGACAAGGAAACGTGGAAGAAAATGCACAAATCCACTTGTTTTGCGCAATGGGTAACTGTTAGAGCAGAGCCGGGGACGGCACCTGGACATGCTCGGCGGAAGGGCTGAGGATGGGGGCGGCATGACAGGGAATGGGATAAAGAAAGAACGCGAACGGAGCGGGGAGGACGATTGTGTCCGTGAGCCTCGCGCCATTCGCGTCCGGAAGAGGGCGCGGCCGCAGGAGCCGCGCGTTAGAGTCGCATGTTTACGCAGAAACAAGGTTTATTTCAGTCCCAGTTTCTTCTTGATGTCTTTGGGCAGGGCATCCTTGTGCACCAGGATGTTCATCGTCTTGTAGGCCACAAAGGCTTTGGAGGCATACCAGATGCCGTCGTACTTGCCGCTCAGTCCCCAGGAGTTTTTCACCATGAAGTATTCCTTGCCGTTCTGGTCCTTGGCGATGCCGTAGATGACCATGCCGTGGTCGTCCGTCGTTTCCCAGTTGTCGAAGGCCGTCTGGCGCATCTCCTGCGTGATTTCCATCTCGGGCAGGGGCTTGTTGGTGAGTTCCTTGCGCTTGTCGGCGGCGGTCAGTCCTGTCCAGCGGGCCATGTCGCTGCCCGTCAGTTCGGCGCCACGGGTGGCATCGGGCATGACGGCCACGCCGTCGCGGGTGAAGCCCTGTTCGCTGACGTCGCTGCCCCAGGCAAAGGTGTAGCCCGTGCGGATGGCGTTGTCCATCACGGCCATCAGTTCGTCGATGGGCAGGTTATAGGAGAGGCCGTTGCGCCAGTTGTCCTGTATTTCGATGGCAAACTGCGTGTAGAAGGGATGGTGCGTGTACGAGGTGAGCGACACGTAGTCGTCCGGGTTGATGCCCAGCGATTCGGCGAACGTCTTCGGCGTGTATTCCTTGCCCTGGTAGGTGAACGTCTCGGGGCACTGGCCCAGATAAGTGTCATAGATGGCGCTGAGTCCTTTCTTCCATACGGGCGTCAGCTTGCTGAAGCGGCCCTTGCCGATGGCGCGCACGTAGGCCTCGGCCACGGCGTCCAGTTCGTTGTGAACGGGCAGGGAGTCGCCATACATGATGCCCGGCATGGCTTCCTGGGGCACGAGGCCGTAATTCTTCATGCAATACATGATGTCGTAGAAGCTGCCGCCGGGGCCGAAGGGGGCGTCGCCGTGGTAGCGCACGTAGTTGACGGCGCGGTCGACCATGGTGTGATGGACAACGAACATCTCGGACAGGTCATACGTGCCCTTGCCCAGGCGCAGCAGTTCGGCTTCCAGGAAGCCCAGGCTGGAGAAGCTCCAGCAGGTGCTCGAGCGGTTCTGGTCCTTGATGCTGGTGATGGGGTTTTCTTTCACTGTGGTGAAGACGAATCCCTCTTCTTTCGGGGCGTCTTGCGCAACCGCAGACAGGGACATCAGGCCCAGCGCGGCGATAAGTACGGATTTTTTCATCATTTGGTAAGTTTATTGTGTTTAATAATGTATTTTCGGGGCAAAGGTAATATAAAACTAAGAATGTGGGAGCAGGGGACGTGTTTTCTCCTTTCGATTCTTATCTTACTTTTAGTCCGTTTTTCTTTAGCAAATCCTCTATTTCAGCCGCGGATATGCTGGAGCGTTCGGCTTTGTCATAGATGTAGAGCAGGTCTATTTCCGTTTCTTCCACCGAAAGAATCACAGTAAGCGAGATGACTCTTGCGCCGCCGCTCTTGCCCCGTCCTTTCGAGGCAATGCGCATGCGGATTTTGCGCAAGCCGCCTCCCAAGTCGGTGCCGAGGGTGGGGTTGGCATGAAGTTCTTCGAGCAGTCTGGCATAATCATCAACGAAGGAAGCATAATGTTTTTTCAGACGTTTGGCTTCACGCATGAACGTCGGCAGTGGTTTGATTTTACTTTTCATTTCTCAATTCTTCTAAGAATTCTTCTGCTGACATTACTTCCAATTTCCCTTCTCTCATCAGCTTCAAGTCTTTCAGCCCGGCATCTATCCCGGCCAGGATTTCTTCCTTGCTGATGTATTCCGTGTCTTCCTGCTTGCGGATGTTCTCTTGCAGCTTGCTGGACAGCCACTTTTGGTTGTTGAGCGAAAGGGACTGGATGGTTTGCCACAGGCTTTCTAAGGAAATAGTTGCTTTCATCGGTCTTGCTCTTTTGATTTCAAGCACAAAGGTAGTAAAAAAAGCGGGAGGAAGGCGATTATTCCGCGATTTTCTTGGGGTTGCGGCGCGTCCTTCCGGGGAATACTATGCCCGCTTGCTGGGGCTATACTTCCCGCAGGCTGGGACTATACTTCCCGCAAGCGGGAAATACTGTTCCACTAAGCCTTGAAAGACAGGCCGTCCGGGACAATGGGCGCGAATGCGGGTTGGAGGCTGCGAATATTGTTTCAGAAACTATTATTTTTGTTGCATGTAACCGAATGGCAAGCGTTTGAAACAAATATTTCAGCCTTGTCTTGTCCGGAGGCGTAATTTTGACCACCTATTTATCATACAAACTTCATACCTGATTATTATGTTAAAGAGATTTAGTCTTTCAGTTTTGTTGTTGCTCGGCCTGACCGGCATGTTTGCGGCTGAGCGCTTGGTGACTATCCACAGCCGTTATCTTAATCTGCCAATCGTGGAGGAAGGGCCGCAGTGCAAGTTGATGTTCCGTCAAGGCGACGAACTGGTCACTTGGTGCCGCATCCGTCTGGCGCGCGAGGGCGAGAAACCGGCATATTGGATGTATTATGACGTGCAGGCCTACCGGGGCGAAAAACTGCTTTTGGATTATGAGGGCGAGGCTTCCTGCCTGGAAAACATCACGCAGAGCGATGAATGGGTGGGGCAGGAGACGGTCTATACCGAGGCCTATCGCCCGCAATTCCATTTTTCCACTCGCCGTGGTTGGATTAATGACCCCAACGGGTTGCTTTATTACGACGGCGAGTATCATCTCTTCTACCAGCACAATCCCTTTGGGGTGGAATGGGGCAATCTGAACTGGGGACATGCCGTGAGCCGCGACCTGGTGCATTGGACGGAACTGCCGGAGGCTTTGCAAATGGACGAGACCGGCGAAATGTATTCCGGCTCGGCGGTGGTGGACTATGAGAACGTGTCGGGGCTTGGCTCGAAGGAGCGTCCGGCCATGTTGGCTTTCTATACTTTGCAGGGACAGCACGGGCAAGTGCAATGCCTGGCCTATAGCCTGGACAAGGGGCGTACGTGGACGAAGTATGGCAAGAACCCCATTGTCGACACGGCTATGAAGGGAGGCACGTGGCACAACCGCGACCCCAAGGTCTTCTGGTATGCGCCGGGCAAGCATTGGGTGATGGTGTTGCACGAAAAGGACGGGCACTCCATCTACAACTCCACAAATTTGCTTGACTGGACGTGGACGAGCCACACGCCGGGTTTCTGGGAGTGCCCCGAACTGTTTGAACTGCCCGTAGATGGCGATTCGGCCCGTACCAAATGGGTGATGAGCGGCGCGTCGGGCACGTATATGATAGGAACGTTCGACGGAAAGCGTTTTACCCCCGAGACGGGCAAGTATTATTATGCCACGGGCTACCTGTATGCCCCGCAGACTTTCAACAACGTCCCCGCCGCCGACGGCCGCCGCATACAAGTGTCGTGGGCTTCCATTCGTCACGCGGGGATGCCTTTCACCGGCATGATGCTTTTGCCTGTCGAGCTGAAGCTGGTCACCGCCAAAGACGGCATCCGCCTGACTGCCCTGCCGGTGAAGGAGGTGGAGCAGTTGCTCACGCCCGTGCTCAAGGCCGATTCGCTCACCATGGACGAGGCGAATGAAAAGTTGAAGCATGTCGCCACGGACGGCAAGGGGCTGTGCGTGAAGGCTACCATCCGCCTGACGCATCCCACCAATGCCGGCCTGGAGCTGGACGGGAATCGCATACTGGACTATGACCTGAACTTTAACCGCATCAACGGGATGCCCTATTCGCCCGATGACTTCACCAGCCTGCGCCTGAGTTTCGACATGTACATCGACCGCAACTCCATAGAGGCCTTCTTCGACGGCGGGCGTTATTCGTTCACCAACGACCGGAAGGCGGCTGCGGGCGACAGGTTGCTGAAGTTCTGGTCGTTGGAAGAGCTGGCCGTCGAAAAGCTGGAGGTCTTTACGGTGGATTCGATTTGGTAGGCATGCCTGCCGGCCGGGCAGCCGGAGGACATGCGTCCTGCGTCCAGGGATACGCTTCGGGTATTCTTGATGCAAATCCTGTCCCGTTTGTTACATGTAACTTGATTGCACGCCTTTGAAACGAATGTGACAGCCGTGCGACGCGTTTCTGCTTACCTTTGCTCACGTAAAAATCGCCGCGTGGCGACGGGGCGATGCAGTTACCGCGAGTGAATCAATCTTTATTATTTAACTTTAAAATGCTTCTATGATGGGAAACATCAAACTAAGGATTTGCACCTTCATGGTGCTGGTGTTTGCCGGGCTTGCCGCTTTCGCCCAGCAGATACAAGTGAAAGGAACGGTCGTCGACAAGGCGACAGGTGAAACAATCATCGGGGCCTCGGTGGTGGAAGAGGGTACCCAGAACGGCGTGATTACGGACATCGACGGCAACTTTGCGTTGTCGGTGCCGTCGGGCGCCTCCATCACCGTTACGTATGTGGGCTATAAATCGGTGACGGTGAAGGCCGCCCCTGAACTCCGCATTGAGATGGGCGAGGACAACGAGATGCTGGAAGAGGTGGTAGTAACGGGCTATATGACCGAGAAAAAAGCCAGCCTCACCGGTTCTGTATCGGTAGTGAAGATGAAGGACGTGGCCGACATCCCTACGGGTAATGTCATGTCAAGCCTGCAAGGTCGCGTGGCCGGTATGAACATCACCAACGACGGTACGCCGGGCGGCATGAACACTTCGACGCTGGTGCGCGGCACGACCACCATCAACAACAGTTCCCCGCTCTATGTGATAGACGGCGTGCAGACGCGTGACAACATTGCTTCCATTCTTTCGTCCAACGATGTGGAATCTATTCAGGTGTTGAAAGATGCCGCCTCGGCCGCCATCTACGGCGCGCAGGCTGCCAACGGTGTCATCATCATCACCACCAAGCGTGCCAAGGAAGGCGACGTGAAGGTGAATTTCGACATGTCGCTCAGTGCGCAGACCTTTTCTACCGGCTTTGACATGCTGAACACGCAGCAGTGGGGCGAGGTTTACTGGCAGGCCTATCACAATGACTACGGCAGCTATCCCAACAGCGTAGTGTATGGCAACGGAAGCACGCCCGTCATCCAGGACTATTACTACGACGAGAACGGCATCCGCATCCGTACCGGTAACACGGACTGGGCGAAGGAAATCTACAGCACGGCCTTGATGCAGAATTACAATCTTTCTTTGTCGAAAGGCTTTAAGGACGGCAATGTGGCTCTGACCATGAACTATATGGATCAGGATGGTTTGGTGCGCAACTCGGACTTCCGCCGTTTCAACACGCGCCTGACCTCAGACTTCCGTTTCCTGAACAACAAGGTGCGGGTAGGAGAGAGCTTTGCCATCACCTATTACACGCAACATCTCAATCCCGGAGGCATCGAGGAGAATGTCATCAAACAGCATCCGGCTATCCCGGTGTATGACGAAAACGGTGGTTATGCCGGCGGTTATGTGGATGTATTGGGCGACACGCCTAACTTGATTCGTCTGACGGACAACGAAGCCAATAACCGTCACCGCACTTGGCGTTTGTTCGGTAATGCTTATCTGGAGATTGAGCCGATTAAGAACCTGAATTTCCGCTCGAACTTGGGCGTCAATTACCTGGACGGCTTTAATTCGGTGTTTACCCCTGCCTGGCAAGAAGGAAGCCGCTCGGAATCCCTCAACTCGTTGAGCGTGGACCAGAGCTACAGCCTGCAGTGGATATGGTCGAACACGTTGAATTATTCGTTCACCCACAACGGGCATTCTCTGACTGCCTTGATCGGTATGGAAGCCAAAAAGGAATATGGCGAATCCTTGAGCGGTTATGGCGAAGGACTGGCCATTGAAGACCTCGACTACCGCTATCTTGACGCCATCAGCTCGGGTGCCCGTGTGGGCAACAATGCCAGCGAGTATGCGCTCGTGTCCTACTTCGGCAAAGTAAATTATGACTGGAACAGCCGTTATCTGGCTTCGTTTACCTTGCGCCGTGATGCTTCCTCGCGTTTCGGTATGAACCACAATTCGGGTGTCTTCCCCTCCGCTTCCATCGGTTGGAGAATCTCGCAGGAGAAGTTCATGGAAGAGGCCAATACGTGGCTGGACGACCTGAAGCTGCGCGCCTCGTGGGGTATCAACGGTAATGACATGATTGACAACACGGCCACGTATGACAAATACCTGATGAGCTTGCAGAATGCTTCTTATAACCTCAACGGCGATGGCGTGACGTTGGCGCCGGGCGCTTATAAGACGGCTTCGGCCAATAACAACCTGCGCTGGGAGCAGACGGAACAGTGGAACTTCGGTATCGACGCCACCTTCCTGAAGGGCAGGCTGGGATTCACCTTCGACTGGTTCAAGAAGATGACCACCGACATGCTGATTTCCCGTCCTTACATCGGCGTTATCGGCGAAGGCGGCTCGTATTGGTACAACGGCATCTCGATGAACAACAACGGCGTGGAGGCTACGCTGACCTGGCGCGACCAGGTGCGCGACTTCAGCTACGACATCGCATTCAACATCTCCTATTATAAGAATAAGATAGTAGACCTGCCGGAAGATATCTACTGGACGTACGGCGGCGGCAACGGCGTGGACCAGACCATCGTCGGCCAGCCTTTCGGCTCGTGGATGGGCTATAAGACGAACGGCGTGTTCCGCACGCAGGCCGAAGTGGACGAGTACAACGCCAAGTATGACGTGCAGTTCGGACAGCCGGGCGTGGGCCGTCTGCGTTATGAAGACGTGAACGGCGACAACGTCATCAGTCCGGCCGACCGCACGTGGCTGGGCTCCGATCAGCCGAAGGTGATTGCCGGCCTGAATCTCGGCGCTTCCTACAAGGGCTTCGACCTGAGCCTCTTCTTCAACGGCATGGTGCGCGACGCCTATAACAACTCGAAGACCTACAACAACTTCTTCCAGTTGTGGACGGGCAACCACTCGACCCGCTTGCTGGAGGCTATGAATGCCTGGACGGAGTACGAGCAGACCGGCGTGTACAACTGCGACATACCTGCCCTCACCACGCTGAACAACAACGGCGAAGACCAAGTGAACGAATACTACATCGAGAACGGTTCGTACATCAAGCTCAAGACGCTGACCCTGGGCTATACCTTCCCGGCCGACCTGATCAAGAAGGCCCGTCTGACCAACCTGCGCCTCTACTTCCAGGCACAGAACCTGTTCACCATCACCGGATATACAGGAGCCGATCCCGAGGGACTGGGCTACACCTATCCGCAACCCCGCAACTTTACCTTCGGCTTGTCCGTAGGATTCTGATAGAACTCATTAAAGAATATAGTTATGAAACTGAAATACATTCCTTTTACCATTCTTTTCGCAGCCCTGACGACCGGCTGCAACGAAAGCCGTTTTCTTGACATCACGCCCAGCGCGACGCTGAACGGCGATAACGTAGCGACGGCAGAGAACGTGCACCTGCTGACCACCGCCGCCTATTCCGCACTGGGAGGCGTGACGAAAGACAACAGCCTGTGCCTGAGCCCCATGACCAACTGGACGTATGGTTCCGTGCGTTCGGACGACGCTTACAAGGGCGGTGGCGGCACCACCGACGGCGACGGCGGCAACATGCACCGCTACGAGATTTTCACCGTCGACGCCACCGTGGGCAACGTGGACAGCAAGTGGTTCCAACTGTACTGCTGCCTGCAACGCTGCAACACGGCCCTGAAGGCATTGAATAACATCTCGGAGAGCCAGCTGCCCGACGTGGAGGTGCAGAAGGCCGAGATGCGCGTGTTGCGCGCCCACTTCTTCTTCGAGCTGAGCCGTCTCTTCAACCAGATTCCTTACTTCGACGAGAGCGTGGAGATTGACCAGTACGACCGCATCAGCAACGTGCAATACACCCGCGACGAAATCCTGGGCATGATTGCCGAAGACCTGCTGCAAGCCGCCGACGTGCTGCCCGAAAGCCAGCCGGAGATCGGCCGCGTCAACCGCTACGTGGCCTGGGCCTACGCCGCCAAGGTGAAGCTGTACCAAGCCTACGAGCAAGACCCCGAGACACACCGCGTCGTGAACGTCAACACCACCTTGATGCGCGAGGTGGTAGACCTGTGCAACCGCCTCGAGGGGCACTACGACCTGCTGGACGACTTCCAGCAGCTGGACCTCATCGAATACGAGAACGGCCGCGAATCGGTCTTTGCCATCCAGTTCTCGCTGAACGACGGAACCATCGACGGAGGACGCTTTAACTGGAGCAACCTGCTCAACGCGCCGAAGGGCCCCTACAACGGCGACGGATTCTTCCTCCCCAGCCAGAACCTCATCAACGCCTACCAGACCGATGCCAACGGCCTGCCTCTGTTCGACACCTTCAACGACCGCGACTATGACGTCATCGCCTTCGATGCCGACGGCAATGCCGTGAACACGCAGGTGGAAGGCACCGTAGACCCGCGCCTGGACTTCATCGTGGGCCGCCCCAACATCACTTGGAAGACATATCCCGAAACGGCCTGCTTGTCGTCGTGGGTGCGCGACGCCGGCACGTACGGATACCACTGCACCAAGCGTTTCTACATCTCGCCCGAGAGCGACCAGATGTACCAGGGCTGGCCGTGGGGAGCCTCCGGCCTGAACTGGCAGATCATCCGCTATGCACATGTCCTGCTCTGGAAGGCCGAAGCCCTCATTGAAATAGGCGAGCCGGCCGGATTGGACGAAGCGCGTGACATCATCAACCGCATCCGCCGCCGCGCCATGACCAGCGAGTATGTGAAAGACTTCAACGACCCCTCGAAGGATGCCGCCAACTACCTCATCGGCGAATACCCGGTTGAGGGATGGACGCAGGACTATGCCCGCCAGGCCCTCCGCTTCGAGACCCGCCTGGAGTGCGCGATGGAAGGCGAACGCTTCTTCGACCTCGTGCGCTGGGGCATCGCCGCCGAGACGATGAACGCCTACTTCGCCCAAGAGCAGTCGAAGCGCGCGTACTACCAGGGCGTCAACTTCACCGCCGGACGCGACGAATACCTGCCCGTGCCCCTGCCGCAGTACAACTTCTCCAACGGGCTGTACGTGCAGAACCCGGGCTACGCGCCCTTCTGATCCCTGCGCATGAGACATTTTCACGCAGCAGATTCATAATCCCCCCGGGGCCGCCCGCCGCGCGGCGGGCGCGCCCCTACCTTTGAAAACATTTACAGACTTAAAACCAATACCATCATGGCAACCAAAGAACCTACCCAAAAAGCAAAACTCCCTCTGCGGGCCCTTCCGCTGAGCTTCACCACCGACGAGACCAAGGACTACTACCTCAGGCCCAAGCTGCAGAAGTGCCTCAACCTGGACGACCTCGCCGCCGAGGTGGCCGCCCTCAGCACCCGCCAGGAAGACCCCGACGACATCGCCCGCACGGGCCGCCAACTGATGCAGCGCATGATGTGGTACCTCTCGTCGGGCTACAGCCTCACCCTGCCCATCGGCTACTTCCGCCCCACCGTTCAGGGCGTGTTCATGGAAAGCGAGCTGAACGCCGCGCCCGACCGCGACCGGCTCACCCTCTCCGTTTCCTACAGCATGAGCCGCGAGATGCGCCAGGCGCTGGACGAAGCCGAGATAGACGTCGAAATCCTCAAGACGGCGGGCGGCCCGCAGCTGTTCAGCGTGGTCAGCGCGCAAGACGCGCAAAACCCCGACGCCGCCACCCGCGGCGAAGGCATCCCCATCGAGGCCGGGCAGACCTGCATCATACGCGGGCGCAACCTCAAGGTGGGCGGCGAGGCCGAAGAGGTGGGCGTCACCCTCACGCGCATGGACGGCTCGACGGGCACCACCTACTTCTTCCCCGTCAACAAGCTCTATCCCAACACCAAGACGCAGGTGGGCTTCGTGCTTCCCGCCGACGCCCCCGAAGGCAGCGTCTGGAGCGTCAAGCTCTGCACACAGCTGTCCAACAACGGCAGCCTCCTGCTGAAAGAGCCCCGCACCGTGGTGATGGACTCCAACTTCGTCGTCGGCGTCGAAGCCTCGGACATCCCCGGAGGCTCCGGGCAGGGCGGCACCGGCGAGACCCCTTTAGGATAAACAGCCGCCCCGCCTCCTTCGCGCCCCGCGAAAGCCGGGCATCGCGCCTCGCGAAAGCCACGTTTCGCACCCCGCGAAAGCCAGCTATCGCAACGCGCGAAAGCCACGCATCGCGCCGCGCGACTCCTTAAGAAAATAAAAAGTCCGCCCCGCGCGACCCTTTGCTGAATTTTATTACATTTGAAACATCAAACCATTACCCAAATCAAACTTGCTTTTATGACTACATTACGAAACATCCTATTCGCCGCGCTGGCTCTTCTGGCCACCCTCGGCACCGCGCAAGCGCAAAAGGCCGCCGACGGCCTCCGCATCCACTACCTGGGCGGCAACCGCACCCTCGTACACGTCGACCAACCCCGCCGCTACCTCCTCCTCCCCGTCGAAGAGCAGGCCCCCGAGGCCACCGTCCGCGTCCTGGCCAACGCCCGCACGCAAGAGGAAATACGCATCCGCCTGGCGCTGAACAAGGTGGACTACCTGGTGCCCGTCGACCTCGCCCGCTGGGAGGGACAAGGCATCGCTCTGGACATCTACACCGAGAACAGCCGTGCCAACGTGCGCGACGCCATCGCCGACGCCTACTGGAGCCACCTGGCGCTGAGCGACACCTTCGACACGGCCAACCGCGAGACCTACCGCCCGCGCTATCACCACACGCCCCGGTACGGCTGGATGAACGACCCCAACGGCATGTTCTACCTGGACGGCACGTGGCACCTCTGCTACCAGTGGAACCCCTACGGCTCGATGTGGGGCAACCTCTCGTGGGGACACTCCACGTCTGCCGACCTCGTGCACTGGCAGGCCCAGCCCGCCGCCCTGCGCCCCGACGGCCTTGGCATGATATTCAGCGGCAGCTGCGTGGTGGACACGGCCGGCACGGCAGGCTTCGGGCGCGGGGCCGTCATCGCCATCTACACCAGCGCCGCCGGCACGCAGATACAGTCCATGGCCGTCAGCACGGACGGCGGCCGCACCTTCCGCCCCTATGGCGCCAACCCCATCATCGTGTCCGACAAGGAGTGCCGCGACCCGCACATGTTCTGGCACCCGGAGACCGGACGCTGGATCATGGTGTTGGCCGCCGCGCTGGAGCACGAGATGTGGATCTACTCCTCGCCCGACCTCAAGACGTGGACCAAGGAGAGCAGCTTCGGCAAGGGCTACGGCTCGCAAGACGGCGTGTGGGAGTGTCCCGACCTCTTCCCCCTGCCCGTGCCCGACGGCGGAGGCAAGCAGAAGTGGGTGCTGCTGTGCAACATCAATCCCGGCGGCATCTACGGCGGCAGCGCCACGCAATACTTCGTGGGCGACTTCGACGGCCACACCTTCACCTGCGACTCGAAGCCCGAAGTGACCAAGTGGATGGACTGGGGCAAGGACCACTACGCCACCGTCAGCTGGGCCAACGCCCCGCAGGGACGACGCACGGCCATCGGCTGGATGAGCAACTGGCAATACGCCAACAACGTCCCCACGCAGCAATACCGCAGCGCCAACACCCTGCCCCGCGAGCTCTCCCTGTTTGACGGCGGCGATGGCCAGCTCTACCTGGCCTCCACGCCCTCGCCCGAGCTGGAGAAGCTGCGCCGCGAACCCTCGGTAAAGACCTCGTTCACCGCCCGCCAGAAAGGCACGTCGCGCCCCCTGCCGCAGCAGAACGGCGGCGTCTGCGAGTTGGAGCTGCTGCTGGGCACCGGCTCGGCCTCGAAGGTGTACGTCACCCTCTCCAACCCCGCCGGCGAGAAGGTGGTGATGACCTACGACGTATCCGCCCGCACCTTCGCCATGGACCGCACGCAAAGCGGCCTGACGGGCTTCAGCGTAGACTTCCCCACCGTCACCACGGCCCCCGCGCCCGACGGCTCGTTCCAGGTGCTCCGCCTCTTCATCGACCGCTGCAGCATCGAGGCCTTCGAGGGCCAGGGACGCTTCGCGATGACCAACCTCGTCTTTCCCACGCAGCCTTACACCACCGTGACCGTCAGCACCGACAGCGGCCGTTGCGCCGTGCGTCAGCTCACCGTCTGGCCCCTGGGCGCGGAATAAGTCCTGCGGGATAGGCTACGGGCCGTTTACAGGTAAAGGGCGTTTTCAGGATAACCTTTCATTAAAAGACTATTTCACATGAGCAATAAGAACAATCTCTCCAAACTCTTGCCCGTCATGCTCTGCTTCTTTGCCATGGGCTTCGTGGACCTGGTGGGCATCGCGTCCAACTACGTGAAGGAAGACCTCGGCCTGACGGACGCGCAGGCCAACATCTTCCCTTCGCTGGTCTTCTTCTGGTTCCTCATCTTCAGTGTGCCCACGGGCGTGCTGATGAACCGCATCGGTCGCCGCAAGACGGTGCTGCTGAGCCTCGTGGTGACGGCCGTGTCGCTGGCTCTGCCCATCTTCGGCGACAGCTACGGGCTGATGCTCTGCTCGTTCTCGCTGTTGGGCATCGGCAACGCGCTGATGCAGACCTCGCTCAACCCGCTGCTGAGCAACGTCATCACGGGCAACCGGCTGGCCTCGTCGCTGACGTTCGGCCAATTCGTCAAGGCCATCGCCTCGTTCCTGGCCCCGTACATCGCCATGTGGGGCGCCACGCATGCCATCCCCGACTTGGGGCTGGAGTGGCGCGTGCTCTTCCCCGTCTACATGGTGATTGCGGTGATAGCCATCCTCTGGCTGGGCGCCACGCACATCGAGGAAGACCAGCCTGACCGCGCCTCCGGCTTTGCCGACTGCTTCCGCCTGCTGGGCCACCCGTTCATCCTGCTGTGCTTCCTGGGCATCATGTGCCACGTGGGCATCGACGTGGGCACCAACACCACCGCGCCCAAGCTCCTGATGGAGCGTCTGGACATGACGCTGGACGAGGCTTCGTGGGCCACGAGCCTGTATTTCATCTTCCGCACGCTGGGCTGCCTGAGCGGCACGTTCATCCTCTCGCGCTTCTCGTCGCGGTCGTTCCTGTGGGTCAGTGTGGGACTGATGCTCGCGGCCATGGCCGGGCTGTTCGTGTCCGACGTGCACTACATTATATATATATGTATCGCCCTCATCGGCTACGGCAACAGCAACGTCTTCTCCATCGTCTTCGCCCAGGCCCTGCAGGCCATGCCGCAGAAGAAGAACGAGATTTCCGGCCTGATGATCATGGGCCTCTTCGGCGGCACGGTCTTCCCCCTGCTGATGGGCTTTGCCAGCGATGCCATGGGGCAGAGCGGGGCCGTGGCGGTGATGACCGTCGGCGTGCTCTACCTCATCTTCTATGCCGCAAGGATGAAGAGGGCGTAAGCAAGTATTTATTCTTTAGACGCAGATGACGCGGATGACGCTGATTAATAATTTCGGATGGCAGATTCTCAGCTAATAAAGACAATGAATCTGCGTCATCCGCGTCATCTGCGTCTGAAAAATCATCACTACTAAATTATCATTTACCAATCATTCAAACACCAACATATCATGAATCATATCGTAGTAGGAATGGGCGAGGCACTGTGGGACGTGCTGCCCGAAGGAAAGAAACTGGGCGGGGCACCCGCCAACTTTGCATACCATGTATCGCAGTTCGGCCTGGACAGCCGCGTCGTGAGCGCCGTGGGCGAGGACAAGCTGGGCATGGAAATCTTGGAGAACTTCCGCGACAAGGGACTGAACGGCATGGTGGAGACCGTGCCCTATCCCACGGGAACGGTGCAGGTGACGTTGGACGACGCCGGCGTGCCCTGCTATGACATCAAGGAAGGCGTGGCGTGGGACAACATCCCCTACACCGTCTCCCTCGACGGGCTGGCCCGGCAGACGCGCGCCGTGTGCTTCGGCTCGCTGGCCCAGCGCAGCGTGGTGTCGCGCGAGACCATCAACCGCTTCCTCGACACCATGCCCGACGGCGAGGGACAGCTGAAGATATTCGACATCAACCTGCGCCAGAACTTCTACACCAAGGAGGTGCTGTGCCAGTCGATGCGCAAGTGCAACATCCTGAAGATTAACGACGAGGAACTGGTGACCATCAGCCGCATGTTCGGCTATCCGGGCATCGACCTGCAGGACAAGTGCTGGATACTCTTGGGCAAGTACGACCTCCGGATGCTCATCCTGACCTGCGGCGTCAACGGCAGCTACGTCTTCACGCCCGGCAAGGTCTACTTCCAGGAGACGCCCCGCGTGCAGGTGGCCGACACCGTGGGCGCGGGCGACTCGTTCACCGCCGCCTTCGTCTCCGCCATCCTGCGGGGCATGCCCGTGGAAGACGCGCACCGGCTGGCCGTCTGCACCTCGGCCTACGTCTGCACGCAAAACGGGGCGATGCCCGTGCTGCCCAAGGAACTGACGGGGATGTAAGGACCTCGGCAGGGTGCAATAGGGATTTATCAAACCTATTGCTTGGATGAGAATCATGCACGATGATTATAGGAATCATGCACGATGATTGTAGGAATCATGTACGATGATTGTGGGAATCATGTACGATGATTCCTACTTTCGTTCGTGCTTTGCCTGGGAATAGATTTAGAGCTGAAGCGGCTTTTCCGCAGGGCAAAGGAATGTATGCCTTGCCTCTTCTCGTTTTCTCCTATTATTTTCTTACATTTGCAAGCGATAACCCGGTAAATGTAAGGCCATGAAACATCTTTCCCTTTATATCCTGCTTCTTTTCAGCGTCCTATCCCTCGGCGCGTGCCGACAGGAGCGGGCGCGTTACGTCATCGGCGTGTCCCAATGCAGCGACGACGAGTGGCGTCACCAGCAAAACACCGAGATGCTGCGCGAGGCGGGTTTCTATCCCGACGTGCAGGTGGTCATCCGCACGGCCAAGGACGACAACGGTCGGCAGATACAGGACATCCGCCGCTTCATCCGCGAGGGGGTAGACCTGCTGGTGGTTTCGCCCAACGAGGCCGAGCCCATCACCCCCGTGGTGGAGGAAGCCTACGACCGGGGCATCCCCGTTATCGTGGTCGACCGCAAGATTCTTTCGGACAAATACACGGCCTACATCGGCGCCGACAACTACGGTATCGGCTACTCCATTGGCAACTACATCGCCGACTGCCTGCACGGGCGGGGGACGGTGGTGGAGATTACCGGCCTGGCGGGTTCTACTCCCGCCATCGACCGTCACGCCGGTTTCCTCAAAGCCATCAGCCACCATTCGGACGTCCGTCTGCTGGCCGTGGCCGACGGTGCCTGGCTGCACGACCGGGCCGAGGCGAAGATGGACAGCCTGCTCGGGGTCTACCCGCAGTTCGACGTGCTCTACGCGCAAAACGACCGTATGGCCGCCGGTGCCTACGAAGCCGCCTTGCGCCGGGGGCGGCAGAAGTCCATCCGCTTCTTCGGCACCGATGCCTTGTCGGGCGAGAGCTATGGCCTGGAGAGCGTGCTGGCAGGCAAGCTGAGCGCCACCTTCATCTATCCCACGGGGGGCGACAAGGTGATAGAAACGGCAATGAACATCCTCGGCGGGAAGCCCTTCGAGCGGGAGACGAACATGAACACGTCGGTGGTGGACAGCACCAACGCCCCCATCATGCAGTTGCAGACCGCCCACATCAATGCCTTGGATCAGAAGATTGAGACGCTGAGCGGGCGCATCAACCGTTATCTGGAACGCTATGCCACGCAACAGGTGATACTGACGGTCAGCCTGGCAGGCCTGCTGCTGGTGGCCGCGCTGCTGGTGGCTGTCTACCTGGCCTTGCGTGCCAAGAACCGCCTCAACCGGGAGCTGTCGCGCCAAAAGAAGATGCTGGAAGAGCAGAAGCGGCAGTTGGAAGAGCAGACCCGCACGCTGGAGAGCCAGAAAGACACGCTGGAGCAACAGAAGAACCAGCTGGAGCAACTGTCGCACGAACTGGAGGAGGCCACGCATGCCAAACTGGTGTTCTTCACCAACATCTCCCACGACTTCCGCACGCCCCTCACGCTCATTGCCGACCCGGTAGACCAGCTGCTGGCCGACGCCTCCATCCACGAGCCGAACCGCCAACTGCTGAAGCTGGTGCGCAAGAACGTGAACGTGCTGCTGAACCTGGTCAACCAGATATTGGACTTCCGCAAGGTGGAGAACGGCCGCATGGAGTTGCACTTGGCCCCGTTCGACTTGCGGAAGAGCTTCCAGGCATGGAACGAGTCGTTTCGCGTCACGCTGCATAAGAAGCACATCCGTTTCTCCTTCCAAGTGGAGGGGACGGACGAGGCCGGCTATTGCACGCAGGCCGATGCGGGAAAGATGGAGCGCATCTACTTCAACCTCCTGTCCAACGCGGTGAAATATACGCCGGACAAGGGCGAGATTGCCATCCGGCTCTCTTCTGCCGACGACTGCTACGAACTGTCGGTGTTCAACTCGGGCAGCTACATCTCTCCCAAGGACGTGGAGGCCATCTTCGAGCGTTTCTATCAGGTGGACGGCAGTCGGGCGGGCACGGGCATCGGCCTGGCTCTGGTGCATGCCTTTGTCGAGCTGCAGGGCGGACACATCTCGGCCAGCAGCGACGAGCGGGGGACTACCTTCACCGTGACTTTGCCCAAGCGTGCGGTGGAGCGGGAGGCCGAAGACGCCGGGCCCTTGCCTGCCGCCGCGCTCTTGCCGCCTGCCGATTCGGACGAGGACTGGGCCAAGGAGGTGCCTGCCGGTTCGGACGCCCCCATCATCCTGGTCATCGACGACAACGGCGATATCCGCAGCTATGTGTCGGCGCTCCTGTCGAAGGAATACCGGGTATTGACGGCTGCCGACGGTGATTCGGGCTTGCGGCTGGCCCTGCGCTATGTGCCCGATGTGATTATCTGCGATGTCATGATGCCGGGCATGGACGGCATCGAGTGTTGCCGTCGGCTGAAGAGCGAACTGCAGACCTGCCACATCCCGATTATCCTGCTCACGGCCTGTTCGCTGGACGAGCAACGCATTCAGGGGTATGACGGCGGGGCCGATTCTTACATCTCCAAGCCCTTCAGTTCGCAGTTGCTCTTGTCGCGCATCCGCAACCTCCTGGCCAACCGTTGCCGCCTGAAGCAGTTCTTCGGCGACACTCCGATGATAGAGAAGAGCGATATCAACGACCTGGACAAGGACTTTGTCTCTCGTTTCCGTGCGTTGGTGGAGAGCCGCCTGAAGGATTCTTCGCTCAATGTGGAGGAGCTGGGGCGCGACATGGGACTGAGCCGCGTGCAGTTGTATCGCAAGCTCAAGTCGCTGACCAACTGTTCGCCCAACGAGCTGTTGCGCCGCATGCGTCTGCGCAAGGCAGCCTCGCTGTTGGTGGCGAGCGACATGACCGTGGCCGAGGTGGCCTATGAGGTCGGCTTTTCTTCGCCTTCTTACTTTACGAAGTGCTACAAGGAAGAGTTCGGCGAGAGTCCCACAGACAAGAGGAAGAGGTAAGCGAGGCCGGGCGAACGGATACGGGAAAGGGCTTCGTAGACGGGCGGGCAATGGGAACATTCCCTTTGGCGCTGTCCGCTCTACGAAGCCCTTTCTGATGGATGTCGGTTGTGTCAGCGGTTGTCAATCTCCTTCAGCAACTCTTCCACGGCTGCTTTCAGTTGCGTGTCTTCACCCTTGACGATGGTTTCGGGCGAGTTGGCCACCTTGATGTCCGGTTCCAGCTGCGTGTTCTCCAGGTAGCTGCCGTCGGGCAGTCGGTAGCCCACGATGGGAATGCCGAACACGAGCGACGGGTCTTGCAATGTTTCCCACGACACGCTGGTCATGGTGCCCGGCACGGGCATGCCCACAATCTTGCCCAGACCTTGATGCTGGTAGACCCACGGCGTGCCGTGCGCGTTGGAGTAGTTGGCCTCGCAGGTCAGCATGATGGAGGGCTTGTTCCAGCGGCGGCTGGGCATGTCGCAGGCTTCGCGGCCACGGATGACCTGGGTGAAGTATTTCTTGCCGCTGAACAGCACTTCGATGTCCTCGTGCAGGCGGCCTCCGCCATTAAAGCGGGTGTCGATGACGATGCCCTCGCACTGGTTATACTTGCCCAGGATGTCAGAATAGACGTTGCGGAAACTGCCGTCGTCCATAGACTCGATATGCACGTAGCCCAGGCGACCGTCAGACCATCTTTCCACATCGGCTGCACGCTGCTTCACCCAGCGTCTGTACAACAAGTCGCTGTAGGCACCCTGGCTGACGGGGATGACCACCTCGTCCCACCGCTGGCCCGATTGCGGGTCGTAGAACGATATCAATGTCTTGCGTCCGGCCTTGTCGTTGAGCAGGAGGCTGTAGTCGGCTTCGGGCGTGATGGCCATGCCGTCTATCTTCTCCACGACGAGGCCGGCCTTGGCTTTCGATGAAGCTTTGTCGAAGGGACCTTTCTCCAGCACTTCGGCGATGCGGAGGCCTTGTCCGTCGTAGTCCCAGTCGAACAGAAGGCCCAGTTGCGCCGTGCGTTCGCCGGATTGGGAGACGTAATAGCGGCCTCCGGTGTGCGACACGTTCAGTTCGCCCAGCCATTCGCTCAGCAGTTCTGCAAAGTCGTGGTTGTTGTTGATGTGGGGCAGGAACTTGCGGTAGGCTTGGGTCATGGCCTCCCAGTCGACGCCGTGCATGCGGGCGTTGTAGAAGCGCAGTTTCTCTTGCTTATACACGTGGTCGAACATGTAGGCGCGTTCGGCGGCGAGGTCCATCTTCACTGTGGCCCGGTAGGTGACGGGCTTGAGCGCATCGCTGCCCATGTCCATCTTTTGCATGCTGCGTCCGCTCAGCAGGAAGAGGTTCTTGCCGTCCTTGTCCATTTCCAGCGATGCCCATCCGCCGCTCAGTTCGTGCAGCAGTTGGGTCTCTTTCTTGCGCAGGTTCATCTTCCAGAGGGCCAGCCCGGCTTCGTAGGCCGCGATGTAGTAAAGGCTCTCTCCGTCGGGCGAAAGGATGGCGCTGCCCATGTCCGACGAGTTGGGCGTGAGGCGCACAATGCGGTCTTCCAGGCCTTCCGTTTCCACCACGATAGGTTTCGCTGTTTCATCCTTGTCCGTATCGGCGTCTTTCTTCTTGCCCTTCTTCCCTTTGCCGGCATCTTTGTCTTCTTTCTGCTGTTCTTTCTCCAGTTCTTTGCGCAGTTCGTAGTCTTCCTTGCTGAGGCAGTATTTGTCGTAGGCGTCTTGGTTGAGGAAGACCATCAGCGCGTCGTATTGCGAGCCCCACGAAGCATGGGCGCGCATGCCGTAGCGTTCGGAGGTGAACAGGATGGCGTTGCCGTCCATCACGAAACGTGGCTCTCCGCTCATGTAGCCGCTTTGGGTCAGGTTGATGATGGGTTGTCCGCCGGCAGCGCTCACCAGGCCGATGTCGCTATAGGGGTCGTGGCGGTTGCCGATGAACTCCAGGGCGAACCACTTGCCGTCGGGCGACCAACAGTAGCTGAAGCCGCCGCTGGTGCTGTACCAGGTGGAGCCGTCGGTAATCTGGCGCACCTGCCGGGTGGCGAGGTTCAGCACCATCAGGCGGTTGCGGCCCTCGATGAAGGCCAGCTCCTTGCCGTCGGGCGAGAATTGCGGGTAGGCACGTTCCACGGTGTCCGAGGGAAGGAGGGCTTCTTCGGTCAGCATGGTGGCGTTGGGAAAGTTCGGGTCGTCCGGGCGGGATATCCGAGTCTGGTAGAGTTGCCAGTTGCCGTTGCGTTCGCTGGCATAGGCCAGGGTGCGGTTATCCGCGCCAAAGGTCAGGCCCTTTTCTGCCTCGGGCGTATGGGTGATTTGCTTGGTAGTGCCGTATTCCACCGAAGTGACAAACACGTCGCCGCGCACCACGAAGGCCACTTGCTTGCCGTCGGGCGACACGGCGGCCGACGTGGCGCCGCTCGTATAGTTCAGGGTGGCCAGCTGCGGGGCATCGTCGCGCACCAGGTCTATGCTGACTTTCCGGGGCTGGCCATTGGCGGGCTGGGTGTAGATTTCGCCGTCGTACGTATAGCACAAAGTCCCGTCGGAAGCTGCCGAGAGAAAGCGGACGGGATGCGTCTGGAAGTGGGTGACGGCGGTTACCTCTTGCGGCCGGTCGACGGGGAAAGCGTAGACGTTGAACGAGCCGCCGTTTCGTTCGCTCAGGAAGTAGAGCGTCCGTCCGTCGGCCGAAAGCACCGGGTTGCGGTCTTCGCCATCGCGGGCCGTGAGGTTGGTATGCTGGCCGGTTTCTGTGTCATACATCCAGATGTCGCGGGTGATGGAGGACGTGTGATGCTTGCGCCATTCGTCTTCAAAACCTTTGCGGTCTTGGTAGTACAGGTATCGGCCCGTGGCGTCGAAGGCGACGGCTTCGGCAGGCGTGCCCAACACTTGCTCCGTGCGGCCGCCCTCGACGGGCACCCGATACAGCTCGGTCATGGCCGAGGTGGGGAAGAGGGCGCTGCTGGCCGGGTCTTGGATGGAGGCCGTGAAGAGCACGTAACGGCCGTCTGGCGTGAAGGCAGTGGGCAGTTCGGCGCTGGAGTTCGTGGTGAGCCGTCGGGCCGGGCCGCCTTGGGCGGGCATCACGAAGATGTCGGAGCCGCCGTTGCGGTCGCTGGCAAAGGCAATCTGTTGCCCGTCCGGCGACCAGACGGGGCGGCAGTCGTAAGCATCTTGCGTGGTCAGCTGGATGGCACGGCCGCCTTGGGCGGCCACTCGGTAGATGTCTCCCTTGTAACAGAAGACGATGCTTTGTCCGTCGGGCGAGATGCGCACGTCGCGCAGCCACAGCGGGGCGCCGGCCTCGGCGGCAAGGGCTGCCAGGGCGAGGGCGCAACAAGTGATGAGTCGTTTCATTGATATAACTGTGTATGGATAAATAATGCGATGCGAAGGGGGGCGCGGCCTTACTTCATTCCCCGGGCTTTGTAGATGCGCTCTTTGGCGTTGTTGATTTCCTGGAATTTCTCTTCGGCGGCCTTGCGGACGTCTTCGCCCAGCGTAGCCACGCGGTCGGGATGGTGCTTGAGGGCCAGGCGGCGGTAGGCGGTGCGCACTTCCTGGTCCGTAGCGTCGGGTGATATTTCCAACACTTTGTAGGCGTCTTCCAGCGAGTGGCCCTTCAGGCACAGCATGGATTCGGCTTCGCGTGCGGACAGGCCCATGTAGACGGCCACTTCTTTCAAGGCTTCCACTTCCTCGGGGCTGACATGCCCGTCGCTCTTGGCTATCTCGGCCAGGAAGCTGAGCAGTTGCAGGCGTTCTTCCTGCGAAAGGTTGGCGGCAATCTGTGCGCCACAGTCGCGGATGGTGTTGCGGAAGGCGGCGGGATTCTGCCTGTCCATGCGTTTCCGCTCTTCAAACAGATTGAGCAATATTTGCTGTCCCTCGTCCACCGCCTGCTCTCCGAAGTTGTGGCGCAAGAAGCGGCGCACGTACTCCATCTCGCTGTGCATGATGCGCCCGTCGGCGCGGATGATGTACGACGCCATCACCAGCATCGAGAAGAGAAAGCTGTTGCGTTGTCCCGTATAAGCGTTGTCGTCCGGCATGCCGAAGCTGCCGCCGTTGTCCGGTTTCGTACTGTTCTCGAACAAGGCGCCCAGGGCAAAACCAGCCAGCGCGCCCAGCGGCCCGCCTGCCATGAATCCCAGGATGCCTCCAATCCATTTTCCTGCTCCCATAGGTATTTCTGTCTTTTTGATTCAATCCCGACAAAGGTACGCAACTTTTGCGACATACCGATGTCCTTAGGCCGAAAAACCGGGCCATGGACGCTCTTTTTATGGGCACAATAGCCCCCCAAACCAGGCGTCCTATCTCCCGCTCGGTGGGACAGTACTTCCCGCTCGCTGGGACTATAGTCCCCGCTTGGTAGAAGTATAGTCCCGGCAAGCAGGAAATAGGACGCTGGTAAATGCTTGATAGAGAGCTGTCTGTCCGGCCTATATGTGCTTGATGACGCGCGCAGGCACGCCGCCCACCACCGTGTCCGCCGGCACGTCCTTGGCGACTACGGCTCCGGCGGCCACCACGGCATTGTCGCCGATGGTCACCCCCGGCAGGATGGTGGCGTTCGAGCCTACCCAGACGCCGCGGCCCAGGGTGATGGGCGCGGGATAGGTGTTGGGGCGGTCGTCGGGCGCAAGGCCGTGGTTCAGCGTAGCAAATACGACGTTGTGGCCTATCTGGCAGCCGTCGCCCAGATGCACGCCGCCGTGGTCCTGGAAGTGGCAGCAGGCGTTGATGAATACCCCCTCGCCCACGTGGATGTTTTTGCCGAAGTCGGTGTAAAAGGGCGGGAAGACGCGCAAAGTGGAGGGCACGGGGCGGCCGAACAATTCCGTGAGGAGGGCGCGCACCTCGTCGGGCGTGTGATAGGCGGCGTTCAGCCGGAAGGTGAGGCGGCGCGCCTCGTTGCTCATGTCGTCCATGAAGCGGTGGATATCGTCGCCCTTGAGGGCCTGTCCGCTCTTCACATAGCAGAGAAATTCGTCGAGTGTCATAGTCGTATTGTTATTGGTTCCGATGGTTATGCGGGCGCAAAGATAGGCAAAGCCGCCCGGCGGGTCGGTAACGGAATTACCGTTTCTTGTACCCAAACTCCTGCCGGGGCGGCCTATTTTACCAAGTCGCGCAGCCGGATGGCCTGAAACGTCATGTGTGCCGTGCTGCTTTCATACAGGATGCCCACCGTCTCGGGGTCGATGAGCGTCAGACAGCTGTAGCCCCAGCCCTCGTCCTCGTCCAGCAGCAACTGGCACGTGTCGGGCCACGTCAGGCCCCCGTCCAGGCTGGCCTTCAGGGTGATGTGGTGCCGTCCCCGCGTCGTGTTGGGATTGGAGAAGAGCAGGAGGTCGCGTCCCAGCGCGTTCTCGTGGGCGGGAACATGCAGCAGGCTGGCCATGCACACCGGCTCCGGCAGGGCTTGGCGCGACGACGGGTGCTCTTCCCACGTGCGCCCCAGGTCGCGGGTGACGGCCACGGCGCGGCTGCCCCCGCGGTTATCGCGCATGTTCAGCATCAGCACGCCGGGCGACGTCTCGGCCACTTGCGCCTCGGTAGTGTTGCTCCGCGCGGGGCTGTGCGACTGCCACGTCTGTCCGCCGTCGCGGCTATACATGATGGCAGCGTGGGGCACACGGGCCGAGTCCAGATACTGTATGGGGAAGACCAGCGTGCCGTCTTGCATCGCGATGCCCCGCCCCGGGCCTTGCAACAAAAGGTGCCAGGAGGGGTGCTTCACTTGCCGGGTGACGTTGACGGGCGCCGACCAGGTCCGTCCGTCGTCCGTGCTCTTGGCCAACACCAGCTGTCCGGTCTCGTGGCTCCCCATGCCCGGGCGCGAGCTGTGCCAGGCGCGCTGGTTGCCGAAGCCGTGCGACCACAGGGCCGCTATCCACACCGTGCCCGTCCGCTCGTCCCACAGGATGCAAGGATCGCCCACGCCCTTTTGCGCCGGAGGCAGGCTGCCGGTGTCTTTGAAGCTGAGCGGGATGCGCATCTTCTCCCACGTGCGTCCCCCGTCCGTGCTCCGGCTGAGGCCGATGTCGATGTCCTCCTGCAGGTCGACGGAACTGTTGCGGCGCACGTCGTACACCGCCAGCAGGGTGCCGCTGCTGGTCGTGACGAGGCCGGGGATGCGGTAGGCGGCCACGCCGTCGTCGCCCGCATGGCGCACGCCCACGCCCATGCGGTGGACGATGCCGGTGTCCGAGGCCAGTTGCAGCGGGGCTTCATGCCCGTCCAGCCGGGCCGAGAGGACGCGCGCCCGGACCTGCGTGTGCAGCGTGGTCTTCGCCGGGTTCATCTCCAAACTGACCCAGAAGAAGTTGACGCCGGGAAACAAGGGATAGTCGCACGCCAGCCGGACGGGTTCGCCGGGTCGATGCGAGGCCTTGGCGCACAAGACGGAGTAGGAGGGATTGGCCTTCAGCGTGCGGCCGGGACGGTTATTCGACAGGTATTTCACCGGGGCGAAACGCCGCTTCTGCTTGTCCTGGGGGGCTTCGGTGCCGCCATAGTAGAGCTTGACGGCAGCGATGGAGCCGGGGTCGGTGGCCGAGAGGTCGAGGATGATTTCACTCAGCGTGCGGCTTTCGGCTGCATCGAGGCGGAGGTAGAACAGGACATTGTCCCGGCGTTCGATGAGCACGGGCACTTGCGTTTCGCGCACGCAGACCGTGTCGGCAGCCCCTGCTGGGAGGGCGGAGAGGGCTGCGAGGAGCATCAGGAGGATGCCATGGCAGAGAGGTTTCATGATGATAGGGAGTTAATGGGTTTCAAAGGGGCGGTAGTTGGATGCCCAGGTTGTGCAGGAGGTCTTCCGTCCGGTCCCACAGCTCCTGCATCTGCGGGTGGTGTGTATATTTTGCGGACAGTGGCTTGACGCGCCCGCTGGCATAGAGGCAGCCCGTATGCTCGCCCGGCTCCTTGTCCAGCAGCAGGCGGATGGCCGTGTCTGCGCCCTGGCGCGGCGTTCTGATGAAGGGGCGGAAAAAGAGATCGGTCAGCGGGTCGAACCACATGTGCATCGTGATGATGTCCGTCGAGACAATGCCGGGGTCGGCCGCGTTCACCGTCACGCCCCGGCCCTGCACGCGCGCGGCCAGACTGAGGGTGAAGAGCGTCAGCGCCAGCTTTGAGTTGCTGTAGACCGGTATGCGCCAGAAGCCGCCCTTGCGTCCGCGGCGGAAAAACTCAGGGAAGCGCAGGCGCCCCACCGCGTACGTACACGACACCATGTTCACAACCCGGCTGCCCGGCCCCAGCAGGGGGAGCAGCTTGCGCGTCAGCAGGTAGGGGCCCACGTAGTTGACGCTGACCGTGCGCTCCAGGCCGTCTTCGGTGATGTGCAGGCCCGTCTCCATCGTCCCGGCGCAGTTCATCAGCAGGCTCACCAGGCGGCCTTCGCGCACGAGCTGGTCGGCAAACGCAGCCACGCCCCGCAGGCAGGCCAGGTCCAGCCGGCGCACCTCGATGTCCAGGTCGGGACGCTCGCGCAGCAACATACGGCGCACGGCTTCGGCCTTCTGGCGGCGGCACGAGGCCATCAGCACGCGATAGCCCGCCTGGGCCACGGCGCGGGTGATTTCCGTACCCATGCCGCCGTCGGCGCCGGTGATGAGGGCCAGCGGCTTCTCCAATGCAGGCTTAAGACTGGGCATAGGCGGCTTGTCGTTTTTCCAGTTGTTCGATTTCGCGTTGCAGGCAGGGGGGCAGCGGCTCGGCCAGGCGCTGGTGGCAAGCCATGTCGAGGCTGTACATGCGCGCGATGCAGTAGTTGCTGTGGCGGCAACCGTTGCGGGCGTCTTCCTCCTGCTTCATGCGGTTGACAAAGCCCGGTTCGTTGAGCAACGCCCTGCCCATCTGCACGGCCTGGAACCCGTGGCCCAGCACTTCTTCTATCTTGCTGCGCGACACCAGCCCACCTACGTAGACCAGCGGCACACGGAGCTCACGGCGGAAGCGCAGCGCGTCTTCCAGAAAATATGCCTCGCGGAAGGGGACGCCGGGCACCATCATCCGCCCCGCCGCGCGCACGCCCCAGCGCAACCACCACGGCTTCATGTAATACGTCATCGAGCGGATAGGCATGTCGCCGCGCATGACATACATCGGAGCCCGGCTGACGAAGCCGCCGCTCAGCACCAACGCGTGCGCGCCCATGTCCTGGAGCAGGCGGCCCACCTGCAGGCACTCGTCTATTTCCATCCCACCGCGGAAGCCGTCGCGCATGTTCACCTTGACGAACACGGCCAGGTCGCTGCCTGCGGCCCGGAACACTTCCGTCATCACCTCCTCCAGGAAGCGCATGCGGTTCTCCAGCGGGCCGCCATAGTCGTCCTTGCGGCGGTTGGTGTACGGCGAAAGGAACTGACTGATGAGATAGCCGTGTCCGGCATGGATTTCCACCGCGTCGAATCCCGCCTCCCTGGCCAGGCGCACGGCACGGCCAAAGTCTCCGGCCACACCGCGCAGCTCGTCCTTGCGAAGTCCGCGCACGAAGGTAGGCGAATACAAATTGAAGCCGCTGCTGGCGCCCACGGGCGTGCAGCCGCAGATGCTGCGGTGGGACATATTCCCGCAATGGCCCAGTTGGATGCTGGCCGCGGCGCCCTCGCGGTGCACGGCATCAGTCAGCTCCCGCAACCCAGGCACGATGTCGGGGCGCATCCATAGCTGGCGGTCGAACGAGAGGCCGCTGCGACTTACCGCCGCATAGGCCACAGTAGTCATGCCCACGCCCCCGGCTGCCACCGAGCGGTGATACTCCAGCAACTCCGCCGAGGGGCGATTGCCCGGGCACATGGACTCGAAGGCGGCCGAGCGGATGGCGCGGTTGCGCAGCCTCAGCGGGCCGAACTGGACGGGTGTGAATAGCAACTTGTCTTCCATACGGTTTTGTTTTTGGCCGGACGGCGAGGCGACGGGCAGGCCTGTCAGTAGACAAAGGGCAGGATACGCTTCCGGCGGCCCACGGCCTCGCGTCCGAATTCTTCTATATACTTATCGTGTATGGCATGCGCACGCGGCACGAGGTTGGCCGCCGTCCACGCCACGAACACCCAGGCGGCGGGCGTTCCGGCCATCACCGCGAAGCCTGTCCACTCCACCAGCTCGCCCAGGTAGTTGGCCGACGTGACGTAGCGGTACATCCCGGCGGAGGGCAGATAATGCCGCGTGTCGCCCGGGCGGCGCAGACGACGGATGACGCGGTCCGAGTGCAGGTTCAGCAACATGCCCCCCACGAAGAGCACAAAGCCCGCCACGTTGTGCGCCTCCAGCAGCGACGCAGCCCCGGCATCCGCAGGGTGGCTGGGAAAGACGAATAACCCGGTGGCCTGCAAGATGCCGTTGACTACGTTGAAGGTGACACCCATCAGCAGGATGCTGACCGGCATGCGGCTCCGTCCCCGCATCAACAGGGGGAAGACGAACGACCGCTGTAGGTAATGCACTTGAAACAACAGGAAGTAGGCATACGCCGGCAGGGCAAACCCCGTGCCGCTACGTGCCCAGAGTAGGAACATCACGATGAACACCGGCGCCTCCATCAGGCACCACCCCAAACGGTTAGGCACCGAAGGTCCCCAGGCCCGTGTGCGGAAGATGCCATAGCCTGCGCGCACGCGATACAACGCCACGAACACCACGACGGCCAGCACGGACATCGTCCAGAGCAGAATGTGATAGGTTTGTTCGCTCATGACTGATGGGTTTAAAGTTGACTGTCGGTCTTTTCTGCCCGTCCGGCGGCTGGATGCGGTTGCTGTCCGGCTTTCCATTCCCTCTCCAACTCGTCGGCCAGGTAGGCGTCGCTGAGGCAATGCAGGTCGGCCACGCCTGCGCTCATCAGCCGGTAGGTGTCCGAATCGTAGAAGATGCCCAGCGCGTCTGCATAGGTCAGGGCGTTGCGCTCGGCAAAGAGCTGTACGATGCGGGCATACTTCATTTGCAGAATGGTCTTATCGGCTTGCATGCGGGCCTCCTTCCGTCTTTATTTCTTCGGCTCCTACGAAGCGCAGGTGCCGGTCGATGACTGCTTGGTTCAGGATGCACAGCTGGTGGTTCGGGTGCTCGAACTTCAGCCTGCCCAGCGCGTCGTCTTTGTTGAGCAGGCCGGCGAAGTACAGGTCGATGGTGTTGAACACGCGGTCGTTGGCAATGCCGCCTTCCACCACGTCATACCGCCGCCGGCTTGTGCCCTTGCGGCATTCGCTGACGTAGTCCAGCCACTCTTCGTCGTAGCGCGCGAACCTTTTCACCTCGTATCCGGGCAGTTCGTCGTCCAGCTCGTATGCGTTGAGGTAGGCGGCCTGGCCGCGCAGCAGGAACCGCAGGGCATACTTGCGGGCCTGTTCCGGCAGTACGGTCAGGTAGACCCCCTTGCCAAAGTCCAGGTGCTCCCGCGAGTGGTGCACGTCGGGGCGGGCTATGACGGCGGTCGATGCGTGATAGAGTTTCATGCCAAGGCTCCTTTCTCTTTCAGACATTGTATCAGGTCTTCCACGATATACTCCTTGCTGAACGTATGCAGGACGTCGTAACCCGGTATCAGGTAGCTGTCCAGCAGGCCCGAGGAACGCAGCAAGCCGTACACCCGCGAGGCGCTCATCTGCAGCGCGTCGGCCAGGTTGCCCACGCAGAAGGTGGTAAAGCTCAGTTGGTCGAAGTTCATGGCGGGTTCTTTCATATGCTTGCCTCCGGAGGATAGACTTGGGCAAAGTTAGTCATTCCTTTGGGATATACAAACTTTGGCGTTGAAGTTTTTCGTACCTTTGTCGCGCTCTTCCGCCCGGCGCGTCCGGAGGCCGAAGCAAACAGCCTGCTATTCAGCGCTTAGTGACGTAGTAGTCCCCGGTCGGTAGGACAGTAGTTCCCGGTCGGTGGCATAGTAGTTCCCGGTCGGCAGGACAGTAATCCCCGGTCGGGCGGGATGTGTGCCCGGAAGAGCCGTCTACCTTTTCCACATGAATCAGAAAGAAAATATGGCAACAACAGAAAGCCCCCTTCTCCACCTGCAGCGGATGCAGCTGCTGCTGCGGATGGAATACGAATACGAGAAGGCCGAATTCCGGCGGCAGACCGAGACCATGGGCGTGGCCCGGCGGGTGAAGCGCGGGGACTGCTGGTTCCCCGTGCGCACGGGCCGCAGCTACTACAACTCGCTCAACCAGCTGGTGATGGAACTGACACGCACGGAAGACCTGGACATCGAGCACTCGTTCGAATTCGGCCGCCCGCTCCTGTTCTTCCGCCAGAGCGCGGACGGGGCACTGACCTACTATCCCTTCCAAGCCACGGTGAGTTACGCCGACGACGCCCGCCTGGTGGCCGTCCTGCCCGGAGCCGGGGCCGTGGCCGCGCTGCAGGAGGCCGGGCGGCTGGGCGTGCAGTTGTCGTTCGACGAGACCAGCTACCAGCTGATGTTCCAGGCGCTGGCCGACGTCGTCCGCGCCCGCGGCAACCGCCTGGCCGAACTGCGCGACATCCTGCTGGGCACGCAGCCCGCCGGCTTCCGCACGCTCTATCCCGTACGCTTCCCCTGGCTCAACGCCTCGCAGGAGTCGGCGGTCAACCGCGTCCTCTGCGCCAGGGACGTAGCCATCGTCCACGGGCCTCCGGGCACCGGCAAAACCACGACGCTCGTAGAGGCCATCTACGAGACGTTGCACCGCGAACCGCAGGTGCTGGTCTGCGCGCAAAGCAACATGGCCGTGGACTGGATTGCGGAAAAACTCTCCGACCGGGGCCTCTCCGTCCTGCGCCTGGGCAACCCCGCGCGCGTGACGGACCGCATGCTGGCCTTCACCTACGAGCGCCGCTTCGAGTCGCACCCCGCCTATGCCGAGCTATGGGCCGTGCGCCGCGAGATACGTATGCTCTCCGCCTCCGGACGCCGGGGCAGCCGCGACGGGCACGAGTCCTTGCGCCACCGCCTCGGCAAGTTGCGCGACCGCGCCACCGCCCTCGAGGTGCAAATCAACGCCGACCTCTTCGACTCGGCCCATGTCATCGCCTCCACTCTCACGGGCGCGGGCCACCGCCTCTTGCAGGGCCGCCGCTTCGGCACCCTCTTCGTCGACGAGGCGGGACAGGCCCTGGAAGCCGCCACGTGGATAGCCATCCGCCGGGCCGACCGTGTCATTCTGGCCGGCGACCACTGCCAGCTGCCGCCCACCGTCAAGTGCCCCGACGCCGCCCGCGGGGGGCTGGACGAGACGCTTATGCAGCGCGTGGCCGCCCGCAAGCCGGAGACCGTCAGCCTGCTCAGGGTGCAATACCGGATGCATGAGGACATCATGCGCTTCCCCTCGCGGTGGTTCTACAACGGGCTGTTGGAGGCTGATTCCAGCGTGCGCCACCGCGGCATCCTGGACTGGGACACGCCCGTGGAGTGGATAGATACCACGGGCCGCGACTTCCGCGAGGAGTTTGTGGGCGACACCTTCGGGCGCATCAACCGCCCCGAGGCCGACCTGCTGCTCGATACGTTGCAGGCGTACATCGCCCGCATCGGCGGCAGCCGCATCCTGCAGGAGCGCGTGGACTTCGGGCTTATCTCGCCCTACAAGGCTCAGGTGCAATACCTGCGCGCCCGCCTGCGCCAATGCGACGCCCTGCGGCCCTACCGTCATCTGCTTGCGGTGAACACCGTCGACGGCTTCCAGGGGCAGGAGCGCGACGTCATCTTCATTTCGCTGGTGCGCGCCAACGACGACGGGCAGATAGGCTTTCTCTCCGACCTGCGCCGCATGAACGTGGCCATCACCCGCGCGCGGATGAAGCTGGTCGTCCTGGGCGAGGCGCAGACGCTGGCCCGCCACCCGTTCTACAAGGCCCTGCTGGACTACATCCGCCGCCTGCACGGGACGGACTGAACGCCCTTCGGGCTCTTCCGGAAAAACACCGTGGTCTTTTTGGAAAAACACCGTGGTCTTTTTGGAAAAACACCGTGGTCTTTTCTGGAAAACACCGCGGTCTTTTTTCTGAGGCACCGCGAAGAAGTCTGGACGCATTGCCTAAGCTGCTGGGATACACCGTAGAACAGGCGAAAAAGAGGGCGTGCCGAAACGGATTCCTTCTCCGCCTTTCGGCACGCCCTCGATGGGGGAGGCTTGAAAGCCTTAGTTGTTCTCCGGACGGAGCTTGCGCACGGTCACGGCCGTCTGCCACATCTCGCTCTCGCGCAGGGCCTTGAGTTCGGCGTTCAGTTTCTCACGATAGTCCGGCTTCGAGTTGCTTTCGATGCTGATGCGGGCCTCGTTGCCGCTGGACACGCTCTGGTAGAGCTTCTCCATCACCGGCTTGATGGCATCGTGGAAGGGTCCCATCCAGTCGAGGGCGCCCCGTTGCGCGGTGGTCGAGCAGTTGGCGTACATCCAGTCCATCCCATTCTTGGCGAAGAGGGGCATCAGCGACTGCGTCAGTTCTTCCACCGTTTCGTTGAATGCCTCCGACGGCGAGTGCCCGTGTTCGCGCAGCACCTCGTACTGGGCCAGCAGCAGTCCCTGGATGGCGCCCATCAGCGAGCCGCGTTCGCCCGTCAGGTCGGAATACACTTCGCGCTTGAACGTGGTCTCGAACAGATAGCCCGAGCCGATGCCGATGCCGAAGGCCAGCGTGCGTTCCTTGGCATGGCCCGTGGCATCCTGATAGATGGCGTACGAGCTGTTCAGCCCGCGGCCTTCGAGGAACATCGTGCGGAGCGACGTGCCCGAACCCTTCGGGGCCACCATGATGACGTCGATGTCCTTGGGCGGGATGATGTGCGTCTGGTCGTTGTACGTGATGCCGAATCCGTGGGAGAAGTAGAGGGCTTTGCCGACCGTCAGGTACTGCTGGATGTGGGGCCATACGGCAATCTGCGCAGCGTCGCTCAGCAGCATGCACACGATGGTGCCGCGCTTGGCTGCCTCTTCGAGCGAGAAGAGCGTCTCGCCCGGCACCCATCCGTCGGCCACGGCCTTGTCGTACGTCTTGCCTTCGCGCTGGCCCACGATGACGTTGAAGCCGTTGTCGCGCAGGTTGCAGGCCTGTCCCGGCCCTTGCACGCCGTAGCCCAGTACGGCGATGGTTTCATTCTTCAGGATTTCGCGTGCTTTCTCTAAGGGAAACTCTTCGCGGGTAACCACGTTCTCGGTTACGCCGCCAAAATTCATTTGTGCCATTGTTTCTTGTTTTTGGGTTTAATGTTATACATGTATGGGTTTGTTTTCTTCAGGATGCTTGTCCGGGTGCGGAGGACTCGCAGTCCGGGTGTGAACAGGGCTGGCCGAACTCCACCTGGGCTCTGCACACGGTCTCCGTGCCGTTCTTCCGCACCTCCACGCTGTACGTCTCTTCTCCGGCTTCGGGTTGTTGGCACAGGAAGGAGAGCGTATCGTCGTAGTAGCTTTCGGCCACGTAGGCCATCTCGAAGCGGCGGATGCGCCGCCGGCGGTAGAGGTCGAGGGGGAAGAGGTCGAGGATGTGCTCGATGTAGCGGATGCTGTTCACGTGCCCGTTGAGGTCGATGTCGCTGTAGCGTGCCCGCAGTGTGGCCGCCTCTTCTCCGCCGTGCACTTTGATGCGCGAGGGCTTGGCGATGGGGCAGGGGTGTTCGCAGACATAGTCCGTGATGCTGCCGCCGTTGATGCCCAGGAGGTCGACCGGCTTGCGGGTGTGCATGTTGATCATGGCCCACACAGAGCGTGCATAGCCCAGGGGGCGCCCGTCGTTGTCCAGGATGGCATAGTTGCGGTCGGTGAAGAGGCGGTAGACGCCTTCTACCCACGTATCAATGCGGAAGACTTCGTTCTGGCGGGGCATCTCCTCCATCTCGATGGCCAGGCGCGAGAGCACCCAGGTGTAACTTTCTTCGTTGACGGTGCCCATGCCGAAGCCCCGCTCTTGGGCGTGGAGGCTGGCGCAGTTCAGCAGGTGGTTGCCCAACACGCCCAGCGTGAGCCGCCCGCTGAAGTCCGTGTGGAACGGTTCGGTCGCGAAGCGGTATGTGCCTATCTTGTCGTTCATGATGCTTGTTCTTTGGATTGGCGGTATTTGGCCTCGCGCTCGGCCAGGTATTCGTTGACGCGCTCGATGCAACTGGTGGTGATGGCCACCCGTCCCGAGCGGACGAACTGTAGCACGCATCCCAGTTCCTGCAGCTTCTGGTAGAGCAAGGTGATTTCCTCGCTCATCCCGTTCATCTCGACGATGGAGAACACGGGGTTCACCTCTACGATGCGGGCGTGGAACTGGCGGATGATTTTGGACACCTCGTGTTTGTTCTCCAATACGGGCGTCGTGAGTTTGTAGAGGGCAATCTCGTGCTGGTAGATTTCGTGGTCGGTGAAGTAGTGTGCCTGCAGCACGTCAATCTTCTTCGATATCTGTTTTACCACCTTTTCGATGGTGTCCTTGTCCGTCCAGGCGGTGATGGTGTACTTGTGTACTCCCTGTATGGACGAGGCCGACACGTTGAGGCTCTCAATATTGATTTGTCTCCGCGTGAACACGGCTGTCACCTGGTTCAGCAACCCGGCTATGTTTTCGGAGTGTACGATGATGGTGTATAATGTCTTTTCCATGCTCCATTCTTCATTTTAGTTCTTCATTCTTCATTCGCTCAGCATTCCAGCAGCATTTGGTTGACCGAGCCTCCGGGAGGCGTCATGGGCAGCACGTTGCCTTCTTCCGCCACGCATGCTTCCAGCAAGAAGGGGCCGGGGGTGTGCAGCATCTCGTCGATGGCGGCATGCAGCTCTTCGCGGGTGATGGCCCGGCGGGCGGGTATGCCATAGGCGGCGGCCACTTGCTGGTAGTCGGGATTGAGCATGGGGGTGAACGAGTACCGGCGGTTGAAGAACATGGCCTGCCATTGGCGCACGTTGCCCAGGAAGTTGTTGTTCAGCATAATCATCTTTACCGGCGCCTGCTGCTCCATGATGGTGCCCAGTTCCTGCAGGTTCATCTGGAAACCGCCGTCGCCCATGAACACGCACACCGTGCGGTCGGGCCGTCCGAAGGTGGCGCCGATGGCCGCAGGCATGCCGAAGCCCATCGTGCCCAGTCCGCCCGAGGTGACCAGGCTGCGCGACCGGCGGTAGCGGAAGTAGCGGGCAGACATCATCTGGTTCTGTCCTACGTCGGTCACCAGGATGGCGTCGTCGTGCGTGGCGTCGCTCACGGCCCTCACCACTTCGCCCATGCTCAGCGTGTCGCCGGCGGGGTGCAGTTCGGGACGGATGACTTTCTCGTCTTCCACTTCCTCGTAGGGGCGGAAGCTCTCTATCCATTCCGTGTGCTTGGCCGGTTGCAGCAGGGCGGTCACGGCGGGCAGTGTCTCTTTACAGTTGCCCAGCACGGCCACGTCTGTCCGGATATTCTTGTCTATCTCTGCCGGGTCGATGTCGAAGTGGATGATTTTGGCCTGTCGGGCGTAGGTGGCCACGTTGCCTGTCACCCGGTCGTCGAAGCGCATGCCCACGGCGATGAGCACGTCGCACTTGTTGGTGTTGATGTTAGGCCCCAGGTTGCCGTGCATGCCCAACATGCCCTTGTTCAGCGGATGTCCGGTGGGCAGGGCCGAAAGCCCCAGCAGGGTGCGTGCGGCAGGGATGTCCGCCCGTTCGATGAAGGCTTGCAGCTCTTGCTCCGCATGCCCCAGCTCTACCCCTTGGCCCACGAGCACCAAGGGGCGTTGGGCCTGGTTGATGAGCTCGGCGGCCTGGCGGATGGCTTCCTCGTCGGGTTCGGGCACGGGCATGTAGCTGCGGATGTAGTCCACGCGGACGGGTTCGTAGTTCATCTTGTTCGTCTGGGCGTCTTTGGCAAAGTCCAGCACCACGGGGCCTGGGCGTCCGCTTTGGGCGATGTAGAAGGCGCGTGCCACGGCCCAGGGAACGTCTTCGGCCCGGCGTATCTGGTAGCTCCATTTCGAGATGGGTTGCGTGATGCCCACCAGGTCTACTTCCTGGAAAGCGTCGGTGCCCAGAAAGCCGGTGCCCACCTGTCCGGCAATGACCACGATGGGCGTGCTGTCTATCATGGCGTCGGCGATGCCGGTGATGGTGTTGGTGGCGCCGGGGCCGCTGGTGACCAGGCAGACGCCTACCCGGCCCGACACGCGGGCATATCCCTGGGCGGCGTGCGTGGCTCCCTGCTCGTGGCGCACCAAGATGTGGTTCAGCGTCCTGCGATGGTCGTAGAGAGCGTCGAACACGGGCATGATGCTTCCCCCCGGATAGCCGAAGAGGGTGTTGACCCCTTGTGCCTCGAGGGCACGCATCAGGGCTTCCGCCCCGGTGATGTAGTTTTCTCCTTTCTTATTATGTATCGAGTCCTTGCTCATGGTGGTATGATAAAAAACAAATGCTGGATTATTCTACGATTCTCACTCCTCCCTTGTCGGCCGAGCTGACCATGGCTGCATAGGCGCGCAGGGCTTTCGATACTTCTCTTTGCCGGACGACGGGTCTCGGGGGGCGTTCGTTCAGTTCCTTGTCAGTCAGCCGGACGTTGATGCTGCGGCGCGGGATGTCTATTTCGATGAGGTCGCCGTCTTGTATCTTGCCGATGTTGCCTCCGGCGGCGGCTTCGGGCGAGATGTGGCCGATGCTCAGGCCCGAGGTGCCTCCGCTGAAACGTCCGTCGGTGATGAGGGCGCAGGCTTTGCCCAGGTGGCGCGACTTCAGGTAGGAGGTGGGGTAGAGCATCTCCTGCATGCCCGGTCCTCCCTTGGGGCCTTCGTGGGTGATGACCACCACGTCGCCGCTCTGCACCTCTCCCTCCAGGATGCCGCGGCAGGCTTCTTCTTGCGAGTCGTACACGCGTGCCGGCCCGGTGAAGCGCCAGATGCTTTCGTCCACGCCGGCGGTCTTCACCACGCATCCGTCTTGGGCGATGTTGCCCTTCAGCACGGCCAGGCCTCCGTCTTGCGTATAGGCGTGGGCCAGGTCGCGGATGCAGCCGTGGGCACGGTCGGTGTCCAGTTCCTTGTAATAGTTTTCCTGGGCGCCCATCTTCGCGCAGGGCTCGCCGCCGGGGGCCGAGGCATACTTCTTGAGCGCCTTGCGGCAGACGTGCGGGCTGCGGATGCTGTATTGGTCGATGGCCTCGGCCAGGGTCAGGCCGTCCACGCGGCGCGCCGTGGTGTCCACCAGCCCGCCGCGGGCCAGTTCGTCCATGATGGCCAGGATGCCGCCGGCGCGGTTGACGTCTTCCACGTGGTACTGTTGCGTGTTGGGGGCCACCTTGCAGAGGCAGGGCGTGCGGCGCGACAGGGCGTCGATGTCGTCCATGCAGAAGTCGGCTCCGGCCTCGTGGGCGATGGCCAGCAGGTGCAGCACCGTGTTGGTCGACCCTCCCATGGCGATGTCCAGCGTCATGGCGTTGAGGAAGGCCTGGCGCGTGGCGATGCTGCGGGGCAACACGCTCTCGTCGCCGTCTTCGTAATAGCGGCGCGCGTTCTCCACGATGAGGCGCGCGGCGTCCTTGAAGAGCTTCTTGCGGTTGCGGTGCGTGGCCACGATGGTGCCGTTGCCGGGCAGGGCCAGCCCGATGGCCTCGTTGAGGCAGTTCATGGAGTTGGCGGTGAACATGCCCGAGCAGCAGCCGCACGTGGGACAGGCACGGCGTTCGATTTGCTCCACGTCCGCGTCGCTCACCGACGGGTCGGCCGACTGTATCATGGCGTCGATGAGGTCCAGCTTCTTCCCCTGCCAGCGTCCGGCCTCCATCGGGCCGCCGGACACGAAGACGGTGGGCAGGTTGAGCCGCATGGCCGCCATGAGCATGCCCGGCGTTATCTTGTCGCAATTGCTGATGCACACCAGCGCGTCGGCCTTGTGGGCGTTGACCATGTATTCCACGCTGTCGGCGATGAGGTCGCGCGAGGGCAGGGAGTAGAGCATGCCGTCGTGGCCCATGGCGATGCCGTCGTCGATGGCGATGGTGTCGAACTCGGCGGCAAAGCACCCCAGCCGCTCTATCTCGCGCTTGACGTACTGTCCGGCTTCGTGCAGGTGCACGTGTCCCGGCACGAACTGGGTGAACGAGTTGACGATGGCGATGACGGGACGGCCCATCTGTTCGGGCTTCATGCCGTTGGCGGCCCACAGGGCGCGTGCCCCGGCCATTCGCCGGCCTTGTGTGCAGACTGTGCTACGTAGCTGATGCTTCATATCCATGTAAGTTTTTAAAGTTCTTCATTCTCCGAGTCCCCCGGCCCATAAGCAAAAAGCCCTTCTCGCGGTGAGAAAGGCTTCGGGGTTACTCTGTCAAGACGAACGGTGTATGCACACAAACCTTTCTCACGCTTCCGTGGGTAGCACGACGACGCGAATAATGTGCAGGACTGCCAGGTTCGTATCAATAAACAAGTTCGTCATATCGTTGTCTTCTTGGATGCCCTTCCGTGGGGAACGACGTTGCAAAGGTAAGGGCTTTTTTAGAATATGCAAACGATTTGAAGAAAAAAGTGACAGAAAAGTGAATATCCGTAAGGCGGAGGCGGCCGACACTCGCGATTTGTCACCGTTCCGCATCCCCTCCCCGCAGGCGTCGGAGGGCTGACGGGCGCGGCGGGCGCGCAGGGGCGGGGCGGTTGCGGAGGGAGGTACATATATAATAAGGTATAGGGGCATCGCATCCGGCAGGCAGCGGTGGCGGCGGGAGGCCGGGCAGGATGGCTGTGGACAAGGATGAAGGGTCACGGCGGACAAAAAATCCGACCCTTCGTGGACAAAAACTTGCAGGAACGAAGGGAAAGTTATAAATTTACGCTGGATTTATGTAAATCTAGCCTGGATTTATGTAAATTCAACCTGGATTTATGTAAATTCAGCTTAGATTTATGTAAATCCAGCCTGGATTTATAACTTAGTGTATAACACCGGGAAGTTTTCCCCACCGTCGCCCGAAGTTTTGGGTCGCCGTGACGGAAGATTTCCCCCAACCATCAGGAGGAACAACGAGACATGGCACAGTATGAAATGCAAGAGTCGAACCTGCCCAACGAAGAGGGCAAGCGCGTGCTGTTTCCCCGCATGAAGCTGTGGGGGCAAGCCGATTTGGACGAAATCACCGAGAAAATCTGCCGGGCCAGCACCTTCTCGCCCGGCGACGTGAAGGGGCTGGTGCGGGCATTGGCCGACGAGATTGCCTGCGCCCTGGGCGAGGGACGGTCGGTCAAGATTGACGGCCTGGGCATCCTGACCCCCTCGCTGGGCCTGCGCGAGGGCTTCGAGCGCGAGACGGGAGAGCCGGGCGGCACGCGCCGCAACGCCATGAGCATCTACGTGAAGAACATCCGCCTGCGTCCGGACAAGACGCTGCTGGAGAACACCAACGGCCACTGCCGCCTGGAGCGCGCGGCCTGGAAGTTCCGCAAGTCGTCCGCGCGCTACACGCCCCAAGAGCGGCTGGCCCTGGCGCAGCAGTACCTGGAGACGCACCCCAGCCTCAGCGTGGCCGACTATGCCCGGATGACGGGCCTGCTGCACGACGCCGCCTCCAAGGAACTGCGCCGCTGGAAGGACGACCCGGCCACGGGCATCGGCACGCAGGGACGCGCCACGCACAAGGTGTACGTGCGGCGGCGGCAGGAGACGGCGGGCTGACGAGGCATTTTATCCATCCAGCGCATCCTGCCTATGAACGACCGCATTGCTCTCTATCATGCGTATGCCCGCCGGGAAAGCGACGTCCTGCCCGGCGGGACTGCTGCCGACCTGGACTTGGACGGCCTCCTCTGTCGCGTCGACCGCACGTCGTCTTTCGTGGGCAAGCAGTATCTCTACCACCTGTTGCATCGGGATGCCCGTTCCGAAGTGGGCAGGCACGAGGAAGTGGTGCGCGCATTCCAGGCAGACCCGGCGTGGCGGGCGGATGTCCGCCGCTCTCTGGCCCGTACCCGGCAGGCGGACGCGGGTTACATCTGTTCGCTCTTTTCGTCGGACATCGGCGCCTTGTCCCCGCGTTGGGTAGATGCCGTGGGTGTCTGCCGCTTCCTGCCGCTCTGTTGGCTGGCTCTGATGTTTCTGGCGCCCCATGTGGCGTGGCTCTATCTGCTGGCGCTCAACCTGGCTGTTCACTTCGTGCTGCATTACCAAAGCAAGAAGAAGATTTATGAGTATTACCACTCCATCCCGCAGACCCGGCAGTTGTTGCGCCAGGCGGAGGAACTGGTGGGGGAAGAACGGCTGGCAAGATTGCAACAGACCGGCGCGCCGGTGCGGGCAGACAAATTGCGCGCCATTCGGAAGCAGTTGCGGGTGTTCAGTCTGGGCGTGAAGTTGGACGGGGACTTTGCCATTCTGGCCTATACGTTGGTGGAGTTGGTGAACATCTTTCTTTTGGCCGAATACTACGCCGTGCATCGCTCCTTGCTGTGCTTGCGGCGTGAAAAGGCATGGCTGGAAGACGTGTTCCGCCTGGTGGGGCTGACCGACGTGCTTTGTTCGCTCTCGCTCTTGCGCGAAGAACTACCCTGCTGGTGCGTCCCTTCCTGGCTGCCTGTCCCCGGCACCCTTCAGGCCGAAGATGTTTATCATCCTCTGGTGGAGAACGCCGTGCCCAACTCTTTCTCCCTCTCCGGCCGCTCTGCCCTGATAACAGGCTCCAACATGTGCGGAAAGACGTGCTTCATCCGTACCATAGGGGTGAACGTCGTGGCAGCCAAGGCCCTCAATACTTGCTTTGCACACGCTTTTGCCTGTTGTCCCGACGTTCGCCTGCTCTCTTCCATCCAGCATACCGACCGGCTGGCCGAGGGGCGAAGTCTCTTCCTGCAAGAAGCGTTGGACATCCGCTACATGCTGGAGGAGAGCGTAAGGCATCCCTGCCTGCTGCTGGTGGACGAACCTTTCGGCGGCACCAACAGCACGGAGCGCATCGCTATCTGCACGGCTGTATTGGAACGTCTTGCCCAGAATAACAACACAGTCTTTGTCACCACGCACGACTGGGAACTGCAACAGGCTTTGGAGTCTTGTTACGACTGCTACCATTTCAGCGAACAGGTGGGCGAGCAAGACCTGGCTTTTGATTATCGTCTGCGCAAGGGGAAGGTCACGCAGGGCAACGCCGTTCGGATACTGGGCGTCTATGGTTATCCGCCGGAGGTGGTGGAGAAAGCCCAGAGGATGGTGGGGCGGGGAAACGGATAGAATACCGCCCAAGGGCCGTAATTCCGGAAAAATGTCTTACCTTTGCGGCCATGAAACTCAGAATGCTTCTTTCCCTCTTCCTCCTGTCCGTGTGGGGGATGCTCCTGCGTCCTGCTCCGGCTCTGGCCGCCGATGCTGCGGGGGGCGACTCGTTGCGCGTCAGTCTCCTGACCTGCGCGGCGGGCGAGGAGATATACAGCCTCTTCGGCCACACGGCCATCCGCTGCGAGAACCTGGCGACGGGCGAGGACGTAGTGTATAATTACGGTGTGTTCGACTTCAGCTCCTCCGGCTTCGTGCTGCGCTTCGCCTTGGGCGAGACGGACTACCGCCTGGACAAGGAGCCTGCCGGGCCTTTCTTCCGGGCCTATTACTTCAACGGCCGCGACATCTGGCAGCAGGAACTGAACCTGACCGCGGAGGAGAAGCGGCGCCTCGTGGCCCTGTTGGAAGAGAACTACCGGCCGGAGAACCGCATATACCGCTATAACTTCTTCTACGACAACTGTTCCACCCGTCCGCGCGACAAGGTGGAAGAGGCCGTGGACGGACGTCTGGTCTATCCGGCAGACACGGTGACCGTCACCTATCGCGACCTGACCGACCGCTACAGCGAGGGGCATCCGTGGTCGCGCCTGGGCATGAGCCTCTGCCTGGGGAGCGAGGCCGACAAGCCCGTCAGCCGGCGTGCCATGCAGTTCGTGCCCTTCCTTCTGCAGGCCGACTTCTCGCAAACGACCCTGGTTGATTCCGTCGGACGCACGCGCCCGCTGGTGGCCCACGAGGGGCTGCTCTTGAAGGCTTTGCAGGCAACTGCTCCCGATGAAGGCGGCCTCGCGCCGATGACGTGCGCCTGGCTCCTGTTTGGCGCGACGCTGGCGCTGACCGTCTGCGGCATCCGTCGGCGGAAGGCGTGGTGGGGAGTGGACGTCGTGCTGTTTGCCGCCGCAGGCCTGGCCGGGTGCGTGCTGGCCTTCCTGGCGTGCTTCTCGCAACATCCCTGCATGAGTCCCAACTACCTGCTCTTCGTCTTCCATCCCCTGCACCTGCTCTGTCTGCCGTGGCTGGTTCGCGCGGCGCGCCGGGGGCAGTTTAGCCGCTATTTGATGCTGAATCTTGCGGTTTTAACGTTATTTATGGTGTTTTGGGGAGCTTTCCCGCAGAAGTTCCCGCCAGAGGTGCTACCTTTGGCACTGTGTTTGTGGATGCGTAGCCTGAGCAATGGCATCCTTGCAAGGAAAAAGAGATGAAGAAAGGACTGATAACATCCATCTTGGCGCTGACCATCGGCGGGTTGAACGCCCAGCCGTTGCCCGTCCTCCCCCGGCTGGTGGTGATGCTGACGGTAGACCAGTTGCGCACGGACTATCTGGAAGCCTTCGAGCCGCTCTATGGCGAGAAGGGGTTCCGCCGTCTGTTGCGCGACGGCAAGGTCTATTGCCAGGCCGATATGCCTTTTGCCGGAGCCGACCGTGCCTCGGCCATCGCCACGCTCTATACTGGCAGCACGCCTTCCTTGCACGGCATCATTGGCGAGAACTGGCTGGACGCCAAGACCCTCCGTCCGGTGAATTGCGTGGCCGACCCTGCGTTCATGGGCAACTACACCAACCAGAGCACCTCGCCCTCCAAACTGTTGGCATCTACCTTGGCCGACGAACTGCGGATAGCCACCGCCAACCGGAGCATCGTCTATGCCATTGCCCCCACCCGCGAGGCAGCCGTCTTTGGCGCCGGACATGCAGGCAACGGGGCCTTTTGGCTCAACCAGCGGACGGGCAAGTGGTGCAGCACGACGTATTATGAGAACTTCCCGTGGTGGATAGAAGGATATAACGAGAAACAAGCTCCCGACAAACACCTCAAGGGCACGGTGTGGACGCCCCTCTATGCCCCGGAACGTTATAACTGCCTGCCGGGCGAGACGTCCGAAGCATTTAAATACGGATTGACCGACAGCGGCGTCCACAAATACCGGCGTCTGGTCTCCACCCCCTACATCAACGACGAGGTGAACCGGCTGGTGGAAGAACTGCTGGACAAGAGCGAGATGGGACGCGACAGCGTGCCCGACTTCCTGTCGTTGACCTATTATGCGGGCCTCTTCCATCCGGCTCCTACGCTCAGCCAGAACATGGAGATAGAAGACACCTATGCGCGCACCGACCGTAGCGTAGCTGCTTTGCTGGAGTTGTTGGACCGGAAGGTGGGACTGCGCAACGTGCTTTTCTGTCTGACTTCTACCGGTTATGCCGAACCTCAGTCGGCAGATGCAGACCTCTATCGCGTGCCGGGCGGCGAGTTCTACCTGAACCGCTGTGCTACCCTGCTGAACATGTTCCTTATGGCCACTTATGGCGAAGGACAGTACGTGGAGGCCTATTATGACCAACAAATCTACCTTAACCATAAACTTATTGAGGACAAGCACCTGAGCCTGGCGGAAATCCAGGAGAAGGCTGCCGGATTCCTGATGCAGTTCAGCGGAGTGAGCGAGGTGTACTCGGCTCATCGCTTGCTGCTGGGTGCGTGGTCGCCTCAAACCGAACGTATCCGCAACGGTTATCACCGCTTGCGTTCGGGCGACTTGCTTGTCGAAGTGCTGCCCGGGTGGACGGTGATGCACGAGGATGGCACGGAACATTACACCGTGCGCTCGGCCAATCCGCCTGCTCCTTTCATCCTGTTGGCGCCCGGCATCCGTCCGGAGACAGTCCGCATCCCGGTCAGTGCGGCGCGCATCGCCCCCACTGTGGCCGGCGCGCTGCGCATCCGTGCGCCCAATGCCTGCACAGAGGCTTCTCTCGGCCTCTGACGAAACTTCATGCAGGGGGCTTTCTGTCCTTCTGCCGGGAACAATCATCAGACATAAACAGCTTTTTCATCAGATTTTATCCCCGCATATGTGGGTTATCTGTAAGGAATTAAGTAACTTTGCCGCGCCTTTCCCCAGGTGGGCGGCAACCAAAAGGAATAATAACAAAAACATATCATAGACAAGAATGGGATTCAATGAATTTTTAAGCTCGATTTTCGGTAATAAGTCCACGCGCGACATGAAGGAGATTCAGCCGTGGGTGAACAAGGTGAAAGCCGTCTATCCGGAGATACAGAAACTGGACAATGACGCGTTGCGCGCCAAGACGCAGGAACTGAAGGAGTATATCCGCAATTCGGCAGCCGAACAACGGGCCAAAGTGGACGAACTGAAGGCCAAGGTGGAAAGCACCGAACTGGAGGATCGCGAAGAACTTTTCAACCAAATCGACAAGATAGAGAAAGAAATACTGGATATCTACGAGAAGGCACTGGACGAGGTGTTGCCCACGGCTTTTGCCATCGTGAAGGACACCGCGCGCCGCTTTACCGAGAACGAGGAAATCGTGGTGACGGCCACCGACTTCGACCGCCAGCTGGCTGCCACCAAAGACTTTGTGCGCATCGAGGACGACAAGGCCATCTACGTGAACCACTGGAAGGCCGGCGGCAACGAAATCACCTGGAACATGGTGCACTATGACGTACAGCTCTTCGGCGGCGTGGTATTGCACAAGGGCAAGATTGCCGAAATGGCCACGGGTGAAGGCAAGACGCTTGTTGCCACCCTGCCTGTATTCCTCAATGCCTTGACGGGTAACGGCGTGCATGTGGTGACGGTGAACGACTATCTGTCCAAACGCGACTCTGAGTGGATGGGCCCCCTCTATATGTTCCATGGACTGAGCGTGGACTGCATTGACAAGTACCAGCCCAACTCCGACGCCCGCCGCAAGGCCTACATGGCCGACATCACCTTTGGCACAAACAACGAGTTCGGCTTCGACTACCTGCGCGACAACATGGCCATTAGCCCCAAAGACCTCGTGCAGCGGCAGCATAACTATGCCATTGTCGACGAGGTGGACTCGGTGTTGATTGACGATGCCCGTACGCCGTTGATTATCTCCGGCCCGGTGCCCAAGGGCGACGACCAGTTGTTCGAGCAGCTGAAGCCCTTGGTGGAGCGTCTGGTGGAAGCGCAGAAGAAGCTGGCCACGCAATATCTGGCAGACGCCAAGCGTCTCATCGCTTCGGACGACAAGAAGCAGCAGGAAGAGGGTTTCCTGGCCCTGTATCGCAGCCATAAGGCTCTGCCGAAAAACAAGGCTCTCATCAAGTTCCTGAGCGAACAAGGCATCAAGGCCGGCATGCTGAAGACCGAGGAGATTTACATGGAGCAGAACAACCGCCGCATGCACGAGGTGACAGACCCGTTGTACTTCGTCATCGACGAGAAACTGAACAGCGTGGACCTGACTGACAAGGGCGTGGACCTCATCAGCGGGAAGACTTCCGATCCCGAGTTCTTCGTGCTGCCGGACATCACCTCGCAGCTCTCGGCCTTGGAGAACGAGACCGGGCTGACGGAGGAGGAGCGCCTGGCCAAGAAGGACGAGCTGCTGACCAACTATGCCATCAAGTCCGAGCGCGTGCACACCATCAACCAGTTGCTCAAGGCCTACACGATGTTCGAGAAGGACGATGAATACGTGGTCATAGACGGGCAGGTGAAGATTGTGGACGAGCAGACGGGCCGTATCATGGAAGGCCGCCGCTATTCCGACGGCTTGCACCAGGCCATCGAAGCCAAGGAGGGCGTGAAGGTAGAGGCTGCCACGCAGACCTTCGCCACCATCACCCTGCAGAACTACTTCCGCATGTATCACAAGCTGGCCGGCATGACCGGTACGGCCGAGACGGAGGCAGGCGAGTTCTGGGACATCTACAAGCTGGACGTGGTGGTCATCCCCACCAACCGCCCCATCGCCCGCAACGACATGAACGACCGTGTGTATAAGACGAAGCGCGAGAAGTATAAAGCCGTTATCGAAGAGATTGAGAAGATGATTTCCGCCGGCCGTCCGGTGCTGGTGGGTACCACCTCGGTGGAAATCTCCGAGATGCTGAGCAAGATGCTGGACATGCGCAAGATTCCGCACAATGTGCTTAATGCCAAACTGCACCAGAAGGAGGCCGAAATCGTGGCCCTGGCCGGTCAGAGCAGCACGGTGACCATTGCGACGAACATGGCCGGCCGTGGTACGGATATCAAGCTGAGCCCCGAGGTGAAGGCGGCCGGCGGTCTGGCCATCATCGGCACGGAGCGTCACGAGTCGCGCCGCGTAGACCGCCAGTTGCGCGGTCGTGCCGGACGTCAGGGAGACCCGGGCTCGTCCGTGTTCTTCGTGTCGTTGGAAGACGACCTGATGCGCCTGTTCTCGTCCGAACGCATTGCCAGCGTGATGGACAAGCTGGGATTCAAGGAAGGCGAGATGATAGAGCACAGCATGATATCCAAGTCCATCGAGCGCGCGCAGAAGAAGGTGGAAGAAAACAACTTCGGCATCCGCAAACGCCTGCTGGAATACGACGACGTGATGAACAAGCAGCGCACCGTGGTCTATACCAAGCGTCGCCACGCCTTGATGGGCGAGCGCATCGGCATGGACATCGTAAACATGATATGGGATCGCTGCGTCACCGCCGTGGGAGCGCCCGACTACGAGAACTGCAAGATGGACTGTCTGCAGACGCTGGCCATGGAGGTGCCCTTCGGCGAAGAAGAGTTCCGCAACGAGAAGAAAGAGGTCCTGGCCGAACGGGCGTTCAATGCCGCCATGGAGCAATTCAAGCGCAAGACCGAGCGCATGGCGCAGATAGCCTACCCCGTCATCAAGCAGGTGTACGAGAACCAGGGCGCCTTCTATCAGAACATCCTTATCCCCATCACCGACGGCAAGCGCCTCTACAACATCTCTTGCAACCTCAAGACGGCCTACGAGACGGAAGGCAAGGAGATAGTCAAGTCGTTTGAGAAGGCCATCCTGCTGCACGTCATCGACGAGGCCTGGAAGGAGAACCTGCGCGAACTGGACGACCTGCGCCACTCCGTGCAAAACGCCAGCTACGAGCAGAAAGACCCCTTGCTCATCTACAAACTGGAGTCGGTCAACCTGTTCGACGCCATGGTAGACCGCATTAACAACCAGACCGTGTCCATCCTGATGCGCGGCCAGATACCCGTGCGCGACCCCCAGGAGGTGCGCCAGGCTGCGCCCGAACAGCGTCAGGACATGAGCAAGTATCAGGAGCAGAAGGCCGACCTCAGCGACCCGAACCAGCAGGCGGCGGCTGCGCAGGACACGCGCGAGAAGCCGAAGCGCGAACCCATCCGCGTGCAGAAGACGGTGGGCCGCAACGACCCCTGCCCCTGCGGAAGCGGCAAGAAATATAAAAACTGCCACGGACGCAACGCGTAAGCGGTGCGCGGCCGTCAACAGGTCTTAAATATGGAGTCCCGGACGCTTAAAAAACGCCCGGGACTTTTGTTTTGTCCGCCCAAAAGCGTATTTTTGTCCGCAGAAACCGGCCTTGCATGGCGGCCCGGGAGGCATCCCGTCCGCCGTTTGCTGGCGTTCCAATCCCCGCTTGCTGGCATAGTAATCCCCGCTTGCTGGCATAGTAACGCCCGGTCGCTGGCATTATAACGCCCGGTCAGGCCGCTTGCAGCGGGGCGGAAACGGGGATGGAACACGGTCCCGAATCGTGTCCGGAGACGCGCGTGCCGGTGCTGAAAACGGATTGTCCATGACTTAACTTGTTGAAGAAAAATGAAACGAATCTTCCCTCCCAGCCTTTTGTGCCTGCTCCTGTTCGTGGCCGCCGCGTGCCAGAGCGTGCAGCAATTCTCCATAGACTACATGCAACCAGCCGAGGTGAGCTTTCCCGCCGCCTTGAGGCGCGTGGCCGTGGTCAACAACATGCCCGCTTCGCCCCAGGCGACGGCGATGCCCGAGGCCGGCGAGGAGCCGAAGGGCGAGTACGAGGTGGCCCGCAAGACGGACTACTACACGGGCAATCCGGCGACGGCGGCGCAGGCTCTGGCCGACGCGCTGGCCGATGAAAACTACTTCGACCAAGTGATTATCTGCGACTCGGCCTTGCGCGCCAACGACGTCGCCTTGCGCGAGAGCACGCTGTCGCGCGAAGAGGTCAACCGGCTGGCCCGCGACCTGCAGGCCGACTTTCTGATTGCCGTGGAGGACGTCCGGCTGCGGGCGGTCAGCAAAATGGACTTCCTGCCGGACGTGCAGGCCTATTACGGCACGGTGGACGTGACCGTCTGCCCCACGTTGCGCATCTACGTGCCCAACCGTCGCGGCCCCGTGGCCACCGTCAGCCGCCCCGACAGCATCTTTTGGGAAGAGGCAGGCGTGAGCGAAGGCGAGGTGCGCTCCCGCCTTATCCAAGGCAAGGAACTGGTGGAGGCTGCCTCCGGTTTTGCCGGTTCGTCGCCCGTGGCCTATCTGTTGCCCCACTGGAAGACAGCCGAGCGCTATCTCTTCGTCGGCGGTTCGGTGGACATGCGCGACGCCGCAGTCTACGTCCGCGAGCAGAACTGGGATGAGGCCATCGCCTTGTGGAAGCGCCACTACGAGCAGCGGAAGGGAAAGACGAAAATCCGGGCCGCCTATAACATCGCTTTGGGCTACGAGCTTCAAGACAGCATCGGCGATGCCCTGCAGTGGGCCACGAAGGCACAACAGATAGCCAACGACGTGGAGCACGTGGAAGAGAAGGCCGCGCAGGGCCTGCAGAGCGCCGACATACCTTATTATATCCTTACCAGCCTCTACGTGAACGAACTGACGGAACGCCGGCAGGGCATCGCGCGCCTGCGGATGCAGATGCGGCGCTTTGCCGACGAAGCCCCCGCGGACGAGGCCGGCCTGTAAGGCGCGCGCCGCTCTCCACCTCGGCCGGGCCGGACGGCGCGATGCGGATTATTCTGCCCTACATCCAAGGTTATTTCATAAATATTCCGTAACTTTGAAGCCGGTTTAAGCAAAAAAACGATTATGAAACTCAGTCAATCATCGTTATCACAGATAGAAAACGCACTGCGGACGGCCGTCGGCCGATACAGCGGGGGCGAGGAAACCGTGGTGACAGACATCCATGTGCAGGCCAATCCCGTCACGGGCGAGCTGCTTGTCTTCGATGACGAAGATGCCGAACTGGCCGACACCACCGTCGGCGAATGGGCCAACTATGACGGCACGGATTTCTATGCAGACGTCGAGCGCGTCCTCTCCTCGCTGCTGAACGACATGAAGGCCGCGGGCGACTTCGACAAGCTGGCGCTGATGAAACCCTATTCCTTTGTTCTGGTGGACGAAGAGCGCGAGACCGTGGCCGAACTGCTGCTGATGGACGACGACACCCTGCTGCTGAACGACGAACTGCTGAAGGGACTGGACGAAGAACTGGACGCCTTTCTGAAAGAACTGCTGGAGAAGTAAGCCTCTTTCCCGCTCCCAAGAGGGACACGGCGCCTCGCGAAGAGGCTCTTGAGCACGCTGAAGAGGGACTTGAACAAGCAAAACAAGCACTTGGCGAAAACCGCAGGAGGCGGTGTGCGTCCCGGCCTGCGTGCGCGGTCGGTCTGTACCTGCTATCAATGTAACGGGCAGACATTCAGTCTGATAAGGGCTCATTCGCGCACTTTGCTGAAAAATAGTCCGAAATATATTTTCCAGAGCCGCGGAAAAGCTATATATTTGCAGTCCAAAAAATTAGGAACATTAGTAACAATATTTTTTAAAGAAAATGACTAAAGCTGATATTGTAAACGAAATTACAAAGAACACAGGGATTGACAAAGTCACAGTTCTGGCTACCGTTGAAGCCTTCATGGAAGCCGTGAAATCGTCTCTTGCAAAGGATGAGAACGTGTATCTCCGCGGGTTTGGCAGTTTCATTGTGAAGAAGAGAGCACAGAAAACAGCTCGTAACATTTCGAAGAATACGACTATCATCATTCCGGAACACAATATTCCGGCCTTCAAGCCTGCCAAGACCTTCACTCTCTCAGTGAAGAAATAATAAACACTAGTATTAACCTATAAAAATTAAAGAACTATGCCAAGCGGTAAGAAGAAAAAAAGACATAAAATGTCAACGCACAAGCGTAAGAAAAGACTAAGAAAGAACAGACACAAAAGCAAAAAGTGATTTTTTAGTCTGAAGGACAAAAACAAAGAACAAACTTGTGAAGTCATCTGTCTCGCGGGTTTGTTCTTTGTTTAAGATGCAATGCATATGTGGAACTGCTCCAGAGGCAGTTCAGAATGGATTCAATTAAAAAGCGATTATTATTGTGACAAACGAACTCGTAGTAGATGTACAGCCCAAGGAAGTGACCATCGCTCTGTTGGAAGACAAAAGTTTGGTGGAACTTCAGAGCGAAGGACGCAACATCTCCTTCTCGGTGGGCAATATGTATTTGGGGCGCATCAGGAAACTGATGCCCGGCCTGAATGCCTGCTTCGTGGACGTGGGTTATGAGAAAGACGCTTTTCTTCATTATCAGGATTTAGGTCCTCAATTCAATTCTTTAGAGAAATACATCAAGCAGACCTTAAGCGACAAAAAGAAATTAACTCCCATTACGAAAGCCTCCATTCTGCCCGATTTGGAAAAAGACGGAACCGTCTCCAACACTCTGAAGGTAGGGCAGGAGGTCGTGGTGCAGATTGTCAAGGAACCGATTTCCACCAAAGGCCCCCGGTTGACTTCCGAACTCTCCTTTGCCGGAAGATACCTGGTGCTCATCCCTTTCAACGACAAAGTTTCTGTATCGCAAAAAATCAAGTCGAGCGAAGAACGGGCACGCCTGAAACAACTGCTGATGAGCATCAAGCCTAAGAACTTTGGTGTCATCGTGCGCACTGTGGCCGAAGGCAAGCGCGTGGCCGAACTCGACGGAGAGCTTAAAGTCTTGCTTAAGCATTGGGAAGATGCCATTGTGAAGGTACAGAAGGCCACCAAGTTTCCCACGCTCATCTATGAGGAGACCAGCCGCGCTGTCGGATTGTTGCGCGACCTGTTCAATCCCTCCTTTGAGAGCATACACGTGAACAACGAGGCCGTGTTTCACGAAATCAAGGACTATGTCTCGCTCATCGCCCCCGAAAGGGCCGATATCGTGAAACTGTATAAAGGGAAACTCCCCATCTTCGACAACTTCGGCATCACCAAGCAAATCAAGTCCTCATTCGGCAAGACCGTTTCATATAAAAGCGGAGCTTACCTGATTATTGAGCATACTGAGGCGCTTCACGTCGTGGATGTGAACAGCGGTAACCGCACCAAAAATGCCAACGGACAGGAAGCCAACGCGCTGGAAGTGAATCTGGGCGCTGCCGACGAGCTGGCACGCCAGCTGAGGCTGAGGGATATGGGAGGCATCATCGTGGTGGACTTCATCGACATGAACCTGGCCGAGAACCGGCAGAAACTCTACGAGCGCATGTGCCACAACATGCAGAAAGACAGAGCCCGCCACAATATCTTGCCGCTCAGTAAATTCGGGCTGATGCAAATCACGCGTCAGCGCGTGCGTCCGGCCATGGATGTCAATACGGAGGAAACCTGCCCCACTTGTTTCGGCAAGGGCACCATCAAGCCTTCCATCCTTTTCACCGACACACTGGAGAGTAAGATAGACTACCTGGTAAACAAACTGAAGATAAAGAAATTCTCATTACACATCCACCCCTACATCGCCGCTTATGTCAACCAGGGACTGATGTCGCTGAAGCGGAAGTGGCAGATGAAGTATGGATTAGGCATCAAGATTATTCCGAACCAGAAACTTGCTTTTCTGCAATATGTCTTCTATGACCAACACGGCGAAGAGATAGACATGAAGGAAGAAATCGAAATTAAGTGAAGAAAGCGGCGGAACTCTCCTTGAGGAGTTCCGCCGCTTTCTCTATGTTCCGGCCTTTTCAGGCCTTGCGGCATTCCAGAGTGCTGCTTTCTGCTTCGCTCACGACCGGACTTTTCTTGCTGCGGAACACCACCGTGTCGGCCAGGAAGTAATTGAACAGGCCGGAGATGACCAGGGCGGCAAAGTTGCAGTAGATGACGTCCCAGCCGAATATCTTCTCGAACAACAACAAGAATAGCATCTTCACCAGGAAACCTACTCCCGAAGAGAGGTTGAAGATGAAGAAACGGTAGCAGAAGTCGCGCGTGTTGCGGTTGCTGATGCGGCTCTTCCAAATCCAGCAGTACGACCAGAGAAAATTGCTCAATACGGCAAACTCGAACGAAATGATGGGCGACAGGACATATACGGTCCAATAGCTGCTGAACAAGTAGTCGGAGCATATCCACAGCACCAACGTGTCGATGCCCGTCCCGAACAGGCGGGTGGCTAAAAATTCCAGGTATGTTTTTAGCAGTCTCATGGCGTGTTTAGGATGCTTTGTCTTCGGGATGGTAAGGCTTCAGCGGGTCGCGCAACGACAGGACTTTCCGGTCTTTGACGAACTGGCAGAAGTGGATGATAAAGAGGAAGGCGGCAATGGCCAGCCCGATAAAGTCGAAGGCGCCGAAGTCGCATCCCAGGATGACGTATCGCGTTTCCGAGCCCGGCAGATACATATAGATGGTGTTGAGGATGATGACCACCAGGCGGAACTCGGTGGGGCCAAAGCTGCTATACGTCAGGCGGAACTCGTCTTTCAGTATCGTGCAGATGTAAGTGTAGATGGAGAGCACCAGATAGCCGGCCAGCACCAGCAGCGTGACATCCAGCCGGAAAGCCGGCGAGAGGCCGAAGCCGACGCACATGATGCAGATGGTGATGGCATCCAGCGTGTGGTCAATGAAGAAACCGTATACAGGACGCTGCGTGTGCCTCACACGGGCCAGTGTGCCGTCCAAGCTGTCTCCATACCAATTGATGACTAAACCCAGAGATGAAATCCACAAATACTTGGTGTTGATATTAGCCAGTACACAGCCCACTGCGCAAACCACTGCGCCCATTACTCCCAAATAAGTCAGGAAATCCGAGGTGACCCATTTCGGTTGCCTCTCGGCAAGCCATACCAGGGCTTTCTTTTCCGCTTCATTGAGAATTGAGGTCTGGATTCTGGACGACAATTCTTTTCCCATTTTTACTGCTTTTTCTTATTTATTCTGCAAAATTACATCTTCTTTCGGGAACAGCAGGACATTTCTCCCTTTTTTTGCAACTGTTTAACAAATGTAAAAGAGACGTGCTTCTTTCCCTTTCTTATTTGTCCGGAAACGAGATGCGGAAGTGCGTGCGCCCGTCGGCGCAGGTGTGCAGGGAGAAGGTACACCGGTGCTTGCTCAGGACTTCGCGGATGAACACCAGCCCGATGCCCTGCCCGTTGGGTTTGGTGGAGAAGAAGGGGGTGAACAGTTTGGCTTCCACTTCCTTGCTGATGCCGGGCCCGTTGTCGGACACGTCGATGGTGGCGGGAGCCAGGGTGCGCACGATGATTTGTCCGGCAGGTTCCGAAGCTTGTCCGGCGGAGAGGATGCTTTCGGCTGCATTCTTGATGATGTTGATGAGCACCTGCTCGAAGAGGGAGGCGTCCATCTTGACTTCCTTCATGCCCGGGGCGAGCTCCAGTTGCAGGTCGATGCGGTGGTCGGCACACATGCCTTCCATGAAGCGTTTGCAGGTCGAAGCCATTTCGTTGAGCGATACGGGCGCCAGGGTGGGTTCGGGGATTTTCACCACGTCGGCAAAGCGGGTGATGAAGCGGCTCATGGAGAAGCAGCGTTCGACGCACACGCGCATGACCTCGCAGATGTCTTCCATGCCTTCCTCGGAGGCCAGGGTCTGTTCCACGGTGTCGAGGGTGGAGGTGATGCCGGCCGTGGTGTTGTTCACTTCGTGGGCTATCATGCGGATGACCTTTTCGTAGGCTTTCTTTTCCACGCGTCTCACTTCGTCGGTCATCCGTTCTATCAGGAAGAAGGGGTGCTTGAATCCGCAGTCGATGAAGTGCGAGCGCGTGCATTTGTAGACGTTGGCATCGTTCAGCCGCACCACCCGTGTCTCTTCGTTGGGAATCTGCGCCAGCTCGGCGGCCAGCGACGATTCCAGTCCCTCCATGCGTCGGCCGATGGCTGCGTCCGGCGCCACGCCCAGCATCTTCACGGCCATCTGGTTCATCTGGTTGATTTCCTCGCTGAAGGTCAGGATGACAACGCCCATGGGCGAGGCCTGAATCAGGAGGTCGAGGAAGTAGTTCTGCTCGCGCATGCGCAGGCGTTCGTTCTTGAGCTGTTCCATCATGCGGTTGAAGATGTTGACGATGCGGTCGGCCTCGTATTGTCCCACCGGACTGAGGCGGCTGCTGAAGTCTTGTTCGCGCAGCAGCTCCATGCCGTTGCCGATGGTGTTCAGTGGTTTCACTATCTTCTGGTAGAAGACGGACAGGTAGACGAGGAGGAAGGCAATGAAGCCTTCTGCCAGAAACCAATAGGGCTTCTGCACCTCCCTGAAAAAGAATCCCAGGTAGATGCCCAGTCCGATGAGGAAGAATACCAGGCCGAAGAATAGGAACTTGATGCGCACGTTTGCCGGATTTTAGTGTGAGACTCAGGAAGCGTCGCCTGCCGTGATGCCGTATTTCTCCAGCCGGCGGTACAGGGCTGCGCGGCTGATGCCCAGCGACAAGGCCACCTGGCTGAGGTTGCCCTTGTGCAGCTCCAGGGTTTGCAGGATGGTGCGTCGTTCAATCTCGTCCAGCGTCATGCCGGTCAGGGTCAGGTCCTTGGAGCTTTCGGACGCGGCGGGGCGGCGGTGCTGGCATTGGGCGTCGAAGTCCGAGGCGTCCAGCACGGGTTTCCCGCAGACCAGGATGGTGCGCTCCACCAGGTTCTTCAGTTCGCGTATGTTTCCCGGATAGGGCAGACGGGTGAGGAACTGCAGGGCGTCGGCCGAGAACTCCGTGCGGGGCAGGCCGTTGGCTTCCGCCTGCCGGTCGGCAAAGTGGCGGGCCAGCAGGGGGATGTCCTCGCGGCGTTCGCGCAGGGCGGGCAGGTGGATGGTGATGAGGTTGATGCGGTAGAAGAGGTCTTCGCGGAAGGTGTGCGCCGCCACCATGCCGCGCAGGTCGGCATTGGTGGCCGACACCACGCGCACGTCCACCTTGCGGGGACGGCTGTCGCCCAGCACCTCGAACGTCTGGTCTTGCAGCACGCGCAGCAGCTTGACCTGGCAGGACAGGTCAAGGTCGCCGATTTCGTCCAGGAAGATGGTGCCCTTGTCGGCCAGCTCGAACCTGCCGGCGCGGTCGGTGATGGCGTCGGTGAAGGCGCCTTTCTTGTGCCCGAACATCTCGCTTTCAAACAGGCTTTGCGAGATGCCTCCCAGGTTGACCTTGACAAAGGGTTGCGCGGCGCGGCGGCTGTTGCGGTGGATGGCTTCGGCGATGAGCTCCTTGCCCGTGCCGCTTTCTCCCGTCACCAGCACCGAGGCATTGGTGGGGGCGATGCGCGCCACGGTGGACAGGACGTCCATCAGGCCTTTCGACTTGCCGATGATGTGGCTGCGTTCCAGCGGGATGTCTGCCTGGCCCGCTGCCTTGGCTGCGGCGGGGCTCAGTTGGAGGGCGGTCTCGATGCGTTGCAGCAGGGTGGCGTTGTTCCACGGCTTGGTCACGAAGTCGAAAGCGCCTGCGCGCATGCCTTGCACGGCCAGCTGGATGCTGCCCCAGGCGGTCATCAGGATGACGGGGACGTCGGGGCGGAAAATCTTGACCTGCTTGAGCAGCACCAGACCCTCTTCGCCCGTGGTGGAGAGCGTGAAGTTCATGTCCATCAGAATCAAGTCCGGTTCTTCGGCACGCACCGTCTCCAGGGCTTCGCGCGGGCCGGGCACGGCTTGGGCCTGATAGCCGGCACGCTTCAGCATGAACAGCAGCGACGAGCGCACGGCGTTGTCATCGTCTATGATTAGTATCATCTTGGGTCTATTCTTAATCTTATGGGTAAGTATGTTTCTTCTTCCTTGCACCGGCCAACCGTCCGATGCGCGGATGCAAAGTTAATGAAAGTTCCGTGGATTCGTCCTTTGCGGCGGGCAGAATCCGCATTCCCGGCTGTCGCTTTCCCGGCCGATGCCTCCCGAAGCATTCCGGAACGGACTGGTATTCAGCGCATAGTGGGACAGTACCTCCCGCTTGCTGGCATAGTATCGCCAGCCGGCTGGCATAGTAATGCCCGGTGGCTGGAGATACTGTCCCAGTCTGTGCCGCTTATTGCCGTACCACGGCCTCGAAGTCGGCCTCCAGTTCGGCGTCGCGTTCAAAGTCCCAGAGGGTCAGGCTGCGGATTTGGTAGAAATAGTACCAGTAGTAGTAGAGTTCGGAGATGTGTTGCTGGCGCGCTTCATCCTTCGAGTCGCGCGCGTCGTTCAGGTCCAGCGTGCTGATGCGTCCTATCATGAAGGTCTCCACGCTGGTGTTGTAGCGCTTCTCGGCAATCTTGTCGGCCTCTTCGGCGATGCCCAGCTGTTGGGCCTGGTTGTTGAAGTTGGCCACCAGCAGGAATATGTTCTGGTTGAAGTTCATCTGCTCTTGCTTGATGCGCGACAGCTCCAGTTCGCGGTTGCTCTGTGCCACCTTTACTTGTCCGCGCCGTTTGCCCCAATCCAAGAGAGGGATGGTAAAACCTATCTGCACAATCTGGTTGTTCAGCAGGTTGCGGTAAGAGGAGCGCAGGTCGCGGTTCTGCCCGGTGAATCCGATGCTGGCAAAGAGGTTGATGCTGCGCATATTGCCCTTGGCGGTGGCCACTTGATAGTCGGCCTCCAGTTGTCTGCGGCGGATGTTCTGGGCAAAAGAGTTTCGTTCCAGGGCTTTGGACAGCACGTCGTCGTAACGGATGTCCACGTTGGGCACGGCCTCGGGCAGTATCGGGTTGAGGTTTTCCTGCTCGGACACGCCCAAGAAGGCGCGCAGCTGGAACATCTGCGCGTTCAGGTTGCTCTCGGCTTCGGTCACGTCGGCTTTGCCTTGCAGGGCGTTGAGCTTCAGTTGCAGTAGGTCGTTCTCCGATATCTGCCCCATCTTGCGTTTGGCTTTGGCCACTTCGTAGAGGCGGTCGGCGTTTTCCTTGTTCTGTCGGGCCGTGGCCAGGTTTTCCTTGGCCAGCAGCAGGTTGAAGAAGTAGGTGATGGTGGTCATGGTCACCTCTTCGGTGGCAGTGATAAACGAGGCCTTGGCTTCGGCGTAGCGCACGGGTTCGATGCGGCGGTCCCACTTCAGGGTGTTCACGCCGAAGATGGGCTGCGTCAGCTCCAGTCCGATGGGGACGGACATGAACTGGTGGAACTTGTTGTGCCCGAGCTGGCTGGAGTAGTCCAGCGACGAGGTAAGCGAAAGCTTTCCGCCCGTCAGCCAGATGTTCTGGTCGATGGAGATTTGTCCGGAGAGGCCCAGCGTATTGTTGCGCACAAAGGTGTACGAACCGTCCGAGTTCTGATACGAGCTGTAGGACTTGTTGTAGTTGGGCAGCGTCCCGGTGAAATTGATTTCCGGCAACAGGTTGGCGCGGAAGGTGCGGTATTCCCAATAAGCAGTCTTCAGCTCGTTCAGCGCCACGGCTGCGTCTACAGACTGCACGCGGGCCAGGGCGATGGCCTCGGCCAGGGTGATGTCACGTTCGTATCCCAATGAATCTTGAGCCTCTTGGGCGTTGGTTGCGGCGGCCATCAGGAGGGCCAGGGACAGGCTTAGAATCTTTCTCATATCTTTTTTTTGTTATAATCCGATTACCGACTACGGCGTGTCCTTCCGCAGGCAAAGATTATGCCAAGCCTCCAGAAGGCCTTCTGGAAGGGGGCGGTGTCCGATATCGGACAATGGCGGTGTCCGCTAACGGACAAAGGACGGGGCGGAGGCTCTCGGCGCTTGGTGGTTTGCGGGATTATTCGTACCTTGGCGCACTGATAATTGATTAATGATAGACAGAGATGGATCTGAAGAAAAGCAAAGACGAGTTTGTAGACCTGTTGCGCTCCACGGAACGTGACGGGGTGGAAGACGTGTTGGAAGGCCTGGAAGAGATGGGGTTCTTTACGGCTCCGGCTTCGGCCAATCATCATCTGAACACGGAAGGAGGCCTGCTGGTGCATTCGCTGAACACCTGCAAGGCGGCTTTGATGGTGTGGGAGGGCATGAAGAGCCTGGAGCCCGGACTGGAAAAAGAGGTGCAACGGGACAGCGTAATCATAGCCAGCCTGCTGCACGATGTCTGCAAGAGCGACATATACGTCCGCTCGGTGAAGAAGCGCAAGAATGTGCTGGGACAATGGGAAGACAGCGAGGGATATAAGGTCTCTTACAAGAACTTCCCTATGGGACACGGCGAGAAGTCGGTCATCCTCCTCTTGTGCAACGGGCTGGAGATGACGGACGACGAGATGCTGGCCATCCGTTGGCACATGGGCGCTTTCGGCATCAACATGAACAGCTTCGAGGATCAGCGTTGCTATGACACGGCGCAAAAACTTTATCCGCTGGTGTCTATCGTGCAGGCGGGCGACAAGTTGGCTGCCAGCATCATGGAGCGCACGGGCGAGGAGCTGGACGAACTCTGACAGGCCGCTGCCATCCCATCGTCTTGACCCTTCCCGCTGGGAGGGGCTCAAGGCGGCCGTGCGGCCCTGCCGGGGTACGGGCATAAAAAAAGTCTGGGTGCTTGTGCACGTCAGACTTTCAATTCTCTCTTAAGCCTCAGGGTAGACCGAATTATTCGGCAACTGCGGCAGAGTCGGTAGCTACGCTGTCATTAGCAGCAACAGCTGCGCTGTCATTTGCAGCAGCTACTTCTTCAGTTGCGGGAGCTGCGGCTTCAGTTGCTTCTGCGTTAGCAGCTTTGTTACCACCACAAGATGCGAAAGATACGGCTACCATGGCTACGGCCATCAAAACTAACTTTTTCATTTTCTTTTGCTTTTTAAACGTAATACAATCAATTGCTTTATTAAAACGTCGCAAAGGTATGTACTTTTTGGATAGGTTGTATCGCAAACTCCCAATTTTTTTTCTTTTTTTTGTGGAAGGGCGGAACTTGATGTGTTTTTGTCACCTTATTGTAATATAGGGAGGGAAGAAAAAAGCGGGGCTTTGTCCGGTTGCAGCAGAATAATTGCGTACCTTTGCATCGCACATTCAAGATTAGTATGATAGATACTCAGATATTTCAGGATAAGAAAGCTGTCTATTACACCCTGGGTTGCAAGCTGAACTTCTCGGAGACGTCTTCCATCGGGAGGATGCTGCAGGAGGTGGGAGTGCGCACGGCCCGGCGGGGGGAGAAGGCGGATATTTGTGTGGTAAACACGTGTTCGGTGACCGAAGTGGCCGACAAGAAGTGTCGGCAGGCCATCCATAAACTGGTGAAACAGCATCCGGGCGCCTTTGTGGTGGTGACGGGCTGTTATGCCCAGCTGAAGCCGGAAGACGTAGCCCGGATTGAGGGCGTGGACGTGGTGCTGGGCGCCGAGCAGAAGAAAGACCTGCTGAAGTATTTGGGCAATCTGCAGAAACACGGGGAAGGCGAGGCGCATACGTCGGCACTGAAAGACATACGCAGCTTTGTGCCTTCCTGTTCGCGGGGCGACCGCACGCGCTTCTTCCTGAAGGTGCAGGACGGTTGCGACTATTTCTGCTCGTATTGCACCATACCCTTTGCCCGGGGCCGAAGCCGCAACGGCAGCATCGCCTCGATGGTGGAGCAGGCGCGGCAGGCGGTGGCCGAGGGTGGCAAGGAGATTGTGTTGACCGGGGTGAATATCGGCGACTTCGGACGTTCGACGGGCGAGACCTTCTTCGACCTGGTGCAGGCGCTGGACGAGGTGGAGGGCGTGGAGCGCTACCGCATCTCGTCCATCGAGCCCAACCTGCTGACGGACGAGGTCATCGACTTCGTGGCCCGCTCGCGCCGCTTCATGCCCCATTTCCACATCCCCTTGCAGTCCGGTTGCGACGAAGTCCTGCGGCTGATGCGCCGCCGTTATGACACGGCCCTGTTCGCTTCCAAGATACGGCGCATCAAGCAGCTGATGCCCGATGCCTTCATCGGGGTGGACGTGATTGTGGGCACGCGCGGCGAGACGGAAGAATATTTCGAGCGTTCCCGCGAGTTTCTCCGCGGCCTGGACGTCACGCAGCTGCACGTGTTCAGCTATTCGGAGCGTCCGGGCACGCAGGCGTTGAAGATTGACCATGCCGTGCCGCCGCCAGAGAAGCACCGGCGCAGCCAGTGCCTGCTGGAACTCTCGGAACAGAAGCTGCGCGACTTTTATGCCCGGCACATCGGACAGACCATGCCGGTGCTGCTGGAGCGGCCCAAGCCGGGACTGCCGATGCACGGCTTCACGCCCAACTACATCCGGGTGGAGGTGGAGCACGACGACCGGCTGGACAACCACGTGGTGCCGGTGAAGCTGGGCGAGTTCAATGCCGACGGCTCGGCCTTGCGGGGCGAGTTGCAGGCGGACATCATTATATAATAATAGGTATGGAGAAGGGAAAGGACAGGACGGACAAGGTGGCCGTGGTCATTCTGAATTGGAACGGGGCCGACATGTTGCGCCGTTTCTTGCCCGGCGTGGTACGCTTCTCGGAGGCGGACGGCGGCGTGGTATGGGTGGCCGACAACGGTTCGACGGACGACTCCGTGCAGCTGTTGCGCCGGGAGTTCCCGTCCGTGCGGCTGGTGGCCCTGGAGCGCAACTATGGTTTTGCCGAAGGCTATAACCGGGCGCTGGAGCAGGTAGAGGCGGAATACGTGGTGCTGCTCAACTCGGATGTGGAGGTGACGGAACACTGGTTGCGCCCCTTGCTGCTCCACCTGGAGTCTCATCCCGGCGTGGCCGCCTGCCAGCCCAAGGTGCGCAGCTGGCACCGGCGGGACCATTTCGAGTATGCCGGGGCGGCCGGCGGCTTTATAGACCGTTACGGCTATCCCTTTTGCCGGGGCCGCTTGATGGGCGAGGTGGAGAAAGACTGCGGGCAGTATGACACGGTGGCGCCGGTGTTCTGGGCCACGGGAGCCGCGCTGTTCATCCGGCGGGCGGACTATCTGGAGGCCGGCGGCCTGGACGGACGTTTCTTTGCCCACATGGAGGAGATAGACCTGTGCTGGCGGCTGCGTGCCCGGGGGCGCGGCCTGGTCTGCGTGCCTCAAAGCGTGGTCTACCACGTGGGGGCTGCCACGCTGAAGCGCGAGAATCCCCGCAAGACCTTCCTGAATTTTCGCAACAACCTGCTGATGCTCTACAAGAACCTGCCGCCTGCCGAGCTGGGCGGCGTGATGCGCGTGCGTGCGTTTCTGGACTATGTGGCGGCTCTCCGCTTTTTGTTGCAGGGGCAGGCGGCCAATGCGCGGGCTGTGTGGCGTGCGCGCCGCGACTACCGCCGCTTGAAGCCCTCGTATGCCGGCGTGAGGGCGGAGAACCTGCGTCGGGCCGTGACCGACATCATCCCCGAACGCTGCCGCTTCAGCTTGCTCTGGCAGGTGTATGCGCGGGGCAAAAAGCGGTTCTCGCAACTGTAAGCCTCCTTCGCGGCCTGTGGATATATCGACGCGGGCAACGCCTCCTTCGGCATCCGAAGGTAGCGTTGCCCGCGTTGGTGCATACGCATGCCTTTTCCTCCGCATCCCTTCCGAAACTTGGCGTGACTGCGGGGAAAAGTTCCTTTTGCTTTGGAAAAGTTATAAATTCAGGCTGGATTTACATAAATCTAAGCTGGATTTACATAAATTTAGGCTGAATTTACATAAATCCAGCCTAAATTTATAGTTTTTCTGAGACATCGGGAGTTTTTTCCTGCGGCTTCGGAGAGTTTGAGCGGGGAAGCGGGAAAAAATTATCGCGCACCTCCGCGTCCTGTGGAGCGGAAATGCGCGATTCTTGGTTCGTATTCCGGAAGGGGTGTCAGAGGGACAGTTCGGAGGCGCCGGGCAGCATCACCACGCCCGTCTTCTTCTTGCCGTCCATCTTCACCACGGCAGGCAGTCCGAAGCGCACGTGGCGCAGGTATTTCGTCTCCTGCACGGCGGGTTGGGCGTTGAGGAAGTCCTGGTTGTAGAGTCCGTCGCCCATGTAGGCGTTGATGGTGAAGTAGCCCACGCCGAACGAGGTCAGGTTCTGGAAGAAGTGCGTGCCCTGGCTGGGGTCGACGCGGTAGTTGGTCAGGCCGGCTTCCACGATGACGCGCGCCGCCGAGATGTGGGGCCACTTCACGGGGATGCCCAGCCAGGGGTCGCTGCTGCCCCAGCGTCCCGGGCCGACCAGGATGTAGTGGCGGTTCAGGTCGAGGAACTGGCGGTTGAGCTTTTCTATCTCGCGGGCTATTTCGGGGTTGCGCGAGGCGGAGTAGTCTTGCGTCTTGACGTAGACCACGTCGAAGATGTCTTCCATGATGCCGTGTCCCAGCGAGTTGTTGGAGCGCAGCAGCAGGCGGTCGTCGGGGATGAGCGCGAGGTCTTCGTCCAGCATCTCCTTGCTGTCTACGATGGGGCGGATTTGCAGCAGGTAGAAGGTGCCGGTGCGGTCTTTCTCCCGGCTCAGGTTGGCGGCGAACTCTATTTCCACGGGACGGCGCATTTCCTGCTGCCCATACTTCAGGGCCAGCTGCAGGATGCGGGGCAGGGGGAAGACGTCGTGCTGCAGGATGTTGGCAAAGGTGATGACTTTGCGCCCTCCGGGATAGAGGCCGTCGCGGATAATCTGGTCGTAGGGGTCGTAGGTAGAGGCGATGTAGTTCAGCGCGCCGTCCTTCTCCGCCTCCTTCACGTTCAGCTTCAGCAGGTTGAAACCGTCGTCGATGGAGAAGTTGTGTCCGGCGTTGCTCAGGTCGAGGGCATAGAAGCGGGTCTGCGTCTCGCGCAGGGCCATCTCCAGTTCGCTGGTCTGCAGCACCTGGTTGGGGTGGTAGGGCGAGAAGCGCAGCGTCAGCCCGCCGTCCACGATGTATTTGCCTAGGCCCAGGGCCAGGTTGACGATGCCCTCCTCGGCCTGCTCGTCGCCGATGGGGTAGTAGTTGAGCGAGCGCGCCACGCCCGACATCGACGGATAGTAGCGGTCGCCATACTGGTTGCCCACCACCTGCTGCAGGATGACGGCCATCTTCTCCTGGTCTATGACGTTGCTGGTGGCCTGCATGTAGGCCTTCGAGTCGCGGAAGAACACCGAGGCGTAGACACCTTTGATGGCGTCGGACAGCATGCGCAGCATCTCGTATTTGTCGTCCAGGTAGGGAATCATGTAGGTGTTGTAGATGCCGGCGAAAGGTTGGTAGTGCGAGTCTTCCAGCAGCGAGGAGGAGCGCACGGCTATGGGCGACTTGACCACGTCGAAGAAGGTGAAGAAGTCTTCTACCAGTCGGTCGGGCAGCTTGGCCTTGAGGAAGTAGCGCAGGATGACGTCGTCGTCCGCGTCGCTCAGCGCCACCTGGTAGAGGTTGTTGGTGTCCATGAACTCGTCGAACACGTCGGTGCAGAGCACCACGGTCTTGGGGATGGCCACCTTGGCGTTCTCGAACTCGTCGAATTCCGGATGGTGCTTCACCAGGTTGTCGATGAAGGCCAGGCCGCGTCCTTTGCCGCCCAGCGAGCCGTCGCCTATCCGGGCGAAGTTGGAGTAGAGGTCGAAGCGGTCGCGCTTGAATACGGCCACCACGCCTTGGTTCTTCATCTTCCTGTATTTTACGATGGCTTCGAAGATGAGGCGGCGGTGGGCGTCGACGTCCTGCAGGCTGTTCCAGGTGATGGGTTTGAGGAACTCGGCGATGGGGAACATGGCGCGCGAGTAGAGCCAGCGGCTGACGTGGTTGCGCCGGATGTGGTAGAGGAACGACTCGGAGGGTACGGCAAAGATGATGTTCTGCAGTTCTTTCAGGTTTTTGACGCGGGCAATCTCTTCGCCCGTCTCCGGGTTGCGGAAGATGAAGTCGCCAAAGCCGAAGTTGTCCGACACGATGCGGCGCAGGTCTACGTCCATCTTCTTGGAGTTCTTGTCGATGAAGGCAGCGCCGTATTTGTTGGCATAGGCCGCGTTCTCTGCCTCGCTGCTCTGGATGATGAGCGGCACGAAGGGGTCTTCCTTGCGGATGGAGGCGCACAGCTTGATGCCGGACAGGGCATCCTTGGGGCCGTCCTCCACGCGGGGGAACCGCACGTCGGTGATGACGCCCAGCATGTTGTTCTTATACTTCTCATACACCTGCCATGCTTCGTCGTACGTGCGTGCCAGCACGATTTTGGGCCGTCCCCTCATGCGCAGGGTGCGTTGGTGGGCATTCAGGGCCTCGGTGCTGAACTCCTGGCTCTGCTGCAATACGAACTTGTAGAGGTTGGGCAGCACGGAAGAGTAGAAGCGGATGCTGTCTTCCACCAGCAGGATGACCTGCACGCCCACCTCGTTGACGTCGTGCTCCAGGTTCATCTTGTCTTCTATCAACTTGATGATGGACACCAGCAAGTCGGTGTTCCCCAGCCAGCAGAACACGTATTCAAAGGCGCTGAGGTCTTCGTTGGCGATGCGTTCGGTGACTCCGTGGCTGAAGGGGGTCAGGATGACGATGGGCAGGTGGGGATAGTCTTGCTTGATGCGGCGGGCGGTGTCGAAGGCTTCGTTGTCGCCGGTGCCGGGCATGCAGATGACCAGGTCGTAGGTCATCGACTCCAGTTGTGCCAGGGCTTCGTCGCAGGTTGTCGCCTGGCTGAATCGGGGAGGGTAGCGCAGCGAGAGCGAGGCGTATTCGTTGAATATCTTTTCGTCGATGCGCCCGTCGTCTTCCAGCATGAAGGCATCGTAGGGATTGGCGATGAGCAGCACGTTGAAGATGCGCCGCTTCATCAGGTCGGCAAACTGCGTGTCCTTGAAGTAAAGTTGGTTGAGTTTGAATTTGCTAAGCATATGTTGTTCCGATGGGCAGGTGGTTTTCTGTTATTCCTTATTATATGTAGCACAAAGGTAGCGTTTCCCCATGGCCTGTGCAAGTCTTTCCGCCTAAATTCCCCCCCAGTGGGCGTCGTTCCGCCGGGCGTACAGAGAGGCGCGACATGAGCGGGAGGTTTAACTGTAGAGGTAGCCCAGCAACCGGTTGAGCCACTGCCAGCGGAAGCGGAACCAGCGCAGCGTGCTGAGCTGCCGTCCTCCGAAGCGCAAGACGAACTCGCGGTAGCCGTGCCGGCGGAAGGGTAATCCTACGTCCATGAATTCCATGTGGCGGTAGCCCCGCTGTTTGGCATCGGTCAGCGCGCCCCACACGGCCAATATGCCGGGATATTGCAGGGCGTATGTCTTGCGCATGCCGCCCGAGAACCACAGGTAGGCCGTGTCGCCCGAATAGACGCAGGCGCTGCCGCCGATGATGCGGCCTTTGTATGTGACGATAAAGATGCGGCTCTGCTGCCCCTCCACCAGTTTCTGCTCCAGTTCGCGGAAGAAGCGCAGGCTGGGGAAGTGCCGCCTCACCTTGCTGGAGTAATACTTGTGCAGCATGCGGGCGAACGACTGAATCTCTTCCGGCGTGCGGGCCACGCGCACTTCAGCCCCGTTCTGCAGCCCTTTGCGCACTTGCCGCAGCCGCGAGGCGCTGAGTCGTTCCTCCACGGAGAGGTCGTCGTGGAGCGAGTTGCGCACGCGCATCCAGCTGATGGGGAAGTAGTTGTTCTGCCGGAAAATCCGGTAGCCGAAACGTGCGTCTTCGAGGTTGCGGAATTCGATGAGGAAGGAGCGGCGGCGGGCTTCGGACGTCAAGGCTTGGAGCATCCTGCCGAACAGTTCTTCCCGTTGGTGGGGCGGGACGAAGTATTCGCCTGTCCCATACACCTCGCACCGACGGATGAAGGCCGGAGGGAAAAGCCGCACGCTGCGGCGCACCACTCCCAGCAACTTCGCCACGAGGGCTCCGTGGTCGTCGGTCATTGTCACCAAGATGGGCGAATAGCCCGGAGTTGCTTCGTAGATGTGAAACAACTCGGCAGAATGGAACGTGTCGTTGCCCGGCAAGGCAGGCAGGCAGCTCCCGGCTTGGTATATGGTCAGTTGCAAAGGCATCTTGGTGCAAATATAAGGATAATCTCTGTCCATTGCGCTTCTTGCTGCGGATTTCTTATGCGCTGATGACGATTTTCACTATCTTTGCCTTCCAAAAGATTGAAGCCTATGACTGCGCATCCCTACACCCTCTACATCAAAAACATGGTCTGCCCCCGTTGCATCAAGGCGGTGACCGATATCCTGCAAGAGCTGGGCATCCGTCCCTTGGCCGTGGAGTTGGGGATGGCTGCCTTGCCCGTAACGCCGGACAAAGACTGGCTGAATCGCCTGGATGTAGCGCTGGAGGCACAGGGCTTCAGTCGGTTGGAACATCCTCTGGAGCAACTGGCGGAACAAATCAAAAACGCCGTCATCGAACTGACCCATTACCGGGACGGCGACCGGCACATCAACCTGTCGGACTACCTGAGCGACCGCTTCCACAAGGACTACAGCACGCTGAGCAAACTGTTTTCGGAACAGACGGGCACCACGCTGGAGAAATATGCCATCGCCCAAAAGATAGAACGGGCCAAGGAACTGCTGACCTACGGGGAACTGACGCTGAACGAGATAGCCTACCGACTGGACTATTCGAGCGCAGCCTATCTCAGCACGCAGTTCAAGAAGACGACTGGGATGACGCCCGGCCAGTTCAAGAAAGAGGCAAGCGGGCGAAAGCCCTTAACTGATGTCTAAAAGCCAACTTTAGCTTGCTAAAAGCCTATTTTAGCCGGCTAAAAAGCCATTTTCCGGACTGCCAACAGGCAGATAACCGATGTTTTTCACTACATTTGTAGAAAGAAATCCCTAAAAGCAACGATTATGAAAGATATCCGAACCAATTCTGTTTACGCCTGGCTGCTGGCCGCACGCCCCAAGACGCTGACGGCCGCCCTTATCCCCGTCATGTTGGGCAGCGGGCTGGCCTTTTCCGACGGTATGTTTCAGACGGCAGAGGCGTTGCTGTGTCTGGGCTTTGCCTGCCTGATGCAGATTGCCGCCAACTTCATCAACGACCTGGTGGACTATCAGAAAGGCACCGACCGCGACGACCGCCTGGGACCCAAACGCGCCTGTGCCGAAGGGTGGATTACGCCGCGGGCCATGCGCATGGGCATAGGCGTGGCGCTGGCTTTGGCCTGTCTGTGTGGGCTGGGGCTGCTCTACCGCTCGTGGGGAGAACTGCCGCAAGGCGGTTGGGAACTGGTGGTGATAGGTGTTGTCTGCATCCTCTTCGCCTTCTTGTACACCACCTACCTGAGCTACCGTGGCTGGGGCGACCTGCTGGTGCTGGTGTTCTTTGGCTTTGTGCCCGTGGCCGGTACCTATTACGTGCAGACGGGCAGCTTGGGGGCCGACGTATGGGTCTTGTCCCTCGTATCCGGGTTGGTCATCGACACGCTGCTGACCATCAATAACTATCGGGACGTCGAGCAAGACAAACTCAGCGGCAAACAGACGCTCATTGTCCGCCTTGGCGCCCGCTTCGGCCGTCAGTTCTACCTGGCTCTGGGCATTGCGGCCGTTCTGCTCTGCACGTGGTTCGTAGGCAGCGGACGGCTGACATGGCTCGAATTCATCTGGGCACCGTGCATCTACCTGTACTTCCACTTTATGACCTGGCGGCACATGTGTCTTATCCGCAGCGGCGAACGCCTTAACGCCGTGCTGGGAGAAACGTCGAGGAACATGCTCTTCCTGGGCATCCTGCTGGCCGTAGCGCTCTGCTGAGGTGCTATAAGAGCTACGAGCTACAAGCTACGAGTAGAGTTAAACATAAACTTATCACTCATTCTCGTAGCTTGTAGCTCGTAGCTAATAACCCGTAGCCAGTTTACCGGTTCCCGTACATACGCTCGTAGTAGTTCTGATATTCTCCGCTGGTCACCTCTTCCACCCAGTCCTGATGCGTCAGATACCACTCGATGGTCTTGACGATGCCCACCTCGAACGTGGTCTCGGGCGTCCAGCCCAGTTCGTCGTGTATCTTGGTGGGGTCGATGGCATAGCGTTGGTCGTGGCCCAGGCGGTCTTTGACGAAGGTGATGAGTCCGTCGTTTATCCAGGAGATGTCGATGTTTCCGTCCGGGCCGGCCACTTGTTTTTTCAGCACGCGCCTGTATTCCGGATGCGACTCCATGAGGCGGTGTATGGTGGCGATGGTGAGGCGCACGATTTCCAGATTAGTCTTCTCGTTGTGTCCGCCCACGTTATAGACCTCGCCGTCGCGGCCGTTGCGTATCACCAGGTCGATGGCCTTGCAGTGGTCTTCCACGTAGAGCCAGTCGCGCACGTTGCTTCCGTCGCCATATACAGGCAGCGGCTTACCTTCGAGGATGTTTTTGATGATGAGCGGAATCAGCTTTTCGGGAAAGTGGTAGGGGCCGTAGTTGTTGGAGCAGCGGGTGATGCTGACGGGCATGTGGTAGGTGTCCCGATAGGCCAGCACGAAGAGGTCGGCGCTGGTCTTCGAGGCGCTGTAGGGGCTGTGCGGACAGAGGGGAGTCTGCTCGGTGAAGTATCCCTCCGCGCCCAGCGAGCCGTAGACTTCGTCCGTGCTGACCTGATGGAAGCGCACCCCGCTGCGCCACAGGGGGTAGCCCGTCTCGTCCTTGCCCGTCACCCAGGCGCGCCGCGCCGCATCCAGCAGGTTCTGCGTGCCCAGGATGTTGGTCTGCAGGAAGAGCTGTGGATTCTCGATGCTGCGGTCCACATGGCTCTCTGCCGCGAAGTTCACCACATAGTCGAAGCGGTATTGCCCGAACAGTTCGTCGGCCAGGCGCCGGTCGCCTATGTCTCCCTTGACAAAGATGCAGCGTTCGCCGTCGATGTCGCCGGCAATGGTGCCCAGGTTGCCCGCATACGTAAGGGCGTCGAGCACCACGATGCGGATATCGTCGTATCTCTTCAGCAGATACTTAATAAAGTTGGCGCCGATGAATCCGGCGGCGCCGGTCACAAGAAATGTCTTCATAATGCGTAAGGAATGAGGGTTGTTCGATGATTATTTAGCAGCATGTGCCTCGGCCAGTTCCATCAAGTAGCGTCCGTATTCCGTCTTGCCCAACTGTTCGCCCAGACGATGCAACTGCGTGGAGTCAATCCATCCTTTGCGCCAGGCAATCTCTTCGATGCAGCTGACGCGGAAGCCCTGGCGGTTCTGGATGGTGGCCACGAAGTTGGACGCCTCCAGCAGGCTGTCGCAATTGCCGGTGTCCAGCCAGGCGAAGCCGCGGCCGAAGAGCTCGACCTTCAGGGTGCCTTCGTCCAGGTAGAGGCGGTTCAGGTCGGTAATCTCGTATTCGCCCCGGGCCGAGGGCTTCAGCGAAGCTGCCTTCTCCGTCACCGTATGGTCGTAGAAATAGAGTCCGGGCACGGCATAGTTGCTCTTGGGCCGTTGCGGCTTCTCTTCGATGGAAACCACTTTGCCCGTGTGGTCGAACTCCACCACGCCATAAGCCCGCGGGTCTTTCACGTAATAACCGAAGATGCAGGCGCCGCGCTCCATCGACGATGCCCGTCTGAGCATGGAAGAGAACCCTTGTCCGTAAAAGAGGTTGTCGCCCAGGATGAGGCAGCCGGGCCCTCCGTCCAGGAAGTCGGCACCCAGCACGAAGGCCTGGGCCAGTCCGTTGGGCTTCTCCTGCACCTTGTAGGCAAACTGCATGCCCAGTTCTTCGCCCGTGCCCAGCAGTTCGCGGAACATGGGCAGGTCGCGCGGAGTGGAGATAATCAGCACTTCGCGGATGCCGGCCAGCATCAGCGTGGAGAGGGGATAATAAATCATGGGTTTGTCGTAGACGGGCATTATCTGCTTCGAGATGGCCTTCGACAGGGGGTAGAGGCGGGTGGCGCTTCCGCCGGCAAGAATAATTCCTTTCATATCTTAATGCTCTTAATCGGGGTAATACATTACTCTCTATGTCAGTGCAGAATAAAATAAGAAGGAGGACGGTTCCCCACGGCTCTCGTAGCTTATTCAGGTCGCAAAGATAAAAAAAACGGCCGACTTTCGGATATACAAAAGGCAGCCGATTCTTTTTAGTGAGGTACCTGGCGGATTCGAACCGCCGTACGCGGTTTTGCAGACCGCTGACTAAACCTCTCATCCAAGGTACCGTGAGGAATGAAAAGAAGGAGAAGGGGGATTCCTCTATCGTTTCATTGCGAGTGCAAAGGTAATGCTTTTTTTTGAACTACCAACTATCTGCGGCAACTTTTCTTCTTATTTTCCGTCGCACTCTTCCCGCGTAGTTGCCCAATCCGAAGGAAACGGACTGTATTTCAGCGCATAGTGGCGTTATAACGCCAGGGTGCTGGCATTAGAGTCCCAGCCGGCTGGCGTTAGAGTCCCAGGCAGCGGGAGATATAGTTCCGGGTCGGACGGGATAGGTCAGCCGGACAGGCGGCCTGAGGAACGTCCTTTTTCTGCATCGCAGCAGGCTTTGCCCTGAGTCCGGGCATTCCTTATCGCGCTGCAGCCGGGGCAGCTGCCGCAAGGACTCTCGCCCCGTCGCGCGCGGCGGAAAGAACGGCAAATCCCATACGCGATGCGGGTGGCACAAAGCACCAGCAGCACTGCTACCGCCCAGTCTTGCCACCCGCTCATGCCCACAGGCCTCCCACCTGGTGAATCAGGAAGGCCGCCACCCAGGCCAGCACGGTGGTATAACCGGCCACAAACAGGGTCCATTTCCAACTGCCCGTTTCGCCCTTGATGGCTGCCAGCGTGGCTATGCAGGGGAAGTAAATCAGCACGAACACCATGTAGCCGAAGGCCACCAGCGGCGTGATGGGGATGCGTTGCCCCAGGTTGAGGGCATCGGCTTCGGCATTGTCGGCATAAAGCACGCCCAGCGAACTGACCACCAGCTCCTTGGCGCCCACGCCCGACAGCAGTCCCACACCCAGTTTCCAGTCGAATCCCAGGGGTTCCATCACCGGCTCGATGGCCTTCCCGATGCGTCCGATGTAGGAGTTTTCCTGCTGTTCGGTCACTGTTTCGTAAGATTCGGACTGCGGGTAATAGCCCAAGGCCCAGATGACCACGGAAGCCACCAGGATGATGCCGCCCATCTTGCGGAGGTATTGCGCCCCCTTCTCCCACGTGTGGCGGAAGATGGCTTTCGAGGTGGGCAGGCGGTAGGGCGGAAGCTCCATCACAAAGGGGGTATCGTCGCCCTTCACCAGGAAGCGGCAGAACAGGCGGGCCATGACAATGGCCAGGACGATGCCGATGGCATAGACGGACAGCAGCACCAGGCTGGCATGGTGGGGGAAGAAGGCGGCCGTCAGCACCAGGTAGATGGGCAGGCGCGCGCTGCACGACATCAGCGGGTTGATGAACATGGTCACCAGCCGGCTCTTGCGGTTCTCGATGGTGCGCGAGGCCATGATGGCCGGCACGTTGCACCCGAAGCCCATGATGAGGGGGATGAACGACTTGCCGTGCAGTCCCATCTTGTGCATGATTTTGTCCATGATGAAAGCCGCGCGGGCCATATAGCCCGAATCCTCCATCAGCGAGATGAAGAAATAGAGAATCAGGATGTTGGGCAGGAACACGATGACGCTGCCCACGCCCCCGATGACTCCGTCCACCAGCATGGCCTTCAGCGGCCCCTCGGGCATGTGTACGCTGATGAACTCGCCCAGCCAGGCCACGCCGGCCTCAATCCAGTCCATGGGATACTGCCCGACGGTGAAGGTCACCTCGAACATCAGGTACATGAAGAGGAAGAAGATGGGGTATCCCCAAATGCGGTGCGTGACGATGGCGTCGATGAAGTGCGTGGCCCGCGACTTCTCCTTGTGGTTGTCCACGAACGTCTCGCGCAAGGCCCCGGCTATGAAGCCGTACTTGGCATCGGTGATGGCCTGCTCGCTTTCCTCGTTCAGCACGGTGCGCAGACGTTCGGCCTCGCGGTCGCGCACGGCCAGGATTTCTGCCCCGTTGGGCAGTCCGCGCACCATCTGCTCCAGGTCCTTGTCGTTCTCCAGCAGTTTGATGGCCAGGAAACGGGTGGAATATTTGTAACGGATGTTCTCGTTCACGCTCACCATGCGTTTCACCTCTTCGATGCTGCGTTCCAGTTCCGGCCCGTGGTTGATGTGGATGTGCCGGTAGACGTGGTGCGGATGCTTGTCCTCCTCGTCCGTGCCATAGTCGTGGTCGGGTACGTAGGCCTTGTGCCAGTCCTGCATGTCCTTCTGGATTTCCGGGCTGATCTGCCCGTTCTTGTCCAGGAAGTCGCCGCCTTCGTAGATATTGATGATGACGTGAAACAGGCGTTCGATGCCTTCGCCCGTGCGGCACACGGTGGGCACCATCGGCACGCCTATCAGCTGTCCCAGGGTCAGGTAGTCCAGCTTGTTGCCGCTGGCTTGCAGCTCGTCGAACATGTTCAGGGCGATGACCATGCGCACATTCATGTCTATCAGTTGCGTGGTGAGGTACAGGTTGCGCTCCAGGTTGGACGAGTCCACCACGTTGATGATGAAGTCGGGGGTCTCGTCGATGATGTGCTTGCGCACATACAGTTCTTCCGGCGAATAGGCCGAGAGGGAATAAGTGCCCGGCAAGTCCACGATGCGGAAATGGTAACCTTGGAAGTCGAAGTAGCCCTCTTTGGCATCCACCGTAACGCCGCTGTAGTTGCCCACCCGTTCGTGCGAACCGGAAGCGATGTTGAACAGCGAGGTCTTTCCGCAGTTGGGATTGCCCACCAGGGCCACATTGATGGTGCGTCGCTTCCCCAGGGCCAGCCGTTTCAGCTCTTCGTCGCTCACCGGCACGTCTTCGGGCAGTCCGCCGTGGAAGTCTGGTTGCAGTTCCGCCCGCTTGGCCTCTTGCTCGCTGATGACTTCTATCATCTCGGCCTCTTGCCTGCGCAGGGAAATTTCGTATCCCATTACCTTATATTTAATAGGGTCTTTCAGCGGGGCGTTGAGCAACACCTCCACCGTCTTTCCCTTCACGAAACCCATCTCCACGATGCGCTTGCGGAATCCTCCGTGTCCAAGCACCTTTACGATGACTCCTTTCTCACCGGCTTTCAGTTCTGATAAACGCATATAGTCCCTTGTTTAATAACGCCCGCAAAGATAAACGATAAGTTCATACGTCACAAACAATTTAGAATGTTTTTAAATAAGTAGGGGCAAATAGAGGGAGTGACGGAATGAAGTGACTCGTTGAGCGTACGTCCGCTTCCTCCTTTCGTTGCCTCCCAAACAGGCATTTTTTTGTTTACAAGTGCAAAACGGAGGCCTGCAAATCCAAAAGTATGTTATAGAACATAAGAAAATCGGGGCTACTATTTGCAGATTTCAGAAACGTCCGTATCTTTGCAACGCAATTGAGAAATTGCTGAAGAAATAAGATTGATAAATTTTCATAGGCTAAATTAATAGGTAATTAGGTAAAGGTAAAATTAAAGTTGTAAGTTTTCAAAATTAGGTAATTGAAGTTTGTTTTTAAAGGTAAAAGTAAAGATTGATTTTAGGTAACATTTGGATGTAAAAAAAGAAAAGCCTTTATGGCTTTTCTTCAAGAGGGCGAGGAGTTCGTGAGAACTGACTCGTTTTTTTGTGTCTATACCTTTCGGGGGGGCGGTGGTCAGGTCTGCTTCATCTCTATGCTTCCGTGTCGCAGAGTTTAACGGGATCAGCGGATAATCCCGGTTGGCGATAGAAATTCTCAAGAATATTGAGTAGCTTTGCCGCATGAAAGCAGACGACCTCCTCAGAGCCATCCTCCCGGATGTGCTGATAGACAATTTCGACGTGGTGAACTTCGAGAAAACCGATAGCCGTTTTGACATCTGGCTGGACGAAAAGAAAGTCCAGCTTCGTGAAGACAAGTGCAATCCCTCCATCATCTCCCATGGCTTTGGCGATTATCACGCCATTCAGGACTTCCCCATCCGGGGCCGTGCCACCTGGCTCCATGTGCGCAAGCGCAAGTGGCTCGACAAGGAGAGCGGCGAAATATTCAGTTACGATTGGGATTTGTCGGAATATGACGGCACGCGGCTCAACGCGGAGTTCGTTTCTTTTTTAAAAGAAGGAGATTGAAACGACCCCGGTGAGCATCTCCACGCTGGCCTGCCGTTACGGCATGAACGGACAGACCTTGCGCAAGCAGTACAAGGAAAAGATAAGCGGTTACCGCCAGTGGGACCAGTTGCCCCATGCAGAGGAATACCTGCTGTTCCCGGAGAACGTGGGCGCCGACCTGAGCCTTGACGAAACCTGTCTGAGCAACGGCGAGGTCTATACCGTGCTGACCGACAAGTCAGCACGCGGCAGGAAGGGGGCATTGGTGTCCATCATCCGCGGAGTCGCCACCGATAAGGTAAGCGCAGTCCTGCTTAAACTTCCCTGGGAAAGGCGCAAGGCGGTGAAGAGCATCACCACCGACCTGTCGTCAGCCATGATGCTGACCGCACGCAGGGTCTTTCCGGCCGCCAAACTTGTCAACGACCGCTTCCACGTCCAGCAGCTGATGTCCGAAGCGGTAGACCAGTTGCGCATACGCTTCCGCTGGCAGGTGCTCGAAGAAGAGAACAAGGCCATGCGCGCCCACCGCGAGAAACGGAAAGCCGCACGCTCGAAGCAGGAACGGGAGGCTATCGGTTCATGGGAACCCGCCCGGATGGCCAATGGTGAAACCCTTCCGCAAATCATGGCCAGGAGCAGGCATGTCATCCTCAAGCATGAGTCCAAATGGAACGGACAGCAAAAGGCACGCGCCGCCATCCTCTTTGACAAGTTCCCTCCCTTGCGGCAGGCCTACCGGTTGAGCATGAAACTCACGGAGATCTTCAACAGGAAATCCACCCCGGACCAGGCCAGACTGAATCTGGCAAGATGGTATGATGAGGTAGAAAAATTCGGGCACAATGAATTCTCACGTGTGTTGGAAACGTTTGAGAACCATAACCGGACTATCCTCAATTATTTTGAAGAAAGGCTTACGAATGCTTCTGCGGAATCCTTCAATGCGAAAATCAAGGCATTCCGATCACTATTCAGGGGAGTTGGAGATATCAGGTTCTTTATGTTCAGACTGGCTACTCAATATTCTTGAGAATTTCTATCGCCAACCGGGATTATCCGCTGATCC
>CASENE010000059.1 GCA_949289265.1 uncultured Bacteroides sp.
ATTTTGCGAATATTGCATAAAGGTTGTGCATAGCTTGATTGTAAATTAATAGTTTGGCCACTTCTAATTTACTAATAATCAGCGATATGTACAACCTTTTATACATATTTATTTTATCAATTTAATTCCGCCAACGGGTTAAAGTAAATATATATGAATGTTTTAAGGCTGTTCGTGTTGCTTGGGGTTATGGTGGGTATTTACGGTTGTGAGGGGGAGCATAAGTCACTGCCACATAGCGCCAAGGTGATATTGCATTTGGATGACGATGTCTGTAGCGTGGATCAATGGGTGTATTGCTGGGGATACAAAGGATGGATTTCCGGAAACGAGACTGCCATTTTGGATTCCGCTTTTGTGAGGAAAGGACAGCATCGGGTAGAATTGGATTTGGATATTCCTATTGCCGAGGATTTCGAGTTGTTGTTTGCACGAAGAGGCCCGATGGCATTGGTAGTGGTGCCGGAACCGGGGGATACATTGGAACTGGAAATTTCGGATGATGACCTGTTGACGACAAAGGCCATACGTGGAAAAAGTCACAATGAATATTACGAATACGTGACGCGCGATGCTGATTATAAATTGCGTTTGGCGGCAATGGACGGTGAGGCTGCGTCAGATGAGGCAAAGAAGCAGTTGCGGGAAGAGTGGTTCCGTTTTCTTGTGAAAACGTTGGGAAGTACGGATAATTCAGCTGTGGCCAATGGGGGAGTAGCCGGTCTGCGTGTCCATTTCCCTGACCGTTTGAAGGAATTGGATACCTTGATGCAAATGGTGGCTAAGAAGTATGCTGATAATAAAAGCCTGAGTAGATATGCCGGCATAACATCATCTCGTCGTGAGGATTTCCTACCTGCTCTTCCTGCTTCGGCAGAGGGCCTGATGGCCGAGAAAAGAGTGATGGAGATAATGCAACAACGGAATAAAATAGAACTGCGTGATGTTTCTATCGGGAGTCCGTTTGTGGCTTCTTTCAGGGATTCTATCGGCCATAAAGTAGTTCCTTGTGTTGGCGACGGGGGATATGCATTGGTGGATTTTTGGGCCAGTTGGTGCAAGCCTTGCCGCAGGGAAGTGCCATTCCTTAAACAAGCATTGGAGAAATACGGGAATCGTTTTACTGTTCTTGCAGTTTCCATAGATTCAAATTCATTTGCCTGGAAGAAGGCCATACAAGAGGATGGCAGTCAGAATTTTGTGCATGCTCGTGGCGTGTATTCCAATGGCAGCCCGTTGCGCGTGGTGAAAGAATTGGATATTAGAACTATTCCCCGCAACTTTCTGATAGATGACCGACAGCGCATTGTGGCGAAAGACTTGCGTGGCGAGGAGTTGATGCAAGTGCTGGATAGTCTGTTGAGCAAATAACAGGTAGCAGGGATGTAAAGAAATGTTTTGGGCATTAAAGATATTTATTTCGCGAAATGAGTGGTCGTTTGGGATTTCGGCTTGAAATAAAATCCGAGATAACAGGATGTTAAATTGAAAATTTGTTTTTATCATGAAGACAATGAATGATTTTTCGGCTTTTAAGCTGAACTAGAATTAGATAGGTGCCATGAAGGGCGGTATAACCTATACTTGTGTAGTAGGATGGGCTGATGGTGACATGTTTGCTTACCAAGTTACGACAGATTTAAGTAGGGAGGAGGTTGTAAGTCAAGTTTATGATCAGATGACTACTACAAATGACAACACACCTGTTGCTGTGGGATGTGCTGAAATCTAAGTGGAACTACTTTGAATGAGGGCGACTTCATAGGAAAATAATATTGTATTTTCCTATGAAGTGCCTATTTACGGAAAATATAGCCTGCTATATTTATTATCTCCATAGGCGATATTTATTATTCTAACTAGAATGAATATGAATGTATGTACTGCATTTGCAAAGAATGTTTCGAGATGGGCCTTCGTTTGGGTTATGTACCTTTTTTCAGCTTGCGGGAATATGTCTCAAGTCTCAGACTGTCAAGACGGATTGGTAGTCATTGACGTGGAGTCGGCCATGGCAGACTTGCAGGATAAGCTGAAACTGTCGGATTTTGGCAATCATGTGCGTTATGTGCCGTTGGAAACGAACGATTCGTGTCTCCTGTCAAGAAATGCAGGCGTTGGTTTGACCGATTCTTGTCTTGTGGTGAGTACAAACTATGGATTCATTCCTCTTATTTATAGCTTTGAACGCGAGAACGGGCATTTCATTGCACAAGTAGGCCACTTTGGAGAAGACCCGACCGGATACACCAGTCCTGCGTGGTTTTATGATGAACAGAATGGCCTGTTTTATTTTGTGAGGAAGCCCAATCTGCTACAGAAATACGACCGTTACGGGCGGTATCAAGGGCGGATGTCTGTATCGGTACAACCGGAACTTCCTTTCTCCTTTATTTTTACAGATTCATTGGTGTTGGGTTATCATAAAGCTCCAATGGACAATGCTGTTTCCCCTTCCAAAGTCCTGTCTGTTTTCGACAAGAACGGTGTGGAGGTTGATTCTGTCCTGAGGACATCCTTTGGGGTAATCTCCAGGGAAGTAGAAAGTAAATCTACCGCTATGTTTTCTCTGTTCGATGCCGATGTGTGTGTTACAGTGGGTAAAGATAATACCGTAGATATCGGTTTATCCAGTTCCCGTGGTTCTGCCTTGTGGAACTGTGAAGGGGAAATCCGTTTGAAAGACGGTCTGAATGACACCATTTATGCTTGGAATCCCGATAAAGGGTTGAGGCCGTCGGTTGTGTTCCGGCTTGGCAGGTGGTGGTTGGACAGGGAGGCGTGGCAGCGGTGTGACAGTCGCGATAAGTTGCTTGTATTGGGTGTGCGTGAAACGGAAAACAAACTTTATTTCAGATGTCTGCACCGACCTTTTGAGACCTTGCGTGAAGCTACTGTACGCTTGTTTTCCGGGGGAGGGAATCCGTTTGATTTATTGTTCTCCGAGGTCTATCACGGTGTGTATGACAAGCAGACTAAACTTACCCGTATGGCTCCTTTGGGGAAAGGTATCTTGGATGACTTGAACGGTCTTCTACCTTTTGAGGTGGAAAGTAATACCCCAAGCGAATTTGTCGGTATTTTGAAGGCTGACAAGATTGTGGCCTGGCTAGAGGCGCACCCCGAAGCGAAGAACAACCCTCAGTTGGCACCGCTACTGAAAGTGAAGGAAGAGGATAATCCGGTGGTGGTGATAGTATCTGATAAATAAGAGATAGTTATGAAGAGTTTTCCCTATTATCCCCAGCACGACACCATGGATTGCGGCCCTACCTGCCTGCGCATGGTGGCTGCCTTTCATGGCAAGCGTTATTCGTTGGAACGTCTGCGGGAAAAGAGCTTTATCACCCGCGAGGGCGTATCCTTGCTGGGTATCAGTGAGGCAGCGGAGAAGATAGGGATGCGCAGCATGTGCGTGCAGATTGGATATGACCTGTTGACGGAAGCCCCCCTTCCTTGCATCGTCCATTGGAACCAGCAGCACTTCGTGGTGGTGTATAAGCTGAACAAACGGCAGGTGTGGGTGGCTGACCCGGGGGCGGGGAAACTGAAATATACGAAGGAGGAGTTTTGCCGCTGCTGGCTGAGCAGCCGCAAGGAAGGCGAGGATCGGGGTGTGGCGTTGCTGCTGGAACCTACACCGGAGTTTTATGTGGAGGAGGACGACGGGGAGCGACCGGCATTCAAGGGTTTTCCCTTCCTTTTCTCGTACCTGAGGCCGTATAAGCAGTTGGTGGGGCAGTTGCTGCTGGGGTTGCTGCTGGGCTGTCTGATTCAGTTGCTGCTGCCTTTCCTGACGCAAAGCGTGGTGGACTTCGGCATCAACAACCAGAACCTGGGGTTCATCTACCTGGCACTGATTGCGCAGCTGGTGCTGACGTTCAGCAGTGCGGCGGTGGACTTCATCCGGGGATGGATTTTGCTGCACTTGGGTACGCGCATCAACATCTCGCTGATATCGGACTTCCTGAGCAAGCTGATGCGCCTGCCCATGGGGTATTTCGACACGAAGATGACGGGCGACATCTTGCAGCGCATCAACGACCATACGCGCATACAGGACTTCCTGACGGGTAGCAGCCTGAGCGTGGTGTTTTCGGCCTTCAACATCGTGGTGTTCGGGCTGGTGCTGCTGCTCTACAACGTATGGGTGTTCTTGATATTCATGGGCGGCAGCGCGCTTTATGTGGCCTATGTGTGGCTGTTCATGAAGAAGCGGGCGGAACTGGATCACAAGCGTTTTGCGCAGCAGAGCGCCAACCAGAGCAGCGTGGTGCAATTGGTGAACGGCATGCAGGAGATAAAGCTGGCGGGCTGCGAGCGGCAGAAACGCTGGGAGTGGGAACGGATACAGGCCCGGCTGTTTCGGGTGAACGTGAAGAGCCTGGCCCTGCGGCAGTATCAGGACTCGGGCGCGGTGCTCATCAACCAGACGAAGAACGTGGTGATTACGGCACTGGTGGCGGGGCTGGTGGTGCAGGGCGACATGACGCTGGGCATGATGCTGTCTGTGCAATACATCATCGGGCAGCTGAACAGTCCGGTGAACGAACTGATTACCTTTGCGCGACCTGCAGGATGCCCGCCTGAGCATGGACCGCCTGGGCGAGGTGCGCGGCAAGGAGAACGAGGAACCCGCGGGACGGGAGTTGCAGCAGGAGATACCGGCAGGCAAAGACCTGGTGGTGGAGCATCTGAACTTCAAATATGACCCGCTGGCGGAGCGGAACACACTGGACGATATCTGCCTGCGCATGGAGAGCGGAAAGCAGACAGCCATCGTGGGCATGAGCGGCAGCGGAAAGACCACGCTGGTGAAGTTGTTGCTAGGCTTTTATCCGCCGGGCGGTGGACATATCCTGTTGGGCGGCACGCCGCTGGAGACGTACAGCATGCGGGAGTGGCGGAGACGGTGCGGCGTGGTGATGCAGGACGGCTTTATCTTCTCGGACAGCATAGCGGGCAACATCGCCCCGGGCGTGGAGCACATCGACAAGGAGCGTTTGCGCCGGGCTGCGGAGGTGGCCAACATCCACGACTTTGTGGAGAGCCTGCCGTTGGGATATAACACCAAAATCGGGCAGGAAGGGCATGGGCTGAGCCAGGGGCAGAAGCAACGCATCCTGATAGCCAGGGCGGTGTATAAGGATCCGGAGTTTATCTTTTTTGATGAGGCTACCAATGCACTGGATGCCAACAACGAGCGGGTCATCATGGAGCACCTGGAACAGTTCTTCCGGGGACGCACGTCGGTAGTGGTGGCGCACAGGTTGAGCACGGTGCGCGGGGCGGACAAGATAGTGGTGATAGACCGCGGGCGGATTGCCGAAGAGGGGACACATGAGGAACTGGTGGCACGGAGGGGCAAGTATTATCGGTTGGTGCAGAACCAGCTGGAGTTGTAAAATGGGAATTTAGCGGGGCGAAGCCCCGCAGCTACAAGTGACGAGCTACGAGCTACAAGCTACAAGTGGCTGTGCACTAAGAACTAAAGTCACTTGACTCGTAGCTCGTAGCTTGTAGCTCGTCACTACTAAATTATCATTTATATGCCAGAAAGAACCGGAAAAGACGACATAGAATTGCGGAGCGAGGAGGTGCAGGAAATCCTGACACGTCCGCCGGGGGCATTGGTGCGTTGGGGCATCACGATGTTCTTCGGCGTGCTGGCCGTGCTGTTGATTGGAGGCTGTTTCTTTACATATCCCGATACGGTGAGCGCGGAGGTAACTGTCACCACCGAGCGTCCGCCGGTGTGGATGGTGGCGCGGGTCAGCGGGAAAATCAAGGAACTGTATGGGGCAGATCGTGATTCGGTGCATCCGGGCGACTGGATAGCGGTGCTGGATAATCCGGCAGAGACGAAGGACGTGCAGCGGGTACAGGAGGCGTTGCAAGGGTTCGTGCTGACGGACAGTTGCGTGCTGGCAGCCGTATTTCCGGAAAAGCCGGCATTGGGCAGCATTCAGTCGGCATACGCCGCCTTCTTGCGCGGGCTAACTGATTATCGTAACTTCCTGTCGCTCGACCTGTATGCCCAGCAGCTGGAGGCCACACGCCGGGAACTGGTGGAATACAGGCACTACATTGCCCACCTGGAGAAGCAAGTGGAACTGGACAAGCAGCAGGCGGCCATAGCGGAGAATATGCACCGGAGGGAGAAGACGCTCTATGCGGAGGGGCTGATATCGGAAGAAGAATACGAGGAGGCGCAACAGGGATTGCTGAGCAAACGGCAGGGGACGGAACAGCTGATGACTTCGCTGTCGTCGGCGCGCATTCAGGAGGCCCAGTTGAGGCAGACCTTGGTGGAGACGGAGATGGAGCGGGCCAGGGAAGAGAACACCCTGCGCACGGCGTTGAAGACCGCTTACAATGATTTGCTGACCGGCATAGAAGACTGGGGATTGAACTACCTGTTTGTCAGTCCGGCGGATGGCATCCTGTCTTACAACGAGGTGTGGGAGAAGAACCAGTATGTGAACGGGGGCGACAAGGTGTTTTCGGTGGTGGCGGAACATCCGGGAAAAGTTATCGGCAAGATGCTGTTGCCGGCCGAGGGTTCCGGCAAGGTGAAGCCGGGGCAGCGGGTGAACATCAGCCTGACGGGCTATCCGTATCTGGAGTTCGGTTTTCTGACAGGGCAGGTGAGGACAGTCAGCCTGCTGCCGGATGAGGAGAATCTCTATACGGTGACGGTGGATTTGCCGCAAGACCTGCATACTTCTTACGGCTATGCCGTGGCGTTTGGCGGAGAGATGCCTGGCGTGGCCGAGGTGCTGTCGGACGAGCGGAGTGTGACGGAAAGGCTGGTCAGCCCGTTGCGTTACCTGTGGGAGAAATATCGCTAAAGGTACCCGTTGCAGGCTGTGGGGCAAGTTTTCGGGCGCAGGGTGTGCCAGTCTGTGTGATTTTCGTTAACTTTACCCCCCGAAAACAGAAATACATCATACATGCCACTGAAATTACCCGACAGACTGCCGGCCATCGAGTTGCTGAAGCAGGAGAATATCTTCGTCATGGACACCACGCGCGCCACGGGGCAGGACATCCGCCCGCTGCGCATCGTTGTCCTCAACCTGATGCCGCTGAAGATTACCACAGAGACGGACTTGGTGCGTCTTCTCTCGAATACCCCTTTGCAGGTGGAAATCTCTTTTATGAAAATCAAGAGCCATACGCCCAAGAATACGCCCATCGAGCATATGAAGGCTTTCTATACGGACTTTGAGCTGATGCGCGACGAGAAGTATGACGGCATGATTATCACCGGGGCGCCGGTGGAGCAGATGCCTTTCGAGGAGGTGGGCTATTGGGACGAGATTACGGAGATTTTCGACTGGGCGCGCACGCATGTGACGTCTACGCTATACATCTGCTGGGCGGCGCAGGCGGGACTTTATCATTTTTATGGTGTTCCCAAGTATCCGTTGCCGCAGAAGATGTTCGGCATCTTCCCTCATCGTGCCCTCCAGCCTTTGCACCCCATCTTCCGGGGCTTCGACGATGTGTTTTACGTGCCCCACAGCCGGCATACGGAAGTCCGTCGCGAAGACATCCTGCAGGTGCCTGCATTGACGTTGCTCTCCGAGTCTGAGGAGTCGGGAGTTTATTTGGTGACGGCACGTGGCGGGCGCGAGTTTTTTGTGACAGGGCATTCGGAATACTCCCCCTTGACCTTGGACGGGGAGTATCGGCGTGACTTGGGCAAAGGGTTGCCTATCGAGATGCCGCGCAACTATTACGTGGACAACGACCCGGCAAAAGGGGTGCGCGTGACTTGGCGGGCGCACGCCAACCTGTTGTTCTCCAACTGGCTGAATTACTTTGTTTATCAGGAAACGCCGTATAATATTGAGGAAATCGGATGAATGGAGGCATGAAGACGCAACGGAAAATAGAACTTCTGTCGCCTGCCAAGAACCTGGAGTGCGGACGGGCAGCCATCGATCACGGGGCGGATGCCGTCTACATAGGGGCACCGAGGTTTGGCGCGCGGGCGGCTGCCGGCAATTCGCTGGAAGATATTGCCGCGCTGGTGGACTATGCGCATCTGTATAATGTGCGTATTTATGTCACCGTAAATACCATTCTGAAGGATGAGGAACTGAAGGAGACGGAACGGCTGATACATGAATTGTGGCGCATCGGGGTGGATGCCTTGATTGTGCAGGATATGGGCATCCTGAGGCTGGACATTCCGCCCATTCCTTTGCATGCCAGCACACAGATGGACAACCGTACGGCAGAAAAGGTGCGTTTTCTGGCTGACGAAGGTTTCCGGCAAGTGGTATTGGCCCGGGAACTTTCTTTGGCTGAAATTCGCCGCATCCATGATGCCTGCCCGCAGACATCGCTCGAGGTGTTTGTGCACGGTGCTTTGTGCGTCAGCTACAGCGGACAGTGTTATGCCAGCCAGGCATGCTTCGGCCGCAGTGCCAATCGGGGCGAGTGTGCCCAGTTCTGCCGTCTGCCTTTCTCGCTGGTGGATGCCGACGGGCGTGTCGTGGTGCGCGACAAGCATTTGTTGTCGCTGAAAGACCTTAACCAAAGCGACCGCCTGGAGCAGTTGCTGGATGCCGGCGTGTCATCGCTGAAGATAGAAGGGCGCCTGAAGGATGTGGGTTACGTGAAGAATGTTACGGCGGCCTATCGCCAGAAGCTTGATGCCATTCTGTCGCGGAGGCCGGAGTATGTGCGTGCTTCGTCGGGCACGTGCCGTTATACTTTTACCCCACAGTTGGACAAGAGTTTCAGCCGGGGCTTTACGCACTACTTTCTGGAGGGACGCGGCGAAGAGGTGGCATCCTTTGATACGCCCAAATCGCTGGGCGAAGAGATGGGGACGCTGAAAGAACAGCGCGGCGCCTGGCTGATCGTGGCGGGGGTGAAGCCTTTCCACAACGGTGACGGCGTGTGTTACGTGGACGAGCGGGGACGCCTGCAGGGTTTCCGCATCAATCGGGTGGAGGGCAACCGGCTTTTCCCTGCCGGCGAGGTGCCTCACATCAAGGCCCGTACGCCTTTGTATCGCAATTTTGATCAAGATTTTGAGAGGTTGCTGGCGCGTAAGTCTGCCGAGCGGAAGATAGGTTTGCGCTGGACATTGACCGAGACAGGCGGGGGCTTTGCACTGGGGGCGGAGGATGAAGATGGCCACCGCGCCGTGTTGTCTTTCCAGCAGCCGAAGGAGAAGGCCCGTACGCCTCAGGCTGCTTATCTTCGTGCACAGTTGGATAAGCTGGGGAATACGCCTTTCGAGGCTATGGGCGAGCCGAAGTTGGGGTGGACAGAAGACTGGTTCCTGCCAGCTTCGGTAGTGGCCGACTGGCGTCGCCAGGTAGTGGAACGCTTGTTGGCCGTGCGCCGCATGACCTATCGGCAGGAAGTGGCCGTGCGCCGTCCCGGCAAGTTGCCTTTCCCGTTGGCATCGCTGACTTATCTGGGCAATGTGATGAACGCCGAGGCGCGTAGATTTTACATCGACCACGGAGTGCGACAAGTAGCGCCGGCCTATGAAGCGCAGGCAGTGCCTGGGGCCGTGGTGATGTTTTGCCGTCACTGTCTGCGTTACAGCCTGGGGTGGTGTCCGGTGCATCAGAAAGGAAAGTCGCCCTATCGGGAACCTTATTTCCTGGTGGCATCGGATGGACGCCGTTTTCGCTTGTCGTTTGATTGTAAGAATTGTCAGATGAAAGTCTATGCGGCAGAATAAGGGATACGGCAGAGAAAAAGGCTTGGAGGTGGCGCAGGTGTATTCGCTTCGGGCGTTGCTGCTGGGATGTCTGCTGGGCTTGCTGGCTTCCTGTCATTATGCGGTGCCGGACTTGTCGGATGAATCGTTGGACGAGCGCACGCGCGATTCCTTGTCTTGCCTGTACGAGCGGCATTATACGTGGAACACGAACTTAGTGCTGCATGCAGATTCGGTGCGACTGGTGGCTTTGCCGTTGAAGGAAAGCTATAATACGTTGTATCGGGGAGACCGGGCGGTGGTGGCAGAACTGGATGTGCATCCTCAGGATTCGATAGACAGCATCTGGGTGAAGCTGGCGCATTCGCAGGAGGTGCAGGGATGGCTGCGGGAAAGCGAGATGAAGCAGGCTTTCATGCCGGCAGACAGCATTTCGCAGGCCATACATTTGTTCAGCAACACGCATGTGCCTTATTTCATTGCCGTTTGTGCCCTGTTTGTGGCTTTCTGGCTGGTGCGCATGGTGCGCCGCCGGCCTTCGGGGAGGGCGAGATGGAAGCGTGTGGATGGCGTGTATCCCCTCTTGCTCTGCCTGCTGATGGCTTTTTGTGCCACTCTTTACGAGACGATGCAGGTCTTTGTGCCGGAAACGTGGGAACATTATTATTACAACCCCACTTTGTCGCCCTGGCATGTCCCCTTGGTATTGTCGTTGTTCTTGTCGGGCTTTTGGCTGTTTGTCGTGGTGCTGGTGGCCACGGTGGATGTCATGTTTCGTCGTTTGCCTTTTGTGCAAGCCCTGTATGGCTTGTTGGAACTGGCCACAGCCTGCATCTTCTGCTATTTCTTTTTTATGCTTACTACCTATATTTATATAGGCTATCTGTTCCTTCTGGCGTTGTTTGTCTTTTTTGTCCGTTGTGCATACCGCTTGTTGCATGCCCCCTGTTATCGTTGTGGCAGTTGTGGGGAGATACTTGCGCAGAAAGGCGTTTGCCCCTATTGCGGTGCGCGGAATGAGTAAAAGGAGGCATGGATCTTTCGTTTTCTCCAATTAAGTGTTACTTTTGTGCGCTCAAAATGGAAAGCATGGAAGATGAAAAATATATGCGCCGTTGCTTGCAGTTGGCACGCAACGGTTTGTGTCGGACAGCGCCTAATCCGATGGTGGGGGCTGTTATCGTGTGTGACGGGCAAATCATCGGCGAGGGATATCACGTGCGTTGCGGGCAAGCGCATGCGGAGGTGAATGCCATTCGTTCGGTCAAGGATGCCGCTTTACTGAAGCGGTCTACTCTTTATGTCAGCCTGGAGCCCTGTTCGCATTATGGGAAAACGCCTCCCTGTGCCGACCTGATTGTAGAGAAAGGCATCCCGCGCATTGTGGTGGGTTGTCAAGACCCATTTTCAAAAGTGGCCGGCCGAGGCATACAGAAATTGAGAGAAGCCGGCCGCGAGGTGGTGGTGGGCGTGTTGGAGCAGGAGTGCCGGGCCCTCATCAGGCGTTTTATTACTTTTCATACCCAGCGGCGTCCCTATGTCACGTTGAAATGGGCAGAATCGGCCGACGGCTATCTGGATGTGGAACGTGCAGGGGGGCATCCCGTACGGTTGTCGGATGAGCTGACAACGCTCTTGGTGCACAAGAAACGGGCTGAACACAGTGCCATCCTGGTGGGGACACGAACGGCTTTGCTGGACAATCCGTGCCTGAACGTGCGCGATTGGTATGGCCCTTCGCCGGTGCGGGTGGTGATTGACCGCCGGGGTGTCCTGCCTGACGATGCTCATTTGTTTGACGGAACGGCACCCACACTGGTGTTTACCGAGAAAATGTGGGAACCGAGACCGGGCGTGGAGTATGTGCCGGCCGATTTCCAGACTCCTTTGCTGCCACAGCTATTGAATGAACTGTATGTACGCAACCTGCAATCGTTGTTGGTGGAAGGTGGAAGTCATACTTTGCAGTCGTTTCTTGATGCCGGGACGTGGGATGAGGCTTTTGTGGAGGAGTCTCCCCTAAGGCTGCAGGGAGGCGTGCAGGCACCGCAGATCGACCGAAAAAAAATGTGTATTCTTGAGCAGCATTTTGGCAGGGTCATACGTCATTATAAGGCAAACGCGGGCTTGTAAGAGCCTTTAAAAGCGGGAGTTTTATCGTGGAAATCGGTTATTTTATCTATAATTTTGTATAAAACTTCCGCGGAAAGGGGCATATAGAAAAAAATGTTCCTATTTTTGCAACTTGTAAATAACACACTAATGTACGGAATGAGAACAAGATTTCTATCAGTAATTATAGGTTTTCTGCTGGTGTCGATGGGCATAAGTTCCTGTCTGGATTCGGAGACAGTGACGGAATATAGCACGGATGCTACCATTCATGCCTTTAGCCTCGACACGATTCATGGAGTGGATTACCCGTTTGAGATAGACCAGTTGAATAATTTGATTTATAATCCGGATTCGTTGCCGGTAGATGCGGATACCATCATCGACAGTATTAAAATAGATGTGTTGAGCGTATTGTGGAGCGTCACTTCGGGAGATACGGTTCTCAATACGGAGGCCTATCATAACCTGTTGCCGGCCATGAATGCAACGGGGCAGGATGGCATCAAATTGCTGGTACATGCGGGAGACGGCATGACGACACGCCCTTATACCTTGCAGATCAGGGTGCATCGGCAAGACCCGGATTCGCTTACTTGGGTGCATATGGACACGGTGGCCGATGTGTTTACGCAATCGGTGAACTCCGGTGAACAGAAGGCGGTGCTCATGGGGCAGGGATTGAATAAGGAATTGCTGGTTTATACTTCGCCTACGCAGCTTTATCGGACTTCTGCCAATCCGGGTGAATATGGATGGACGGCTGCTGACGTGACGGGACTGCCTGCACAAGCCGATGTGACTTCTCTTCTGGCTTTTGGCGGGCGCCTTTATATGTTGGCTTCGGGGGATGTATATGCTTCGGACGCAACAGGAACGGCGTGGCAGAAGGTGGAAATGCTGAGTGGCAATGTACAGTCGCTGGTGGCGACCTTGCCTGACAATGACGTGAGTCGGCAGGAGGCTACCTTGATAGGAATCTGCCAAGATGAGTCCCAAGAGAATGTCTTTTGCACCATTACGGAAAAACAGTTGGAAGAACATGCCGGGTGGACGTTGGGCGAGAAGGTGCCTTCCGGTTTCCCCACAGAACACATTTATTATGCCAATTATACGACAGGAGGCGGTGCTGCGCAGGTGATGGTGGCAGGCATGCCTTTGAATGGAAATGAGAAGACGGTTGCCTGGTTCTCCAACTACGGGCTGGACTGGGCATCGTTGGAAACCGATGTAGAGAATATGTGGTGTCCGGCTATGCAGAACCCTGTCCTGCTGTATTATGCAGAGCAGTTTTATGCTTTTGGTGGTGCCATGGACGCCATCTATACTTCGGAATCGGGTATCGGGTGGCAACAGGTGGAAGAAAAATTCTTGTTGCCTGCCGAGTTTAAGAACAAGCGGTCTTATACGGTGGTGGTGGATGCTACGTCGGAGGATGCCGTTTCGGCTGCGGATAAACGTGATTTTATCTGGGTGATATTTGGCGGTAACGGCACGCCCAACGAGGTGTGGCGCGGTCGCCTGAGCCGACTGGGATTTGAAAGAGAGTGAGCCTTGGGAACTTTGACCCTATTGCCGTCGGAACGGTGAAGGGGCAGAGACCGAGGTATATAAATAAGAGAGAAAGGACATGTCATATAAAGAACAAATTGATTCAGACCGGATTCCTGCCCATGTGGCGATCATCATGGATGGGAACGGCCGATGGGCCAAGCAACGCGGGAGAGAACGTAGTTACGGGCACCAGGTGGGGGCGGAAACCGTCCACATCATTGCTGAAGAAGCGGCAAGACTGGGTGTGAAATACCTGACCTTGTATACTTTCTCCACCGAGAACTGGGGACGTCCGGCAGATGAAGTTTCTGCGTTAATGAGTTTGCTCTTCGATTCGATAGAAGAGGAGACCTTTATGAAAAACGACATCCGTTTCCGGGTCATTGGCGATGTGAGCAAATTGCCGGATTATGTGCGGGGGCGTTTGGATGCTTGCGTGGAACATACGGCTGCCAATAAAGGGATGAATCTGGTTTTGGCTTTGAGCTATTCCTCCCAGTGGGAGATTACGGAGGCTGCGAAGAAGTTGGCGATGGCCGTGAAGAACGGTGAACTGGCTGTCGAGCAAATAGACAAAGATGTGTTTGCTTCTTATCTGACAACGAATTTCATGCCGGACCCTGACCTGCTTATCCGTACGGGGGGCGAGCTGAGGCTGAGCAATTATTTGTTGTGGCAATGTGCTTACTCTGAGTTGTATTTCTGTGATACCTATTGGCCGGATTTTCGTGAAGAGGAATTTTATAAAGCCATTTGCGATTATCAGAAAAGAGAACGTCGGTTTGGAAAGACCAGTGAACAAATCGGCTGACTGTGAAAGGAAAAGACAAAGACCTATTGTATATAAATATAGAACAGTAAGATGCACGAACGTATTTTCGTCTTGATTATAGTGCTTTTGAGCTTGTTTGCCGTTCCCGTCAATGGATGGGCGCAAGAGGTGGCAACCGATAGTGCTGAGGTGGAAAAGCCGGTGGTATTGTACTCTGGCACTCCCAAGAAATTTGAAATAGCCGATATTAAGGTGGAAGGTGCCGATAATTACGAAGATTATGTCATTATTGGCTTGTCCGGTTTGGCGAAGGGACAGACAATCTCCATTCCCGGCGATGAGATTACGCAGGCCTGTAAGCGCTATTGGCATCATGGCCTTTTTTCGGATGTCAGCATTACGGATGACAAGGAAGAAAACGGCAAGGTGTGGCTGACCATTCATCTGACGATGCGTCCCCGCGTGTCTGATATCCATTATACAGGCGTCAAGAAGTCTGAACGCGAAGACCTGGAGGAGCGAATCGGTATGATAAAGGGCGGTCAGATTACGCCGAACATCGTAGACCGTGCGGAGACCTTGATCAAGCGTTATTTTGATGACAAGGGCTTTAAGAACGCTGAGGTCTTTATCAACCAGAAAGACGACCCCGCTCATGAGAACCAGGTGATTGTGGACATTGCCATCGACAAGAAGGAAAAGGTGAAGGTGCATCACATTGAGATAGAGGGAAACTATGCGCTTTCGGACAAGAAGCTGAAGCGCGTGATGAAGAAAACGAACGAGAAGGGCAAACTGCTGAACCTGTTCCGCACGAAGAAGTTCGTGGAAGAAAATTACGAGGCCGATAAGCAGCTCATCATTGATAAATATAATGAGTTGGGCTATCGTGACGCCATGATTGTGGAAGACAGCGTGAGTCAGTATGACGATCGGACGGTGGATGTGTACATGCGCATTGATGAAGGGCAGAAATATTATCTGCGCAACATCACATGGGTGGGCAACACGCTGTATCCGTCGGAGCAGTTGGCTTATATGCTGCAGATGAAGAAGGGTGATGTCTACAACCAGAAGTTGCTGGATCAGCGCCTCAATACGGATGACGATGCCATCGGTAACCTGTATTATAACAACGGTTACCTGTTTTATAGCCTTGACCCGGTGGAGGTGAACATCGTGGGCGACTCTATCGACTTGGAGATGCGTATCTACGAGGGACGTCAAGCCACTATCAACAAGGTGATGATCAGTGGTAACGACCGTTTGTATGAAAATGTGGTACGCCGTGAGTTGCGCACACGTCCCGGCCAGTTGTTCAGCCGCGAGGATTTGATGCGTTCTTATCGTGAAATTGCTCAGATGGGACACTTTGACCCGGAACAAATCAATCCGGATATTCAACCACGTCCCGAGGATGGTACAGTGGATATTGATTATCAGTTGGTGTCGAAGGCCAATGACCAGGTGGAGTTTTCTGCCGGTTGGGGACAGACGGGTATCATCGGTAAGTTGAGCTTGAAGTTCACCAATTTCTCGTTGGCCAACCTGCTGCATCCGGGCGAGAACTATCGTGGCATCCTGCCGCAGGGCGACGGACAGACGTTGACCATCAGCGGACAGACCAACGCCCGCTATTATCAGTCGTACAGCGTTTCGTTCTTTGACCCGTGGTTTGGCGGCAAACGCCCGAATGCTTTCTCCATCTCGGCTTTCTATTCCCGCCAGACTGATATCAGTAGCCAGTATTACAACGATGCGTTGATGAGCAACATGTATAACAGCTATTACAGCGGCATGTATGGCTACGGTATGTATAATTATGGCAACTATCTGAACTATGAGAATTATTACGACCCGGATAAGTCTGTGCAGATGTTCGGTTTGGCGGTGATGTTCGGTAAGCGTCTGAACTGGCCTGACGACTATTTCCAGTTTACGGCCGAATTGTCCTATCAGCGGTATATCCTGAGAGACTGGCAATATTTCATGGTGACCAACGGCAACTGCAACGATTTGAGTTTGAACCTCACGTTGTCCCGCAGTTCTATTGACAATCCTATTTATCCGCGCCAAGGTTCAGAGTTCTCGCTGTCGTTGCAAATCACGCCTCCTTATTCTTTGTTTGACGGAGTGGACTACAGCAAGTATGACTTGAGCAAGCAAGAGGACATCAATGCCATGCAGCGTTGGGTGGAATATCACAAGTGGAAATTCAAATCGAAAGTCTATATCCCCTTGATGGATCCTTTCACCGTGAAGCATACGCCGGTGCTGATGGGTCGTGTGGACTTCGGTTTGCTGGGACACTATAACAAGTATAAGAAATCGCCTTTCGGTACCTTTGAAGTGGGTGGTGACGGCATGACCGGTTATTCTACGTATGGCACGGAGACCATCGCCTTGCGTGGTTATGAGAATGGTTCACTCTCTTCTTATGGACGCGAAGGTTATGCTTATGCCCGTCTGGGTATTGAGTTGCGCTATCCGTTGATGTTGGAGACCAGCACCAGTATCTATGCGCTGACCTTCGTGGAAGCCGGTAATGCCTGGCAAGAGGTGGGCGACTTCAATCCGTTCGACCTGAAACGTTCGGCCGGTGTGGGTGTGCGTATCTTCCTCCCCATGATTGGCATGATGGGTATTGACTGGGCTTATGGTTTCGACCGCGTGCACGGCAGCCGTTCGTATGGCGGCAGTCAGTTCCACTTTATTTTGGGACAAGAATTCTGATATTAACCCTATTTTTATACGTTATGAAAAAGAGCTTCGTTATTATCCTGTTGTTGTCTGCATTCGGGCTGACGGCACAGGCACAGCGTTTTGCCTTGATAGATATGGAATATATCATGGGCCGTATTCCGGCTTATGAGAGTGCCAACCAGCAACTTGAGCAATCGTCGAAGCAATGGCAGGCTGAAGTGGAGAAACTGGCTAAGGTTGCCAAGACTCTGTATGAGGAATATCAAGATGGTGCATCTTCGTGGACTGACGCGCAGCGGAAAGCCAAGGAGCAGGCCATTGTGGACAAGGAAACCGAATTGGCAAAGTTGCGCCAGCAGTATTTCGGCCCCGGTGGCGAATTGGCTAAACTGCAGGAGAAACTGATGAGACCTCTGCAAGACGAAATCTATAATGCCGTAAAGGAGATTGCCACTGCCAAGGGCTATGCGGTGGTGACAGATCGAGCTTCGGCTGCCAGCATTATTTTTGCTTCGCCCGAAATAGATATCAGCGACGAGGTGTTGGCGAAATTGGGTTATGGCAACTAAAAATAGCTCCTTGCAGGGCTTAGGATGTAAAAATAGCGGTGCTTATTTTGACATCCCCTTGCTTTGCCGTATATTTGCAGCAAGTAACAATTAATCATTCAAATAAATAAAAAACATTATGCTTAAAAAAATCGCACTGATTGCTGCCCTGTTCATCCTGCCTTTGGCAGCAGGGGCACAGACTAAGTTCGCTCACATGAATTCGCAGGAAGTCATCACCGTAATGCCTGAGTACACCAAGGCACAAGCTGATTTGGATGCCATGGCTAAGCAATACCAGGACGAGATGCAGCGCACGGAGGAAGAATTCAACAAGAAATATCAGGAGTTCTTGGCTCAAGCCGACTCGTTGCCTCAGAACATTGCCGAGCGTCGTCAGAAAGAATTGCAGGATATGGCACAACGCCAGCAGCAGTTCCAGCAGGAAGCCTCTCAGTCCATGCAGAAGGCTCAGCAAGACGCCATGACCCCCATCATGCAGAAGTTGGATGCTGCCATTCAGGCTGTGGGCCAGGCTGAAGGCGTCATTTACATCTTTGACATTGCCCGCACGCCGCTGGTTTATATCGGTAAGGAAAGCATCGACGTAACGGCTAAGGTGAAGGCACAACTGGGCATCAAGTAATCATCTTATACCCATAGAGAGGGTGTGCCAAAAGCAGAAAAGGCCTTTTATTCTTTCTTTTGTATTTTGGCACTCCTTTATTTTCGTGAAATTATTCTTTTTTGAGGCGCGGAGGAGGCGGATTTGGAGCGGGTAGGCATTGCTATCCGGAAAATTCGCATCCTTGGCGCTTTCTCTTTTTTGTTAGAACCGATTCTTTCTTTTTATGCCGTCGTTATCTTCCCTTCCGGGACCCATCGGGGTGTTCGATTCCGGCTATGGCGGGCTGACCATCTTGCGCAAAATCCGTGAAGCATTGCCCCAATATGATTATATCTATCTGGGCGACAATGCCCGGGCACCCTATGGCACCCGTTCATTTGAGATTGTCTATGAGTTTACCCGCCAAGCTGTTATCAAGTTGTTTGAAATGGGCTGCCAACTGGTGATTCTGGCTTGTAATACGGCATCGGCCAAGGCGTTGAGGAGCATTCAGCAGCGCGACTTGCCAGGCTGGGACGCTTCGCGCAGGGTGTTGGGTGTCATACGTCCTACGGTGGAGAGCATCGGCGGGGTCACGCGTAGCCGTCATGTGGGAGTCTTGGCTACGGCCGGTACCATTCAGTCTGAGTCTTATCCGATGGAGATACGCAAGCAGTTCCCTGACATCAAGGTTTACGGGCAGGCTTGTCCGCTTTGGGTACCTTTGGTGGAGAATGGCGAGGCAGAGGGCGACGGGGCTGATTATTTTGTTCGGAAATACATCGGCAAGTTGTTGCAGCAAGATGCCCGTATTGATACTGTCATCTTGGGCTGTACGCATTATCCGTTGTTGTTGCCCAAGATTCGATTGTATATGCCGGCGGGGATTACCGTGGTATCGCAAGGAGAACTGGTGGCGGACAGCCTGAAGGATTATCTTGCTCGTCATCCGGAAATGGATGCCCGGTGTACTCGTGGTGGGGAATGCGTCTATTTTACCACCGAGGCGGAAGAGAAATTTTCCGAATCGGCTTCCGTGTTTTTGAATGAAGAAGTCACGGTGCGGCGGGTTGTCTTGGATTGAATAGGAAGAGTTGTGTGGTTCTTCGCTTTCGCCTATGTCCTAAAAAATAGGGTGCGGAGGAAGGTAGAAGACTGTAAAATCATCGTTTTTCTACAAAAGTTTGCAGAAAAATGCCGTAGTTTATGCTTTGTTTCCTATAAATTATTATATTTGCACGACTCCAATGGAAAAATCGGAATTAGAGTCTGGCTTGGCAGGTTGGAGTAATTATTAACGGGGAGTTTTCCCTACCTTAATCTTATACAAATGAAAATCAACACATTTTCATGGAATTTGCTTACGATGGTTTGTTGTGTATCCTTTGGGTGGATGGGCATGACGGCTTGTGTGAATGAAATTGCTTCTACCGGCGAGGTGGAAGAGGGTGAAATCCCTATTAGTTTTTCGTTGAAAATCAAGAAGGCTGCTACCAAGATGACCGGCGATGCGTTTGAAGCGGGCGACCGGATCGGGTTGTTTGCCATGCTGACGGGAGAGTCGTTGGCAGAGTCGCGTTACATTGACAATCTGATGTTGCAATGCGGCGATGGCAGCAAGTTGGTGCCGGAACGGGTGGTGTTTTATCCGGAAGACCATACGGCCTTGGACTTTGTGGCTTATTATCCTTATGCGGAAGCGGGCCTGGCGGGAGGCGCATCCTCGATGCCGGTTTCTATTCAAACAGACCAAAGCGATGCTGCCTCTTATTCGGCCAGCGACTTTATGACCGCGTCGAAGAATCAGGTGGAAGGGTCGGAGAAGGCGGTGGAACTGGCTTTCAGTCATCAGTTGACCAAATTGAAGATAATCTTGGTGCCCGGTGAGGAAGCGGGCGCAGACGAATTGTTGGCGGCTTCCCCTCGGCTGGTGGCCACCGGTTTTTATACGCAGGCCCGTTATGATTTGGCCGCTCAGACCTTTTCCGGTTTTTCGTCGGTGGCCGACATCTTGCCTGCGGGCGAGTGGCAGGCGAAAGACGGTCAACTGGAAGGATGTGAGTTTATTCTGTTGCCGCAGGCCATTGACGGAACGCAGGCATTTCAGATGGATTGGAATGGACGGGTATATACGTGTCCTATGCCTGCCATAGCGGAACTGGAGGGCAATATGCAGTATGAGTTGAAAATCGACCTCACGGAGATGGATAGCGAAATCTTGGAAGGAGTAGTGGCTTCTGTTGGCGAATGGCCGGATGCCGTCAATTTGGATCCGGTAGAAAATACGGACGAAAATACAGCCCTGCATGTATCAGTTCTCAGCTTTGAGGAGTCTCAGGTATATTGGGTGTATCAGGAAGGCCGGGGTGCAGTGGCCGAAGTTTGCAAGGAATACCTCCTGTCGGATGCATTGACTGCCACGGCCATCACGGCTTATCCGCTGGATGAGGATGGCAAGGCAGACCTGACGCAAGGCATCGTGTTGCAACTGCTGGGTGTGGATGAGAGTAGCCACGGCGGCGTTTTGCGTTGGGACGAGGCCGACAATACTTTCACTTATGAGTCGGGGCAACGGGCTCCGGTGCAAGCACTTTATTTTGATGAAACCGGAAAAATGTGTCTGGATAAGCCGGCGCAACCTGCGTCGGTTCGTGTCATAGCCCATACCTTGCGTGACGTGCGGGAAGGGCTGCGGGAATATCCCATTGTCAAGGTGGGTACGCAATATTGGATGCGCGAGAACCTGAAGGCTACCCGTTATAGCGATGGTACTGCCATTCCTTTGCAAGAACAACTGAACGGCGAGGCCGGTTATTTTCAGACGGATGGCACCTATCCACTCTGTTTTTACAATGGTGAAGCACTCTTGGCGGGCAAAATCAGTCCGGAAGGTTGGCGTATCCCGTCGTTGGCGGATTGGGATCGCTTGGAGGCTTATGTAGGAGGCAATGTTGCCCTGTTGAAAGGAGGGCCGTGGGAACCTTTGGTTGGGTATCCGGTAGGGAGTCCGTCAGAGGATGTGCAACCGGCCACTAACGAAACGATGCTGGATATCCGTGCTTCGGGCATGTGGCTGTCTGCAGAAGGTTATGTTAATGCCAAACAAATGGTCGGGTTTTGGAGTTGGGATGAGATGAATAACCAGATACCCGAACAAACTGTGTTCTTTATAGCTCAGGAAAATGAAATGGTAAAGACTAGTACAAAATCCAGTGAAGGAGAGTTCTATAAAGCCTTGGCCATCCGCTGCATCAAAGAATAATCGCCCCTTAATCAGCTGGTTTTTCATTTCTTTTTCGTATTTTTGCCCGATATACCGGGTTTATGTCCGGTAAATGATGATAAACGGAACAGAAATGAGAGTAATTGATTTGATAAATAGCCGGGAAAAGACCGCTTTCTCTTTTGAAATACTGCCTCCGCTCAAGGGTACGGGCATTGAGAAGTTGTATCATGATATTGATGTGCTTCGCGAGTTTGCCCCTCAATACATCAATATTACGACCCATCGCAGCGAGTATGTCTACAAAGAGTTGGGCAACGGTCTTTTCCAGCGTAGCCGTTTGCGCCGCCGTCCGGGCACGGTGGCCGTGGCTGCGGCGATCCAGAATAAATATAACATCACAATGGTGCCCCACGTGCTGTGCAGCGGGTTTACCAGCGAGGACATCGAATACATGTTGCTCGACCTGCAGTTTTTGGGCATCACAGACCTGCTGGTGTTGCGTGGCGACAAGGCCAAACACGAGCCTGTATTTGTGCCCGAAAAAGGCGGATATGCCCATGCCATCGAACTGGAGGAACAAATCAACCACTTCAATCAAGGCATCTTTGTCGACGGTTCGGAGATGACGGTGACCAAGACGCCTTTCTCTTACGGCGTGGCCTGTTATCCCGAGAAGCACGAGGAGGCTCCCAACCTGGAGTCGGACCTCTATTGGCTGAAACGGAAAATCGAGGCAGGAGCGGAGTATGCCGTCACCCAGCTGTTTTATGACAACCGCAAGTATTTCGATTTCGTGCAGCGGGCGCGGGAGGCTGGCATCACGGTGCCCATCATTCCCGGTATCAAGCCGCTGAAGAAGAAGGCGCAGCTGAGCGTTATCCCCAAGACATTCAAGGTTGATATACCCGAGGAACTGGTCAGTGCAGTGGAGAAGTGCGACACCGATGCCCAGGTGCAGCAGGTGGGCGTGGAGTGGTGCATCAGTCAGTGCCGGGAGTTGATGGCTCACGGCGTGCCCAGCATCCATTTCTATTCCATCGGGGCCGTGGACAGCATCCGGCAGGTGGCGGAGAAGATTTATTAAAAAAGCAGTCATTCCCCACTTATCCCAAACCGTTACTCCCTAACCACTAACCATTCACCCCTATTCACGTGTTCTACTTTAAAGACATCATCGGACAACAGGCAGCCCAGGAACGGCTGTTGCAAGAAGTGCGCGAAGGACGCATTCCCCACGCCCGGCTGTTTTGCGGGCCGGAGGGATGCGGAAAGTTGCCTTTGGCCTTGGCCTACGCCCGTTATCTGTGTTGCGCGCATCCGGCGGCTACGGATGCTTGCGGCGAATGCCCCTCGTGCGTGAAGTGGAACAAGCTGATACATCCCGACGTACACTTTATGTTTCCCATCGTAAAGAGCGCCAAGGGAAAGAAAGAGATCTGCGACGACTATCTGCCCGACTGGAGGCACCTGCTGACCACCACTCCCTATTTCGGCCTGGATGACTGGCTGAACGAGATGGGAGCTGAAAACGGACAGGCCATTATCTACGCCCGCGAGAGTGACGAGATATCGCGCAAGCTCAGCCTGAAGTCAGTGGAGGGAGGCTATAAGATTACCATCGTCTGGCTGCCGGAGAAACTGCACGAGGTTTGCGCCAACAAGCTCCTGAAACTGCTGGAAGAGCCGCCGGCGCAGACCCTCTTCCTGCTGGTCAGCGACATGCCCGAACAGATTATCTCTACGATTCTGAGCCGCACGCAGCGTTTCGAGGTGCCGCGCATAGCCGAGGCCGACGTAGCCGAAGCCCTGCGCAACCGCTATGGCGTGCAACCGGCGGACAGCGAAGCCATCGCCCACATGGCCAACGGCAACTTTGTCAAGGCGTTGCGAACCATCAGCCTGAACGAAGAAAACGAACTGTTCTTTACCCTTTTTGTCAACCTGATGCGACAGGCCTACGGGCGCAAGATACGCGACATGAAGCAGTGGAGCGAACAAGTGGCCGGCCTGGGGCGCGAAAGGCAGAAGAACTTTCTGGACTATTGCCAGCGCATGCTGCGGGAAAACTTCGTCTATAACCTCCACCGGCCGGAAATGAACTATATGACGCGGGCGGAAGAGAACTTTGCCACGCGTTTCTCGCCCTTTATCAACGAGCGCAACGTCATGGGCATCATGCACGAACTGAGCGAAGCCCAGTGGCACGTGGCGCAGAATGTCAATCCCCGCATGATATTCTTCGACTTTGCGCTGAAAATGATTGTATTGTTGAAAGCATAAATCACCTCTAATCCGTATATATGAATATGAAAACAGAGCATCCGAACATAAACCAGACTGATTCCCAGCCTGCCGACACCCAGCCGAAGCCGGTGCACCCGTTTGTGCTGCACAACGGCAGCGGCAACCTGTGCTGCCGGAGCTGCGGACGCCAAGACCGCCAACTGAACACTTACGACTGGCTGGCCGACATACCGGGCAATGCGCAGGAGTGTGACTTGGTGGAGGTGCAGTTCAAGAACACCCGCAAGGGATATTACCGCAACAGCAACCACATTGCCCTGGAGAAGGGCGACATCGTGGCCGTGGAAGCCTCGCCGGGACATGACATCGGCGTGGTGACGCTCACCGGCCGGCTGGTGCCCTTGCAGCTGAAGAAAGCCAACCTGAAGTCGGAGGCGGACATCAAGCGCATCTACCGCAAGGCCAAACCCATCGACATGGACAAGTATAAGGAAGCCAAGGCCCGCGAGCACAGCACCATGATACGCTCGCGCCAGATTGCCAAGGACCTGAAACTGCAGATGAAGATTGGCGACGTGGAATACCAGGGCGACGGCAACAAAGCCATCTTCTACTACATTGCCGACGAACGCGTGGACTTCCGCCAGCTCATCAAGGTGCTGGCCGAAGTGTTCCATGTGCGCATTGAGATGAAGCAGATAGGCGCGCGCCAGGAGGCGGGGCGCATCGGGGGCATCGGGCCGTGCGGGCGCGAGTTGTGTTGCGCCACGTGGATGACGTCCTTCGTGTCGGTGGCCACGGCGGCCGCCCGCTATCAGGACATCGCCCTCAACCCGCAGAAACTGGCCGGACAGTGCGCCAAACTGAAGTGCTGCCTGAACTACGAGGTGGATACCTACGTGGAGGCACAGAAGCGCCTGCCCAGCAAAGAGATTCCGCTGGAGACCGTGGACGGCACGTATTATTACTTCAAGTCGGACATACTGAGCAACCAGGTGACCTATTCCACGGACAAGACGCTGCTGGCCAACGCCGTGACCATCAGCGGGCGGCGCGCCTTCCAGATCATCAACATGAACAAGCGGGGCGAGAAGCCCGACAGCCTCTTGGAAGGCTCGGCACGGACGGAGAGCCGCCGCCCGGCGGACTTGCTGGAGCAGGACGAGCTGACGCGCTTCGATCGCAGCAAGAAGAGCAAGAACAAGAAAAAGAAGAAACCGCAACAGGCATCCGCGGCTCCTGCCGCCCAGGGCGGAAACAAACCGGCGCCCAAACAGCAGGCAGCGTCCAAGAAAGACGGAGCGCAGCGTCCCGCCGCAGGGCAGTCGCCCAAGGGACAAGGGGGTGCGCCGCAGGGCAAGGGAGGACAACCCGCAGGCAACCGCCCCGCCCGCAAGCCCAAGAAACCGCAAGGCGACGCGCCGGCCAATGCTTCATCACCCGCCAATGACACGCCTGCACAATCCTAAGACACTGGCCGCCTGCTGCCTGTTGGCCGTCCTCTGCGGGGCGTGCAGGCAGCAGGTGGCGTTTCATGCCTATCGCTCGCTGCCTGCCGACGGATGGGCGCGCACGGACACCGTCAGTTTCGAGGCCGTCCTGCCGGACACGGTGCCCGCCTTCCTCCTGTCTGTCGAGCTGCGCCACCGCACGTCCTATCCCTACCGTTCCCTCCCCGTGCAGGTGACGCTGGACGTGCGCGGGCGGCTGCCCGTGTGCGACACTGTCTGCCTGCCGGTGGCCGACAGCCTGGGCAACTGGTATGGCTCGGGATGGGGCGACCTGCGCACCGTGGCCTCGCCCTCCCTCTCCCTGCCTGCCGGACTGGGCGACACGTGCCGCGTCAGCCTGGTCAGCCTCTTGCCGGACAGCCTCCTGCCGGGAGTCAACGACATGGGCGTCCTGCTTTGGGTCGACACCGGCGAGGCATCCGACTCTTCTTCTCTCTAATCCATTGTCTATAAATCTTTTCGGGAATGCTTCGGCGGGGGACTCGGACGCTCCGCGCGGGCGTTTCGCGTCCTTGCCCGAGGGAGGTTTAAGCCCCGCTTGCTGGCGTTATAGTCCCAGCGAGCGGGCATTATAGTCCCCGGTCGCTGGCATTATAGTCCCAGCAAGCGGGAGTTATAGTCCCCGGTTTACTTGCGTCCGTCCCTGCCGGCGTCCATGCGCAGGAAGATGAAGAGCAGGATGGTGAAGCCCCACAGCGACGAGCCGCCGTAGCTGAAGAAGGGCAGCGGGATGCCGATGACGGGCGTCAGACCCAGCACCATGCCGATGTTGATGAAGAGGTGGAAGAGGAAGATGCTCATCACCGAGTAGCCGTAGACGCGGCCCAGCGTGGTGGGTTGGCGTTCGGCCAGGTGGAGCAGGCGCAGGATGAGGGCCAGGAAGAGCAGCAGCACGGCGGCCGAGCCGAGGAAACCCTCTTCCTCGCCCACGGTGCAGAAGATAAAGTCGGTGTCTTGCTCGGGCACGTATTTCAGCTTGGTCTGCGTGCCGTTTAGGAAGCCCTTGCCCGTCACCCCGCCCGAGCCGATGGCTATCTTGGACTGGTTGACGTTGTAGCCCGCCCCGCTGGGGTCTTCCTCCAGGCCCAGCAGCACCTTGATGCGGATTTGCTGGTGGCTCTCCAGCACGCTGTTGAACATGTAGTCGGCCGAATAGAGGAAGCCGATGGAGCAGACGGCAAAGGCCAGCGTCAGCACGTAGGCCACCCGCCGCGTCTGCAGGGCCAGGTAGCTCAGGTAGCCGGCCAGCAGGACGCACAGCCCCCACAACACATACACGAGGTTGAAGGGCGCTATCCATTCGGACACGGCCAGGGCTGCCAGCAGCACGCCCGTGGTGACGCCGGCTATCAGCCTGGCCGCCGCGGCCCGTCGGGTGTAGACCCATGTCATGCCGGCGGCCACCAGCAGGACGAGGGTGAGCACCAGGAACTGGCCCAGGGGCGTGGGCGTGTCGGCCAGCATTGCGTCGGCGTAGCGGATGCCCAAGACGAAGTAGAGCACGGCGCAAACGCCGGCAAAGAGCACCGTGCCCGGCATGCCCTCGCGATAGAGCACCAGGAAGAACGACAGGTAGACCAGGGCCGACCCCGTCTCGCGCTGGGCCACGATGAGCACCATCGGCACCACGATGATGAGGCCTGCGGTGAGCACGTTGCGCCACCCCCTCAGCACGTAGCCGTAGGCGTTCATGCAGCGGGCCAGTGCCAGCGCGGTGGCAAACTTGGCAAACTCGGCCGGCTGCAGGCTGACCGGCCCCAGGATGAGCCACGAACGGCTGCCCTTGGTGTCGGGCGCAATGAAGATGGTGACCGCCAGCAAGAGCAGCAGGATGCCGTATATCAGGTAGGAGTAGGTCTCGTAGAACAGGTCGTCCAGCATAAGCAGCACGCCCGCCAGCCCGAACGAGCAGATAATCCACACGAACTGCTTGCCCGCGCGGGTCGAGAAGTCCAGCAGGTCGTGCTCGCTGTAGTCGTAGCTGGCGCCGCAGATGCTGAACCAGCCGAAGGTGACCAGGATGAGGTAGATGACCACCGTCGCCCAGTCCAGTGTCTTGAAGATGGATTCCTTGCGTCTCATCGTGCCTTCCTACCTCCCCCCTTCGCCATACATCACTACGCGCCGGCTGAAGTCGTCGGCCAGTTTCTCGTTTTCGGGCGACAGGTGCCCGTGCAGGTATTGGTCCATCATCAGCGCCCCGATGGGCACGCCGTAGGTGGCGCCCCAGCCTCCGTTTTCCACGTACACCACGATGGCAATCTGCGGGTCGTCTTTCGGCGCGAAGCCCATGAAGACGGAGTGGTCGCGGCCGTGCGGGTTCTGTGCCGTGCCTGTTTTGCCGCATGCCTCCACGCCGGGCAATATCGTGTTCACCAGCCGGCAGGTGCCGCTGCCCGTGCTTCCGGTGACGGCCGCCCGCATGCCCTCGGCCACCCATTCGTAGTATTGGCTGTCGATGCCCGTATAGCGGCGGGTGGTGTAGGCGCTGTCCAGCGGGTTGTCTTCTATCTCCTTCACGATGTGCGGGGTGATGAACCAGCCCCGGTTGGCGATGGTGGCTCCCAGGTTGGCAATCTGCAGGGGGGTGGTCAGCACTTCGCCCTGTCCGATGGCGATGCTGATGACGGTCAGCCCGTTCCACGAGCCCCGGTAGGCTTTGTCATAGAACTGGGCGTTGGGGATGAGGCCGCGCTGTTCGCCCGGCAGGTCGGTGCCCAGGCGATAGCCGAAGCCCTGCGCCACCATGTGGTCTTTCCAGACGGTGATGGCTTTTTGCGGCGAGCCGTATTTCTCTTTGTTGCCGAACATGTAGTACAGCCCCCAGCAGAAGTAGGCGTTGCACGAGGTGGCAATGGCCGGCACCAGCGTCAGCGGCGAGGCGTGGCCGTGGCAGCCCACGCGCAGCCCCCGGTGGATGAAGCCGTGCGAGCAGGGATAGGCCGGCGCGTCCTTGTCGATGATGCCTTCTTGCAGGAAGGTGACGGCCTGCGCGGTCTTGAAGGTGGAGCCCGGCGGGTAGGTGCCCTGTATGGCGCGGTTCAGCAGCGGTTTCTGCTTGTCCTTCTGCAGCAGGTTGTGGTTCTTGCCGCGCTGGCGGCCGATGAGCAGGTGCGGGTCGAAGGTGGGCGACGACACCATGCACAGGATTTCACCCGTCTTCGGCTCGATGGCCACGATGCTGCCTATCTTGTTCTGCATCAGCCGCTCGCCCAGCATCTGCAGCCGGATGTCGATGCCCAGCCGCAGGTTCTTGCCCGGCACGGAGGGGCGGTCCAGCTTGCCGTCCATGTAGTGTCCCTGTATGCGCCCGTGGGCGTCGCGCAGCAGTATCTCCACTCCCTTTTCGCCGCGCAGGTATTTCTCGTAGCTCTTTTCGATGCCCTGCTTGCCTATGTAGTCGCCGCTGCGGTAGTAGTCGTCTTTCTCAATATCCCTCTTGGACACTTCTCCGATGTCGCCCAGGGCATGTCCGGCAGCGTTGTAGGTGTATTGCCGGATGGTGCGGCGCTGGATGCCGAAGCCCGGAAACTTGAACAGCTTTTCCTGGAAGATGCCGCACTCTTCGGCCGATAGCTGGGTCATGAATACCTGCTGCGTGTAGCGCGAATAGCCCGGGTTCTTGCGCCGGTTCTTCACGTCGGCCATCAGTTGGTCGAACTGTTCGCGGGTGATGTTCAGCGTGCGGCAGAAGTCCGCCGTGTCCAGGTTCTCCACTTCGCGCGGCACAAAGGTGATATCGTAGGCCGGTTGGTTGAAGACAAGCAGTTCGTCGTTGCGGTCGTAGATGGCGCCGCGCGAGGGGTATTGCACTTTGTTGAGGAAGGCGTTGTTGTCGGCATACTTCTTGTATTCGTCCGACAGAATCTGCAAGTCCACCAGGCGGATGAGGTAGATGAGCACGATGAGGGCTGCCACTCCGCCTATCACGTACTTCCTTTTCTCCAGTTTATAGTTCTTAGCCATGTGTCGGTGCCCTCCTTATGGATTTCTTTGCCAGTGGATGCCTTCCAGGGCCAGGATGCAGCCCAACGTCAGCAGGGTGCTTGCCACGATGCGCAGCAACAGCAGGCCGACGTGGGCGGTGGAGAAGAACTCGATGCCCAGCAGCGCGCAGTGGTGCAGCAGCACGCTTGCCGTGATGTATTTCAGAAACGGAGCCATGCCCAGCGTACGGATGCCGGGGACGAAACTGTCTGTCGTGTCGCGCGGGACAAAGAGGCGCAGCAACAACGGGCGCACAAAGGCCAGCAGCACCGTGGCGGCAGCGTTCATGCCCGGCGTGTCCGAGTAGATGTCCACCGCCAGGCCCAGGAAGAAGGCCCATAGCATCTGTGCGTTGCGGGGCGTGTCCGATTCCAGTTTCAGTATCAGGTAGACGTAGAGGAAAGGCGTGGCATATCCGGCGATGTGCACGTTGTTCAGTATCAGCACTTGCAGCAGCAGCAAGCCGATGAACCAGCCTATTTTATGCAGGTAGTCGAGTATCAAAGTGGTTTAGAGTCTATGCGGTTGTTTCTGTTATTCGTTGTTCGGTTGCTCTTCCAGCTGCTCCCGTTCCGCCTGCCCTTCCACGGAAAGGATGCGTACGTCGTTGATCCGGCCGAAGTCGGTGGCCAGCCGGATTCTCAGCAGATAGGACAAGCCGTCGTGCGAGTCGGACATCTCGTCGATGTAGCCCACCAGCAGTCCCGGCGGGAATACGGCCGAATAGCCGCTGGTCACCACTGTGTCGCCCACGTTGAACTCGGCATGCCGGGGCAGGTCGCGCAGGTAGGCGTATTGCGAATCGCCGCCTTCCCACTTCAGGTAGCCGAAGTAGTCGCTTCCCTGGATTTTGCAACTCAGGCTCGACTTGCTGTTCAGCAGCGAGATGACCAGTGAGTAGTGCGGGGTGGTCTTGTAGACGATGCCCACCACGCCGTTGGCGTCTACGACACCCATCTCTGTGCGGATGCCGTCGGCCTCACCCCGGTCCAGTGTCAGGTAGTTGTCCAGGCGGTTCAGGCTGTTCTTGATGACGTGCGCCTTGTGCCACGTGTAGGCGGACTGCGGCGGGATGGAATCGAGGCTTGGGTAGTGGACGGAGTCTGCGTGAAGGTCGGCCAGTTCTTCTTCCAGCGTGGCGATGCGTTGCTCCAATAGCATGTTGCGGTTCAGCAAGTCTTCGTTGACCTCCTTCAGGTGAAAGTAGGACGTGATGCCGCTTTGGGCTTCGTAGAGCTTGCCTGCTGCTGCGTTGGCCGAGGTGAAGAACACGCTTTGCTGGTAGCGGTTGAAGCGGAATAATAAAACAAAACTGGTCGCCTCCAGCAGGATAAAGAGGAACCAGTAATTGTATTTCACCAGAAAGTTCAGCAGATTCCGCATAGCTTGTCCGTTATCTCATCAGGAACGAGAACTTATCCACATTCTTCAGGGCTACGCCTGTGCCTTTGGCCACGGCGTGCAAGGGGTCTTCGGCAATATGGAAGGGGATGTTTATCTTGTCCGTCAAACGCTTGTCCAGTCCGCGCAGCAAGGCTCCGCCGCCGGCCAGGTAGATTCCGTTGTGCACGATGTCGGCATACAGCTCGGGGGGCGTGTTTTCCAGCGCGCTGAGCACGGCTGTCTCTATTTTCGAGATGGATTTCTCCAGGCAGTGGGCTATTTCCTGGTAGCATACGGGCACCTCCATGGGCAGGGCTGTGATGCGGTTCGGGCCGTGTACGATGTAGTCTCCCGGCGCGTCTTCGCCCAGTTCGGTCAGGGCGGCTCCCACATGTATCTTGATGCGTTCGGCCATGCGTTCGCTCACCTTCACGTTGTGCTGGCGGCTCATGTATTCCTGGATGTCGGCGGTAAGGTCGTCGCCGGCGATGCGGATGGAGTTGTTGCTGACAATGCCTCCTAGCGAGATGACGGCAATCTCTGTCGAACCGCCGCCTATGTCTACAATCATGTTGCCTTCCGGCGCTTCCACATCTATGCCGATGCCGATGGCGGCAGCCATGGGTTCAAAGATGAGGTAGACGTCGCGCCCGCCGGCATGTTCAGCCGAGTCGCGCACGGCGCGCAGTTCTACTTCCGTACTGCCCGAAGGCACACCGATGACCATGCGCAACGAGGGCGAGAAGAGGCGGCCTTTGCGGTTCACCATCTTCACCAGGCCGCGAATCATCTGCTCGCAGGCATAGAAGTCGGCAATCACGCCGTTGCGCAGCGGGCGGATGGTACGGATGTTCTCGTGCGTCTTTTCGTGCATCATCTTGGCTTTTTCGCCCACGGCAATCATTTTATCTGTGCGACGGTCCAAGGCTACTACCGACGGCTCGTCCACCACAATCTTGTCGTTGCAGGTGATGATGGTGTTGGCCGTGCCCAAGTCCATCGCTATTTCTTGTGTAAAAGAGAATAAGCCCATTACTACTTAACTTAGTGTTTAGTGATTAGTGGTTAATGATTGGTGGTTAGCGGTTAATGATTGATTTCGCATTAATCACTAAGCGCTAACCGCCAATCTCTGTCTTTTTTTAGTGCTTGAAGTGGCGGAACCCGGTGGTCACCATTGCGATGCCGTGTTCGTTGCAGTAGTCAAAACTTAACTGGTCTTTGATGCTGCCGCCCGGTTGGATGACGGCGGTGATGCCTTCGTTGCCGGCTATCTCCACACAGTCGGGGAAGGGGAAGAAAGCGTCGCTGGCCATGACTGCTCCGTGCAGGTCGAAGCCGAAGCTCTTGGCCTTTTCGATGGCTTGTTTCAGGGCGTCTACGCGGCTGGTCTGTCCCACGCCGCTGGCCAGTAGTTGCTTGCCTTTGGCCAATACGATGGCATTGGACTTGGAGTTCTTCACAATCTTGTTGGCGAAAAGCATGTCCTCTACTTCGTTTTCCGTGGGGGCTTGGGTGGTGACGGTCTTCAGGTCGTCGGGCGTTTCCACCTTCAGGTCGCGGTCTTGCATCAGCACGCCGTTCAGCAGTGAGCGGAATTGCTTTTGGGGCAGTTCGGCAGGTTTGCGCACCAGGATGATGCGGTTTTTCTTCTGGCCCAGAATTTCGAGAGCGTCCACGTCGTAGTCCGGGGCGATAATGACCTCGAAGAATATCTCGTTGATGGCTTCGGCCGTTTCCTTGTCGATGACGGCATTGGTGATGAGCACGCCGCCAAAGGCTGATACGGGGTCGCCGGCCAAGGCGTCTTTCCAGGCTTCGAGCACGGTAGGTCGCGAGGCCAGGCCGCAGGCGTTGTTGTGCTTCAGGATGGCGAAGGTCGTTTCTTGGAACTCGTCAATCAGGTCTACGGCTGCGTTGATGTCCAGCAGGTTGTTGTAGGATATTTCCTTGCCGTGGATCTGGTCGAACATTTGGTCCAGGTTGCCGTAGAAGTAACCTTTCTGGTGCGGGTTTTCGCCGTAGCGCAGGGCTTTGGGGTGATTGGCCGAGTAGCGGAAGGCCGTTCCCTCGCCGCCGTCGAAGTAGTTGAAGATGGCGGTGTCATAGTGCGACGATACGCCGAAGGCTTCTTTGGCAAACCAGCGGCGTTCTTCCAGCGTGGTGTTGGCGCCCCGTTCCATCAGGATGTCGCGCAACGGCTGGTATTGTGCCTGCGAGGCCACAATCACCACATCGTTATAGTTCTTGGCTGCGGCACGAATCAGCGAGATGCCGCCTATGTCAATCTTCTCGATGATGTCGGCTTCGGGCGCGCCGCTGGCCACGGTTGCCTCAAACGGATAGAGGTCTACGATGACGAGGTCTATTTCGGGGATTTGGTATTTTTCGATTTGCTGGCAGTCTTGTTCCAAGGCGCGACGGCAGAGGATGCCGCCGAAGATTTTGGGGTGCAGGGTCTTGACGCGTCCGCCCAGGATGGAGGGATACGTGGTAAGGTCTTCCACGGCCTTGCAGGGATAGCCCAATGATTCGATGAACTGGCGGGTGCCGCCCGTCGACAGGAATTCAACGCCTTCTTCGTGCAGCTTGGTGATGATTTCGTTCAGACCTTCCTTGTGGTAAACAGATACCAAGGCGGTCTTGATTCTCTTTGTTTCAGACATGATGTTTGTATTAAAAAGTACGCGTAATTGATAATCACGTGCAAAGGTACGAATTTTGTCGCTTTGCCGCACAGAAAAAAGATAATTTTCGGGTTTTTAGCCCGAAGAAACGGGCCGGAGTCCCGGAGGGGAGTGCCGGGTCGGTTGCTTACATGAATTCCAGTCCAAATTCGTTCTGCAAGTCCAGCAGCGTCGTGTTCTTTTCGGACATCATCTGGAACTGTTCGTTGCGGCCATATACGCGGACTTGTTCTTTGGGGGCGCTGACGCGGATGGCGAGAGCGATTTTCCGGTTCTTCAGGTGCGTGCGCAGGTATTCCTGGATGACCGGCGTCTCGTCGGTGAATTCCTTGGCTACGATGGGGTTGTCCACCACGGCCTCACACGTGTGGTCGTTTAGCAGGGTCAGGTGGACGTTGCGCATGCGTTTGGCCAGGGCCACTTGTTCCTGCGGAAGCTGGCCCGCATATTCTTGCCAGTAGTAGTTGATGTCTCGTTCGTTGACCATGTAGTCTTCGTCGGCGGGCGGAGCAGCGGCCGACGCGGCAGCGGGCGTGGCAGCCGGGGCGGCGGGGTTTTCGGGCGCGGCGGCGTGGCGGATGGAGATGCCCAGTCCTCCCTTGTTCAGGACGGGGATTTTCTTCTCTTCCTTCGCGGCAGAGTTGAGCGACGAAAGGGGACGTGTCGCCGGCGTCCCGGCAGAGGACTGCGTAGGGGCGGCTTGGGGCGTGGCCGGGCGGGAGGTCGGCTGGGGGCCGGGCGTGGGCGCGGCGGTTGGCGCGGGTTGCGGTTGGGCGACAGGTGCGGCCGGTTGCGGTTGGGCGGTCGGCGCGGCCGGCTGGGCGGGGGCGGAGATGGGTTTAAGGGCGGCTCGAGGGCCACGCCCTCCCGACGCCTCTTCGTCGTCTGCCGTGAGCTGGGCCAGCTGGATGAGGGTCAGCTCCACCAGCAGGCGCTTGTTGCGGCTGGCGCGGTAGTTCAGGTCGCAGTCGTTGCAGAGCTTCATGGCCCGGTAGAGGAAGGGCAGGGGGCACTTCTTCGCCTGGGCGCCGTAGCGTTCGCGGATGGTGGCGCCCACCTCGAGGAGGGGCAGCGTGGCCGGGTCTTTGCTGACCAGCAGGTCGCGGAAGTGCGAGGCAAGTCCGGTGATGAAGTGGTTTCCGTCGAATCCCTTGTTCAGCACCTCGTTGAACAGCAGCAGCGTGTCGCCCGCCTTGTTCTCCAGAAAAAGGTCGGTCAGGCGGAAATAGTATTCGTAGTCCAGGACGTTGAGGTTCTCGATGGTGCTCTGGTAGGTGATGTGTCCGCCGGTGAAGCTCACCACCTGGTCGAATATCGACAAGGCGTCGCGCATGCCGCCGTCGGCCTTCAGGGCGATTACGTTCAGGGCTTCCGGCTCGGCGGTGATGCCTTCCTTGGACGCCACGTAGGCCAGGTGGGCCACGGTGTCTTCCACGCCGATGCGTTGGAAGTCGTAGATTTGGCAGCGGGACAGGATGGTGGGCAGAATCTTGTGCTTCTCGGTGGTGGCCAGGATGAAGATGGCGTAGTGTGGCGGCTCTTCCAGCGTCTTCAGGAAGGCGTTGAAGGCGGAGGCCGAAAGCATGTGCACCTCGTCTATGATGTAGACCTTGTATCTCCCCACCTGGGGCGGGATGCGCACCTGTTCCACCAGTTGCCGGATGTCGTCCACCGAGTTGTTGGACGCGGCGTCCAGTTCGTGGATGTTGTACGAGCGTTGTTCGTTGAAGGCCACGCACGACTCGCACTCGTTGCACGCCTCGCCGTCGGCCGTGGGATGCAGGCAGTTGATGGTCTTGGCGAAGATGCGCGCGCAGGTGGTCTTGCCCACGCCGCGCGGGCCGCAGAACAGGTAGGCATGGGCCAGCTTGCCGGTGGCGATGGCGTTTTTCAGCGTGGTGGTCAAAGCGTGTTGGCCCACCACCGAATCGAAGGTGGAGGGGCGGTATTTCCGGGCGGATACGATATAGTTTTCCATACGGGGTCGTGTTCAAGTCGGTTGGACAGGTGTGCAAATGTAAGCAAAAAAATGCAATATCTCAGTTATTCGTTTTATCTTTGTGGTCGTCAACGGCGCTTTTGCCCCGCCGGGCTGGGGCGCCGAGGGCCAATCATTCACTTTTAATCGTTGGGGCACATGGACAAACTGGCTTCCTTGTGGGCATTTGCCGGCAAGCATAAATATTGGATTACGTTGGCGGTGGCCGTGCTTATCATCGGCTTCCTGGACCAAAACAGCCTGGTGCGGCGCTATGGATACATGCGCGAGGAGAACCGCCTGCGCGACGAGATAGAGAAGTACCGGCAGGAGTTTGAGGAAAGCACCGAGCGCCTGAATGAACTGATGGTAGACTCGGGCGCCATCGAACGCATCGCGCGCGAAAGGTATTTCATGAAGAAGCCCAACGAGGACATTTATGTATTTGAAGGAGACGTAGCCGAATGAAGAAACTGGTTTCTGCTTTTTTTGCGGTGGGGGCTGTCATGGCCTTGGGCGGCGCGCTGGTCTACATCACGGGCTGGTGGCTGGCGCCTTACATCTACCTGGTGGGTTCTGTGCTGCTGTTTGTGGCGCATGTGTTTACGCCGACGGAATATACCAGCCCCGTCATCCGTCGCCTGCGCTTCCAGCAGATAGTGGGCGCGTTGCTGCTGGTGGCCACCGGCCCGCTGATGATTTTCCTGCACGGCAACGAGTGGATCGTGTCGCTCACCCTGGCTGCCGTATTTGAATTGTTCACGTCCATCCGTTTGCCCCAGGAGGAGGCGAAAGAAAAGGAGAAGGAAACCCGGCGCGCGCGCTGACGGTGTGTCCTTCCTGTATCCCCGGATGTTTTGTAAAACGCTGGTTCCCAGGCGGCGGAAGACCGTCCGGGTGGAACGCTGTGTCCCGCCGGCTGGCGTTATAATCCCCGCTTGCTGGCATTATAGTTCCCGCTTGCTGGCGTTATAGTCCCCGGTCGCTGGCATTATAGTCCCCGCTCGGCAGCATTGTAGGCCCTGTTTCCGCCCCCTGTTCTTCCTCGTTGGACATGGGCCGTCGTCGGCCTGTCGCCTATATAATATAGGTATGGAGGCTCGCGTCGGCCGGGGCGGGGACTTATTGTCTGCAAGCCTGCAGATAAGTCCGTGGAAAATCAGCCCCTTATTGTAAAAATACAGCAATGGGATAAAATAGTATCATAATCGTATCCGGCAATCGCTTACCTTTGTGGCTGAGAATTAGAAAACACATGTAGGATACTTAATGAAAAGCATAAGTATGATGAAGAAACTTACAATGGCTGCCGCGTTGCTGACGGCAGGCCTGCTTGTGGCTTGTAACCCGGGCAAGCAAGAACAGCAATCGGAGAACTGGACACGTACGCCGGAGACGGAGAAACTCTTGGCTAACATGAAGAAGACGGCCGCTCAGGGCATCATGTTCGGGCATCACGACGACACGGTGTACGGCATCGGCTGGGAGGGCGACGAAGGCCGCTCGGACGTGAAGAGCGTATGCGGCGACTATCCCGCCGTCGTCAGCTTCGACCTGGGCGAACTGGAACTGGGCGGCCCCAAGAACCTGGACAAGGTGGCCTTCGACACCCTGCGCAAGGAAATCCTGAAACAGTATCAGCGGGGCGGAATGGTGTCGCTCAGCTGGCACGTCCGCAACCCGAAGACAGGGGGCGACGCCTGGGACGTTACCGACTCGACGGTGGTCCGCTCCATCCTGCCCGGCGGCGAGAACCACGACAAGTTTGCCGGCTGGCTGGGCAGCGTGGCCGACTTCCTCAACTCGTTGCAGACGCCCGAAGGCGTGAAGGTGCCGGTGTTGTTCCGTCCCTGGCACGAGCATACGGGCAGCTGGTTCTGGTGGGGCGAAAAGCTCTGCACGCCCGACGAATACAAGACGTTGTGGCACATGACGGTGGACAGCCTGCGCACGCACGGGGTGGACAATGCACTCTATGCCTACTCCACGGGAGGCGAGCCTCAGGATACGACGCAATACCTGGTGCGCTATCCGGGCGACGACTACATCGACGTGATAGGCTTCGATACGTATCAGTTTGACAAAGACGCCTTCCTGGAGACGCTGAACCGCATGCTGGGCATCATTACCACCCTGGGGCAGACGCACGACAAGGTGCCCGCCCTGACCGAGGTGGGCTACGAGGGAGTGCCCGACGCCCAGTGGTGGACAGGCACGCTGCTGCCCACGTTGGAGAAATATCCTTCGCTGTCCTACGTGCTGGCATGGCGCAACGCCCGCGAGAAGGTGACGCACTTCTATGCCCCCTATCCCGGCCAGGCTTCGGCAGCCGATTTCGTGGAGTTCTACAAGAACCCGAAGACCCTCTTCGCTGCCGACGTGAAGCTGTATGAATGACGCGCCGGCGGCGGTCTTCCGGGCTTGTCCTTGCTTGGTGGCCCCTCTCTTGCGCTTTTAAAGTGGATAGGCGGCGGAACCGGGAAACCGGCAAGCCCGAAAGACTGAAACGGATCAAGCACTTCAAAAAACATTAAAGATATTATTATGGAACAATCATTCAACGACAAAGTAAAAGAACTCTTCCGCAAGCACGAAGAGTTGCTCGCGAGACCCAACATCCCGGTGGAAGGCGGCAACGGCATCTTCACCCGCTATAAATACCCCATCCTGACGGCAGCGCACACGCCTGTGTTCTGGCGTTACGACCTGGACGAGAAGTCCAACCCCTATCTGATGGAACGCATCGGCATGAACGCCACGATGAACTCCGGCGCCATCAAGTGGCAGGGCAAATACCTGCTGGTAGTACGCGTGGAGGGCGCCGACCGCAAGTCGTTCTTCGCCGTGGCCGAAAGCCCCAACGGTGTGGACAATTTCCGCTTCTGGGACTATCCCGTCACTATGCCCGACGACGTGGTGCCTGCCACCAACATCTACGACATGCGCCTCACGGCCCACGAAGACGGCTGGATCTACGGCATCTTTTGTGCCGAACGCCACGACGACAACGCCCCCGAGGGCGACCTGTCCGCCGCCACGGCCACGGCCGGCATCGCGCGCACCAAAGACCTGAAAACCTGGGAACGCCTGCCCGACCTGAAGAGCAAGAGCCAGCAGCGCAACGTGGTGCTGCACCCCGAGTTCGTGGACGGCAAGTACGCGCTCTACACCCGCCCGCAAGACGGATTCATTGACGCTGGCAAGGGCGGAGGCATCGGCTGGGCTCTGGTGGACGACATCACGCACGCCGAGGTGAAGGAAGAAAAGATTATCGACCTGCGCTACTATCACACCATCAAGGAGGTGAAGAACGGCGAGGGCCCGCATCCCATCAAGACACCCCGGGGCTGGCTCCACCTGGCCCACGGCGTGCGCGGTTGTGCCGCAGGTCTGCGTTATGTGCTCTATATGTATATGACTGCATTGGACGATCCTTCGAGGCTGATAGCTTCGCCTGCCGGTGCCTTCATGGTGCCCGAGGGCGAGGAGCGCGTGGGAGACGTGAGCAACGTGCTCTTCTCTAATGGCTGGATTGCCGACGAGGACGGCAAGGTGTTCATCTACTACGCTTCCAGCGACACGCGTATGCACGTGGCCACTTCTACCGTGGACAAGCTGGTGGACTACTGCCTGAACACTCCTGCCGACGGATTCACTACAACGGCTTCGGTGGAGACATTGAAGAAGCTGATTGATAAGAACCTGGCTTTGGGCATCAAGTATTAAATAAAACTCCATTTCATTCACTCATGCAACAGCAAGCCTTGGATTCCGGCGGACATTTCGCTCTGCCGGAACCTTGGCTTGCAGTTGCCAAATCCTAACATTCAATTAAATCGACTATCATGGCGACACTGAAAGAGAAGATAGGCTATGGCTTCGGAGACATGTCTTCGTCGATGTTCTGGAAGATATTTTCTTATTATCTCCCATTCTTCTATTCTAATATCTTTGGACTTACCTTGGCGGATGCCGGTCTGTTGATGCTGATTACTCGCATCTGGGACGCTGTGTCCGACCCGATGATGGGCGTTATCGCCGACCGTACCAAGACCCGCTGGGGGCGCTATCGTCCTTACCTGTTGTGGGTGGCAGCCCCGTTTGCCATTGCGGGCATCCTGCTGTTCACCACTCCTGATTTCGGCTATACCGGCAAACTGATATGGGCGTATGTCACCTATATCCTTATGATGACGGTCTACACCGGTATCAATGTGCCTTATGGCGCCATGCTGGGCGTCATGACCGACGACTCGAACACCAAGACTGTCTTCTCGTCCTATCGCATGTTCTTCGCCTATGGCGGCAGCTTCATTGCGTTGGGCGCTTGGGAGCCCTTGTGCAACCTGTTTGCTTCTGTGGGCTACGACCAAGCCTCCAGTTGGCAGTATTCCATGGTTATCATCGCCTGCATTTGTTTCTGCGGCTTCCTGTTGTGTTTCAGCATGACGCGCGAGCACGTGAAGAACGTTTCCGGTGAGTCGCTGGGCAAAGACGTCAAATCGCTGGTGACCAACTCGCCTTGGTGGATTCTGAACGGAGTGGCCCTGCTGTCCAACTTCTTCAATACCGTGCGCGGCGCCACTGCAGCCTACTATTTCAAGGATTACGTCAGTGCCGATGCCTTCTTGGATTTTGGCATCTTCAACTTGGTGCTCTATGCGGGCCTCTTCCTGATGATTGGAGAGGTATGTAACATGCTGGGCGTGGCGTTGGCCGTTCCCCTGTCCACCCGTTTGGGCAAGAAGTCGGCCTACTACCTGTCGCTGGTGTGTCTGGTGGTGTTCAGCGTCATCTTCTTCTTCCTGCCCAACACGGCGGGAGGCTGGTGGATGATGATGCTCATGCAGGTGCTCATTTCCATCTTTACCGGCATCATTTCGCCGCTGATATGGAGCATGTATGCCGACGTGGCCGACTATGCCGAGCATAAGGACGGCACGGCTTCGACGGGACTGATTTTCTCGTCGGGTTCGATGGCGCAGAAGTTTGGCGGCGCTTTTGCCGGATGGGCTGTGATGGCCTTGTTGGCTTTCTTCGGCTACAACACGGCCGAGGGCGCTGTGCAGACGCCCGCAGCCATCAACGGACTGAAGTACCTGATGAGCTTTATTCCCGCAGGTATCGCTTTGATTTCAATTTTGGTAGTATTCATATATCCGCTGAACCGTTCGCGGATGGCGCATATCAACGCCGAACTGAAAGAACGGAGAAAGGAGAGCAAATAAGATGAAAGACGTACGTATCATGCGGGCAGAGATGCAAGACGAGCTGGTCAATGACATTTTGCCTTTCTGGATGAATAAAATGGTAGACCGGGAGAACGGCGGTTTCTATGGCCGCATCACCGGCAAGGAGAAACTGATGCCCAAGGCTGAAAAAGGAGCCATCCTCAATGCGCGCATCCTGTGGACTTTCTCGGCTGCCTATCGTTTGTTGCGGAAGCCTGAGTATCTGGAGACGGCTACGCGGGCCAAACGTTACCTCATCGACCACTTCTACGACCCGGACTTCGGAGGGGTATATTGGTCGGTGGACTATCTGGGACAGCCCTTGGACACGAAGAAGCAGATATATGCCCTGGGATTTGCCATCTACGGACTGAGCGAGTATCACCGGGCCACGGGAGACCAAGAGGCGCTGGATTATGCCGTTCGCCTCTTCGAGAGCATCGAAGAACACAGTTTCGACAAAAAAAAGAACGGCTATTGCGAAGCCTTGACGCGCGAGTGGGGCGAGATTGCCGACATGCGCCTGAGCGACAAGGACGAGAACGAGCGCAAGACGATGAACACCCACCTGCATATCCTCGAACCCTACGCCAACCTCTACCGCGTGTGGAAAGACCCGCGCCTGGAGAAGCAGTTGCGCAACCTCATCCATCTGTTTACCACCAAGATCCTGAACATCAAGACCGGTCACCTCGAGTTGTTCTTCAGCGACGACTGGGTGAGCAAATACCGCATCATCTCCTACGGGCACGACATCGAGGCCTCGTGGCTCATCCACGAAGCTGCCCTGGTGTTGGGCGACAAGGAGGTGTTGGACAAGGTGGAGCCCTTGGTAGAATACATCGCGGCGGCGGCCGACGAGGGACTGACGCCGGACGGGGCCATGGTGTATGAGACCTTCGAGGACAAGAAGAAGACCGATACCGAGCGCCATTGGTGGGTGCAGGCCGAGAACGTGGTGGGACACGTCAACCTCTACCAGCACTTTGACGACGAGGTGGCCTTGCAAAAAGCCTTCCGTGCCTGGACGTTTATCAAGGAGCACCTCATCGACCGCACCAACGGCGAGTGGCATTGGAGCGTGCTGGCCGACGGTTCGGTGAACGTGACGGACGACAAGGCCGGCTTCTGGAAGTGTCCCTATCACAACGGTCGCATGTGTATGGAGGTGATGGAACGCTTTGCCTGACCCGCGTGCGTCCGATGGTAATATTCAACTTAAACAGAGTAATGCGTATGAAACGATTTCTTTTATTCCTGGGGCTTGCGCTGGCGGTGGGAACCTTCCGGGCACAGACCTCCCTTCCCGACTTCCGGCAACTGAACTTCGGTTGCGACGGAAACAGCATCACCGCCGGCGAGCAGTGGTCGAAAACGGTGACAGACCTCCTGGGCTTTGCCACCCATCACAACGTGGCGGTCGGTTCGGCCACGTGGGCCTGCCATCCCGACACGCAAGACTACGGCTGCGAAGGCTTTGCCGGCATCTCCGGCGGCTGGCAGCCGACAGAGGACAAGCACGAACTGCAGATGCGCCACAACAACGTGGCCAAGGTGCACATCCAGAAGTTCATTGCCGAGGTGGAGAGCGGCGCCTGGCCCGAGCCCGACGTCTTTGTCTTCTCCATGGGCACGAACGACACCAACCTCGGTTCGGTCGAAGAGGCCCTGCGCGGCAAGACGTTGGACGAGGTGGACGTCACCACCATGGCGGGCGGCGCGCGCTGGGCCATCCAGACCATCCTGGAGACCTATCCCAAGTGCCGCGTCTTTGTCTGCACGCCCATCCAGACGGGCAGCGTGGAGCACAACGAACAGAACCTGAAGAAGATTGCCATCCTGCGCCAGTTGTGCCAGGCCCTGTCCGTGCAGCTCATCGACTGTTATGCCGAGAGCGGCATCTGCGAAAAGTTCGAGCAGCCCTCCGGCCGCGGCCGCTACCTGCGCGACGGCCTGCATCCGGATGTTGAAGGCCAGGTGCTGATGGGACGGTACATCGCCAAGGAGATACGGAACAACTACTTCTGACCCCTTCCGGCCCTTCCATTCCCCTGAGGGACATGTGACGCATTCCCCATATACCCAGGAATCACTTCCGGTATGTGGGGAATGTCTTTTTTTGCCCGCATCTGTTTGCCTCTTTTTAAGATTCACCCTATTTTTGTACCACAAAACATACTTGTTCTCTTAAAATCCGATTCCGATGAGATACAAATCGCAGCTCCTGTTGCTACTGTTATGCCTCTTGCTCTCCTGCCCGCTGTCGATGCAGGGTCAGGTGAACGAACTTCCGCGCGCCGTGCCCGAAGACGAGGGCATTCCTTCGCGCGCCATAGCCGAATTGTTTGACTCGCTGATGGCGCTACCGGCCACCGACATCCACAGCGTGATGGTGCTCCGCCACGGCAAAGTCGTAGCCGAGATGTATCCGGCTCCCTTCGGGGCACGCTACCGGCACACGATGTATTCCTGCTCTAAGACCTTTGTCAGCGCGGCCGTCGGACTGGCCATGGCAGACAACCGCCTCCGGCTGACAGACCGTGTGGCCGCCTTCTTCCCCGAACTCCTGCCCGACACCGTGTCCGACAACCTGGCGGCCATGACCGTGCGCGACCTGCTGACCATGACCTCCGGCATTACGCCCGACTGGAACATGCGCAACCACACGCCGCACTGGATTGCGACCTACTTGGGTAAAACGGTTTCCGGCGTCGGCAGCAAGTTCCAATACGATTCCATAGCCACCTACCTGCTGTCGGCCATCGTGCAGAAGGCCACAGGCATGCTGCTATTGGACTACTTGCGTCTGAAGCTGTTTGAACCCATGCACATCACGGAAGTGGCTTGGGAGGTCAGCCCCGAAGGCTATAACACCGGCGGCTGGGGACTGCATATCCAGCCTGAATCCCTGGCCAAGTTCGGCCAGCTCTTGCTGGACGGCGGAAAGTGGCAAGGCCGACAGCTGCTCCCGGTCTTGTGGGTGCGCGAGATGATGACCGAACAACAGCCCGGCACGGGATACGGCTACCAGATGTGGCAATGCGAATATCCGGGCGCATGGCGGGCCGACGGCGCGCTGGGGCAATACATCCTGATTGTCCCGGACAAGGACATGGTGGTGGTCATTACGGAATGCACGCTCATCAATGGCGTCAACCAGCGTCGGCTGGTATGGAACCGGCTGCTGCCGGCTGTGGCCGACGAAGCCCTGCCTCGGGCCGACAAGGGCTATCGACGCCTGCAGCGGAAACAGGCCGGTTACGCCCTGCCCGTGCCCCAAGGGAAAGCCCGCGCAGCGGCAAGCAACCGCCTGGACGGACGGCGCATCCGTCTGGAAGGCAATAAATACGGCTGGCAAAGCCTGACCCTGCACACCGACCGTGCCCGGCGTGAAGTCCGCATGGACGTGACTACAGACAGCGGCAAGGCCTATACGCTGCCCTTCGGCTACCGGACGTGGCTCACGGCGGAGCTGGATGCTTGCCCGCCCTATTCCATTTCGCCGCTCGATGCCTTCAAAGGTATCGAACGCCCCTTCCATGCGGCAGGCAGCTACGCGTGGACTTCGGACGACGTGTTGCGGCTTAAGATTCATTACGTGGATTGGGTCAGCGCCCTTACGCTCGATTTCCATACCGAAGGCGGGGAAATAACCATCCATGTCGGCGAGAACTATTCCGCCCAGCCGGTCGTCCTTAAAGGAACCTTGGAGTGAACACCGGCCGCCGGGCATGGACCTTGAAACGTTCGTCCGTCCGGCTTCCGTCCCCGTCGGCCTGGGACTCTACTTCCACCGACCAGGGACTCTACTCCCAGCAAGCTGGGACTCTACTTCCGCCGACCGGGAATTACTACGCCACTAAACGCTGGTAACCAATCTGTTTTGTGGATGCGGGAAGGCGCGCCGGGGGAGCCTCCGGTGCCCCCTCCCGGAAAAATCTTCCCTCCCGGTTTGGCAGTTCAACGAAATCCCCGTACATTTGTTTCTATGAACAGGCTTGTCCTATCCGTCCTGTGGCAGCGGTGCGTGCGCGCCGTGCTCCGCCCGTTTGTCTGGTTGCGCCGTTTCCGCCACCGCCGCGGTTATGGCGTACACTCGCCTTTTGCCTATATTTTCCTCAAGCAGGTCATCTTCCAGCGCTCCCCATACTATCAGTATGCCGAGCTTCGGACGCAGGCACGCGCGATGGCGCGGCGCGAAGGGCGGCAGGTGTTGCGTGAGTCTCCCCGCGTGCGGCGGCTGTTGTTCCGCGTGGCCAACTACGCCCGCCCGTCCACCATCATCGACATCGGCGTCCGTTCGGTCTCTGCCCTCTACCTGCGCGCCGCCTGCCGGCATGCCGAATACACCTATGCGTCGTCGCTTTCCGACCTGTTCCTCGAGGCGGGCGTGCCCATCGGTTTCCTCTACCTGCACGACTACCGTCACCCCGAGCGGGTGGAAGAGGCCTTCCGGCTTTGTGTGCAGCGCGTCTCGCCCGCGTCGGTCTTTGTGGTGGAAGGCATCCGCTACACCCGCGACATGGCCGCGTTGTGGCGGCACTTGCGCAGGCACGAGCGGGTGGCCGTCACGTTCGACCTCTACGACGTGGGCATCCTGTTCTTCGACTCATCCAAATCCAAGCAAGATTACATCATCAACTTTTAGCCCATGGACACACCCAAGAAAAGCCTTGTTTACACCCGTACGGGCGACTGCGGCACCACCTCGCTCGTGGGGGGCGTGCGCGTCCCCAAGACCCATGCCCGCCTCGAAGCCTATGGCACGGTGGACGAACTGAACGCCCATCTGGGCCTGCTGGCCACCTTTCTGACCGACCCGGCAGACCAGGCATTCGTCTGCCGGGTGCAGAGCCTCCTGTTTACCATCGGTTCGCAGCTGGCCACGGATACGTCGCAAACCGCTCTCGACCCATCGTCTGTCGTCAGCGCCTCGCACGTGGCGGACATGGAGCGCGAAATAGACCGCCTGGACAGCCTGTTGCCGCGCCTGCGGGCCTTCGTGCTGCCCGGCGGGGGACGCGGCGCGGCGGTCTGCCACGTGTGCCGCACGGTGTGCCGCAGGGCCGAGCGGCGCATCCTGTCCCTGTCCGGCGAGGCGGCAGTCCCAGCCGAACTCCTGGCATATATGAATCGTCTGTCGGACTATTTGTTTGTTCTCTCCCGGAAAATGAATCAAGACGAGAAAAAAGGTGAAATATTTTGGCAGAATCGTTGAATATGAAATAAAATGTTATACTTTTGCCGGGAATTTGAAAGTAGAACCCTAATAAGTACCATTTTAAATACTCTTAGCAGCTATGTATTGGACATTGGAATTGGCTTCCAAACTGGAAGATGCTCCTTGGCCGGCAACTAAGGACGAGCTTATTGATTATGCCATGCGTTCGGGCGCACCGCTTGAAGTGATAGAGAACCTGCAGGAAATGGAAGATGAAGGCGAGATATACGAAAGCATAGAAGACATCTGGCCTGATTATCCCAGCAAAGAAGATTTCTTTTTCAACGAGGACGAGTATTGAGCCGAAGCCCGGCGCAGATGAATTGTACTTGAAGTGAAAGTGAACAAGGAGGCGGAGTGAGCATCATTCTGCCTCCTTTGTTTTGGGGATTGGGCGCGCATTGTCCGCGCGGGCCGTCCGAGGCCACGCGGGCGGGGGGTAGGAGCGGCGTCAGCCCACGAAGGCCTGTATCTGCTTTTCGGATGCCTGGGGCAGGAGGCGGCGCAGGTGCTGGACGATGCGTCGGCGCGATTCTTCGGGGGTACAACCGGCGTGCTGCTTGCCGTAGAGTGCTTCGGGGGTGGTGTAGCGTGCCACGCCCCAGCCGTACGTACGGCCGTGGCGGTCGGTGTTGTATTCAAAGTCGGCAATGACCACGTGCAGCCCCATCATGAGCCGGGTGAGGATGGGTTCCAAGGAAATCTTCTCCGTCAGGGGCAGATTGTCCACCAGTTCCGAAGCCTCTCTGTGGCGCAACCGACGGCTGAGGCCCAGCAGCTGTCGCAGTTCCTTGACGGTGGCGCTGCCTTCGCTGCCGATGGTTTGCAGGACGAGGTCGTCCAGGGCTGCTTTGTCGTCGTCTTTGGCATACTGCAGGGAGCGGCGGTAATTCAACAGGTGGGGCAGCCACTCCAAGCTGACGTATCCGGCCTTTTGGCGGAAAAATTTGCCGTAGGCGCAATGCCCTTCGCGGATGACGGGGCCTTTCCATTCCCAGGGGCCGTCCGTTTCGGCAGAGAACCAATATCCGGGGGCCGTGTGCTCTTCGATGGAGAAGCCGGGAATGGAGCAGCGGAAGAACGGCAGGAATCCCCATCGCATGGCCAGTTGTTCGATGCCTGCCGCGCTTTCTATCGTTTCTGTCTGCCGCATTTCAGTCTGTCGCGTCATGGTTTCAGTGCCAGCCCGTCCTTGAAGGCATTGCCCACTTTTTCGCCCAGGGCCAGGTAGGCGTTGTGCACCGGGTCGAAGGTGATGGCGTGTAACTTGCCCGGGTCTATCTTTCCTTTTTCGTCCAGGATGCACTCGTCTGCCGACACGTTGACAATTTTCCCCACCAGGTGGCAAGTATTGGGGTCGTAAGAGATGAGTTGACATTCCAGTGCCATCGGAAGCTCTGCGATGAGCGGCGCGTTGACAAACTCCGACTTCACGGCGTGGAAGCCGGCCCGTGCAAATTTATCCGGCTCTTTGTTGGCCGATACGATGCCCACGTAGTCGCAGGCAGTCAGCTGTTCCACGGTGCCCATGCTGAGGGTGAAGGCTTGAGTGGCCAGCAGGTTCTTTACCGTTTTGTGGCCGGCGCTCAGGCAGAGGTTGACCTGGTCGTCATAATCAATGCCGCCCCAAGCTGCGTTCATGGCGTCCGGACGTCCATCTTCGTCGTAGGTGGCAACAATGAACACCGGCTGCGGATACGTCCAGGGCTTGGCTCCAAAGTTCTTTCTCATGGTTTTGCTCCTTTCTTTGTTAGGTAGGTGTTGGATATGAACCGGGCGCGGCTTGCGCGGATTCCACGGAGGGTACTGTCGAACGTATCCGTGTGGTCTGCGAAATCCGCGCCCGAAGTCTGTGTCTGTCCGCCGGAGACGGAATCAGATGGACAGTTCCCTCAAGACGTTGACCAGTTCCTTCTTGATGGGCTTGTCGTTCTTGATGGCCTTGGTGAAGGGCACGTAAACGATTTCGTCGTGGTCGATGCCTATCATCACGTTGCGCTGGCCCTCCATGATGGCGTCGATGGCTGCGGCGCCCAGGCGGCTGGCCAGGATGCGGTCGTGGGCAGTGGGGCTTCCGCCGCGCTGCAGGTGTCCCAGGATGGTGACGCGCACGTCATAGCCCGGATATTCGTTCTTCACGCGTTCGGCGTAGTGCATGGCTCCGCCCGTGATGGGACTTTCGGCCACGAGCACGATACTGCTGTTCTTCGACTTGCGGAAGCCGTTCTTGATAAGTTCCTCCAGTTGGTCCACCTCGGTGCTGATTTCTGGGATGATGGCTGCCTCCGCACCCGAAGCGATGGCGCCGTTCAGTGCCAGGAATCCGGCGTCTCGTCCCATCACTTCGATGAAGAACAGGCGCTCGTGCGACGTGGCAGTGTCACGGATTTTGTCTACGGCATCCAGGATGGTGTTCAGGGCTGTGTCGTATCCGATGGTGGTATCCGTGCCGAAGAGGTCATTGTCGATGGTGCCGGGCAGCCCAATGCAAGGCACGTCGAATTCTTCTGCAAAGATGCGGGCTCCAGTCAGCGAGCCGTCGCCACCAATGATGACCAGCGCGTCGATGCCTTCCTTCTTCATGTTTTCATAAGCAATCTGTCGTCCTTCGGGCGTGCAGAATTCCTTGCAACGGGCTGTCTTGAGGATGGTGCCCCCCAGCTGGATGATGTTGCTTACGTTCTGGCTTTTGAACTCTTTGATTTCGCCGGTCACCAGGCCTTTGTAGCCTCGGTAGATGCCTTTAACCTGCAGTCCGTTGTAGATAGCGGCGCGTGTCACGGCGCGAATGGCGGCGTTCATGCCGGGGGCGTCACCTCCCGACGTTAAGATACCGATACATTTAATTGCTGGCATGATGTTATTAATTTAGTATGAATGATTCTTTCCGGATGGTTTACGTCTTTGTTAGGGGCAAAGATACGAAAAAGCCCAGGCCTTTTCCTATATAATTCACATTAATTTATTATTTCCTTGTCTCCTTGTCCGATTTTGCTGCGGATGGACTGTGTGATTTCTTCCATCAGCCACTTGGGGGTGGAGGTGGCGCCGCATACGCCGATGGAGCGGGCGTCGGCCAGCAGCGAGGCGTCTATCTCGTCCGTGCTGTCTATCAGGTGCGAGTTGGGGTTGACTTTCCGGCATTCGCTGAACAGCATCTTGCCGTTGGAGCTTTTCTTTCCGCTGACGAAGAACACAAGGTCGTGCGAGGCGGCAAACTGCCGGATGTTGGGGATGCGGTTGGCCACCTGGCGGCAGATGGTGTCGTAGTATTGGAAGGTCAGGCCCGGCGCGATGTGGGCTTGGATGTATTCCACGATTTCGCGGAACTCGTGCAGGGACTTCGTGGTCTGCGAATAGAGGCGGATGCTTTTGCCGAAGTCCAGGCGTTTGGCTTCTTCCAAGCTTTCTATCACGATGGCCTTCCCGGCGGTTTGTCCCACCAGTCCCAGCACTTCGGCGTGCCCGCTTTTGCCATAGATGACGATTTGCTTCTCGGGGTCGTCGTCGCGGTTGTATTCTTGCTTGATGCGCTTCTGCAGCTGTAGCACCACGGGGCAGGTGGCGTCTATGATGTCGATGTGGTTGCGGCGCGCGGTTTCGTAGGTTTCGGGCGGTTCGCCGTGGGCCCGCAGCAGCACCTTGGCGTTGTGCAGGCGGACGAACTCCTCGTGGTTGATGGTGACCAGTCCCAGTGCTTTCAGACGTTCCACCTCCCGGCTGTTGTGCACGATGTCGCCCAAGCAGTAGAGGACGCCGCCTTTGCCCAGTTCTTCCTCGGCTTTGCGGATGGCGGTCACCACGCCGAAGCAGAAGCCTGAGCCTTTGTCTATTTCGACCTTCATGATGTTTAGTAATTAGGGATTAGGGGTTAGTGTTTAGTGATTAGGGGTTGGTGTTTAGTGATTGGCGTTTGGTAATCCGGCTAATCACTCATCGCTAAACGCTGACCGCTTTCTTGTATTGCTCCATCAGCCAGGCCTTTTGTTCGGCGATGCTCAGGTGGCTGTTGTCCAGCAGCAGGGCGTCGTCGGCGCGGCGCAACGGACTGACCTCGCGGTGCTGGTCGATGTAGTCGCGCTGCTTCACGTTTTGCAGGATGTCCGCATAGTCGGCCTCCTGGCCTTTGGCTTTCAGCTCGTCGTAGCGGCGTTGGGCGCGGATTTCGGGCGAGGCGGTGACAAACACTTTCAGCTCGGCGTCGGGGAAGACGGTGGTGCCTATGTCTCGTCCGTCCATCACGATGCCCTTCTCGCGTCCCATCTCCTGCTGCTGCGCCACGAGTGCCTGGCGCACGAAGGGCAGGGCGGCCACCGGGCTGACGTGGGCCGACACCTCCATGGTGCGGATGCGCTCTTCCACGTCTGTGCCGTTCAGGCAGGTGTCCGGGCGTCCGGTCGCTGGATTGAGGCGGAACGAGATGCGGATGCGGCCCATCTCGCGCTCCAGGCGGTCGGCGTCTATCTGTCCGTCGGCGCGGAACAGCCCGTTGTCCAGGCAGTAGAGGGTGACGGCGCGGTACATGGCCCCGCTGTCGATGTAGATGTACCCAATCTCCCGGGCCAGGTCTTTGGCCATAGTGCTTTTCCCGCACGAGGAGAAGCCGTCGATGGCTATGGTTATTCTCTTCATAAGGTTGATTTTTACCGCAAAGATACGGCATTCTCCGGAATGGAGGAAGAATGCCGCCCGAATTTTGAGGCCTGTCCGAGCCGGATGGATTCGCAGCCTTCTTATGGGGAATGATAATCGTTGTAAATCAGTGGTTTATTTCCGCAGACCTGGCATTATAGTCCCAGCGAACGGGCGTAGTAGTCCCAGCGAGCGGGCGTTATAGTCCCAGCAAGCGGGCATTATAGTCCCGGCAAACGGGGACTTTTCACGGGCCGGGTGCGGAAGAAAAGTCGTGTCTTTGCAGAAAAATCGGCCGTTTGTGGACGTTGGTATGCGGAAAAGCCGTAAATTTGCCCGAAAAGGGAAAACTTTAGCGAGACTGACGCAGCGATGGAGATGAAGAAAACGCCCGAGGCGGATTTGGAACGGCAACGGGGCACGTGGCTCCTGGTGGGCTTTGTTGTGGCCTTGTCCGTGCTGTTTGCGGCCTTCGAGTGGTCGGAACGCCCGGAGGCGCCCGACGCAGGCGACTGGCTGCCCGAACTGGTGTTTGAGGAGGAAGTGGAGGTGCCCGTGATAGAGCGTCCGCTGCCCGCGCCGCCTGTCCCGCCCTCGCCCGCCCCGGCGGTGAGGAAGGAAGAAGTGGAGGTGGCGGACGACGACGCGGAGGCCGACGAGGACGCCGTGCCGGAGACGTCGGAACAGACCGGCGACGCGCAGCCTGCCGTCCCCGTCTCCGTCGCCCCGCCGACGGACGGGACAGAGGCAGACGCGGCCTTTGCGGTGGTGGACGAGCTGCCGGAGTTTCCCACGGACGGGCTGGCGGGGCTGATGCGCTACCTGACCGCACACCTGCGCTACCCGCAGGCGGCGTGGAGCCGGCACATCGGGGGCACGGTGCTGTGTCAGTTCGTGGTGGAGGCGGACGGCCGCATAGCCGACGTGCAGGTGCTGCAGGGCGTACATCCGCTGCTGGACAACGAAGCCCTGCGCGTGCTGGCGGGCATGCCCCGCTGGAAGCCCGGCAAGCGGAAGGGGCAGCCGGTGCGGGTGCTCTACACGCTGCCCGTGGCGTTCTGCCTGCAGTGAAGGAATGTTTTATTTTTGAAGATATTTAGCATGTTTACGACAACCGAACTCTTGGAGAAAATCAACCGCCACATCGGCGGACTGGAATTTACGCGACCGCCGCGCGGGCTGTACGAGCCCGTGTCCTACGTTTTGTCGCTGGGAGGCAAGCGCATCCGTCCCCTGCTGATGCTGATGGCCTACAACCTTTATCGCGAGGACGTAGACCGCATCCTCTCTCCGGCCGCGGGCATCGAGATTTACCACAACTATACGCTGCTGCACGACGACGTGATGGACAAGGCCGACATGCGCCGGGGCAAGCCTACGGTGCACAAGGTGTGGAACGAGAACGCCGCCATCCTGTCCGGCGACGCCATGCTGGTGCTGGCCTATCAGTACGTGGCCGGATGCTCTCCCCTCTGCCTGAAAGACGTGCTGGAGCTGTTCAGCCAGACCGCCCTCGAGATTTGCGAAGGGCAGCAGATGGACATGGAGTTCGAGTCGCGCCTCGACGTGTCCGAAGCCGAATACCTGGAGATGATACGCCTGAAGACGTCCGTCCTGCTGGCCTGCAGCCTGAAGATGGGCGCCCTGCTGGGAGACGCTTCGGCCGATGACATGGCCTGCCTCTACGACTTCGGCGTGAACTTGGGCATGGCCTTCCAACTGAAGGACGACCTGCTGGACGTCTATGGGAACCCGGACGTGTTCGGCAAGAACATCGGCGGCGACATCCTCTGCAACAAGAAGACCTACCTGCTGATCAAGGCCTTCGAGCGTGCCGACGAGCAGCAGCGGCGCGCCTTGTCCTTCTGGGTGGAGGCCGACACCTACGTGCCCGAAAAGAAAATAGCAGCCGTCAGGGCCTTGTATGACGAAATCGGGGTCAAGACCCTCTGCGAGAGCCTGATGGAAGAATACACCTTCCGCGCCCGCGCCGCCCTCCTGTCGGTTCAGGTGCCCGACGAGCGCAAGCAGGGCCTGGCCGAGCTGATGGAGAAGCTGATGCATCGGGAGGTGTGACAGAAGCCCCGGCGGAACCAAACAGCTATGAACCAGACATCTCCTCACCCAGCCCGAAGATAACCATGCCCTACCGACGATTGCCCAATACAGACCAGGCCCGGATACGTGCCCTGAAGATGGTGACCGAAAAGTGCGAGGCGTCCGGAGGCATCGACCCCACCGTGTCGCTGCGCGCCCAGCAGGCCGCCCGCAACTTCCTGCTGAAGTTTGAAGCGGCCCACGCCTACTACGTGGAATGCTACGCTCGCCAGGCTCAAGCCGCCCCCGCGCACCACCGGCACGTCAAGATGGCACGCCTGTATGTGTCCCACTTCATTCAGGTGCTCAACCTGGCCGTCATCCGCAACGAGGTGCGGGCGGCGCAAAAGGAGTGGTACGGCCTTCCCGTCAAGAGCAACACCGTGCCCGACCTCTCTTCGGAGGCGGCTTTGGCGGAATGGGGGCGGCGGGTGATAGACGGCGAGGGAAAACGCATCGCGCAGGGCGGCATCCCCATCTACAACCCCACGATAGCCAAGGTGAAGGTGCATTACGACATCTTCCTGGATAGCTACGAGAAGCAGAAGAGCCTGCAGGCGGCCACCGGCCGCAGCCTGGAGGCCCTGTCGGCCATGCGGGCCGAAGCCGACCGCCTGATTCTGGACATCTGGAACCAGGTGGAGGCCTGTTTTGCCGGAGTCGAGCCCCTGGGGAAGCGGCTGGAGCAGTGCCGCGCCTATGGCGTGGTCTATTATTACCGCAGCGGTGAGAAGAATAAAGAAACCGAAGTATGAGACTGGTAGATTCGCATGCACATCTTTTTCTGGAGGAATTCCAGACTGACCTGCCCGAGGTGATGGAACGTGCCCGGCAGGCCGGCGTGTCGCACATCTTCATGCCCAACATAGACAGCACCACCGTCGGGCCTTTGTTGCGCGTCTGTGCCGCCTACCCCGGCTATTGCTTTCCGATGATAGGCCTGCACCCCACGTCGGTGGCCGGCAACTACCGCGACGAGTTGGCCCTGGTGGAACAACACTTGTCCTCGGAGCGGCATCCCTTTGTGGCGGTGGGCGAGATAGGCATCGACCTCTATTGGGACAAGACCTGGCGGACGCAGCAGCTGGAGGCTTTCGACGTCCAACTGCAAGCGGCGTTGAGGCACGACCTGCCCGTGGTGGTTCATTGCCGCGAGGCTTTCGACGAGGTCTATGGCGTGTTGCAGGCATATCGCGACACTCCCTTGCGGGGCATTTGGCACTGCTTTTCGGGGACGGCGGACGAGGCCCGGCGCATCTTGGACTTGCCCCGCTTCCTGCTGGGCATCAACGGCGTCCTGACCTTCAAGAAGTCGGCCCTGCCCGCAGTCCTGCCCTGCATCCCTTTGGAGCGGATGGTGCTGGAGACCGACGCTCCTTACCTGGCCCCCGTTCCGCACAGGGGACGGAGGAACGAGAGCGCCTTTGTGCGCGACACGGCGCTGAAGGTGGCCGAAGTGCTGGGCGAGCAGCCCGAACACGTGGCGGAAGTGACGGCCCGCAACGCCCTCCGGTTCTTCCGGCAGGCGGACGAAGCGGCGGCATTTCTTTAAAATATATTAAAACTGCCCCCTTGCGGCGGATAAAAGCCCGAAGGAGGGTGCGTAAAACAAAAAAATAAACTACTTTTGCAGCCGGAAAACGCGGGATACCTCCCCAAGGAGAGTCTCGGCCGTTTTTCCCGGAGACCAGGAGAGATGCTCGAGTGGTTGAAGAGGCACGCCTGGAAAGCGTGTATACTCCAAAAGGGTATCCGGGGTTCGAATCCCCGTCTCTCCGCTTCCAACACTGAATGTCAGTGAGTTAAGAATTAAGTACCCGAAAAAGTACCCGAATTTGCTTTTTCGGGTACTTTTTTTGCTCATCTGCGTTTGACGGCGTAGGCAATCCCGGCGGCGCAAGCTGCCACTATCCCGGCTGAGGAAATCCAATCAAGCCAACCCGTTTTAGGCTGGGTACTATTCTACCTAAAGAAAGGTTCAGAAAGGAAAAACGGTGAAGCCATGATTATGGCACGTATCACCATTGATGGCAAGCTATGCCAGTTCAGTACGAAGCAAAGCATCCTTCCTAATAATTGGAACGTAGCATCAG
>CASENE010000060.1 GCA_949289265.1 uncultured Bacteroides sp.
CGAAGAGCAGCTGCCGGCAGCGCATCTCCATCCGCGGGTCGCCGCTCTCCAGGGCCGCCTGCAAGGCGTGCGAATAGGCCTGTTGCGCCTGTTCCATCTCGCCCTGCCACTCCAGGCTGCGGGCGCGGAGCAGGAGGGCTTCCATTTGTTCCGCGGGCGTGCCGTGCTGCTCCAGATAGCTGACAAGGGGCACTATCACCGAGTCGCCCACGGGCTGGTTGGCCTTGATGGATGCGAACCAGGCCTGCGCCAGTTGGCAGAGGACGCGCTCGTGGCGGTCATCGGGCGGCGCGAGGCGACTGAGGGAGTCGAGCAGGCGCGCGCCTTCTTCCTGGCTGCAGTTGTGCGTGGAGACGATGAGGTCGAGCCACGCCTGCCGACGGGCGGTGCGGGCATCGTCGGCCGCACGGCCGCACGAGGTGACGACCATGCACGCCGCACACAGGCTCAGCAGGAAGGAAAGGAGGTGTCGCATACGTCTTGGCTCTCATGAATAAACGCCGCAAAGGTACGTTTTTCTGCTTCCTGTTCCAAATCCGGCTCCGGCAAAGTTTTTGGGGGAGGGGGCGACGAAACGCATAGTGCTAACCCAATTCTCCTCCGGGGAGGTTGCTCTCCCCCGATAACGGGGGAGTCGGAGGGGGTGAGTACCCGAAGGGGAGGTGGTATCTTAATTCTCCTCCTTCGGGAAGGAGGAGTACCCGAAGGGGGAGGTGGTAGCGAAGTATAGTCTACTTATATATAAGGTTTTATTTCTTACCTACCACCCCGCCCGTTGGGCACCCACCCCCTCCGGCTCCCCCGTTATCGGGGGAGAGCAACCTCCCAGGAGGAGGGGAAATGGATACCGACATCTCCAATGGATACCAACATCTATTTCGGCACGCCCGCCGCGACCCAGCGTTCTACTTCCCGCTACCCAGCACTGAAGTCCCAGCGACCGGGCGCTTAAGTCCCAGCAGCCGGGAGATAGAATCCCCGCCCGGCATGACCGGGAAAACTATTTTCAAGCAAAGACACTCGTAGCCCGTAGCTTGTAGCTCGTAGCTAAAAAAACACTCGTAGCTCGTAGCTTGTAGCTCGTAGCTAAAAAACACTCGTAGCTCGTAGCTCGTAACTCGTAGCTAAAAACACTCGTAACTCGTAGCTAAAAAAACCTACATGCGGCTGCGCTGTTCCTGCCCGGCGCCCGTGCCCTTGTACTTGCTCTTGGCGGGGTTGAACTTGTAGCGGAGGGTGAGGGTGAAGACGCGGCGGGTCTGCTGGTCGAGGCGCATGGTGCGGTTGCCGCTGAAGAGGGTGACATCGTTGTCGCTGGAGCTGAAGAGGTCGCGCCCTTGCAGTTGCAGGCTGAGGCGCTCGCCGAGGAACGCCTTGCGCAGGCTGAAGTCGAGCGACCAAGGGATGTTGTTGATGTGGGCATTCTCGTTGTCGCCGGGCGTGTCGAGCGAAGCGTCCACGTCCAGCAGCAGTCCCCACGGCAGGCGGAAGTTGTTGCGCCAGCTGAAACTGCCCATCGGGCTGTTGAAGTTCTTCTGCGTGCCGCCGGGCATATCCACCTTATACCATTGCTGGAGCAGCATCAGCGTGAGCTGGGGCGACCAGGGGCCGATGGTGGGCGACAGGCTGAGGGTGGCGTAGAGCTTGTCGGAGTCATACTTGTTGAAGTAGCTTAGCAGCATGATGGTGGGGTCGTCCGCCGAGTAAGAGCTGCCCAGATTCACAATGGCGTCCTTGGCGTGGATGTAGCGGGCGTTGAAGTATATCCACTTCCAGGAGGCATCCAGGGACAGGCGGTTGATGACGGAGGGACGAAGCAGGGGATTGCCGCCCTCGTAGGTGTAGCGGTTGATGTAGGTGATGTTGCTGCGCAGCATATAATAAGTAGGACGGTAGATGCTGCCGGTGTAGCTCAGCGAGAGTTGTGCCTTGCCCACGGGCAGGGAGAGGGCGAGGGAGGGAAAGACGTTGTCGTAGGTGCGGCTCTGGTCGTCCATGCGGACCTTGTTCTCGTAGTAGTCCGACGCCAGGTGCTCGTAGCGCACGCCCGCCTGGGCTTGCACTGGGCCGAAGGCGCGGGCATACTCCAGGAAGGCGGAGGCGTTGTTCTCGCGGATGTTGCTGTGGTCGTCGTCCAGGATGCCTTGGGGATTGACGTAGGTGTTCACGTGGTCGGTGTAGGTATATTCCCCGCCAAAGGAGAGGTTGCCCTGCCACAAGGGGCGGCTGACGACGAGCTTGGCGGCGTAGAGGGTGTTCTCGTCCTTGTTGTAGGTGGTGACGTTCTGCTCCTGCGGGTCTTCGCCGGTGGTGGCGTATCGCTCCAGCATGTCCTGCAGGGTCTTGTCGTACGCCCACAGGCCGTCGGCATTGAAATCGATGTTCCAGTCGCCCGCCTGCCCGTTGTAGTAGACGTTGAGGGTATGGCTGGTTCCGGGGAGGCTTTGCCAGCCTTGGCTGGTGTTGTCCTCGTAGGGCGTGCCGTCCTGCAGCACCCGGGTGCGCATGTCTACGTCCCATCGGCTACGGGGCGTGCGGTCGTAGTCGTAGCGGGCGCCGACGGAGTGGCGGTCGTTGAACTGGTAGTTGAGGGAGAGCCTGGCGGAGAGGTTCCGGCTGTCGCCCCCGGTACGCAGGTCGCTCTCCTGCCGCCACGTCTTGTCGAGGAAGGTCTCTTGGAAGACCGACTTGTTGTCCTCCCGCTCCGTCTTCGAGCCGAAGAGCATGGCGCCCAGGTCGAAGCCGCCTTTGCGGTAGTTCACGTTCAGCTGGTCGAGCACGTTCCAGCCGTATTGATACTGGGTGCGAAAGCGGTTGTTCACGCCGAAGCCCTCGCCCTGCGGCCGCTTGGTGTAGATGCGCACCACGGCCTTCACCTCGGCGTCATACCGCGCACCGGGGTTGCGCACCACCTCCACGCGCCGGATGTTGTCAGACGACAGCTGGTCCAGCTCCGCGGCGTCGCGCATCTTGCGCCCGTTGATGTAGATTTCCGCCGTGCCGCTGCCGAAGACGTTCACCGTCCCCTCGTCGGCCGACACGCCGGGCAGCTTGTTCAGCAGGTCGTTGCCCGTGCCGGCCTGCTCCAGGATGCTGCCCTGCACGGTGGTCACCTGCGCGTCGCCCTTCAGCCTCACCTTGGGCAGGTCGGCCTTCACCACCACCTCGCCCAACATCTGCGCGTCGGGCTGCAGTTGGAGCGTGCCGAGGTCTTGCCCCGTACATTCCTTATAGAGAGTCGTATAACCGATGGAAGAGATGCGGATGACTCGGTTCTGGCACGTAGAGTTCAGGGCGAACGTGCCGTCGTCGCCGCTCACCACGCCCGCCACGAACGCGGAGTCCGGCAGAGAGAGCAGCACGATGTTGGCATACGGCAGGGGTTGGCGGTTCTCGTCGATGAGTTTTCCCGTGAGGGACTGCGCCCGCAAGGCGCAGGCGGCCAGCAGGGCGAGGCAGAGGAGTGCGATTCGTCGTTTCATGAGTTCTGTTCGTTTTAATGGGTCATTTTGCTTCCTTAGACGGGCATACCGCCCGATCCGTTGCATTGCGGGTGCAAAATTAGCGCATTCCTCCGGCACGGCCGCGCGATACGCCTCTACAGCCGGACAAGCCTAAAACAACGATTATCAGCCGGATAAAGGAGCTTTGGCGTGGGGACTTCTATACTTTTAGTGACGAGAGGGGTGTATCAAGATAGGTATGGATATCCATTTGAGGGCGTATCAAAATAGATGTTGGTATCCATTTCCCCTCCTCCCCGGAGGAGGGGTGCCCAACGGGCGGGGTGGTAGGTAAGAAATAGAATCTTATAGATATGTAGTCGCTATCACCTCCCCTATATAATCGCTACCACCTCCCCCTTCGGGTACTCCTCCTCCCCGGAGGAGGAGAATTAAGATACCACCCTACATTTTGATACCTCCTTGTCAACTCGTCCCCACGTCAACTTGTCAACTCAACGGAAAAACTTCCCTATCACCGGCCAATGAGACAGCGGCAGGTCGCGACGGATGACGTAAGCCAGGAACGCCAGCAACAGGACGGTGCGCCACAGCAGCCGCAGCCACAGGTTGTCGATGGGCACATACATCGCCAAGCCGTAGAGCACGGCAGCCAGCAGCACATACAGTCCGATGGCCTTGAGGTCGTAGCGGATGGGATAGCGGCGTTGCCCCACGAAGTACGACAGCAGCATGGCCGTGCCGTACCCCGCCAGGCCGCCCCAGGCACAGGCCATGTAGCCGTAGCGGGGCACCAGCAGGACGTTGACGCCCACCAGCACCAGGCAGCCCGCCAGCGAGAACCAGGCCCCCCAGCGCGTCTCGTCCGTCAGCTTGTACCAGAACGAGAGGTTGAAGTAGACGCCCATGCAGATTTCGGCAGCCATGACGATGGGCACCACGCGCAGCCCCTCCCAATAGTCACGCCCGATGAGGTGCTTCAGGATGTCCAGGTAGAACATCACCGCCAGGAAGGCCAGGAGGGTGAAGATGAGGAAGAACTTCATGGCCTGCGCGTACGTCTCGCGGTTGTCGCGGTCGCGGCTCTTGCCGAAGACGAAGGGCTCGTAGGCGTAGCGGAAGGCCTGGGTCAGCATGGCCATAATCATGGCAATCTTGGCGCAGGCCCCGTAGATGCCCAGCTGCACGTTGGCCGTGGCGGGGTCGGGCCAGACGAAGGGGAAGATAATCTTGTCCGCCACCTGGTTCAGGATGCCCGCGATGCCCAGCACCAGCAGCGGCAGGCAGTAGCGCAACATGCGGCGCAGGAGGCCGCGGTCCAAGACGTAGCGGAAGCCCGTCAGCTCGGGCAGCATGCACAGCATGACCACCGACGTGCACACCAGGTTGAACAAGAAGGCGCATCCCACGTCCCCGCCGTCCATACCCACATAATAAATAAGGTTGAGCGCGATGTTCAGGAAGATGAACAGCAGCTTGAGAGCGGCAAACTTCAGCGGGCGCCGCCGGTAGCGCAGGTAGGCGAAGGGGATGCTCTGCACGGCGTCCATGGCCACCACAATCATCATCATGCCCAGCCACCAGGGATGTTCCCCGTAGCCCAGCCACCCGGCGATGGGGTGCAGGAAGCCCAGCCCCAAGGCCAGGAACGCCAGCGCGCCGCCCCCCACGGCCAACAGCGTGGTGGAATAGACGCGCAACGGGTCGTCCTTGCCGTTGTTGGCAAAGCGGAAGAAGCCCGTCTCCATGCCGCACGTCAGCAGCACCAGCACCAGGGCCACCCAGGCGTAGACGTTGGTCACCACGCCGTATCCTCCTCCCTCCACGGGCATGGCCAGGGTATAGACCGGCACCAGCAGGTAGTTGAGGAAGCGGCCCACGATGCTGCTCAGGCCGTAGATGGCGGTGTCTTTGGCAAGATTTTTTAAATTGCTCATCACATTTTAGCGTTATAAAAACTTTCTATTTCTTCGATAATACGTGCCGGATTCTCAAGCACGGTTCTGTTCTCAAAGCGCATCACGTAAATGTCATTCGCCTTATTCAAAAACGCTGACCGTTGTTCGTCATACTCCGAACGATTGTAATGCACCTCGCCGTCCAGCTCGATGGCCAGCCTCAGCTCCGGACAATAGAAATCGACAATATAAGGCCCGATGCCATGCTGCCTCCTGAACTTCAGCCCCTGCACTTGCCGGTTCTTCAGCATACGCCACAACACAGCCTCGGCAATCGTACTATGATTGCGAAGCGACTTACGCCGTGTCTTGTAGGCTGTTTGGTTCATTAGGTCCTGCATAATCAATTCATTTCACTTACTTGGTAATGTCTGCTTATCGGCATCAGCTTTACGCAAGTCTATAGCCCCACTCATGCAGGCGGCATCCCAATTCCCCTCCTCCTGGGAGGAGGGGTGCCCGCAGGGCGGGGTGGTAGGAAGAAACACGATTCTACTAACAGAAGAAATACAATTATCGCTACCACCTCCCCCTTCGGGTACTCCTCCTCCCCGGAGGAGGAGAATTTGGTTACCCCCGTGCAACCTTGGCCCACACCTCGCACGTACTCATCACTCATCACCAACCACTAATCGCTAAACAAGCTTCCCTGCGCGTCGTTTCCGTACCGGCTGCGCCCCAGGTGGCGGTAGGCCAGTTCGGTGACCTCGCGGCCGCGGGGGGTGCGCTTGATGAAGCCCTCTTTGATGAGGAAGGGCTCGTACACCTCCTCGATGGTGCCGGGGTCTTCGCCCAGGGCGGTGGCGATGGTGGTGAGGCCCACGGGGCCGCCTCGGAACTTGTCGATGATGGTGGTCAGCAGCTTGTTGTCGATGCGATCCAGGCCGTAGCGGTCGATGTTGAGGGCCTCGAGGGCAAAGATGGCGATGTCGGTGTCGATGCTGCCCGTGCCCTTCACCTGGGCGAAGTCGCGCACGCGGCGCAAGAGGGCGTTGGCGATGCGGGGCGTGCCGCGGCTGCGCGAGGCTATCTCCTGCGCCGCCTTCAGCGAACAGGGCACGCCCAGGATGCCTGCCGAGCGGCGGACGATGCCGGCCAGCACGGCGTTGTCGTAATACTCCAGGTGCAGGTTGATGCCGAAGCGGGCGCGCAGGGGGGCCGTCAGCAGGCCGCTGCGCGTGGTGGCGCCCACGAGGGTGAAGGGATTCAGGTCAATCTGTATGCTGCGCGCCGAGGGGCCCTTGTCTATCATGATGTCGATGCGATAGTCTTCCATGGCCGAGTAGAGGTATTCCTCGACCACGGGGCTGAGGCGGTGTATCTCGTCGATGAAAAGCACGTCGTTCGGCTCCAGGCTGGTCAGGATGCCGGCCAGGTCGCCCGGCTTGTCCAGCACGGGGCCCGAGGTGAGCTTGAAGCCCACGCCCAGCTCGTTGGCGATGATGTTGGAGAGGGTGGTCTTGCCCAGTCCCGGGGGGCCGTGCAGCAGCACGTGGTCCAGGGCCTCGCCGCGCAGGCGGGCTGCCTTGACGAAGATGCGCAGGTTGTCCACCACCTTGTCCTGCCCGCTGAAGTCCTCGAAGCGCAGGGGGCGCAGGGCGTTCTCCAGGTCGCGTTCCTTGCCCGTCAGCGGCTGCTGGTTGCGTATGTCAAACGATTCTTCTTCCATGTTCCGATGCTTTTGGATGCGCAAAGGAACGAATTTATTTCCATATTCCGCGCGGCGGAAGTGGAAAGATGACGGACTGTGAGGAGAAATCGCTAACTTTGCGTCCCGCACGGCGGGAAGCCGCAGGGGCCGCCCGTCCCCTCCCCCACGCGCCCCCGGCGCATGGGCCGTCGCGCTTCGGGCCACAGTCATTCACCCTCAAACGGACACGAGACATGGACACCCTTCTTTTCCTCCTCATCGGACTGGCGGCGGGCTTCGCCGCTGGCTGCTTCACAACCCTGCGGAAGCGGCAGGCCTTGCAGACGCGCGTCGAAGTGCTGCAGGCCGAAGTGGCGCACGCCCACGAACTCTCCCGCCAGGCCCTCCAGGCCCAGGAACAACGCCACCGCGAGGCCACCGACGCCCTCGAGGCGCGCTTCGACGAGACCATGCGCCGGGTGACGGCGCAGGTGCAGACGGCCACCGACCAGCTGCTGAAACAACGCCAGCAGGAGTTTGCCGCCGCCAGCCGCGAGGGGCTGGGACAGATTGTAGACCCCCTGCGCGAGACCCTCGACCGCATGAAGAAGGCGCTGGACGACAACACCCTGCGGCAGGCGTCGGCCAGCAGCGAGATGCGCACGCACCTGGAACACCTGATGCAACAGAGCCGCGCGGCGCAGCGCAGCGCCGACGAGCTGGCCCGCGTCTTCCGCCGCGGCAACAAGGTGCAGGGCGACTGGGGCGAGACGGTGCTGGACGAGCTGCTGGAGGCCCAGGGCCTGACGCGCGGCATACACTATGACACGCAGGCCACCCTGCGCGACGCCGACGGGCAGGCCGTACGCTCGGAACAGGGCAGCCTGATGCGCCCCGACGTCATCCTGCACCTCGACCAGCGGCGCGAGGTCATCATCGACTCGAAGGTGTCGCTGGCGGCCTACATGGACTACGTCAACGCCGACACCGACGACCAACGCCGACAGGCCCTCAAGGCGCACGTGGCCAGCCTGCAGGCCCACGTCAGGGAGCTGGCCGCCAAGGACTATTCGGCCTACATCCGCCCGCCCAAGCTCCGGATGGACTACGTCATCATGTTCGTGCCCCACTCCGGCGCGCTTTGGACGGCCCTCAACGCCCAGCCCGACCTGTGGCGGCGGGCCATGGACAAGAACGTCTTCATTGCCGACGAGCAGACACTCTTCGCCGCCCTGCGCATCATCCAGCTGACGTGGACGCAGATAGCCCAGGCGCAGAACCACGAGAAGGTCTACGCCCTGGCCAACGAGATGCTGGAGCGCGTGGGCCTCTTCCTCAAGAAATACCAGGCCCTGGGCAAGGCGCTCGAAGCCGCCACCCGCGCCTACGAGGAGGGCGAACGCAAGCTGCAACCCTCCGGCCCCAGCATCCTCCAGACCTGCGCCAAGCTGCAACGCCTGGGGGCCAAGGCCAGCGACAAGAACCCGCTGCCCAAGGCGGAGGAGGAGACGAGGGAGGAGTTGACGAGTTGACAAGAGACAAGTTGACGAGGGACAAGGCGAGGGTGTGTCAGAGTAACTCAATTCCCCTCCTCCCCGGAGGAGGGGTGCCCAACGGGCGGGGTGGTAGGTAGGAAATAAAACCTTAGATATAAGCTGACTATACTTCGCTACCACCTCCCCCTTCGGGTACTCCTCCTTCCCGAAGGAGGAGAATTAAGATACCACCTCCCCCTTCGGATACTCACTCCCTCCGGCTCCCCCCCGTTATCGGGGGAGGGCAACCTCCCCGGAGGAGGAGAATTGAGTTACCATCGTACATTCCGACACACCCTAAACAAGCGGGCGTTATAACTCCGGCAAGCGGGGACTATAGTCCCGGCCGGCGGGGAGTTAAGTCCCAGCAGGCGGGCATTATAACCCCAGCAGGCGGACGACTTCGCGCCCGTCCGCGTCGCGCGACAGTTCCAGGCCGGGGGGCAGGTCGAGCCCCTGCTCCTTCAGGCGGGACAGCAGGGCGCGGCCCTTGCGGGTGAGGGCGAAGAACATCTGCCGCTTGTCCTCCCGGCCCAGGCGGCGCGCCACGAGGCCCTTGTCTTCCACGGCGCGCAGGGTCTTCGAGGCGTGCGAGGCGGTGAGGCCCGTGCAGGCCACCACGTCGCCCGCCGACAGCGTGTCGTCGCCCAGGCTGCACATCACCATCGCCTCGTTCAGCGTCAGTCCGTAGGCCTCGGCCAAGCGCGCCTCCAGAGCGGCCAGGGCCTTCAGGAGGTCGCGCATGGCGCAAATACACAATATCTTTTCCATAGGCCCGGCTCAGATGAAGAGGTTCATGTCCGCCCCGTCGGCCCGGCCCATGTAGGTGGCCACGCCGCCCGTGCTCACTTCGTCCAGCAACTCTTCGCGCCGCACGCCCATCACGTCCATCGACATCTGGCAGGCGATGAACTCCACGCCGTTGTCCAGCGCCTGGCGTCGGAGCGACTCGAGCGAGTCCACGCCCTTCAGCTGCATGACGCGGCGCATCATCCGCGCGCCCAGGCCGCCCATGTTCATCTTGGAGAGGCCGAGGCGGCGCGAGTCGGAGGGCATCATCCAGGCGAACATCCGCCCGAAGAGGTCTTTGGCCACGGCGGGCTTGCGCTCTTTCTTGATGACGTTCAGCCCCCAGAAGGTGAAGAAGATGGTGACGGGCGCGCCCGTGGCCGCCGCGCCGTTGGCCAGCACGAAGGTGGCCAGGGCCTTGTCCAGGTCGTCGCTGAAGAGGATGAAGGTCTTGCCCCGCTTGCCTGCCGCGGCGGCGGGCGTGTCCGGCGTGCCGGCGGGCGCGGACGAGGGGTCGGCGCAGGCCACGCGCACGCGGTAGACGCCCTGGTGTTCCGTCCGTCCCAGGAAGCGGTGGCCCGTAGTGCGGCACCAGGCCTCGGCGTCGCGGGGGAAAGCGGAGTCTGTGGCGCTCACCTCCAGGCACTGCCCGGGCTTCAGTCCGTCCACGCCTTTCTTCAGCTTCAGTATCGGCCCGGGGCATTGCACGCCGCAGGCATTGACGCGCACCACGTCCTCGTCGGCGACATCGGAAGCGGGGGCAGCGGCATCGGGAGCAGCGGACGGGGCGGACGAGGGACACGCGTCGGGCAGGGGCACGGGCGCGGTGGCGGCGCGGTAGGTTCGGATGCCGCCCACGAGGTTGCGCACGTCGGCGAATCCGTTGTCGCGCAGGATGTTGCTGGCCAGGTAGCCGCGCAGGCCCACGCCGCAGTACACCCACACGGGCTTGTCGCGGGGGATTTCGTCCAAGCGGTCGCGCAGGTCGTCCAGCGGCAGGTTGACGGCGCCGGGGATGGCCCCCAGGGCATATTCGTCGGCCGTGCGCACGTCCACCAGCGTCACCCCGCCCAGGTCGGCCTGCTGCAGCTCGCGCCAGTACAGGGGCCTCATCTTCCCGCTCAAGATGTTGCCGGCCACGTATCCGATGATGGCCACGGGGTCTTTGGCCGACGAGAAGGGGGGCGCGTAGGCGTGCTCCAACAGGGTGAGGTCGTCCACGGTGCCGCCCCGCTTGATGACCAGGGCCAGTTCGTCGATGCGCTTGTCCACGCCGTCGCAGCCCACAATCTGCGCCCCATACAGCCGCCCGTCCGCAGGCGAGAAGGTAATCTTGATGCTCATCTGCCGCGCTCCGGGATAGTAGCCGGCGTGCGAGGCGGGATGCGTGGTGGCCGACAGGCAGTCGATGCCCATCTGCCGCAACCGTTTGGCAGGCAGGCCGGTCGAGGCCACGGTGAGGTCGAACACGCGGGCGATGGAGGTGCCGATGGAGCCCTCGTACTTGCGGCTGTTGCCGAAGACGATGTTGTCGGCCACCAGGCGCGCCTGGCGGTTGGCCGGCCCGGCCAGGAAGTTCAGCCAGGGCTTGCCCGTGAGGGGGTGCGGGTATTCGATGGCGTCGCCCACGGCATAGATGTCCGCGTCCGACGTCTGCAGGTATTCGTTCACCCGGATGCCGCGCGCCTCGCCGATGTCCAGCCCGGCTTCGGCGGCCAGGCGCGTCTCCGCCCGCACGCCGATGGACAGCAGCACCATGTCCACCTCCAGCTCCAGGCCCGACTTCAGCGCGACGCCCAGCCCCGCGCCCGCCGGCCGGAAGGACTCGACGGCCTGGTTCAGATACAGCTTCACGCCCTTTTGCAGCAGGTGCTCGTGCACCAGCGCGGCCATCGAATAGTCCATGGGGCCCATCACCTGCGGGGCCATCTCCACCACCGACACTTCCACGCCGGCATGCACCAGGTTTTCCGCCATCTCCAGGCCGATGAACCCTCCGCCCACGATGACGGCCCTCCGCACCGGCTTGCGGCTCAGGTATTGCTTGATGCGGTCCGTGTCGTCCACGTTGCGCAGGGTGAAGACGCCCTCCAGGTCGATGCCCGGCAGGGGTGGGCGCACGGGCGACGCTCCCGGCGACAGCAGCAGCTTGTCGTACGCCTCGCGGTAGGTCTGCCCGTCGGCGGTGCGCACGGTCACCTCCTTGCGGGCGCGGTCGATGGACACGGCCTCGGCCCCGGTGCGCACGTCGATGCGGAACCGCCGTCCGAAGGCTTCGGGCGTCTGCACGAACAGGCGGTCGCGCTCGCTGATGACGCCGCCGATGTAATAGGGCAGGCCGCAATTGGCATACGAGATATATTTGCCTTTCTCCAGCAGGACTATCTCCGCCTGCTCGGTGTTGCGACGGATGCGGGCCGCCGCCGTGGCTCCTCCGGCCACTCCTCCTACGATGACAATCTTCATGTTCTATGTGTTTAGGGGGTTATGATACGTTTTCCAATCTTTCGGTTTCCTTTTCCGCCGCGCTCCGGACGCCCTCCTCCCGTCGGCACGAAGGCGTGTCTCCCACAACGGAAGATACGCGCCGGGGCGCCTGTCCGCAACCCTCCGGAACGGGCGTCGCACCCGGACGAATGTTTTCTTATGGAAACTTTTGCAAAGGAAAGTATTTCTTGCGGACTGAAAAACTTTCCGGCGGAAAACTTTATTACCGTTAACAATTATTGGGATAACCGGGCGGAGGGAGTTTGAGGGAGTTAGAAGGAGTTAGAGGGAGTTATCGCTTCGCTCAGGGAGTTAGAGGCCGATAGTTGGCCAATGGAAAGCAAGGGTATTGTCCTCTAACTCCCTATCACTCCCTCTAACTCCTTGAGCGAAGCGATAACTCCCTCCGACTCCCCCGCCCGCCCGACGCATTTCTGAAGAAATAAAGCCCCAAAGCATAGGCTATCACAAGGATATTCCTTACTTTTGCGCCCATACTTTCCTTAAACACCAGCCAACCATGCACAAGATAGTATGGGGAATAGCCTGCCTGGCCTGTTGGGCCGCCGGGCTGCAGGCGCAATCGCCCCGAGAGAAAGGATTGCAAGCCATCACGCAAGAGCGCGCGGAGGCCATCGTGGAGTTTCTGGCCGACGACGACCTGCAAGGCCGCGAAGCCGGACAGGCGGGCAGCCGCATCGCCGCGCGCTACCTGGCCTCGGAACTGAAAGAAGCCGGCATCGCCCCCCTGCCCCTCACCGGCGGCACCTATCGCCAACCCTTCGAGGCGTGCGCGCCCGAGCGGCAACGGAAGGGACGCTGGCAGGTGCACCCCGACTCGCTGGCCCGCCTCAAGCAGGGCACGCACCGCAGCCTGCGGATGGCCAACGTCCTGGGCTGGATTCCCGGCCGGCGGGCGGACGAGTATGTCGTCGTGGGGGCGCACTACGACCACCTGGGCACAGACCCCTCGCTGGCGGGCGACTCCATCTACAACGGGGCGGACGACAACGCCTCGGGCGTCTCCGCCGTGCTGCAGATAGCGCGCGCCTTCGTGCGGACGGGACGGCAGCCGCTGCGCAACGTCGTCTTCGCTTTCTGGGACGGGGAGGAAAAGGGACTGCTGGGCTCGCGACACTTCGTGCAGGCCTGCCCCTTCGCCGCCCAAATCAAGGGATACCTGAACTTCGACATGATAGGACGCAACAACCGGCCGGAGCAGCCGCGACACGTGGTCTACTTCTACACCGCCTCGTGCCCCGACTTCGGCCGCTGGTTGCAGGAGGACATCCGCACCTACGGCCTGCGCCTGGAGCCCGACTACCGGCCGTGGGACCGGCCCGACGGCGGCAGCGACAACGCTTCGTTCGCCCGGAGGGACATCCCCGTCATCTGGTATCACACGGACGGACACCCGGACTATCACCTGCCCTCCGACCACGCCGACCGCCTCAACTGGGAGAAACTGACGGACATCACCCGCGCCGCCTTCCTCAACGCGTGGAACCTGGCGAACGAAGAAACGTATTAGCAGGAGAGGATTAGTAGTTAACAAGTTGACAAGGCTACAGGCTACGAGGGCTGTTCCTTATAGTCTCGTTAACTTGTCAACTCGTCAACTAATAATAAAGACAGAGACGGATTGACGCGGCTACAGACCACAAGGGCTGTACCTTGTAGTCTCGTCCACTGGTCAACTCGTCAACTATAATACTAACAAATATGGTACTAAACTACATCTGGGTGGCGTTCTTCGTCATAGCCTTCGTCGTGGCGCTGGGAAAGCTGCTGCTGACGGGCGACACCGCCATCTTCACCGAACTGGTGAACTCCACGTTCGCCTCGTCAAAGAACGCCTTCGAGATTTCGCTGGGGCTGACGGGCCTGCTATCGCTGTGGCTGGGTCTGATGAAGATTGGCGAGAACAGCGGCATGATCAGCGCCCTGTCGCGCTGGCTCAGCCCCGTGTTCTGCCGCCTCTTCCCCGACATCCCCAAGGGACATCCCGCCATGGGCTCCATCTTCATGAACCTCTCGGCCAACATGCTGGGACTGGACAACGCCGCCACCCCCCTGGGCCTGAAGGCCATGAAGGAGCTGCAGGAGCTGAACCCGCGCAAGGACACGGCCACCAACCCGATGATCATGTTCCTCGTCATCAACACGTCGGGACTGATACTCATCCCGGTGAGCATCATGATGTATCGCGCGCAGCTGGGCGCGGCGCAGCCCACGGACATCTTCATCCCCACGCTGCTCACCTCGGCCGTCTCGACCACGGTGGGCGTCATAGCCGTCAGCCTCGCGCAACGCATCAACCTGCTGTGCCGACCCATCCTCATCCTGGTGGGGTGCATCAGCGTGTTCTTCGCCGCGCTCGTCTGGCTGTTCGTCAGCGTGGGGCGCGACGAGATGGGCACCTGGTCCACGCTGGCGGCCAACGTCATCCTGTTCTGCATCATCCTGCTGTTCATCGTGTGGGGGCTGTGGAAGCGCATCAATGTCTACGACGCCTTCATCGAGGGGGCCAAGGAAGGATTCACCACCGCCGTGCGCATCATCCCCTACCTGGTGGCCTTCCTGGTGGGCATCGCCGTGTTCCGCTCGTCGGGCGCGATGGACCTGCTCATCGACGGCATCCGCCAGGCGGTGGCCCTGTGCGGCATCGACACCAGCTTTGTGGGCGCGCTGCCCACGGCCCTGATGAAAGCCCTGAGCGGCAGCGCGGCCAACGGGCTGATGATAGACACGATGGAACAGTACGGCGCCGACTCGTTCGTGGGCCGCATGAGCTGCGTGGCCCGCGGCGCGAGCGACACGACGTTCTACATCCTGGCCGTCTACTTCGGCAGCGTGGGCATCACCAAGACGCGCAACGCCGTGACCTGCGGGCTGATAGCCGACCTGTCGGGCGTCGTCGCGGCCATCGTCATCAGCTACCTGTTCTTCTTCTGACCGGGGACTACTGCGCCACCGACCGGGCGTTACTACGCCAGCGGGCGGGGAGTACTATGCCAGCGGGCGGGGATTATAAGGCCAGGGGAAAAGAGCGGAAGGAGTGAGAAGACAGCTTTCTCCAACTCCTTCCGACTCGCTACTGAAACAGAGTAATTCATCCAAAAAACATCTCTCCCATGATTACCTACCAAACCGAAGGCGTGGCCCTGCCCGACATCGACCGCAGGCAGACCACCGAATGGATCAAGGCCGTGGCAGCCAGCTACGGCAAGCGCGTGGGCGACATCGCCTACATCTTTTGCTCGGACGAGAAGATTCTGGAGGTGAACCGACAGTATCTGCAGCACGACTATTACACGGACATCATCACCTTCGACTATTGCGAGGGCAACCGCCTCAACGGCGACCTCTTCATCAGCCTGGACACCGTGCGCACCAACGCCGAGCAGTTCGCCGACGGCGACTACCGCCGCGAACTGCACCGCGTCATCATCCACGGCATCCTGCACCTGTGCGGCATCAACGACAAGGGCCCGGGCGAACGCGAAATCATGGAGGCGGCCGAGAACCGGGCACTGGCGTTGAGAGGCAGGGATGAGTGATTAGTGATTAGGGGTTAGTGATTAGTGATTAATACGTGCGAACAAGACTCGCGTGCAACCCGTTTTCCATTCACCATTAATCACTAACCCCTAATCACTAATCCCTAACCCCTAATCACTCATCCCTAATCACTAACCCCTAATCACTAATCAACGCGTCACCGTGTAGCTGCCTGCGGCATATTCCGTGGCCACGGTGTCGCCCGGCAGGGTGACGGAGGCCGTGCAGCCTTCGGGGATGGTGAACTGCCAGGTCCAGGTGTCGCCCTCGTAGCGCCAGGCACTCTTGATGAGCCCGGCCGCCGAGCGGTAGGAAGCCTCCAGGTGTCCCAGCCGCTTGTCGGGGACGGGCTTCATGAGGATGTGGCGGAAGCCGGGCCGGGCGGGGTCGGCGGCGATGCCTGCCACGCTCTCCCACAGCCACTGGCACACCACGCCGTAGGCATAGTGGTTGAAGCTGTTCATGCCCTGCGGGCCCATGCCCTTGTCGGCCATGTAGCTGTTCCACCGCTCCCAGATGGTGGTGGCGCCGTTGTCCACGGAGTAGAGCCAGCTGGGGTTCTTACGCTGCAGCAGCAGTTCCCAGGCGATGTCGGCCATGCCGTGGTCGGTGAGCGTGGGCAGCAGGATGGACGTACCCAGGAAGCCGGTCTGCAGGCAGTTGCCGTGGTCGGCGAAGTTCTGCCGCAGGCGTGCGACGAGTGCCTCCTTCTGCGCGCCCTCCAGGATGCCGTTTTTCAGGGCAAAGAGGGCCGGGGTCTGCATGGTGTTGAGGATGGCGGTCTTGAACTGTCCGTCGGGCGTGAAGAAGCGTTGACGGATGTAGGCTTTCGCCTCGTCCGCCATCTGCGCGTAGCGGGCGGCGGCGCGCCCGGTGGCGGCGGCCATGTCGCGCATCATGCCCGCGTCTATCAGCCAGTAGGACGCGCTCAGGTAGTTCCAATAGTCCACGGCCTCGGGCAGGGGGCCCACGTTGCCGCGCGCGTCGGGCCCGAAGGCGCCGCCCCCGCAGCTCTCCAGGGGCTCGTAGCTCAGCCAGTCGGCCCACTGGTAGTTCAGGTTCTCGGCCCGGAGCACATTGTGGTCATAGCGGGTTTCGGCCACGTGGCTGATGAACTTCTCCATGGCATCCCAGCACTGGTTGACGATGGCCGTGTCGGCAAACTGCTTCCACACCGTCCAGGGCACGATGATGCCGGCGTCGGCCCATCCCAGGCGCATCATGTCGTTGCCATACTGGGCCAGCGGCGCCACGCCGGGGAAGCCGCCCGTGTCGCTCTGCGAGTCCGTCATGTCGCGCATCCACTTGCGAAAGAAGGCGTCGGTGCGGGCAAAGAAGGTGCCCGTCTCGGCAAACACCTGCGTGTCCGCCGTCCAGCCCAGCCGCTCGTTGCGCTGCGGGCAGTCGGTGGGCACGGAGAGGTAGTTGGAGCGCATTCCCCACACCGTGTTTGCTATCAGGCGGTTGACCAGCTCGTTGCCCGTGGCGAGGGTGCCGGTCTCCATCTCGCGGCTGACCGAGGTGACGGGCACCGAGCGCAGGCGGCTGATGCGCACCGTGTCCGAGGCCTGGATGGAGACGTAGCGATAGCCGAAGAAGGTGCTGCGCGGGCAGAAGTCCACGTAGCCGCCGGACGGGCCGAAGGTGTAGGTCAGCCTCATCGCCGTGTGCGGCTGACGCAGGTTGAGGCGGTGCACGCTGCCCTCGGGGCCGTCCATCCCGCGGCTCTTGGCGCCGTTGCCGTCGTTCAGCAGCTCGCCCGGCAGACATTCCAGCACGGTGCCTTCGGGGGCATGGAACACGAACGAGGGCACGCCCGCGCAGTTCTGACCGAAGTCCACCACCAACTGTTCGCCCGGCACGGCCACCAGCGTGTCTCCGGCCTTGTACGTGCGGGTGACCACCACCTTGCCGTAGGCATCCTTGCCCGCGCCCGTCACTCCCTTCCAGCGGTAGGCCGCTGCGGGCTCCAGGGCCAGGTCGGCGCGCAGGTAGACCTCCGCGCCCGCCGAAGGCACGATTTCGCCGCGAAACTCGTTGTTGACTTCCGGCGCAGACAACCTTTCGGGCGTGTCATAGCCGGGCAGGATGCGCGCGTCATAGTCCTCGCCGTCGAAGATGCCCGCGTGGGTCACGGGGCCGGCTATGCCCGCCTTCCAGCACGTGGTGTCCGTGCCATACAGCTGTCGGCTTCCGTCGGCGTAGGTCAGTTCGAGGACGGCGCGGAAGGCGCACTTCTTGCCCACCATCCCGTCGTGTCCGTAGGGCGTCACAATCTTGTCGGCCCACCATCCGGGAGTCACCTGCGCGGCCAGCACGTTCTCCTCGCCCGCCCCGGTGCGGAAGGCCGCCGTGACGTCGTAGGTGAACGACAGGCGGGTCTTCAGCGGATGGGTGAAGCCGGGCTTCAGGATTTCGTCGCCTATGCGTTGGCCGTTGACGTAGATTTCGTGCACACCCAGGCTGGTGGCCATCCAGCGGGCGGAGACCACCTCCTGGTCGTTCTTCAGGGAGGCGACGAACCAGCTGGCTCCGTCGGCGGCCCGCGTTTCGTCGGTGACGGGGCCGCTCACCACCGGCGCATCGGCCACCGAAATCCACGACGACGACTCCCAGGCAACAGGGTTCAATGCTTCGACGCGATGAACGCCGCCCGACGCTTTAACAGCACAAGCGCTTACGGCGCATCCTACAATGCCGGCCAAGACCAGCCTGACGACAGTCCTTACTGATTGTTTGTGTTTCATGTGATAGTCTAATTATAATGGAATAAAAAAAGAAGCCGGGAGGCCGATACGGATATCCAGCTTCCCGCCTTCTTCACTTGCCGGTTATCTTATTTCTCTACCGAGAACTTGAAGACGCAGTGGCTCTCATACTTCTCGCCCGGACGGAGCAGGGCCGAAGGCCACTGGGGCTTGTTGGGCGTATCGGGATACTTCTGCGACTCGAGGCAGACGGAGGCGCGGTGTCCGTAGACGATGCCCTTCTTGCCCCGCAGCGTGCCGTCCAGGAAGTTGCCGGCGTAGACCTGCAGGCCGGGCTCGTTGGTGTAGACCTGGAGCGTGATGCCGGTGCGGGGCGAGGTCAGCGTGGCGCAGGGACGGGTGTCGTCGCCGCGGGTGTTGAGCACCCAGTTGTGGTCGTAGCCCAGTCCGTTCTTCAGCTGGGGGAAATCCTCGTCGATGCGGGCCCCTACGGGCGTGGGCCGCCGGAAGTCCATGGGCGTGCCTTCGACGGGCAGGATTTCGCCGGTGGTCATAAAGGTGCTGTCCACGGGCGTGTAGCTGTCGGCGTCGATGGTCAGCAGGTAGTCGGCGTTGCTGCGCGAGGGGTCTCCGTCGAGGTTGAAGTACGAGTGGTTGGTCATGTTCACCACCGTGGGCCGGTCGGTCTCTGCCTCATAGCGGATATCCAGGGCGTTGTCGTCGGTCAGGGTGAAGGTGACGCAGCAGGTCAGGTTGCCGGGAAATCCCTCCTCGCCGTCCTCGGCCACGTAGGAGAGGCGCAGGGTGCGCCCGTCGGTCTGCACGGCGTCGAACACGCGGTACTGGAATCCCTTGGGCCCGCCGTGCAGGGTGTGCCCGTAGTTGTTGACAGGCAGCTGGTAGTCCACGCTGTCGATGGTGAGGTGCCCGTGGTCGATGCGGTTGGCATAGCGTCCGATGGTGGCGCCGAAGTCGGTGGGATAGCGCAGGTAGCTGCCGATGGAGTCGAAGCCCAGGACGACGTCGCGCATCTGTCCCTCGCGGTCGGGCACGAGGAGCGAGACGATGCGCCCGCCGTAGTTGGTGATGCACGCCTCCATGCCGTTGGCGTTGGTCAGGGTGTAGAGGTTGGTCTGCTTGCCGTCCACCTCCGTGCGGAAGTCGGCGGGGTTCAGTCCGGAAGCCGTCAGTTCTTCTTTGGGCTGTCCGGCACAGGCCGCCAGCAGCAGGAGGGAGGCGGCCGTCAGGGTGGTCATGAGTTTGTTCATTAGGATATAAGTTTATTAAGTGAGTTAACGAGGGGACGAGGGGACAAGTTAACAAGGCTACAAGGGCTATGTCTTATCAGTGGACAAGGAGACAAGGCTACAGGCTACGAGGGCTGTTCCTTGTTGTCTCGTTAACTTGTTCCCTCGTCAACTCCCTCGTCCCCTTGTCAACTACCCCCAGCTACTCCAGGAACCGCTCGGCGCGTCCCGGCGAAAGCAGTTCCCACAGCGAGGCCACTGTCCAGCCCGGGGCAAAGATGTCGTTGTAGTATCCCTTGCCGTTGCGCCCGTAGTCCCAGTGCGTGTGTTGCACCACTTCGGGGTAGAAGCCCGGCTTGCCCATGCCGCAAAGGTAGCCCTCGCGGGGCAGCAGCTGGCGCATGGAGGTGGAGATGACCTCGGCAAAGCCGGCAAAGCGTTGCTCGCCGCATTCGCGCGCCAACCAGTGGAGCACGTCGGCAAAGTCGAAGACAAAGACGTCGATGTGGTTGTTCTCCACCGACACGTTGCCCCAGCCGCGCGTCTGCAGGCCCAGGTCGCCCAGCATCTGCCCGGGCGCAAAGGGCACGTCCCACGTGTAATACCACGACAGGGCGAAGTACGCGGCGCGGCGGGCCAGGCGGACGCAGCGGTCATACTCCTCGCCTTTCGACACCAGGCCCAGGTAGTAGACAGCCGTGGCGGCGTAGAGCGACGCTTCCTTGTCCTCGCAGTTGGCGTCGAGCGTAGACGAGAAGTAGTCGGCCTTCGAGATGATTTCCTTCTCCAGGTAGTCCACCGTGCGGCGGGCGCTCTGCAGGTAGCGTTTGTCCTTGAAGTACTTGTAGCCCATCACCAGGGGCAGCGTGGCCGAGGGCGTGCTGCCGCCCGTGGCGTCCACCAGGCTGAAGTCGTCCTTGAACTTGCGGGGGAAACTGCCGTCGGCGTTCTGCAAGCGCAGGAACATGTCCAGCAGGGCGCGGACGCGCTTCTCCCACTCGGGATGCTTGCGGCCGTGCCGTTTCTCGTAGTCCAGGTAGTAGAGCAGGGCATACACGCCCTCGGACTGGCGACGGATGCTGAGCACGGGGTCGGACTTGCCTTGCCGGGTGTAGACCACTTCGTCGAGGAAGCCGGCGGGGGTGAGGCCGTGCGCCAGGTAGGAGTCGAACACGCTGCGTGCCTGGTCGGCCAGGTCGGCGCGGCCCTGCTGCTCGCCATACTCCAGGGCGTTGAAGGCATTGAGCAGCACGCGACCCACGAAGCCCACCTCTGCCTTGTCGGGGTTGTCGCACGTGGCCACGCGCATCTCGGGACTGGCATAATAGCTCAGCTGGCCCGGCACGTAGGCCTGGACGAAGTAGTTGCTCAGCACCTCTTTCATATAGTCCGGCGTGTAGGGCGTGTCCACGGGCTGCGGCCGGTAGGTGTCATAGCTGTATTCCCACAGGCGCTGCACGCAGTCCGAAAAGTCGGCCGCCTCCGTCCGCACCACCTCCCAGCAGAGCGTCAGGCTCTCGCCCCGGCGCAACAGTTGGAAGGCCTGCACGGGCGGGGCCAGGGTGAGCTTGCGGATGTAGGTCTTGGGCTCTTCGCGGTAGGGGAAGCCGTAGGCCAGCACCGTCTCGCCGTCGCGGTTCAGGAAGCCGGTGTAGCCGATGGAGGTCTGGCCCGACAGGATAACCTCGCCTTCCTCGTGCGTGGTGAGGGCGTCGCAACCGAAGTCGTCCAGGCGCGCCACGGCCACGGCCTGCCCGTCGTGCTCGTCGAAGGCGGCGGTGAGGGGCGTGCTGAGGCGGTCGTCGCGCACCAGCCAGCTGTCCGACGTGTGGAACGAAGGAGCCTCTTGGGGCGAACGCAGGTTGCGGCGGTACCAGAAGCCGGGCATGTAGAACTGGCAGTCGTCGTGGCGGAAGCCGGTGGCCAGCTCTTCGCCGTAGTTGAAGTAGAGGTCGTCTTGCGCCGTGAGGGTCACGGTGATGCGCGTGCCCCGGTCGGTGTCCTCCACCTGGCGGTTGACCAGAAGGGGCAGCGGCTCGTCGGCCACGCCGGCGTAGCTTCCCTCCTGCCACTGGCGGAAGGTCAGGGGATACTGGCGGGCGTCGTTGCCCGGCACTTTCAGGGAGAGGGTGGCCGAGACTCCGCCTCCTTCCACCCCGTTGGCCGCCTTAGCCGTGGCGCACATCAGGCCGCCCAGCAGGCATACACTTAAAAACAGTCTGTTCACTTTCATCGTTGTTAGTTTGAGTTGGTTTGTGAGTTCAATACAACATGTAGGGCGTGATGATGCGGTCGGCATCGACGGAAATCTTGTAGATGCCGTCGGCCCCCATCTGGCGCACCAAGGGGACGATGCGCACCTGCCGCCGGTCGGGGTTGCCATCCGTCCAGACGTGGTAGACGTAGTAATACTCCCCGTCCTTGGCCTGGAACACGTCGCCGTGGCCGGCTCCCTCCTCGCTCACGATGTCGCGGCGCAGGATGGGGTTGCCCTCATACTTGGTCCACGGGCCCAGAGGCGACGTGGCGGTGGCATAACCCACGGCGTAGTCCGGGTCTTTGTAGTGGTTGGCCGAGTAGAACAGGTAGTAGACGCCGTCCCACTTCACCACGGTGGGGCCTTCCATCACCTTGGCCGCGGGGTCGTAGTTGCCCATGCGCTCCCAGGGTTCGGTCAGCTCCAGGCACTGCGTCAGCGTGGCGGCGTCGAGGGCGCCCGTCTGCGGGTCGAAGCGGGCCGTCCAGAGCACGTTGCCGTTGGTGAAGCGCACGTGGTAGAGGTAATACGTGCCGTCGTCGTCCTTGAAGAGGAAGGGGTCTATGTTGCCCACCGACGCGTCGATGGGCCGGGCTTCCTTCTGCGTGAAGAGGCCGGTGACGGCGTCTGCCCGGGCGATGGCCACCTTCTCGTTGGCCGTATAGAGGAAGTAGTACGTGCCGCCGTCCTTGAACCACTGCGGGGCCCAGAAGCCCGTGGTGCCCCACGTGGCGCCTGCCGACGGCGACAGGATGAGTCGGTAGATGTCGCCCTCCGTGCCCGACGTCCATTCTTGCAGGTTGTCGGACTGGAGCGCGGTGAATCCCTGCGAGGGCTGGCCGCCTTGCGCGGTGCCCGACAGGTAATACGTGCCGTTGTCCAGGAAGATGGTGGGGTCGGCATAGAAGATGTTCTGCTTGCGGGGCGCGGGCGTGGTGCCGCCGCCCTCTCCCCCGCCCTCTCCCGGCAGGGGGTTGTTGTCGTTGGAAGCCCCGCACGAAGCGAAAGTAAGGAGCAGGGCTGCTGTCCATATGTATTTTAAGGTAGTCATGGTTTTCTTGGTTTGTAATGTTCGATTAAAAAGTAGTTCATTCAGGAATTAAGGAGTTAAGGAAGTCCCCTTGTCAACTTGTTACAAAGGTACGGAAAATATCCGGGCGGGCTCACAGCGGCCAGGACAATTCCAGCTCGTCCGCCGAAGGCAGCTGCGGGAAGGGCGCATGAGGCTCGGCCTGATACCAGTAGACCACGGACGAGATGTCCGAGCGCTGGTTGAGGTAGCGTCCGTCGTTGCGCCAGCCCAGGTCTTGCACGGTGACCTTCAGGCCGCTGTCGAAGCGCACGGGGTCCATGATGTGCCAACGGTAGAGGCCGAAGCGTTGCTGCGAACGGTAGGCGCCGTCGGGACGGACCACCTGGTGCAGGCCGGCGTAGGGCGTGCAGAACTCGACGTACTGCCCGCCGCGGTCGAAGTTGTACGAGCCGCAGAAGTAGTCCTCGGTGCCGGTGGTGCAGATGGTGGGATACTTCTTGTCGCCGTCCAGGTAGAACTTCACCTCGCCTTCGCCCCACCAGCCGTTGTTGTTCACCTGCCAGGCCAGGTAGGTGCCCACGTACTGTCCCTTGCCGCGGATGCCGTCCACCAGCACGTGCTCCGAGCCCTGCGTGGGCAGCGACTGCCGGAATTGGGCGTGGAAGTAGGCCATATCTTCGGGGATGTCGGTCAGGGTGTAGTCCACCTGGTAGTAGAGGCGCATTTCGCGGGCGGCGTCGATGTTCTCCATCGTGATGCGGCACTTCTTCCTGAAGGGCATCTGCCAGTAGCAGTTGAAGGCGCTGCCGGGGTTGACGCAGACGGCCAGCGAGCTGAGCCGGGCGTAGCTGCCCCAGCCGCAGCCGAAGAAGTCGCCCACGGGGCACTCCACCGACGGCGTCTGCTCGTCGTCCCAATAGATGCGCAGGATGCTCTTGCGCCATTCGCCCGTGGGCGTCATCCAGATGTGCTGCACGGCGCCGGGGCCTTCTATCTCGGCCAGGGTGAAGGTCTCGCCGGGACGGATGATGACAAAGGGGTTCACCTTCCAGGTCCGTCCCAGGGTGCGGGCGGCCTCGCGGGCGTTGGCCACGTTGCGCGTGGTGTCGGCGGGGTCGGCCATGCCTCCCCGGCCCGGTTGTCCCGTGTAGTTCTCGGGACTGATGGAGCGGGTCTTGGCGTCGCTCAGGCGGGCCAGGTTGCCCATGCCCATGTTCAGCCCGTCGAAGGGATAATTCTGTTGCGCGCCTGCCGCGCCCGCGAAGAGCGCCAGCAGGCAGGCTGTCCAAAAAGTTCTTGCTTTCATAAGGGTTGGTTTGTGAAGAATTCAAGTCTGGGATACAAGAAAGGAGGCGCCCGGCCCTGAGTGCCTCACGGCCCCGGCGTCTCCCTTGCTTTCGTTTATCCTAAATATTTGTGTCTGGTGTTGTGCGCGGCTGTGCCGCCGTCGTCCGCCTCAGCGGTTGATGACGGGCATGTCGGCCTTGAGCGAGGGCTGCGCGCCCGCCACGTAGGGCCAGCCGTCTTCGTCCCACTGCACGCGGTCCAGCAGCACCATGCGCCCGTCGTCGGCCCGGTTGGCCTGGTAGCCGTGGTAGAGCATCCAGGTCTGCCCGGCGTCGTCGGTCTGCAGGACGGAGTTATGCCCCGGGCCCACGAAGGCCGTGCTGCGCGCGATGACCGTCGTATAGCCGTTGTCCAGCATCGGCGTGCCGTCCTTGGCCACGTAGGGCCCGGAGAGGCTCTGCGAGCGGCCCACCACGGTGGTGTAGGTGCTGTTGACGCCCTCGCAGCACGTGCCGATGGAGGCGAAGAGGTAATAGTAGCCGTCGCGCTTCCAGAGGTTGACCGCCTCGAAGGCCGTGCCGGCCACCTGCTGCTTGGTCTCCTTCTTAGGCGTGATGACGAGGTCGTCCGTCACGTCCAGCTCCATGAGGTAGATGCCGCGGAAGCTGCCCCACAGCATGTAGTATTTGCCGTCTTCCTCGTACAGGAACTCGTCGATGGAGTTTTGCACGCCCACGTCGTGGCTGCTGAAGACGATGCCTTTCTCGGTAAAGGGGCCTTCGGGCCGGTCGGCCACGGCGTAGCCGATGGTGCTGACCCACTCCTGTCCCCAGATGGCCAGCGAGTAGAACAGGACGTACTTGCCCTTGATGTAGCGGATTTCCGGGGCCCAGAGGCTGGCGCCTTCCACTTCGGTGGGCCGGGTCTGGTCGGTGAAGGCGGTGCCCACCTGCTTCCAGTTCACCAGGTCGTCCGAGCGGAGGATGGGCAGGTTGCGGATGTCTTCGGTGCCATACAGGTAGTAGGCGCCGTCGGCCGTGCGGATGCACGTGGGGTCGGGCACGGAGTAGGGTATGACGGGATTGGCATATTGTTCGGTGGCCGGCTCTCCGCCTTCGCCCGCGCCTCCGCCCTGGGGCGGCTGCGGGCCTTCGTCCGCGCGTCCGCCGCCCGACGAGCAGGCCGACAGGAGCACGACGCCTGCCAGCAGGATGTAGTTCTGAATGTGCATAACGTGTAGGGTCTTTTAAGTTAATCTAAGATTTTGTTTCTTACCTGCCACCCGCCCGTTGGGCAGGGGAGGTGTGTCAAAACACTCTGAATGTTTCTTTCAGGCGCGGATTACGCGGATTCCACGGATTAAGCTTACTAAATCCGCGTTATTCCGCGAAATCCGTGCCTAAATAACATTTTGAAAGCGTTCATAGCTCTGTCTTGGCACGCCCCGCTTCCCGGGGGCCCCGCCGGGGACTATAGTCCCAGCCGGCGGGAGTTATAAGGCCCGGTCGGGGGGAAAGGGGGCGGCGGGGGCAGTTACATGTAGCTGCCGTTCTGCGTCATGTTGGGGTTCATCTCCATTTCGCGGGCGGGGATGGGCAAGAGCCAGTAGTCTTCGCCGCCCCAGGTGTAGGAGTAGGTGTTGGCGCCCCAAATCTGGCACATGCCGTTGGCCGAGCCGTCGGGCTTGAAGAACTTCAGGTCCTTCCAGGTGCGCCAGCGGATTTCGTCGAAGTATACCACGTCTTCGCCCAGCAGCTCCCAGTGCATCTCGTTCATGATGCGCTGCCGCATGTCGTCTTGTCCGGCCACGGTGGTGGCGGCGTTGCTGTTCAGCGGCTGCGCGCCTGCGCGGTTGCGCACTTCGTTCACCAGCTCGACGGCGCCCGGCGTGTCGCCCAGCTCGTTGAGGGCTTCGGCCCAGTAGAGGAGGACTTGGGCGTAGCGGATGAAGGGCAGGTCGACGGCGCTGCGGAACTTGAGTTCTTCCATGCCTTCGCCCACGAACTTGCGGTTGATGTAGTAGGTCATCTGGGCCACGTCGGTCTGCAGGTCGTATTCAGGCCCGAAGACGTTGCGGTAGGGGGTGCGCATGGTGTACTCGCGGGCCACTCCCTCGCGGCCGCCCAGGTAGGTGCTGTAGGGCGTGATGACCGACATGGCCAGGCGCGGGTCGCGATGCTCGTAGGCAGCCTTGATGCGGGCCTCGTTGCCGGGGGTGATGTATTTGGACATGTCCGCGCCGTTGTCGGCAAAGAGCTTCAGCTCGTCCTCTTTGGCGTCGTCGCGCAGGAAGTAGACGCTGCGCTCTTCGGGGGTCATCGAGTTGTAGCCGGGGATGTAGTCGTCCCAGTCGAACTTGCTGCCGTCGGCGTTCTCGTAGGTGTCCACAAAGGTGGAGTTGACGATGTAGTTGGTCCATCCGATGCCCGTGCCGGTGCCGTCGTCGGGCATGCTGCGGTTGCCGTAGTGTCCGTTCTTTTGCGCGGCGCAGGCGAAGTCGTTGGCGGCGGAGCACTGGAGGGAGAATATCATCTCGTCGCAGCGTTCGTTGGCCTCCTTGAACAACTGTTTGTAGGACTCGGCTCCGGCGCCGGTGTAGAGGGCGTAACCGCAGTTCTTCACTGCCTCGAAGTCGGCGGCCGCCTTGCTCCATTCCTTCTGCCAGAGGTAGACCATGCCGCGCAGGGCGTAGCAGGCTCCTTTGGTGATGTGTCCGTAGTCGGCGCTGTTGGCGTCGTACTTGTCGGGCAGGTTGGGGTCTTCGATGGCCGTGGTGAGGTCTTCTATCAGGTAGTTCCAGATTTCATCCTGCGTGGAGCGCGCCTTTTTGGCTCCGTCGGTGCTCTTGATGGCCTCGGTGTAGTAGGGCACGCCGCCGTACATCACGTTCAAGCGGTAGTACCACCACGAGCGCAGGAAGCGGCACTCCGACACCAGGCGCGAGGCCTTGGCGGGGTCCATGCCGGGCACTGCGGGCAGGTTGGCGATGACGTCGTTGGCGCGCAGGATGCCGCCGTAGTAGTTCTTCCACCAGCGTTCGCTGCCGCGGTCGCTGCTGGACGAGTTGGTGCCAAACAGCTGGTCCAGTCCGCCAATCCAGTTGCGGTCCAAGTCCTGCATCGAGCTCCAGCTGTCGAACCAGGCGATCCATCCGTCGTTGTAGCCTTCGTAGAGCACGTTGTAGACGCCGGTCACGGTCTGCTCGGCCAGGGTGGCGCTGTTCCACACGTTGCCCTCGCTGGCCTGGTTCTGCGGCGCCAAATCCATGTTGACGCAGCTTGCGGCGCAGCAGCCCAGGCCCAGGGCCACGGCCCACTGCTTGTAGTATTTCTTTGCGTTGAGTTTCATATTTCTGTGTCCTTTCTGTTTAGATTAGAATGTTACGTTGATACCGAATGCGTACTGCCGCATCGAAGGATAGCCCACGCCCGAAGCCGTTTCCGGATCCATGCCCTTGAACTTGGTGATGGTCAGCAGGTTCTCGCCCGAAGCGTAGACGCGCACGTTCTGCAGGTAGATCTTCTCCAACCACTTCTTGGGAAGGGAGTAGCCGATGGTCAGGTTCTTCAGCTTCAGGTAGTTGCCGTTGTGCAGGTGCCACTCGCTGACGGCGTTGTTGGTCTGGCTGGTGCCGCCCATGGTCAGGCGCGTGTTTTCCGACCAGATGTTGGTGCGGGGATCGGAGGGATTCTCGGGGTCGTAGAAATAGTGGTCGTAAGCAATGTCCTTGCCGATGCCATAGCCACGCGTGATGTAGGTGCTGTTCTGCGTCTGGGTGTACCACTGAATCTTGAACCCGGCGGCGCCTGCCCAGTTCATCGAGATGTCGAATCCCTTCCACGAGGCGCTGGCCTGCAGGCCGTAGTAGTACTTGGGCGTGTTGGAGAAGCCCATAAAGTCCTTGTCGTCCTCGCTGCCGTAGACGCCGTCGCCGTTAAGGTCGGCATAGATGATGTCGCCGTACCAGATTTTGTCCTTTCCGATGCCCTGCGTGGGGTAGAACTGATAGCCGGCGTCCACCATGGCTTGCAGCCACTTCATATCTTCTTCCGTGCGTATCATGCCGTCCTTCGGGCCGCCGTGGATGTTTACCGTGCCGTCGGCGTTGAAGTGACTGCCGTTGCCGTGATAGAGGTTCAGCATGTAGTATTCGTTCATCATGTGTCCCTCCAGCACGCGGGTGTCGCCGCCGGTGGATACGTCGCCCAGGTTGGTGGTCCAAACTCCATTGACCCAGCCGCGCTGCAACTGGCCCTTATACTTGGACACTTCGTTCTTGTTGAAGGAGAAATTGCCGGAGACGTTGTACTGGAAGCCGTTTTCCAAGCGGTCCTGCCATCCCAGGGTCAGCTCGACGCCGGTGTTGGTCACCTCGGCGATGTTCTGGCGGGGCGAACCGAAGTAGGCCAGCGTGGGCGACAGGGTGGGGTTGTAGAGGATGCCGTCGGTCAGCTTGCGGTACCACTCGACGGTACCGGTCAGGCGGTTGCCCAGCACGCCAAAGTCCACGCCGACGTTGGTCACAGCCGTCGATTCCCACTCCAGGGCATAGTTGGAGAAGGAGGTCATGCCCACGCCCGTGGCGAGGGAGTTGCCGAAGACGTATTGTTTGGCGCCATAGAGGGCCTGCCACTCATAGTTGTTGATGGAATTGTTGCCCAGCTTGCCCCACGAGGCGCGCAGCTTCAGGTTGTCGAAGATTTCCAGGTCTTTCAGGAAGCCTTCTTCCGAGATGCGCCAACCGGCCGAGAACGAGGGGAACACACCCCAGCGGTTTTCGGGCGCGAAGCGCGAGGAGCCGTCGTAGCGCACGTTGGCCTCGAAGAGGTAGCGCGAGTCGTAGGCATAGTTGACGCGGCCGAAGAGCGAGCGCGACGAGAACTCGGTGGTGTTGCCGCTGAGGTAGGCGGGCTCGGTCATGATGTCGAAGTCGGTCAGGCTGGAGTCCACCATGCCCTTTTTGCTGACGTCGGTGGTGCGCCTCCACTTGCGGTATTCTTCATAACCTATCATGGCGGACACTTCGTGCTTCTGCTTGAACACCTGGTTCCAGTGCAGCACGACGTTGTTCTTCCAGCTCTGGTCGCCGTCAATCCAGTACCACACCTGGTCTTCGCTCAGCGTCTCCGAGGTGGGAGGCGTGCTGGTGACGATGCCCGTGGCGAAGTTCATCTGTTCGCGATAGGGGGCGTCGTGCAGGAAGTCCTCGCGGCGGTAGTAGTCGTAGTAGAAATTATAGTCCAGCTCGAAGTGCTTGAGGAACTTCACTTTCACGTAGGGGTTGACGTAGTATTTGCTCTGTTTGTAGTAACCCTGCTGGCGGTCGATAAAGTAGACAGGGTTGGTGGACACGGGGTCTTCCTCGGTGGCGGCGGGCACGCCGTAGCGGCCGTCGTAGTAGGGATAGGTGCCGGGGGTGGCCTTCTGCATCATGTTTCCGTTCAGGTCGTCGATGTTGTTGCGTTCCTGGTCGGTGTGATAGCCCCAGGCGCGCATGCCGACGGTGAGGAAGTTGGTGACGTCGGTTTCAAGATTGGCGCGCATGTAGTATTTCTTCATGCCCGAGTTGCTGGCCAGGCCGGGATTGTCCACGTAGGTGGCGCTCAGGCCGTAGCGGGTGCGCTTCTCGGCGCCGGTCACGGTGACGGTGTGTTCCATCATCCATTTCGGGTTGTACACTTCGTCGTACCAGTCGGTGTTGGGGTAGGCCACGTAGTTGGGGTAGCCCGAGGCGGCGATGCCGTTGGGGTCGGCCGCGGCGGCGCGCCACTGGTTGATGGTGCTCTGGTTGAAGATGGCGGCCTGTCCGCTGTTGGTGGCTGCCTCGTTGATGAACTCCATGTAGTCGGCGTAGTTGGACACCTGGCGGATCAGCTTGGCCGGGGTGTTGTACGAGAACTTGCCGGAGTAGGTGACGTTAATCTTGCCTTCCGAGCCTTGCTTGGTGGTGACCAGGATAACGCCGTTGGCGCCGCGGTTACCGTAGATGGCGCACGAGGCGGCATCCTTCAGCACGGAGATGCTGGCAATGTCGTTGGGGTTGATTTGGTTGAGGTCCATCTCCATGCCGTCCACCAGGATGAGGGGGCTGGCATCGTTCAGGGTGCCGACGCCGCGGATGTTGACCTTGGCGCTTTCCGAGTTGGGCTTGCTGCTGGTCTGCATGATGTTCAGGCCGGCCACCATGCCGCTCAGGGCCGAAGACACGGTGGTGACGGGACGCGACAGCATCTCGTCGTCAAACTCTACCGAGGCCACGGAGCCGGTCAGGTTGACCTTCTTCTGCGAGCCGTAGCCCACGACCACGACCTCTTCCAGCATTTCGTTGTCGTCCTTCAGCACCACGGTGAGGGGCGTGCCCTGGTAGGTGATTTCCTGCGTCTGCATGCCGATGTAGGAGAACACGAGCACGTCGCCTGCCTTGGCATTGACCGAGAAGTTGCCGTCGAGGTCGGTGATGCCGCCGTTCTGCGTGCCCTTAATCATTACACTCACGCCTATCAAAGGCTCGTTGTTCGCGTCTGTCACCGTTCCGGTGGCCGCCGGCCCGTTTTGGGCGAAAGCGGCGAAGGCGAACATTGTCATAACAAATAGGAATAAGATTTTCTTTGCCATTTTTATAGAATTAGATTTTGATTGAATGATGCGGCCCGCCGACAGGGGCGCCGCGTTGCTTGGGTGGCCGTCGGAACACTCCCGTTCCGCCTTGCGGCCGTACGGATAAAGGCTTTTGTCTACGTCATAGGTACTGTCATGATATTAATTTGAGGAAACGATGGTAATTGTCGACAGCAAATGTACAATACTCGGACAGTATCAGAATAGAACGGAATCGCCATTTCGTAGAAGAAAACGCGCAAAACGCCGCGCGGAAGGGCCTGACGGACAGGGGCTGCCAGGAGTTGCGCGGTTTGTTGCATCCGCAGCCGCGCGCCTGCGGGGCCGGAGGGCTGCCGACCGGGCGTTACAGTCCCCGCCGGCTGGGACTACAGTCCCCGCTCGCTGGAGTTATAACGCCAGCAAGCGGGGATTATAAGGCCAGGCGAACGGGGAAATGGATGGCCGACGTCATCCCACGAAGTCCTTGGGCAGGACGCCGAATTGCCGCTGGAAGACCTTGGTGAAGTAGGACGGGGTGTTGAAGCCCGTCATGTAGCAGACCTCGTTCACCTTGTAGCGGCCTTCGCGCAGCAGCTGGGCGGCGCGCTTCAGGCGCTCCAGGCGGATGTAGTCGCCGGGGGTCATGTCCAAGAGGCCCTTGATTTTGCGGCTCAGGCTGGAGCGGCTCATGTTGAGCTGCGAGGCCATGTCGTCCAGCGAGAAGTCCGGGTTGGCCATGTTGTCCGCCACCAGCGCGTTGACCCGCTGCAGGAACTCTTCGTCGGCCTTGGTCATGGCCATGCTGTTGGCCTCGACGAAGGGCGAGTGGGCGAAGGCCTTGCGCAGCGTCTCGCGGTTGTTGAGCAGGCTGGAGACGCACACCTTGAGGTATTCCACCGAGAAGGGCTTTTCCACGTAGGCGTCGGCGCCGAACTTCATGCCCTCTATCTTGGCCTGCAGCGTGGTCTTGGCCGTGAGCAGGACGACGGGGATGTGGCTGTAGTCCAGGTCGGACTTGATGCGCTCGCACAGTTCCAGGCCGTCCATCTCGGGCATCATGATGTCGGTGATGACCAGGTTGACGGCCTCGTCCTCCAGGGTCTTGAGCGCGGCCGCGCCGTGGGGGGCGGTGAGCACGCGGTAGTCGGCGGAGAGCACCTTGACCAGGAAGGCGCGCATCTCGGCGTTGTCTTCCACCACCAGCAGCGTGTAGCGGCGGTCGGCAGTCGAGGCGGCAGCGGCGGAGGCGGCGGGGCAGGCCTCGGAGCCGGACGGGGTCTCCATGGCAAAGGTGTGCTCGTGGCGGCGGGGCAGGACGAGGCAGAAAGTGTTGTCGGCCGCGGCTTCGTCCATGCGCAGGGTGCCTTCGTGCAGTTCGGCCAGCGAGCGGGCCAGGGCCAGGCCGATGCCGGTGCCTGCCACGGGGCGGGGCTGCTCGTGGCGATACTGGATGAAGGGCTTGAAGATTTCCTCGCGCATGTCGGGCGGCACCACGTCGCCGTCGTTGGACACGGTGAACAGCAGCCGGTCGCCGTCCTCGGCCAGTCGCACGCGGATGTAGGTGGCGGCATACTTCACGGCGTTGGTCAGCAGGTTGCTGATGATTTTCGTCAGCCCCTCGCGGTCCACCGAGGCATGGAGCTTGGCAGGCACGTCCAGCGCGAGGTCGATGCCTCGCTGGCGCGCCAGGGGGCGGAAGCGGCGGCAGGTGGCCTGCACGAGTTCGGCCACGTCGCACTCCACGAAGTTCAGGCGGAAGCCCCGCGTCTCGGTCTTGCGGAAGTCCAACAGCTGGTTCACCAGGTCGAGCAGGCGATTGGTGTTGAGGTCCATAATCTCCAGGTCGTCGCGGATGCCCTGGGGCACGGCCTCGGAGGCCAGCACGTTTTCCAGCGGGCTCTTGATGAGAGTGAGGGGCGTGCGTATCTCGTGGGCCACGTTGGTGAAGAAGTCAATCTTGGCCGTATAAATCTCGCGCTCCTTCTCGCGCTCCAGCTTCTCCAGGGCCAGACGGCTGCGCCGCTGCAACCGCCGCCGCTGGTAGACCGCCGCCGCTGCCAGCGAGCAGGCCAGCAACACGGCATAGAACGCGTAGGCCCAGGGAGAGCGGTAGAAGGGCGGGCGGATGCGGATGGACAGGACGCGCTCCGCGGGGTTCCACTGCCCGTCGCTGTTCGAGCCGCGGATGTGCAGGCGGTAGTCGCCCGAAGGCAGCAGGGAGTAGGTGATGTGCGAGCTGCGGCCCACGGCATACCAGTCGTCGTCGAATCCCTCCAGCCGGTATTCCAGGCGGTTCATCTCGGGGGCCTGATAGCTGAGGGCGGCCACGGCGAACGAGAAGGAGTTTTGCTCGGCGTCCAGCTCGATGCCGTCCGAATAGACAATGTTCTGCGCCAGCGGCGAACCCGGCCCGCCCGCCGGCACACGCTTGTTGAAGAGGTAAAAATCCGTCACCACCACGGGCGGCAGGCAGGTGTTCTCCACAAAGGTGGCCGGGTCGAAGATGATGAATCCCTCGATGCTGCCCAGGTAGATGCGGCCCTCGGCGTCGCGATAGCCCGACTGGAAGTTGAACTGGTTGCTCAGGAGGCCGTTGGCCGTGGTGTAGCGGCGGCGGAATCCGGTGTCGGGGTTGAAGCAGTAGAGGCCCTCGTTGGACGTCATCCACAGGTTGCCCTTCCGGTCTTCCACCATCTTATATATGGTATTGGGGAAGCCGCCGCTCCTGTCATACCGCGTGAAGCTGTCCGTGTCCGGATGGTAGAGGCAGCATCCCCCGCCCAGCGTCATGAACCACAGGCGGCGCTTGCTGTCTTCGTAGATGCTGATGACCTTGTCGTAGGCCAGCGACGTAGAATCGTCGGCCTCGCTCAGGTAGTTGCGCCAACGCTGGCGCTGCACGTCGTAGCAGTAGAGGCCGTTGGCATAGGTGGCGAACCACAGGTTGCCGTCGTAGTCCTCCAGGATGTCGTAGATGAAGAGGTTGCCCAGCTGGGGGATGCGCGCGAAGTCGTCCGTCCGCCGGTTGTACTTCACCAGCCCCGAGGTGGTGCCGATGAGGAGGTCGCCGCCCGTGGTGCGGCAGATGGTGAACACGTCGTTGGCCGGCAGCTGGTTGGCGGCCTCGCCCCGGGCATAGTGGCGCACGGCGCGGGTGCGCAGGTCCACGCGGTTCAGCCCGCCGGAGAAGGTGCCCACCCACAGCTCGTCGCCGTCCAGGCACAGGCCGTGCACGTTGCGGTAGATGGAGGGGTGGCGGAAAGGCTCGATGCGCCCGGTCTTCGGGTCGAAGTGGAACAGGCCCCGGTCTTCGGTGCCAATCCACAGGGTGCCGTCGTTGCCCGGACAGAACTCACGCACCCGTCGCCCGAAGTGCTCCAGGCCCGCGCGGGGATAGACTTTCTCGAAGTAGGTCCACTGGTAGGGGGCATAGTTGACTCCGCCGAAATACGAGCCTATCCACATGCCCTGCTCCGAGTCGAGGCAAAGGGAGTAGATGGCGTTGTCGGACAGGGCATAGGGGTCGTTCTGCGTCGGCGCCGTCAGCAGCAGTTGCCGCCCGTCGGACAGGCGGTAGATGCAGAGGCCGGTCTCGGTGCCCACCCACAGCTCGTCGTCCGTCTTGAACTGGAGCGTGCGTGCGTAGCCGTCCATCACGTGGCGCACGGTGCGGGTGGTGCAGTTCACCTCGTCCAGCCCCGTGTTCGACGCCACATAGAGCCGGTTGTGCGGCCCGTCCACAGCCCAGTTGACGATGGCTCCCTTGAAAGGCTCGCGCCCGGCGGCATCGCGGAAGGGACGGAGGGGCGCGCTGAAGTCCGCGGGCACGGAATAGACGTTGTCGGCATAGAGGGCCAGCCAGCAGGTGTCGCCACGGATGCCGAAGCGGGTGATGTTGGACATGCCCGCCTCGTGGAACAGGTGCGTCAGGCGGCCGCTCGGCCGGTTGTAGCGGAAGAGGCCCTGCCCCTCGGCGGATATCCACACGTCGTCGCCCGCGGCCGAGATTTGCGTCACGTTGCCGATGATGCGGCTGCCCCGGTCGCTGGCCTGGTCGAAGGCGGTGAACGAGTCGAGCAGGGGGTGGTAGATGAATACCCCGCCGTCGGTGCCCACCCAGATGTTGCCGTCGGCGTCTTCGTGCAGCGCGGTGATGAAGTTGCGCCCCAGGCCCGAGTTATCTTTCTTGTAGACCCGGCAACTGAGCCCGTCGTAGCGGTTCAGGCCCTCCTTGGTGCCAAACCACATGAAGCCCTTCCGGTCTTGCAGAATCTGGTAGACCGTGTTTTGCGACAGCCCGTGGCGGACGTCTATCGTCTTGAAATAGTATTGGGGCGACTGCCAGGCCCGCAAAGGCAGGCACAGCCACAGGCAGCAGAACAGCAGGAGGGGAAGACGGTTCATGTAGGGATGAGTGATTAGGGGTTAGTGATTAGGGGTTAGGGGTTAGTGATTAGTGATTAATGTTTAGCGATGAGGGATTAGGGGTTAGCGAGATAAGGGATTAGGGGTTAGTGATTAGTGATTAATAACGAAGCCAAGCACGGAACACTAATCACTTATCACTAAACACTAATCACTAATCACTAAACCCTAATCCCTAAAGCCGCTTGTCTCAGTCCTCGTCCAGCGAACGGCACAGGCGGCGGTTGATGTCGCGCACGCGCTCCTCGTCCATCTTTATCACCTTGCGGTCGTAGGTGGTCAGGCCGTTCACTTCCACTTCGACGTCGGTGGTCTGCGTATAGACGGCGGCCGAGAACCCGCGCTTGACGAGCTTCAGCAGCATGCCGGCGTATTTCTCATACTCGTCGGTCACCTCCTTGGGCGAATTGAACTGCACGTAGCCCCAGTTGCGGTCCGGCTCCCACAGGTGGTCTTTCAGCACCAGGCCGATGCCGCCGAACTCGCCCAAGACGGTGGCGCGCTGCGCGTCATACAGATACATCTCGGGGGCGGGATAGTTGTGCAAGTCCAGGATGTCGCCGCAGGTGTAATGGTTGCCGCCGCTGGCGGGATTGACCAGGCGCGTAGGGTCGTACTGCTTGGTCCAGGCCGCTATCTCGGGCGTCTTGAACTGTCCCCAGGCCTCGTTGAAGGGCACCCACACGCCGATGCAAGGATGGGAGTAGAGGCAGTCGATGATTTCCTTCCACTCCTTGCGATAGATGGCCTCGGACTGCGGAGTGCGGGTCAGCTCGGTGCCGGCGAAGTATTGGCGGTTCTGCCATTCCGGGTTGCGGTCGCCGCTGGGCATGTCTTGCCAGACAATGACGCCCAGACGGTCGCAGTGGGTATACCAGCGGGCGGGCTCCACCTTGATGTGCTTGCGAATCATGTTGAAGCCCAGTCGCTTGGTCAGCTCCACGTCGTAGCGCAAGGCCTCGTCGGTGGGAGCGGTGTACAGGCCGTCGGGCCACCAGCCCTGGTCCAGCGGGCCGTATTGGAACAGGGGCTTGTTGTTGAGGGCCAGGCGCACGATGCCGTCCTTGTCCCGCAGGGTGGAGAACTTGCGCATGGCGGCGTAGCTCTTCACCTCGTCCAGCGTCTTTTGCCTGCCGTCCTTCAGGCGCACCTTCAGGTCGTAGAGCGCGGGCGAGTCGGGGCTCCACAGCTTCAGGTCTTCCGGCATGCGGATGTCCACGGGCTGCCCGTTGATGCTGCGTCCGGTGGCCACGAGGCGTGCGCCGTCATACACGTCCACCTCCGTCAGGCAGTCCGCAGCGTCGGCCGACAAGAGGGGCTGCACGCTGAGCACGCGGCGGTCGATGTCCGGCGTGATGCGCAGGCTCTCGATATGTTGCCGGGGGACAGGCTCCAGCCAGACGGTCTGCCAAATGCCGCTGACGGGCGTGTACCAGATGCCCTCCGGACGGCTGACCTGCTTGCCGCGCGGCTGCGGGCCTTTGTCCGTGGGGTCCCACACGCGCACGGTCAATGTATTCTCCGTGCCTTTGGGGGCCAGGGCCGCAGTGATGTCGAACGAGAAAGGAGTGAATCCGCCCTCGTGACTGCCCACCTTGACGTCGTTCACCCACACGTCGGCCTTCCAGTCCACGGCGCCGAAGTGCAGCAACACCTGCTGTCCGCGCCAGGACGAGGGCACGGCGAAGGTACGGAAGTATACCAGCTCGGACTGCTCGTCCAGCCGCCGGCCCACGCCGGACAGCGACGACTCTACGGCAAAGGGCACGAGAATCTCGCCTTCAAATTCCGCCGGCCGGGCAGCGTCTTTGGGCACCACGGCATATTGCCACAGCCCGTTGAGGTTCTGCCACCGGTCGCGCTCCATCTGCGGACGGGGATATTCGGGCAACACGTGCGCGGGGTCCACCTGCGCGGCCCACTCGGTTTGGATACGCTCGCCCGCAGGCTTCCATTGGGCAAGGCATGTGCCGCCGCACAGCAGCAGCGGCAAGGCAAAGGATACGATTTGTTTCATCATACGTTTGATTGGTTCTTGAAGTTTGTGTTCGTTGTGTCTGATGTCAAAGGTACGGCATCCGGCACGAAAATCCTATCACTTTTGCGCCAATAAATAGGATATTCTGAGCAAATGCGCCCGCAGGAGAGGGAAAGAAGAGGAAAGGAGGAGCATACCGACAGCGCGGGGCGGGAAAACGGGCATCAGTGGCGAAAGCCGGGGACGTCGGGCATGATGGTGGGATTGCCGCCGCGCGCGCCTCCGCGATGTTTCTGGATGGCGCCGCGAATCAGCTCCTGCAGCAAGGGGCCCAGGTCGATTTGCAGTTTGAAGCGGTCGAACTTATAATAAGGTGCCATCACGGGCATCACCTCCCAGCGGCCGGTCAGGCTGTTGAAGTAGGTCTGCGCGCCCACCTCCACGCCGAACCGCTCGGTGATGTCCCAGCCCACGGTACCGCCGAAGCCGTAGGCGGGCCTTCCCGCGAAGTTGTCATACGTCCCCACCCCGCCGAAGGTGCGGAAGTACACGCGGTCGGAAGCCTGGTAGAGCAGCTGGCCGGACAGGCCGAACGACTGCCCGGTGAAGCGTTGGGTATTTATCTTCAGGGCGTCGACCATCAGCGTCAGTTGCAGGCGATCGTTCAGCTGCCGCTGCCAACCCAGCGCGGCGGCGTTGAAGCGTCCGATGCCGGGCACGCTCTCCTGGCTGCCGGCGCCCACTACGAACCCGCCGCCCGCACGGCCCATGACGCCGCCGGCGCTATAATCTCCCCGGAACAGGGGCGAAGGATGGACGGCATACGGACGTTGCGGCCCCAGGCGCGGAGGGACGAAGCGGTAGGTAGGCACGCTGTCCGACGGTGCGGCGGCACGCAGGCGGTCGGCAACGGGCACGACGCCCGGCTCCGTGCGGAAGGCAGCTTCCCCGGCGGGCAAGGAGACCGACACGTCTGGCACCGAGTCGCGGCGCAGGCTATCCGTCTGCTGGGCCGCAGCAGGCACCGCCGCCCCGGCCCACAGGCAGAGGACGAGCAGGGAGACGCGCAGGCGACGAAGGATGTTTGCCATCATAGTCATTTCAGTCTTTACGTGCTTTCAATTCACTTTCCGGCCGCAGGCCCGGAAGCCTCAGACAAAGGTAGGCAAAAGCCGATGGCCGTCCAAAAACGGTAAGACTATTTAAGTGTTTTCCCTCCCCCGAAGCGCAAGCATACGCTTTTTCCTTTATCTTTGCATGGCCAAGCCTTTACCGGCGGCGTTACCAACCCCTGAAACCAACGAACCGATAAACTTAAAAACTCCGAGACCTATGAACACCTCTCTCCTGTCGCTTTTGCCGCGACTGCTGCTCGTCGTCCTGCTGGGCGGCGGCAGCCACTGCCTGCGGGCACAGTCCGTCATCCCCGTCCCCCTGAAGATGCAGCAGGCCGACGGCTCGTTTACCCTCGACGCCCGCACCCGGCTCTGCCTGGACGGGCCGTCGGCCGAAGCCCTCCGCGCCTGGCAGGCCCAGTTCGGCTTCCTGCGTCCATGCGCCGCGGCCGACGGCACGACTGCCGCCGACTCCTTCCCCACCCTCTGCCTCCGCCTTGTCCCGCCCGCGCCCGACGCCTCGCCCGAAGGCTACGCCCTGCACGTGTCGCCCCGCGGAATCCGCCTGGAAGCCGGCACGGACACGGGCCTCTACTACGGCCTGCAGACGCTGGCGCAACTGGCCTCGCCCGCCGGGGCGGAAGCATGGACGGTGCCTTACACCGACATCGAGGACCAGCCGCGCTTCCGCTACCGTGGGTTTATGATGGACGTGTCGCGCCACTTCCGCAGCAAGGAGTTCGTAAAGAAGCAGATGGACGTCCTGGCCCGCTACAAGATGAACCGCCTGCACCTGCACCTGACCGACGGCGCGGGCTGGCGCCTGCAGATTGACCGCTATCCGCGCCTGACGGAGTTGGCCGCCTGGCGCACGGAGGCCAAGTGGAAGGACTGGTGGTTCAAACCCGACGGACGCAGGTATTGCGAAGAAGGCACGCCGGGAGCCTACGGGGGCTATTACACCAAGGACGACATCCGCGAGCTGCTGGCCTACGCGGCCGATCGCCACATCACCCTCGTCCCCGAAATCGAGATGCCCGCCCACTCCGAGGAAGTGCTGGCCGCCTACCCCGAACTGGCCTGCTCCGGAGAGCCCTACCGCAGCGCCGAGTTCTGCATCGGCAACGAGCAGACCTTCCGCTTCCTGGAAGACGTGCTGAGCGAAGTCATGGAACTGTTTCCCTCGGAGTACATCCACATCGGGGGAGACGAAGCCAACAAAAACACCTGGAAAGCCTGCCCCAAGTGCCGCCGGCGCATGGAGGACGAGGGACTGAAAGACGTGGACGAACTGCAGAGCTACGCCGTGCGCCGCATCGCCCGCTTCCTGCAACAGCACGGGCGCAAGCTGCTGGGCTGGGACGAAATCATGCAGGGCGGGCTGGCAGAGGGAGCCACCGTGATGTCGTGGCGCGGCGAGGCGGGAGGCCTGCAGGCCGTGCGTTCGGGCCACCGCGCCGTGATGACGCCCTCGTCCCACTTCTACCTGGACTACTACCAAGACGCGCCGCCCACCCAGCCCGAAGCCATCGGCGGCTACGTCCCCCTGGAGAAGGTCTACGCCTACGACCCCGTGAAGCCCGGGATGACGCCCGCCGAGACCGCGCTGCTGGAAGGCGTGCAGGCCAACCTCTGGGCCGAATACATCCCCACGGACGAACAGTATGAATACATGATGTACCCGCGCCTGCTGGCCGTGGCCGAGGTGGGATGGAGCGCCCCCGCCCGCAAGGACTATGCCGACTTCCGCCGCCGCGCGCTCCGCGCCGTCGACACCCTGGCCGCGCGGGGCTACCACCCCTTCCCGCTGAAGGACGAAGCAGGCCACCGCCCCGAGTCGCTGCAACCCGTCCGCCACCTGGCCCTGCACAAGCCCGTCACCTACAATGCCCCCTTCAGCCCCACCTACGCGGCGGCAGGCGCGCAGACCCTGACCGACGGGCTGCGGGGCGACTGGACTTATTCGGACGGACGCTGGCAGGGCTTCATCGCGCACGACCGCCTGGACGTCACCATCGACCTGGGCCGCCCGACGGACATCGGCAGCATCGGGGCCGACTTCATGCAGGTGGCCGGGCCGGAAGTCTTCCTGCCCGCCCGGGTCATCATCTCCGTGTCGGACGACGGGCAGCACTTCGCCGAGCTGCTGCGCGAGACGTGCCCCGTGAGCCGCGAGCCGGACTTCGGCTTTGCCCGCCACGCCTGGACGGGACGCACCCGCGCCCGCTACGTCCGCTACCAGGCCCGCTCCGGCAGCGAACTGGGCGGATGGATATTCACGGACGAAATCGTGGTGCTGCCCCCGCGCTGACCGCCCCCTCTCCCATCGCCCGGTCGCCCGCCCTGTCCGCGCGGCGACCGGGCGTTATAATTCCAGCGACCGGGGACTATAGTCCCAGCGACCGGGCGTTACTATCCCGGCAAGCTGGAGCCATAGTCCCAGGTCGCTTCCCCTTTGACGCTATCCGGCGACAGGTTCCCGCCCGGCAAATTGTCAACAAACCGCCCCCTCTCCGCCCCTATTTCCTGACAAAATTCCCATTCAAGACACAAAACTCCGGCCTTTACGCCCGCACTTCGCGGGATTCCGTTGACACTTTGACTTCGCGCTAATCGCCGTGGCTGCGATTTTTGCCGCCGCGCGCCCCGCCGTACGCAAAGAACGGACGGAAATCGCATCGCGCGGACACCCATTGCGGATATTCCCCCAACTTTTAGTACCTTTGCATCGACGAATCAAAAGACCGAAGAAAGGAATGGAATTCAACTACGACGTAATCGTGATAGGCGCCGGACATGCCGGATGCGAAGCCGCCGCGGCCGCCGCCCGACTGGGCTCGCGCACGTGCCTTATCACGATGGACATGAACAAAATCGCGCAGATGAGCTGTAACCCCGCCATGGGCGGAATAGCCAAAGGGCAAATCGTGCGCGAAATAGACGCGCTGGGCGGATGGACGGGCCTGGTGACCGACCGGACGGCCATCCAGTTCCGCCTGCTCAATCGCTCGAAGGGGCCGGCCATGTGGAGCCCGCGCGCGCAGTGCGACCGCGCCAAGTTCATCTGGGCCTGGCGCGAGGTGCTGGAGAACACGCCCAACCTGCACATCTGGCAAGACACCGTGCGGCGCCTGCTGGCCGACGACGGCGAAGTGAAAGGCGTGGAGACGGCATGGGGCGGCACCTTCCGCGCGAAGTGCGTGGTGCTGACCGCCGGCACCTTCCTCAACGGACTGATGCACGTGGGCCGTGTGATGCTGCCGGGAGGCCGCATGGCCGAGCCCGCCTCCTACGAGCTCACCGAGTCCATTGCCGCCCTGGGCATCACCTACGGCCGCATGAAGACAGGTACCCCCGTGCGCATCGACGGCCGCAGCGTGCACTACGAAGACCTGGAGGCGCAAGACGGCGAGACGGACTTCCACCGCTTCTCCTTCCTGCCCGACACGGCCACCGCCCGCCCCCTGCGCCAACTGCCCTGCTGGAGCTGCTTCACCAACGAAGCCGTGCACGACGTCCTGCGCCGCGGCCTGCCCGACTCGCCCCTCTACAACGGGCAAATCCAGAGCATAGGCCCCCGCTACTGCCCCAGCATCGAGACCAAGATAGTTACCTTCCCGGACAAGCCGCAACACCAGCTCTTCCTGGAGCCGGAAGGCGAAAGCACGCAAGAGTATTACCTCAACGGCTTCTCGTCGTCGCTGCCCATGGACATCCAACTGGAAGCCCTGCGGCAGATACCCGCCTTCCGCGACCTCGTTGTCTACCGCCCAGGCTACGCCATAGAGTATGACTACTTCGACCCCACCCAACTGAAGCACACGCTGGAATCGAAGCTCGTGCGCAACCTCTTTTTCGCCGGACAGGTGAACGGCACCACGGGCTACGAGGAAGCGGCAGGCCAGGGCATCGTGGCAGGCATCAACGCCCACCAGAATTGCCACGGCGGACAACCCTTCACCCTGGCCCGCGACGAGGCATACATAGGCGTGCTTATCGACGACCTGGTCACCAAAGGCGTGGACGAGCCCTACCGCATGTTCACGTCCCGGGCCGAATACCGCATCCTCCTACGCATGGACGACGCCGACATGCGCCTGACGGAACGCGCCTACCGCCTGGGCCTGGCCGGAGAAGAACGCTACGCCCTGCTGGTCAGCAAGCGCGAAGCCATCCGCCGCATCACGAACTTCGCACGCAACTATTCCATCAAGCCGGCCCTCATCAACAGCACGCTGGAACAAATGGGCACCACGCCCCTGCGCCAGGGCTGCAAGCTGGTAGACCTCGTCGCCCGCCCGCAAATCACCCTCGAAGGCATCGCGAAACACATCCCCGCCTTCCGGCAAGAGCTGGCCCGCGTGGTGGAACGGCACGACGAAATCGTGGAGGCCGCAGAGATACTCCTCAAGTACGAAGGCTACATAGCCCGCGAAAGGCAAATCGCCGAGAAGCTGCACCGTCTGGAAGCCATCAAGATTAAAGGCCGCTTCGACTACGCCCAACTCCAGTCGCTCTCCACCGAAGCCCGACAGAAGTTGAGCCGCATCGACCCGGAGACCATCGCCCAAGCCAGCCGCATCCCGGGCGTATCGCCCAGCGACGTCAACGTACTCCTCCTGCTCTGCGGAAGGTAAGCCCGGACGGGGGCGTTCCACGTGAAACAAAAGATTCAATAAACTCTATAAAACTACTGATTATGAACAACGAAGCATTGATTAAGACCATCCGCACTATCCCTGATTACCCGAAGCCTGGGATTTTGTTCTACGACGTCACCACCCTGCTGAAAGACCCGGAGGCCCTGCACGAAGTGGCCGAGCGTTTGTACCACCTCTACAAGGACAAGGGCATCACCAAGGTGGCAGGCATAGAGTCGAGAGGCTTCATACTGGGCGGACTGCTGGCCGAGCGGCTGGGCGCCGGATTCGTGATGGTGCGCAAGCCGGGAAAGCTGCCTGCCGAAGTGCTGGAGGTAAGCTACGAGAAAGAGTATGGCACAGACACCATCCAGATGCACAAGGACGCCATCGGCCCGGACGACGTAGTCCTGCTGCACGACGACTTGTTGGCCACGGGCGGCACCATGAAGGCTGCCTGCCAGATGGTGCAGCAGATGCATCCCCGGCAGGTGTACGTCAACTTTGTCATCGAACTGAAAGCGCTGAACGGGCGGAAGGTGTTCGGAGACGACGTGCAGCTGGACACGCTGCTGCAACTGTAAGCCGCCGCCGGCACCCCTATCCCCCAACCCCAAGACCCATCTCACAACATCGGACATGGAAGAGCTGAAGACCAACGAATACCTGCGCGGCATCGTGCTGAACCTGCCGGAAAGCCCGGGCATCTACCAGTACCTGAACGACGAGGGCACCATCATCTACGTGGGCAAGGCCAAGAACCTGAAGCGGCGCGTCTCCTCCTACTTCAACCGCGAGCACGAGCCGGGCAAGACGCGCATGCTGGTGAGCCGCATCCGCGACATCCGCTACATCGTGGTGAAGACCGAGGAAGACGCCCTGCTGCTGGAGAACAACCTCATCAAGAAATACAAGCCGCGCTACAACGTGCTGCTGAAGGACGACAAGACCTACCCCAGCATCTGCGTACAGAAAGAGTGGTTTCCCCGCGTGTTCCGCACGCGCAAGATTGTGCGCGACGGCTCCAGCTACTACGGGCCATACAGCCACATCCCGACCATGTACGCCCTGCTGGATCTCATCAAGCACCTCTTCCCGCTGCGGACGTGCCACCACAACCTTGCGCCCGAGAACATCCGGGCTGGAAAGTACCACGTCTGCCTGGAATATCACCTGAAGAACTGCGCCGGTCCCTGCGTGGGCAAACAAACCTCGGACGAGTACATGCAGAACATCGCCCAGATAAAGGAGATACTGAAGGGAAACACGCGCGACATCGAGCTCCAGCTGTATCGGCAGATGCAGGAACTGGCAGCCGAAATGCGCTTCGAGGAAGCCCAGAAGGTGAAGGAGAAATATCTGTTGCTGGAAAACTACCGTGCCAAATCGGAGGTGGTGAGCCACGTTCTCCACAACATAGATGTCTTTTCCATCGAGGAAGACACGGACGGGCAGTCGGCCTACATCAACTACCTGCACATCACCAACGGAGCCGTCAACCAGGCCTTCACCTTCGAATACAAGAAGCGACTCAACGAGAGCAAGGAGGAGCTGCTGGCCCTGGGCATCGTGGAGATGCGCGGGCGATACAAGAGTCTGTCGCGCGAAATCATCGTCCCCTTCGACCCCGGCATCGAACTGAAAGACGTGGTGTTCACCGTGCCGCAACGGGGCGACAAGAAGACCTTGCTGGACCTGTCCATCCTCAACGTGAAGCAATACAAGGCCGACCGCCTGAAGCAGGCCGACAAACTGAACCCCGAACAGCGCACCACCCGCCTCCTCAAGGAGATTCAAGACGCCCTCCACCTCGACCGACTGCCGCTGCGCATCGAGTGCTTCGACAACTCGAACACGCAGGGAGCCGACCCCGTGGCCGGTTGCGTGGTGTTCGTCAAGGGCAAGCCCTCGAAGAAGGACTATCGCAAGTACAACATCAAGACCGTCACGGGGCCGGACGACTACGCCTCGATGCAAGAAGTGGTGCGACGCCGCTACAGCCGCGCCGTGGACGAAGGCCAGCCCCTGCCCGACCTGCTCATCACCGACGGCGGCAAAGGCCAGATGAGCGCCGTGCAGGAAGTGCTGGACCAGCTGGGCCTCCGCATCCCCGTGGCAGGCCTGGCCAAGGACGGGCGGCACCGGACGTCGGAACTGCTGTTTGGGATGCCGCCGCAGGTGGTGGGCATGAAGCAGACCTCGCCCCTCTTCCACCTGCTGACGCGCATCCAAGACGAGGTGCACCGCTATGCCATCTCCTTCCACCGCGACAAACGCAGCAAGCGCCAGACCGCCTCCGAGCTGGACTCCATACGCGGCATCGGCCCCAAGGCGAAAGAAGCGCTGCTGAAGGAATTCAAGAGCGTGAAGCGCGTCCGCGAGGCGTCGGCCGAGGCCCTGGCCGAAGTGGTAGGAGCAGCCAAGGCACGCCTGCTGCGCGCCCACTTCGATGCCGCCGCACCAAGCCCCGACGCCGCCGCGCAGGCCCCGGAGACGCCCGCCGAAGGGCTCTGAACGGCCCCGACCGGGCGTTACTATCCCACCGACCGGGGACTACTACGCCACCGACCGGGCGCTACTACGCCAGCAAGCGGGCATTACTACCCCAGCTTTTCCCCCTCGCGGCGGGCGGAATCTGCCAAAAGATTCGTATCTTTGTCCCCGGATATTTCCCCCAACCAAGCAGAGAAAGGAGAGCAAAATGAGAGTAGTGATACAACGCACGCGCCACGCCTCGGTCAGCATCGGCGGAGAGCAGAAGTCGACCATCGGCCGGGGGATGCTCGTCCTGGTGGGCATCGAGGAAGCCGACGGACAAGAGGACATCGACTGGCTGGCGCACAAGATAGTGAACCTGCGCATCTTCGACGACGAGGCGGGCGTAATGAACCGCTCCGTCGTGGACTGCGGCGGCGACATCCTCGTGGTAAGCCAGTTCACCCTCCACGCCCTGACCCGCAAGGGCAACCGCCCCAGCTACATCCGCGCCGCGCGCCCCGAGACGGCCGTCCCGCTCTACGAGCAGTTCTGTCGCGACCTGGGCGCCGCCCTGGGCAAACCCGTGCAGACGGGCCGGTTCGGGGCCGACATGCAGGTGGAACTGCTGAACGACGGCCCGGTGACGATACTGATGGACACGAAGCGAAAGGAATGAAGTATAGTGATTAGTGTTTAGTGATTAGGGGTTAATACGTATGCCGGCTTCCGCTTGTCGCTATTCCGCCGAACACTCATCACTAATCACTAACCCCTAATCACTAATCACTAAACCCTAATCACTAATCCCCGCTCCGCCAATCACTAATCACTAAACACTCATCACTCATCACTAACCCCTAATCACTAATCCCCGTGACCCTCGAAGAAGCCCAACAACAAGTAGATGCCTGGATACGCACGTACGGCGTGCGCTACTTCAGCGAACTGACCAACCTGGCCGTGCTGACCGAAGAGGTGGGCGAGCTGGCCCGCGTCATAGCCCGACGGTATGGCGACCAATCTTTCAAGCCCGGCGAAAAGGACAACCTGGACGAAGAACTGGCCGACGTGCTGTGGGTGCTCATCTGCCTGGCCAACCAGACCGGCACCGACCTGACCGCCGCCTTTGCCCGCACCCTGGAGAAGAAAACCCGCCGGGACAGCACCCGGCACCTCAATAACCCCAAACTGAAAGGAGAATGACATGACAGACCAAAACCCGCAACCCACGCAAAGCAAGTACGACGCCGCCCTGGGCAAGTATGACATCCTGCTGAACGACGCCGAGGTGGCCGCCGAGACTGCCGCCATCGTCGGCGCCAAACGCGCCGCCAACGACACGCCCGATGTCCGCAAATTCCTGTTCAACTGCCTCGACCTCACGTCCTTACACACCGAAGACAACGACGCGGGCATCCTGCGCCTCGTCCAGCAGGTCAACCGCCTGGACGAAGAACACCCCGACCTGAAGAACGTGGCCGCCATCTGCGTCTACCCCAACTTCGCCGAAATCGTGCGCGACACGCTCGAAGTGGAAGACGTGCAGATAGCCTGCGTGGCCGGGGGCTTCCCCTCGTCGCAGACGTTCCCGGAGGTGAAGATAGCCGAAACGGCCCTGGCCCTGTCCGAGGGCGCCACCGAGATAGACATCGTGATGCCCGTGGGCAAGTTTCTGGCCGACGACTACGAGGCCATGTGCGACGAGATAGAAGAACTGAAAGAGACGTGCAAGACGCACCGACTGAAAGTCATCCTGGAGACCGGCGCCCTGCAGACGGCGCAGAACATCAAGAAAGCCTCCATCCTGGCCATGTATGCCGGGGCCGACTTCATCAAGACCTCCACGGGCAAGCAGCAGCCCGCCGCCACGCCCGAGGCCGCCTTTGTGATGTGCCACGCCATCAAGGAGTATTACGAGCAGACGGGGCGCCGCGTGGGCTTCAAGCCCGCCGGCGGGCTGAACACGGTGGACGACGCCCTGACCTACTACACGCTGGTGAAGGAAATCCTGGGCGACGAGTGGCTCAACAATTTCTACTTCCGCCTCGGCACCAGCCGCCTGGCCAACCTGCTGCTCTCCGACATTCTGGGGCAGGAGACGAAGTGGTTCTGAAACGCCGACAGTATCCAACATCAACCGCGCGGCACGCCCGCGCCTGCTTCGGACGGCGGGCGTGCCTGCGCAACAAACATCGCAAAGTCTTATGAAAAAACACAGATTACTCATCCTCTTGGCCGCCTGTCTCGCCAGCCTGACGACGGCCTTCGCCCAGACCGCGCAGATAAAGCGCACGTGGCTGGAATATGACGTAACGCAAGACGGGGAACAGGGCATGAAGATACACCTGGAATTTAACGTGCAGGACATGAAGGGCACGTTAGGAAAAGCTATCGCTTACTTTGAACACCCCAAAGGAACGGGACTGAAAGACCGGAACGGCAGATACACGACCACCAATGGAAACGTATGCGCCAGTACCACATTCAGACCAGGATATGACGACACATATTACGAGAACTTGGCATTCTTTATCCCCTACACCGAGTTGCACATACTGCCCGGGGAGAGAACCTACTATTGCCAAGTGTTGCTGGAAAACGCCGAAACCAACAAGTTCTTTGCTTGGGGCGATTATGTCAGCTTCACGGGAAAAAGCGGCGATGATTCCCCCGCCCCGCAGCAGCAAGCCCGCCGGGCCTCCTTCCCTGGCAAAGCAACGTATTATTATACCAACGCCGAAGGCACCATCCCCCTCAAGGTCGATTTCTATTATGACAATGATAACGACGCTGTCATCACCACCTCCAACACCAGCTACCACCGCGGCATACTGGAAAGCGCCGGCAGCGACGGACTGCACTTCACCAGCTTTGAATACCAGGCAGAATTCAAGGCCGCGCAAGTGACGCCTCTCGGCCCGCCACTCCCGGCGCTCAGCGGCAACTTGGTCAAGAAAAAGACGGGACAGAGCCTGATTGTTTCCCCAGACTACAGCGAGGTAAGGATTATCAATCCATACACCACCTTGGTCTACCCCGTGCGCATCAGCGAAAGCAAGTTCAAGCAGCTCAACGATGAATACCAACGTTTTATCAATGGGGTAAGCGGCGGCTACACCGGTAATTCCGGCAACACAGGCAGCTACGACAGCGGGAGCGGCAACAACTCTTCCCGAGTAAGCATGTGCAAGTATTGCAGGGGAACAGGCAACTGCTCTTCGTGCAAGGGAAGCGGCCATGTAATCCACGTCTCACCCTACCACGATGTCAGCGATGTCCAGACGTGCCCCTCCTGCAACGGCTCGGGCCGGTGCTTCAACTGCCACGGCACGGGCAGGCAACGTTGACTCTCCGCCTCCCCCACCCGCCCAGACAGAAAAAGGAATGCGGCCCCGCTCGGGGCCGCATTCCTTTTTAGCTATGACCGAAGGCGGACGTGCGCCTCATTTTTCCCTGTCCACCACGTAGTCTATATACGCCGCGAGGGCCGTCTTGACCGGGCCGTCGGGCTCGCCGTCCAGCAGGGCCAGGGCCTGCGTGCGGTGGTTGTTCATGACGGAGCGCGCATATTCGATGCCCCCGTTCGCCTTGGTGAAGGCTATGAGCCGGGCTATCTCGTCGGTGGTAGCCTTGCCGTCTTTCACGCGCAGGGCGATGGCCGTGGCTTCGGGGTCGCGCGTGCTGTTCAGGGCATAGAGGGCGGGCAGGGTCAGTTTGCCCTCCAGCATGTCGTTGCCCGTGGGCTTGCCGATGTCCTTGCTGTCGTAGTAGTCGAAAATATCGTCCTTTATCTGGAAGCAGAGCCCGATGTATTCGCCAAAGCGGCGCAGGGTCTCCGTGCGGGCGGCGTCGGCGTCCACCGACAGAGCTCCCGCCTGGGTGCAGGCCGCAAAGAGGGCCGCCGTCTTCTTGCGGATGACCTGGAAATATACTTCTTCGGAAAACTGGCGGTTCTGCACGTTGGACAGCTGCAGCAGTTCGCCGTCGGCCAAGTCGCGGCCCAGGGCCGAGATGAGGTCGATGATGTCCAAGTGGCGCGTGCGGGCGGCCTGCATCAGCGCGGTGGCCAGCAGGTAGTCGCCGCTCAGCACGGCCACCTTGTTGTTGAACACGGCGTTGACGGACAACTGGCCGCGCCGCTCCGTGCTTTCGTCCACCACGTCGTCGTGTACCAGGCTGGCCGTGTGCAGCAGCTCGAGCGAGGCGGCCGCCTGCAGCGTGGCCGGACACACGCGCCCGGCCGCCAGCTTGGCGGAAAGCAGCACCAGCATGGGGCGCATCATCTTCCCGCTCTTCCGGCGGATATGCTCGATGACGTGCTGCAACAAGAGGTTGGAGCTGGACAGCGACTCGTCGAACAGGCGCTTGAAGTCTTCCATCTCCCTTGTAATGGGTGCGTTGATTAAAGATGAACGGTCCATGAATACGTATTTTGTTCTTCGGTGCTTTCAGTTCGCATCGCCGGCAGCGGGGACTATAACGCCCGCTTGCTGGGACTACTACGCCCGCCCGCTGGGACTACTGTGCCCGGTCGGTGGGACTACTGTGCCCGGTCGCCGGGACTATGATGCCCGACGGGAAGGCCTCCAACGCCCCGGTTTCGCGCGATAAAATGAAAGAACCTTGTCTTTTAGTGGCACAAAAATACGAATAAAACGGCGAATACCGTATTTTTTTGTACTTTTACCGTAAAAAAAAGACCTATTCACATGGAATCAAGCTACAAACTCTTCCTGCTGGACGCCTATGCGCTCATCTACCGGGCCTATTACGCCCTCATCAAGAATCCCCGCGTCAACTCCAAAGGCTTCAACACCTCGGCCATACTGGGCTTTGTCAACACGCTCGAAGAGGTGCTGAAGAAGGAACGGCCCACGCACATCGGCGTGGCCTTCGACCCCTCGGGGCCCACCTTCCGCCACGAGGCCTACGAGGCCTACAAGGCCCAGCGCGAAGAGACGCCCGAGGTCATCCGGCAGTCGGTGCCCCTCATCAAGGACATCATCCGCGCCTACCGCATCCCCATCCTGGAGGTGCCGGGCTACGAGGCCGACGACGTCATCGGCACGCTGGCCACCGAGGCCGGACGGCGCGGCATCCTGACCTACATGATGACGCCGGACAAGGACTACGGGCAGCTGGTGGGCGGCAGCGTGTTCATGTACCGGCCCAAACACACCGGCGGCTTCGAGAAGATGGGGCCCGACGAGGTGAAGGCCAAATTCGGCATCGCCGACACGCGGCAGGTCATCGACATGCTGGGCCTGATGGGCGACGCGTCGGACAACATCCCGGGCTGTCCGGGCGTGGGCGAGAAGACGGCGCAAAAGCTCGTCGCCCAGTTCGGAAGCGTCGAGGGCCTGCTGGAACACACCGCCGAGCTGAAGGGAGCCCTGCGCGCCAAGGTGGAAGCCAACCGCGAGCAAATCAGCTTCTCGAAATTCCTGGCCACCATCAAGACCGACGTGCCCGTCCAGCTGGACATGGACGCCCTGCGGCGCGAGGAGCCGGACGCCGAGGCCTTGCGACGGATTTTCGACGAACTGGAGTTCCGCACCCTGGCCGACCGCGTGCTGGGACGACCCGCCTCCCCCTCCCCCGCCCCGCCGTCCGACGCCGACGCCGGCCCGCTCTTTGCCCAGGCCGCCGAGGCCCATCCGCAGGGCGCCGCCCAAGGCGATTTGTTTGCCAAAATTGAAGCCGAGGGGACGGGCGACGGGAAAAACGCGATTCTCGACACGTTAGAAACCCTGTCCGTGGACTACCAACTGGTTGACAGCGAAGCGGCTATACGCGATTTGGTTCAAAAGTTGCTTACATCGGAAATACTCGCGATAGACACCGAGACCACCAGCGCCGAGCCGATGGAGGCGGAACTGGTGGGCGCCAGCTTCAGCAACGCCGAGGGACGCGCCTGGTACGTGCCCTTCGCCGCCGACCGCCGCCAGGCCCTGGCCACTGCCGACCTGCTGCGCCCGCTCTACGAAAACCCGCGCAGCCTGAAGGTGGGGCAGAACATCAAGTACGACCTCATCGTCCTGCAGAACTACGGCATCCGCGTGCAGGGGCCCATGTTCGACACCATGCTGGCCCACTACGTCCTCCAGCCCGAACTGCGCCACAACATGGACTACCTGGCCGAAATCTACCTGCACTACCGCACCATCCACATCGAACAACTCATCGGCCCCAAGGGCAAAGGACAGAAGAACATGCGCGACCTCCCTCCCGCCGACGTCTACCGCTATGCCTGCGAGGACGCCGACGTCACCCTCCGCCTGAAAAACGTGCTGGAGCAAGAACTGGCACGAAACAACGCCGCCAGCCTCTTTGCCGACGTCGAGATGCCCCTCGTCCCCGTCCTGGTGAATATGGAGACCAACGGCGTGCGCATCGACACCGAAGCCCTGAAGCAAACCTCGCACGACTTCGCCCGGCGCCTGCGCGAGATAGAAGAAGACATATACCGCCTGGCGGGCGAACCCTTCAACATCGCCTCGCCCAAGCAAGTGGGCGAGGTGCTGTTCGACCGCCTGCGCATCGCCGACAAGCCCAAGAAGACCAAGACCGGACAATACGTCACCTCCGAAGAAGTGCTGGAAAGCCTGCGGCAAAAGCATCCCGTGGTGGACAAAATTCTGGAGCACCGGGGACTGAAGAAGTTGCTGGGAACCTACGTCGACGCCTTGCCGCAACTGATAAACCCACGAACCGGGCGTATACATACATCGTTCAACCAAGCCGTCACCGCCACCGGGCGCTTAAGTTCGAGCAACCCCAACTTGCAGAACATCCCCGTGCGCGACAATGACGGCAAGGAGATACGCAAGGCCTTCATACCGGATGATGGGTGCCTGTTTTTCTCGGCTGATTATTCGCAGATCGAGCTACGCATCATGGCCCACCTGAGCGCCGACCCCCACATGGTGGAAGCCTTCTGCAGCGGCCACGACATCCACGCCGCCACCGCCGCGAAGATATATAAGATAGGTATAGACCAAGTGACGCCCGACATGCGCCGCAAGGCCAAGACGGCCAACTTCGGAATCATCTACGGCATATCCACCTTCGGACTGGCCGAGCGTATGGGCGTATCGCGCCAGGAAGCCCGCGAGTTGATAGACGGATACTTTGCCACCTACCCGCAAGTGAAGGCCTACATGGAACGCAGCATCGACGTGGCGCGCCAGCAGGGATACGTGGAGACCATCTTCCACCGACGCCGCTTCCTGCCTGACATACACTCGCGCAACGCCACCGTACGCGGCTATGCCGAGCGCAACGCCATCAACGCCCCCATACAAGGCAGCGCGGCCGACATCATCAAGGTGGCCATGGCGCGCATCTACCGACGCTTCGAGGCGGAGGGACTGCGGGCCAAGATGATCCTGCAAGTGCACGACGAACTGAACTTCAGCGTGCCGCCCGAAGAAAAAGAACGGGTGCAGCAGATTGTGCTGGAAGAGATGGAGAACGCCTGCCCCATGCGCGTGCCGCTCAAGGCCGACTGCGGCTGGGGGAAAAACTGGCTGGAGGCGCACTGACCCGCCCCCGCCCCCGGCGACCGCGACGGGCACGCGGCTTACTTTTTATCACCACCTCCCCGCGCACTGCCCCCATCCGCCGCCACTTGAAGGAAAAAATGCGGGGCATATACAGAAAATATGCCAAAGCGGGCCCCGCGGCACCCAGGTTGACTACAAAACGTAAGCAGCCGGTGCCGCGGGGCCCGTCGCCGTTTCAGGGCTGTCTGGAGGCGATTGCGGACACGGGAAGGCGCGAAAAAACAGGCGGACGGGGCGCATAAACATTATTTAACTTACAAACAGAAAGCAAAGCCCCGGCCCTTCCGCCCGCGCAACCTGCCGCCCCACGCGGCACGAAGACCGTCCCCACGCCGCCCCCGCGCCCGCCCAAGCTGCCAAAACGAAAGCTGCGGCCCCGGCGGACGGTTGACATATTGACAAAAATTAAACACTATTTAACTTGACAATCCAAAACAAAGCCCTACATTTGCAGCGCAATCGGGACAGACCGGTGGACAAATGACAACAACCCATTAAAACAAGAGGACTGAATCATGAAGGCTAAAAGTTTCGTAAAGACCCTGTGCGCTGCAGCCGTGTTGCTGACCAGCAGTCTCACGCTCTCGGCAGAGAACGACTCGAATCTGTATTATAACTCGGAAGAGGAGAATGGACTGAAAGTGGCCGAGACCATTTACAAGGCCAACGGAGACTTACTGTCCAACTACATGAAATACAACTACACCTACGACGAGCAGAAACGCCTCGTCATGAGCGAGGCGCTGGTGTGGAACAGCCGCGACAACCGCTGGCAGAAAGACCTGTGCATGCGCTACGCCTACGAGGACGGCTACACCACCACGACCTACTACCGCTGGAGCGAGGGCCGCGGCGAATACGTCCTGCTGCCCGACATGACGGTGACCTTTGCCGAAGAGGCCCGCTGAACGGGGCAGGCCCTTCCCCATTGTCGCAAGACTCTAACAATAACCAAAATACCTTTTATAACGTGACAAAAGTCCGGGGCGCGCGAGCGTCCCGGCTTTTTTTTGCCGCAAAACCGCGGATATAACGAAACAAAAGCGTACATTTGCCCCCGATAAGACAACGTAAAGCAAACGCCAACCGTATGAACTACGCCACCGTTTCGTTCCTCAACCTGTTGTGCTACCTCCTGTGGGGCGCCTCGCGCTACCTGGGATACACGCAGCTGGTGCACTTCGCCCTGCTGGCCGCCGCCGCTTCGGCCTACTTCACCGTGCGCATGCTGCAGCACTACCGCCGCCACAAGGCCGACGCGCCCCCGGGCACCCCGTTCCGCATCGGCTTCTCCTTCGTCTGCATCCTCTTCTTTGCAGGCTACTACGTGGCCGAGCACGTGCTGCACGCGCAGCCCTGAGCGCCTCCCCGCGGGCCCCGCGCCCCCGCCGACCGGGCGTTACTGTCCCACCGACCGGGCATTACTATCCCAGCAAGCGGGCGTTACTACGCCAGCCGGCGGGAACTATAGCCCCAGGAAACGGGCCTCCGAAGACCGGGAGAAGGCGGAAAAAGAAAGAAAACCGGGCGGGTGGCGAACAATCCGCCGGCAGCGCTTGTTTTATCAAGACAGAACTCTATGTTTAACCAAAATAGAAAGAAAATGAAAAAGTTATTCTTAGCAATCGTAGTGTGCCTCCTCGGCGTCGTGGGCGCCCAGGCACAAGAAGGCAAGTGGGGCGTGGGCCTCAACCTGGGTTACGGCACCAACGTATTGGGCGGCCAGGGCTTCCTGGGCGGCCGCGTGCTGTATGACATCGACCCGCGCTTCGACGTGGTCGGCAGCTTCAACCGCTACTTTAAGGAGCACGGCGTGAAGATGTGGGACGTCAATGCGGACTTCCACTGGAACGTCTACCGTCAGGAACTCTTCGAGGTCTATCCCCTGGTCGGCCTCACCCTGCTGCACGGCAAGGCTGGCAGCTATAAAGACAACTGGTTCGGCGTCAACCTGGGTGCCGGCATCATGTTCAACATCAACGACCGCTGGAAGATAGGCGCCGAGATGAAGGGTCAAATCATGAGCGACAGCCAGTTCGTGCCCATGATTTCGGCCATGTACCGCTTCTGAACGGACAGTTAATCCTTAATTTTTTTCATAATAAGTCAGCGGCTGCCGGGCTTGCGATAAGTCCGCAGCCGCGTTTTTTATGCCCGCTCCCCCGCCCTGCGGACGCAATCGGCGGGGATTGCTTGGCGCATCCGCGATAAATCAGTAACTTTGCGCGTTGCTTGGACAAATTGACGAGGGAACAAGTTAACGAGGCTACAAGGCAGGTAAAAGAGACATGTCCGCGCCCCCTTGCGGCCACGCGCGCAACCTTGTAGCCTTGTTAACTCGTCCACTCGTCAACTGACAGGTCTACTTGTCAACTTATTAGACTAATAAACTAAAAAAAGATAGCTATGGCATTAAAAGCAGGTATCGTGGGCCTGCCCAACGTGGGCAAATCCACCCTCTTCAACTGCCTGTCCAGCGCAAAGGCACAGGCAGCCAACTTCCCGTTCTGCACCATCGACGCCCAGATGGGGCAAGTGTCCGTGCCCGACGAGCGGCTGACCCGCCTGGCCGAACTGGTGCACCCGGGGCGCATCGTGCCCGCCGTGTGCGACATCGTGGACATCGCCGGACTGGTGAAAGGCGCCAGCCGGGGCGAAGGCCTGGGCAACCAGTTCCTGGGCAACATCCGCGAGTGCGACGCCATCATACACGTGCTGCGCTGCTTCGACAACGGCAACATCGTCCACGTGGACGGTTCGGTCGACCCCGTGCGCGACAAGGAAATCATCGACACCGAACTGCAGCTGAAAGACCTGGAGACGGTGGAAAACCGCCTGAAGCGCGTGGAGAAGCAGGCCAAGGTGGGCGGCGACAAGCAGGCCAAGACCGAATACGGACTGCTGCTGCGCTACAAGGAAGCCCTGGAGCAAGGTATCAGCGCGCGCACCGTCGTCCCCCAGAACGAAGACGAAGAGGCCTGCGCCCGGCAGATGTTCCTGCTCACCACCAAGCCCGTGCTCTACGTCTGCAACGTGGACGATGCCTCCGCCGCCACGGGCAACGCCTACGTGGAGCAGGTGCGCCAGGCCATCCGGAACGAAGACGCCCAGCTGATGGTCATCTCCGCCCAAACCGAGGCCGACATCGCCGAACTGGAGAGCTACGAGGAAAAGCAGATGTTCCTGGAAGACCTGGGCCTGCAGGAAAGCGGCTGTAACCGCCTCATCAAGGCCATCTACAAGCTGCTGAACCTGGAGACCTTCATCACTGCCGGCGAGATGGAAGTGAAGGCCTGGACGTATCACAAGGGCTGGAAGGCCCCGCAGTGCGCCGGCGTCATCCACACCGACTTCGAGAAAGGCTTCATCCGCGCCGAGGTCATCAAGTACGACGACTACATCAAATACGGCTCCGAAGCCGCCGTGCGCGAGGCAGGCAAGCTGGCCGTGGAGGGCAAGGACTACGTGGTGCAGGACGGCGACATCATGCACTTCCGGTTCAACGTGTAAGGCGAACTCATAAGACACCTCCGACAGTCCGACCATACCAGGCACAAACAGGTTCTTTAAGGCCGCCAACCGTGGCCTTAAAGAACAAACCATAAGAACGCCCATGCTACCGACACTCATCATACAACAGAAGATATTCGTCATCCGGGGCGAGCAAGTGATGCTTGACTTCGACCTGGCCGGGTTGTACGGCATCGAAACGCGCGTACTTAACCAGGCCGTAAAACGCAATATCAAACGATTTCCGTCCGACTTTATGTTCCAACTGACCAAAGAGGAATGGGACAACTTGAAGTCACAATTTGTGATATCAAGTTGGGGCGGAACCCGTAAACTCCCTTACGCCTTCACCGAGCAAGGCGTGGCCATGCTGTCCGGTATCCTCAACAGCGACGCCGCCATCGAGGTGAACATCGCCATCATGCGCACCTTCGTGGCCGTGCGGCGGTTGGTAGCAGCAGCCCCTGCCCTGCCCGACTCCTCTCCTGCCGAACGCATCGAGAAGCTGGAACAAGACGTACAGGCGTTGAAGGAATACATGGAAGAAGTCTTCACCGACCAAAACGACATCAACGAGGACACCCGCACGCAGCTGGAGCTTATCAATCAGGCCCTGGCCGAGCTGCAAGCCGCCAAGCAACGCGACGAGAAGCCCCGCCGCAACCCTATCGGCTTCAAAACCTACTGAACACCAATTACACCAACCGCTAACCACTATACGCACATCATGAACTATCTGATAGCAGGAACCGGAGGCGTGGGCGGCTCGATAGCCGCCTTCCTGGCCCTGGCAGGCAAAGACGTCTCCTGCATCGCCCGGGGCGAACACCTGGCCGCCATCCAACGGGACGGACTGCGGCTGCACAGCGACCTCAAGGGCGAACACACCCTACGCATCCCCGCCTGTACGGCCGAAGCATACACGGGGAAAGCCGACGTCATCTTCGTCTGCGTGAAAGGCTACTCCATAGACGCCTCCATCGCCGGACTCATCCAAAGGGCTGCCCGGCCCGGGACAGTGGTCATCCCCATCCTGAACGTTTACGGCACGGGGCCGCGCATCCAACGGCTGGTGCCCGGCGTGACGGTGCTGGACGGCTGCATCTACATCGTGGGCTTCGTCAGCGGCAAGGGCGAGGTGACGCAGATGGGCCGCATCTTCCGCCTGGTCTATGGCGCGCACCGGGGGACGGAAATCTCCCGCCAGACGCTCCAAGCCGTGCGCGACGACCTGGAAGAAAGCGGCATCAAGGCTGAAATCTCCGACGACATCGACCGCGACACCTTCGTCAAATGGTCCTTCATCTCGGCCATGGCGGTGACCGGCGCCTATTACGACGTGCCCATGGGCGAGGTGCAGCAGCCGGGGCCCGTGCGCGACACCTTTACCGCCCTGTCGCGCGAAAGCGCCGAGCTGGGCCGCCGGATGGGCATCGCCGTGCCGGACGACCTGGTGGACTACAACCTGAGGGTCATGGACAAGCTGGACCCGCACAGCACGGCCTCGATGCAGAAAGACCTGGCGCGCGGACACGAAAGCGAAGTGCAGGGACTCTTGTTCGACCTCATCGACGCGGCCGAAGCCCACGGGGTGGATATCCCCACTTACCATCGCGTAGCACAGAAGTTCAGGCAACGAAATTCAACGTTTAGCGTTTAGTGATTAGTGATTAATAACGGGCCAAGCACGGAACATTAATCACTAATCACTAACCATTAATCACTCATCACTAATCATTAATCACTACTCCCTAACATTAATCACTAACCGCTCACCACTAAACACTAATCACTAACATTAACCACTCATCACTAACCGCTAACCGCTCAAGACACATGACCGATTTACTTCCCCTCTACATCCATTGGAACCCCGACCCGGTGTTCTTCCACCTCTTCGGGTTCCCCATCCGCTACTACGGCCTGCTGTGGATAGTGGGCATCGCCTGCTCTTACTTCATGGTGCGCCGCGCCTACCGCGACCTGAAGCTGGGCGACGACAAGTTCGACCCGCTGTTCCTCTACTGCTTCGTGGGCATCCTGGCCGGCTGCCGCCTGGGCCACTGCCTGTTCTACCAGCCGGACTATTACCTCTCCGGCCTGAAGCCCTTCGTCGAGATGTTCCTCCCCATCAAGTTCCTGCCGGACGGCGGCTGGCGCTGGACGGGCTACGAGGGCCTGGCCAGCCACGGAGGCACGCTGGGCCTGGCCATCGCCCTGTGGTTCTACTGCCGCAAGACCAGGATGCACTTCATGGACGTGCTGGACATCATCGCCATCGCCACGCCCATCTGCGCCTGCTGCATCCGCCTGGCCAACCTGATGAACTCCGAAATCATCGGCAACCCGACCACGGTGCCCTGGGCCTTCGTGTTCGAGCGCGTGGACATGCAGCCGCGCCACCCGGGACAGCTGTACGAGGCGCTGGCCTACTTCGTCTTCTTCCTGGGCATGATGTACCTCTACCGGCGCGGCATCCGGCTACGCAGGCAGGAGACCCTGGGCATGACCCAGGCGCAGGCCGTGTCCCTGCCCCCGGCGTGGCCCCACCGGCGCGGCTTCTACTTCGGCCTGTGCCTGACGGAAATCTTCGTCTTCCGCTTCTTCATCGAGTTCCTCAAGGCCGACCAGGTGGCCTTCGAGCAGGGCATGACGCTCAACATGGGCCAGTGGCTCAGCATCCCCTTCGTCCTCGTAGGCATCTACTGCATGTGCTTCTACGGACGGCGGAAGGCAGGGGCAGGCAAGTGACAAGAGGAGAAGGCATCTGCTGGCAATCAAGCTGTTAAAAACCGCCGACCTGGCGTTATAATCCCCGCCGGCTGGGACTTAAGTCCCCGGTCGCGGGAGTTATAATGCCAGGTCGGCGGAGTTATAATGCCCGCTCAGCGGCCCCGCACGATGCGCTTGATGTCGTTCAACTTGTTCAGCGCTTCCAGCGGAGTGAGGTTGTCGACGTCGAGGTTCAGGATTTCGTCGCGGATTTGGCAGAGCACGGGGTCTTCCAGTTGGAAGAAGCTGAGCTGCATGCCCCCGGCCGAGGCGGCCCCTTCGGTGATGGTCTTGCCGCTGACGGCGCCGGCCTGGCGGTTTTCCTGCTCCAGCTGGTGCAGGATTTCGTCGGCGCGGCGCACAATGCTTTTGGGCATGCCGGCCATTCGCGCCACGTGGATGCCAAAGCTGTGTTCGCTGCCGCCCCGCTCCAGGCGACGGAGGAAGATGACGCGGTTGTCCACCTCTTTGACGGCCACGTTGTAGTTCTTGATGCGGCGGAAGCTCTTCTCCATCTCGTTCAGCTCGTGGTAGTGCGTGGCAAAGAGGGTGCGTGCCCGCGCCCGGGGGTGCTCGTGGATGTATTCCACGATGGCCCAGGCGATGGAGATGCCGTCGTAGGTGGACGTGCCGCGCCCCAGTTCGTCAAACAGGACCAGGCTGCGGGGCGAGAGGTTGTTGAGGATATTGGCCGCCTCGTTCATCTCTACCATGAAGGTGGACTCGCCCACCGATATGTTGTCGCTGGCGCCCACGCGGGTGAATATCTTGTCCACCAGCCCCACGTGCGCGCTCTCTGCCGGCACGAAGCTGCCGATTTGCGCCATCAGGGTGATGAGGGCCGTCTGGCGCAGGAGGGCCGATTTGCCGGCCATGTTGGGTCCGGTGATGATGATGATTTGTTGGGTTTCCGTGTCCAGGAGCACATCGTTGGCCACGTAGACTTCGCCGGCAGGCAGCTGGCGCTCAATGACAGGATGCCGGCCTTGGCGTATGTCCAGCACGTCGTCGGCGGCGATGACGGGGCGGATATACTTGTTGTCGCGCGCCACGGTGGCGAACGACAGCAGGCAGTCCAGGCGGGCCAGCTGGTTGGCGTCTATCTGGATGGGCGGGATAAAGTCCACCAGGGCCTGCACCAACTCGTTGTACAGCTGCCCTTCGAGCACCAGTATCTTGTCTTCCGCCCCCAGGATTTTCTCTTCGTATTCCTTCAGTTCCTGCGTGATATATCGCTCGGCGTTGGCCAAAGTCTGCTTGCGTATCCACTCGGGCGGCACCTTGTCCTTGTGGGTGTTTCGCACCTCGATGTAGTAGCCGAAAACGTTGTTGTATCCAATCTTCAGGCTGGGGATGCCCGTCTGCTCGCTCTCGCGCTGCTGGAGCTGCAGCAGGTAGTCCTTGCCCGAATAGGCGATGCGGCGCAGCTCGTCCAGCTCGCTGTTGAAGCCCGTGCGGATGACGCCCCCCTTGTTGACCATCAGGGGCGGGTCGCTGTTGATTTCGCGTTCGATGCGGTCGCGCACGGACTGGCACAGGTTCAGCTGCTCGCCAATGTGGTTCAGGCTGGCGTTATCAGCCTCCAGGCAGGCGTTTTTGATGGGCTCGACGGCCTGTAGGGCTGTCTTGAGGGCCACCAGTTCGCGGGGCGAGACGCGCCCCACGGCCACCTTGGACAGGATGCGTTCCATGTCGCCCACGCGGCGCAGCTGGTCTTCCACCAAGTCCTTGAAGTCGGGGTGGCGGAAGAAGTACTCCACCACGTCCAACCGCGCGTCGATGGGCCGCTTGTCCTTCAGGGGAAAGAGCAGCCAGCGCTTCAGCAGGCGGGCGCCCATGGGGCAGATGGTCTTGTCGATGACGCCCAGCAGGCTGCTTCCGCCCTCGTTCATCGGGGCTGTCAGCTCCAGGCTGCGCACGGTGAACTTGTCCAGGCGGACGTATTTGTCTTCCTCGATGCGGGCCAGCGACGTGATGTGTCCGGTCTGCGTGTGCTGCGTCAGGATGAGGTATTGCAGGATGGCCCCGGAGGCGATGATGCCGTTGACCAGTTGGTCTACGCCGAAGCCCTTCAGGTTCTTCACCTCGAAGTGCTTCAGCAGCCGCTCGCGGGCGGTGGATTCGGTGAACACCCAGTCGTCCAGCTCGTAGGTAAAGAATTTGTTGCCAAAGCAGCTCTCGAACTGTGCCCGCTTGCCGCGCTCAAACAGCACCTCCTTGGGGCCAAAATTTGCCAGCAGCTTGTCCACCTGGTCGGCGGTGCCTTCGGCCGTCAGGAACTCGCCCGTAGAAATATCCAGGAACGACACTCCACACACCCGCCCCTTGCCAAAATGCACGGCGGCCAGGAAGTTGTTTTCCTTGTAGTTCAGCACGTTGTCGTTGATGGAGACGCCGGGCGTCACCAGCTCGGTGATTCCCCGCTTCACCAACTTCTTGGCCAGTTTCGGGTCTTCCAGCTGGTCGCAGATGGCCACGCGCTTGCCTGCCCGGATGAGCTTGGGCAAATACGTGTCGAGCGCGTGGTGCGGAAAGCCCGCCATCTCGATGGTCTGCCCGCCCTTGCCGTTGTTGCGCTTGGTCAGGGTGATGCCCAGTATCTCGGCGGCCACCACGGCATCGGTCGAATAGGTCTCGTAGAAGTCCCCGCAGCGGAACAGCATCACGGCGTCCGGGTGCTTGGCCTTGAGGTCGAGAAACTGCTTCATCATGGGGGTGAGAACGATGTCTTTGTCCATAAGAGAAAGTAATGCTTCTTGCTTGTTGCCGGGTTCAATGCATCTGGCGACGGGCAGGCCCCGGCGGCCCGCTTCGCATCCGGCAAAGATAGCCTTTTTTTGCCGAAAACGCGGCCCCCGCCGCCGAAATGCGCGGAAAAATGCGGCGGCCCCAGCGCCTTCCCCGCCCGGGGAACAGAGGGGGAAAGGCGGAGAGAAGCGTTAAAGGCTCTTTCAAAGGGCTAAAGCATGTTATAAAACGGAGATTTTTTGCCCGAATATTTGCAAAGTTGACAGAAAGCGCTACCTTTGCAATGTGTTTTTCATAGTATTAGATTTAAGGTTAACAAAAGGTTGGGCTCGGCGGAGCCCATTTTTTTTGCCCGTACCCCGCGAGGGGACTCCCCGCCCCGGCCGGAGGGACATGCCGGGAGGGCAGAAAAAAAGGATGCGTCCGTCTGTCTTGCAGGCGGGCGCATCCTTTTTCTGTGTGTTGGACTACCAAGATTCGAACTTGGACAAACAGAACCAAAATCTGTTGTGCTACCATTACACCATAGTCCAAACAAGGCGCTTTCTGTTAAAAAGCGGTGCAAAGATAAGGGGTTGCGCAGATATATGCAAATTTTGGGGCATATTTTTTACGCCGCCCCCGTGCTTGAGGCCAAGGGGCAGAGCCGGTTAGGCCCGCCGGGGGAGGGACGGAGAGCGTCTCCGCGCCCGCCCCGGCACGCCCGCAGGGGCTCTCTTACTTGGCTATCACCAGGTAGTAGTTCTTCTTGCCGCGCTGCACCAGCAGGTATTTGCCGTCCAGCAGGTCGTTGGCGGTGACCATCTGGTCGAAGGCCGTCAGCTTTTCCTTGTTGAGCGACACGCCTCCGCCCTGCACCAGCTTGCGCATCTCGCCCTTCGAGGCGAAGACGGGCGCGCTTTCCACGAAGAGGTCTACAGCCTTGACGCCGGCGCCCAACGCGTCGCGCGACACTTCAAACTGCGGCACGCCCTCGAACACGGACAGCAGCGTCTGCTCGTCCAGCTTCTTCAGCGCGTCGCTCGTGCCCCCGCCGAAGAGGATGTTGGAGGCCTCGACGGCGGCGTTGTAGTCGTCCTCGCTGTGCACCATGACGGTGACCTCGCGGGCCAGGCGCTTCTGCAGCAGGCGCAGGTGAGGCGCCTCGGCGTGCTGTGCGGTGAGAGCCTCTATCTCGTCCTTGGGCAGGGCGGTGAATATCTTGATGTAGCGGGCGGCGTCTTCGTCGCTGACGTTCAGCCAGAACTGATAGAACTTGTAGGGCGAGGTATAGCGGGGGTCCAGCCATACGTTGCCGCTCTCGGTCTTGCCGAACTTGCCGCCGTCGGCCTTGGTGATGAGGGGGCAGGTCAGGGCGTAGACCTCGCCGCCGTTGGTGCGGCGGATGAGTTCGGCGCCGGTAGTGATGTTTCCCCACTGGTCGCTGCCGCCCATCTGCAGCTTGCAGCCCTTGGTCTCGTAGAGGTGCAGGAAGTCATAGCCCTGCAGCAGCTGGTAGGTGAACTCGGTGAACGACAGGCCGTCGCGCGCTTCGCCGTTGAGGCGCTTCTTCACGCTGTCCTTGGCCATCATGTAGTTGACGGTGATGTGCTTGCCTACTTCGCGGGCGAAGTCCAGAAAGGAGAAGTCCTTCATCCAGTCGTAGTTGTTGACCAGTTCGGCATGGTTGGGCGCGTCCGAGTCGAAGTCCAGGAACTTGGCCAGTTGCTTCTTCATGCCTTCGATGTTGTGCCGCAGCGTCTCCTCGGTCAGCAGGTTGCGTTCCTGCGACTTGCCCGAGGGGTCGCCAATCATGCCCGTGGCGCCGCCGATGAGGGCCAGCGGCTTGTGGCCGCAACGCTGGAAGTGGCGCAGGATCATCACGCTGCACAGGTGTCCGATGTGCAACGAGTCGGCCGTGGGGTCGAAGCCGATGTAAGCAGTCACTTGTTCCTTGGCCAGCAGTTCTTCCGTGCCGGGCATCATGTCGTGGAGCATGCCACGCCATCTTAATTCTTCTACGAAATTCATCGAATGAGTGTATTGGTTTTAAAACGGTTATAATGATTGACGGTGCAAAAGTACGACTCTTTATCTGAAGAAACAACTCTTGCGGCGGGGAATTTGCGCCCGCCCGTCCCCCCGGCCCCGCCCCGCCGACCGGGCATTACTATGCCCGCTTGCGGGGACTACCGTGCCAGCCTGCCGGGACTACTGTGCCAGCCGCCGGGGATTACTACGCCACTGCCGTCTGACAGTCAGGCGGTTGCGCGGTCTCCGCTCACCGCCCGCCGCCGCATTCCTCCGGCAGGCCGCCGCCGCGCAGGAACACCGCCCGCACGTTGGCCCTCACGGCCGCGGCCAGTTCGTCGGCCGTCATCCCCCGCGCCTGCGCCGCCCGGGCATAGACCTGCGCCACGGGCAGGAGGCTCTCGTCCGTCTCCAGAAACAACCTGTCGAGGGGGACGGCGCGCAAGGCCTCGGCGCGGAACTGCGCGCCAAACGACAGGTAGAGCCCGTGCCTCACCCACTCGGCGGCCAGCTGCTCCTTGCCCCGAAACCCATGTATCACCCACGGCATCCGGGGCCTGAGTCGCTTGCGAAGCCGCAGGAGCTCGTCGGCAGCCCGCACCAGGTGGACCACCAGGGGCTTGCCCGTTTCTTCGGCCAGACGCGCCTGACGGGCCAATACGGCCTCCTGCACCTCCAGGGGGGCTTCGGCCAGCTTGTCCAGCCCCGCCTCGCCCACGGCCAGCACCTGCGGCAGGCGCACGGCCTCGGCCAGGCGCGCCCATTCGTCGGGCCCGGGGCCGTCGGCGGTCAGCGTCCACGGATGCAGGCCCACGGAATAGAGGCAGCCCGCCTGCGGCGCGAAGCCGGCGGGCGACGCGTTGACCAGGCGGAAGCCCCCGCCGGCGGCGGGCGCGGGACGGTGCGTGTGTATGTCGGGATAGTCTGTCATGACGAGGGGAAGAGCGGAGAGGGAACGGACGGTCAGGGCACAGGGTCGTAGCCCGAGCCGCCCCAGGGATGGCAGCGCAGCAGGCGGCGCACGGCCAGGTAGAGCCCCTTCAGCGGGCCGTGCTTACGGATGGCCTCGACGGCGTATTGCGAGCACGTGGGCGTGAAACGGCAAGAGGGCGGGGTGAAGGGCGAGATGCACTTCTGGTAGAAATAGATGGGCAGCAGCAACAGGCATGACGCCGCCCGCCGCAGCCACCTCAGCACGGCGCGCCTCCTTCCGCCTCTTCCGGGCGGGGGACGGACGCCTCCAGGAGGGGCAAGGTCTCGGCCAGGCGGTGCAAGGCCGTGCGCATCCTCTCGGCAATGAGCGACGAGGGCTCCAGGCGGTCGGACACGTAGATGAAGGCCACGGCCAGGCGGCAGTTGCCTTGCGCCAGGGGCTCCAGCAGCAGGTGCTTGTTCAGGCGATAGGCCTCGCGGATGCGGCGCTTCACCCGGTTGCGCGCCACGGCTCTCTTGAAGCGGCGTTTCGACACGCTGACCAGGATGGACACGGGCGCGTCCAGCTCGGCCACGGGCAGGCATACCACCCGTAACGGAAAAAGAGAAAATGACCGGGAACCGCCCGCAAACATTTTCTCTATCACTTTCTTCCTGTTCAGCCGTTCGGCCTTGTGCAGCGTGTGGGTCATATCAAAACAGGCTTCCGCCCCACCGGCGGCAGGACGGAAGCAGAAGGGTTCAGTCTTTGTTGTTCTCGCGGATAAACATGTCCAGCGCGGCCGTCATCGAGGGGGCTTGCACGCTGGGCGCCTCCAGGTCGAGGCGCAGCCCGGCGTCGCGCACAGCCTGGGCCGTGGTCGAGCCGAAGGTGCCGATCTTGACGTCCTTCTGGTCGAAGTCGGGGAAGTTCTTCTTCAGCGAGCTGACCCCGGCGGGGCTGAAGAACACCAGCATGTCATAGTCGAAGGCTTCGTCCGGCTGGAAGTCGTTGCTTACCGTGCGGTACATCACGACCTCCTTGTGCTGGACTTTGTTTTTATCCAGCAGGTTCTTGATGTCGTCGTTGTGCACGTCGGACATGGGGACGAGGTATTTCTCGGCTTTATGCTTGACGATGGCCGGCAGCAGGTCGTCGAACTTGCCGGTATTGCCGAAGAATATCTTACGTTTGCGATACTGCACGTACTTTTGGATGTAGAGCGCGATGGCTTCTGTCACACAGAAATACTTCATGGTCTCCGGGATGGTCACGCGCAATTCCGTGCAAAGATGGAAAAAGTGGTCGATGGCATGGCGTGAGGTGAAAACCACGGCGGTGTAATCCAGGATAGACACCTTCTGTTGCCTGAATTCGCGGGCCGTCAGACTCTCTACTTTGATAAACGGGCGAAAATCTATTTTCACACCGTACTTCTCGGCAATGTCGTAGTAAGGCGACTTCTCGGAGGTCGGCTTGGGCTGCGACACCAGTACTTTCTTAATCTTCACTGTCCTAATGTTTTATTATCCAGTATTCGTTCAACAATTCCAATCCCCTATAAAGCACGAGGCAGGGGAGAATTTCCAGGGCGCAAAAGTACAAAATTACCCAGAAACAGCCATACAAATGCCTGCAAAAAAGCCTTAACCACTTATAGACGGTCAATATTTTAAGAAAAACAAACAATAAAACACCCGCCAGCGCCACTATCGGCAACGCCACATTGAAATATACCACCAGCAAAACGAGCGGAAAAAGCACAAATCCCAGGTAATAAAGCAGCGTGGAATAGGATTCCATCCAGAGCGCGGTCTGTTCTTTGTCAAGAAAAATCCAACCCAGAAAGCCATAGAGCAGCCATTTGGCGAAGACGAAGAAGACGCACGCCGCCACGTAGGTGCCAATGGCCATCCACGAGGGGACGTGCCGGACCAGGCGCGGGTCGGCCCCACTGAAATAGTCGAACAGATAGACCCCGGCCAGCACGCAAGTCTGTCCGATGAGCAGCAGCAGGAAACGCACGTCGCCGCCCGTGGAGACGGCAAAGAGGTCGGAACGCTCGCGGTGCAGCACGAAGTCGCGAGCCTGCTGCCACAGGAAGCGGCCGCTGCGCGACAGCACCCACGACGACACGAAGAAGCACGCCAGCAGGATGCACGTCACCCACTCATCCATGCGCGGCGCGTAGGGGATGGGTACGCCCGCCAAGGGCGGCGCGGACGGGAGGAGGCTGAAGAGGAGGGCGGCGGTCATAGGGCGGCGAATTTGCGGACGGAGGGATCCCAGCGGGGGGTGTCGTAGACCAGGCGGACGGCTTCGTCGGGCGTGCGGGCCACGCGCCAAAGGTCGCGGTGGCGTTCGCCCATAAAGTGCTCGTCGACGGCGCGGTCGAACATGCGGAGCAACGGGTCGTAATAGCCGCGGGTGTTGAGCAGCACGACGGGGTTGAGGTAGAGCCCCAGCTGTTTCCAGGTAATCACCTCGAGCAGTTCTTCCAGCGTGCCGCACCCGCCGGGCAAGGCGATGACGGCGTCGCTCAGTCGGGCCATGGTCTGCTTCCGTTCGTGCATGGTGTCCACCTCTATCAGCTCGGTCAGGCCCTTGTGATGCCAGCCCTGCTCCACCATGAAGCGGGGGATGACGCCCGTGACGCAGCCTCCGGCGGCCAGGGCCGCGTCGCTCACGGCTGCCATCAGGCCCATATTGCCCGCCCCGTTCACCACGCGGAGGCCGCGGCTGCCCAGCAGGGTGCCCAGACGGCGCGCGTCGGCGGCATAGGCCGGGTCTATCCGGGTGCTCGAGGCGCAGTAGACGCAGACAGTAGAAAGAGTGTGCATTGCTTCTTAGCGATAAGTGGTTAGTGATTAATGATAAGTGATTAGCGATTAGTGATGAGTGTTTAGCGGTTAGTGATTAGCGAGGAGCAGATACTCTTCACTCATCACTAAACACTTACCACTAATCGCTCACCCTTTATCGCTGCTTAGCTGAGGCCGAAGGCTTCCTTCACCTTGTCCACGTAATCCAGCTTCTCCCAGGTGAAGAGCTCCACCTCCACGTCCTTGTTGCCCTCGTAGCGGCTGCGGAAGTGCTTCAACACGGTGCGGGGCTCGCGGCCCATGTGTCCGTAGGCGGCGGTTTCGCGGTAGATGGGGTTGCGCAGCTTCAGGCGGTCTTCGATGGCCTTGGGACGGAGGTCGAACAGCTGGTCAATCTTCTGGGCTATCTCGCCGTCGGTCATCGGCACGTGGCTGCGCCCGTAGGTGTTGACGTAGATGCTGATGGGCCGCGCCACGCCGATGGCATAGCTGAGCTGTACCAGCATTTCGTCGGCCACGCCGGCTGCCACCAGGTTCTTGGCGATGTGCCGGGCGGCGTAGGCGGCGCTGCGGTCCACCTTCGAGGGATCTTTGCCGGAGAAGGCTCCGCCCCCATGCGCGCCCTTTCCGCCATAGGTATCCACGATAATCTTGCGCCCTGTCAGGCCCGTGTCGCCGTGCGGCCCCCCGATGACAAACTTACCCGTGGGGTTGACGTAGTACTTGATCTGGTCGTTGAACAGGGCCAGCACCTGCGGGGCGTGGATGGAGGCGACGACGCGGGGCATCAGCACCTGGATGACGTCGCGGCGGATGACGGCCAGCATTTCTTCGTCAGCCTTCAGTTGTGCCTCGGGCGTGTCGTCGGCGGGGAGGATGAACTCGTCGTGCTGCGTGGAGACCACGATGGTGTCAATGCGCGCGGGGCGGCCGTTGTCGTCGTACTCGATGGTCACCTGGCTCTTCGAGTCGGGGCGCAGGTAGGTCATCTCGAGGCCCTCGCGGCGGATGTCGGCCAGGACTTGCAGGATGCGGTGGGCCAGGTCGAGCGACAGGGGCATGTAGTTTTCCGTCTCGTTGGTGGCATAGCCGAACATCATGCCCTGGTCGCCGGCGCCCTGCTCCATGGGGTCTTGGCGCTCCACGCCGCGGTTGATGTCCGGGCTCTGCTCGTGTATGGCGCTGAGCACGCCGCATGAATTGCCCTCGAACATGTATTCGCCCTTGGTGTAGCCGATTTCCTTGATGACCTCGCGGGCGATGAGGGGCATGTCCACGTAGGCCTTGGTCTTCACCTCGCCGGCCAGCACCACCTGTCCGGTGGTGACCAACGTCTCGCAGGCTACTTTTGAATTGGGGTCGTAGGCCAGCAGTTTGTCCAGCACAGCGTCCGATATCTGGTCGGCCACTTTGTCGGGGTGTCCCTCAGACACCGATTCGGATGTGAATAAGTATCCCATTTTCTCTGTCGGATTAAAAGTTAATTAGTAAGAATTAAAAATGGGAAAGAAGAGGAAGCAGCATCCTCGGCCCTGCCTCCCGGGACTGGCAATGGGCGTCGGCGCGTCAGAAAAGGATGTGTTTTAGCATTTTTTTCCGTGGTTGCAAGCTACTCAAATCTTTCCACTTGTCTCATATCGGCCGCAAAGATACGAAGAATTTCCGGAAGACGGCGCAAAAATTGCGGAGATTAACAATCCGCAGGCCCGCCCCGGGGCGACAAAGAGGCCCCGACCGGGCGTTACTATTCCAGCCGGCTGGGACTATAGTCCCAGCGACCGGGGATTACTATGCCAGCAAGCGGGCGTTACTATCCCAGCCGGAGCCCCCTTCGGCCGCGGCCGACGCGCGCAAAAAGCGACGGGTTTGTTTTGATTTTGCCCCGGAATGCGTAACTTTGTGCCAGGCGGGGGCGCATTCTCCTCCCCGCCCATGAACCCAAACACCGAAAGCCATGAGAGAACTGACGAGCGAAATGTTGCCCTTGGCAGTGGAAAACGAGCTGAGCAAGGACTGGACGCTGATATGCGAGAAATACTGGAGATTCAGAAAGAACGCCGACACGCTGTGCCTCCACGCGAAGGAGTTTCCCACTTCGAGACAGACGCAGTTCGTGTCTTCGCGCACCGGGCTGGAATGGCACATCATCTGCACCTATACCGGACGCAGTCGGCAGGAGTCTTACTACCAATTCTACACGCCCTACACCAACTCCAAGGGGAAAAAGGGCTGCTACACCCTGAGCGAGGGCGACTGCGAGAAGCTGACCGTGCACTACCTCGACCGCGTGCGCACCCGCTTCCTCCACCCCCGCGGCATCTACCCGAAGACGTTGGAAGAGACCATGGAGGCTTACTGCCGCCACGTGCAGGACGGGGGCAGCTTCCTGTTCATCTCGTCGAAGACGCACCAGAAGTATATGGTGCTGAAGAACGGGGTGGCCATTGTGGACGTGGCCGGCAACGGGCTGATCACCTACATCACCTTTGTCACCTTCGACATGCTGCTGCAATACCAGACGCCCTACAAGCGGGTGGTGGAGCGCATGTACGAACTGTACGAGCAGAACGGCAAGCGCTGGGACCTGGACCGCTTTGAAAACATCCTCAACGAAGAAGGCCTCTCGCCCGACGAAGACAGGCTGACGCAAATCAAGACCCTGCAACGCCGCCACTTCACCGAGCCGCCCCGCATCCGCACCCGATTGGACGGCCTGCAGACCCGCGACTACGACCGGGCCATGCAACAGCTGGGCGAGAGCGCCGCCCGCCAGTGGACGCCCGCGCAAACGCAAAGGCCGGGCGCTACCACGTGGATAGACCCGGCCGACTTGCAAAAAGGCGTGGAAGAACTGATGCGGCAACGCAAGGGGAAGTGACGGGGCCTCCCCCGCCGGGCGCGCGGCCCCCTCTGCGGACAGACCGGCTCACCCCCCGGGAGCCTCCCCGGGGAAGAAACGCCGCACCACATCGGGCGCAATCTCCGCGAGGGGCCTCATCACGAAGTCGCGCAGGTGCATCAGGGGATGGGGCAAGGTGAGCGCGGGCGTATCCACACGCACCGCCTCGCCGTCGTCCGTCAGGCAGAGCAGGAGGTCGATGTCGATGACGCGGTCGGCATAGACGCCCCCTGCCGACTTGCGCGTCCGGCCCAGGTCGCGCTCGATGGCCTGCGTGCGGGCCAATACGTCGGCCGGCGGCAGGGACGCGCGCACGCCCACCGCCGCGTTCAGAAAGTCATTCTCGGAAACAAAGCCCCAGGGCCGGGTGGCATAAAAAGCGGAAAGAGCCGTCACCTCCCCCACCCGCTCGCCCAGCAGGCGGACGGCGTCGCGCAAGTGGGCGGGCTTGTCGCCCAGGTTAGTCCCCAGGCTCAGGTAATACAAGTAACAAGGACTCATCTGTCCGTTATCAGCATCGCGTCGCCATAGGTGCCGAAACGGTAGTCTTCCTTCAGGGCCACGTCGTAGGCGTGCATCACCTGCTCGTAGCCGCCGAAGGCAGCCACAATCATCAGCAGCGTGGAGAGCGGCATCTGGAAGTTGGCCACCATGGCGTTGGCCACGGTGAAGTCGTAGGGCGGGAAGATGAACTTGTTCGTCCAGCCTTCGTAGGTCTTCAGGTGGCCGTCGGTGCTGACGGTGCTCTCGATGGCGCGCATCACCGTGGTGCCTACGGCGCACACCTGCTTGTTGAGGTCTTTGGCGCGGTTGACGATGGACACGGCCTCTTCGTTGACAAACATCTGCTCGGAGTCGGTCTTGTGCTTCGTCAGGTCTTCCACGTCAATCTCGCGGAAGTTGCCCAGGCCGGCGTGGAGGGTGACAAAGGCGAAGTTGATGCCCTTGATCTCCATGCGCTTCATCAGTTCGCGGCTGAAGTGCAGGTTGGCCGTGGGGGCGGTGACGGCGCCTTCGTGGCGGGCGAAGATGGACTGGAAGCGTTCGGCGTCTTCGGGCTCCACGGGGCGGTTGATGATGCTGTGGGGCAGCGGGGTCTCGCCCAGGGCATAGAGGGCTTTCTTGAACTCGTCGTGCGGCCCGTCGTAGAGGAAGCGCAGGGTGCGTCCGCGCGAAGTGGTGTTGTCAATCACCTCGGCCACCATCGAGTCGTCCTCGCCGAAGTAGAGCTTGTTGCCGATGCGTATCTTGCGGGCGGGGTCGACCAGCACGTCCCACAGGCGCAGCTCTTCGTTCAGTTCGCGCAGCAGGAACACCTCGATGCGGGCGCCGGTCTTCTCCTTGTTGCCGTAGAGGCGGGCGGGGAACACCTTGGTGTCGTTGAAGACAAACACGTCCTGGTCGTCGAAATAGTCGAGGATGTCCTTGAACACGCGGTGCTCTATCTCTCCGGTCTTGCGGTGCAGCACCATCAGGCGCGACTCGTCCCTGTACTTGGCGGGGTGCAGGGCAATCTTCTCTTCGGGAAGTTTGAACTTAAATTGCGACAGTTTCATACGATATATATAGCGTAATGTTAGTGATGATACATTAAATGACGACTTCCGCGCGGTCAATCCACTCCTTGAACTCGCGCGGGTCCAGACAGTCCTCCACCCGCACGTCGCCCACACGGGTGCGCCTCAGGGCCGTGAGGTGCGCGCCGCTGTGCAGGGCCTCGCCGATGTCGCGCGCCAGGGCGCGGATGTAGGTGCCCTTGCTGCACACCACGCGGATGGTAATCTCGGGCACGTCCAGGCGGCAATCCAGCAGCTCTATCTCGTCGATGGCCAGCAGCTTGGGCCGGAGGTTCACCTCCTCGCCGCGGCGGGCCAGGTCGTAGGCGCGCTCTCCGTTGACCATGCAGGCCGAAAAGGCGGGCGGCGTCTGCCAGATTTCTCCCGTAAACTTCGGCAAGGTCTCTTCCACCAGCTCGCGGGTGATGTGGGCGGTGGGATAGGTGGCGTCCACCTCGTGCTCCAGGTCATAGCTGGGCGTGGTGGCACCCAGGCGCAGGGTGGCCACGTATTCCTTGGTGTGCGCCTGCAGCTCCTCGATGCGCTTGGTGGCCCGGCCCGTGCAGACGATGACCACGCCCGTGGCCAGGGGGTCGAGCGTGCCGGCGTGGCCCACCTTCAGCTTCTTCACGCCCAGGCGGCGGCAGATGTGGTAGCGCACATGTCCCACCACCTTGAACGACGTCCAGCCCAGCGGCTTGTCGAAGCACAGCACTTCGCCTTCCTTGAAGTCCATCATGCCATTTCCAGTGAATGTCCCGTCAGCAGCAGGGCCAGGATGGCCACGCCCACAACGATGCGGTACCAGCCGAAAGCCTTGAAGCCGTATTTCGTGACGAAGCTGATGAAGAACTTGATGGCCAGCAGGGCCACTACGAACGCCACTGCATTACCAACAAACAAGGCGGGCAAATTGTTTACAATAACCTCCGTGCCGCCGTCGCGGAACAGCTTGAACATCTTGTAGGCCATGGCGGCAAACATCGTAGGCACGGCCAGGAAGAACGAGAACTCGGCCGCCGCCCGGCGCGTCAGCTTCTGCGCCATGCCGCCCACGATGGTGGCCATGGAGCGCGACACACCCGGTATCATCGAGATGCACTGGAACATGCCTATCCAGAAGGCGCGCTTCTCGGTCAGTTCCGTCTGCTCGCTGCCCTTGTTGAATATCCGGTCGCAGAACAGCATGAACACGCCGCCCACAATGAGCATCACGGCCACCACCGTCACGCTCTCCAGCATGGCGTCGATGAAGTCGCTGCACAGCAAGCCCAGCACGGCGGCAGGAATAAAGGCCACCAGCAGCTTCCAATAGAAGTCATAGCGATGCAAGAACCGGCGCAACGGCGTGGCCCCTTCGGGCAGCGGCGCATGGTTCAACCGGAAGAACCGCTTCCAATAGAGCACCACCACCGACAGGATGGCGCCGAACTGTATGATAAACGTAAATGCCTTGACAAACTCCGTACTCTCCACGCCCAAGACGTTTTGCGTGATAATCATGTGTCCCGTGGACGACACGGGCAGGAACTCGGTCAGTCCCTCTACGATGGCGATGACAATCGCCTCCCACGTTGTTAAATCTCCCATATAATCCAATTGTAAATATTCAGTCCTTCTGTTTCAGCCCGCAGGTCTTTCTGCCCTCCGGCCTTTGAGCCGGAGGTTTCGAGCGGAAGTCCGGAAGCCAAACTATTCTTCCGTCTTCTGCCCGCGCGGCCGGCGCACCACGGCATAGATGATGGACACAAAGCCCACGAGGCATACCAGCGGAGCCACCTTGATGCGGCGCACGCTGAAGATGTCCGGTTCAAAATGCGTGGGCGAGGACGATGGCCCCGTCATCAGCACGAAGCCCAGAATCACCACGGCCATGCCCACGGCCAGCAGGATGAAGTTGGTCTTGTCGAAAGCGAATTTCTCTTTGTTCATTGTTCCTCTTATTCTTGTTTTGTTGTAATCCTTATACCAGGTAGAGCGAGCCTGCCGGCATGCGCAGGTATTTGTTGATGGACAGGCGGGCACAAAGCCACGTGATGCTCACCCCCACCACCAGCACGGCCGCCGACACCAGCAGCATCACCTCGGGCGTCACCACCTGCACCAGGGCCGGCTCGTAGTTCACCAGTCCCAAGGCGCCGCCCCACAGCAACCCGTCGGCCACGGCCGCCGAGAGCAGCCCTATCCAGAAGTTGCGCCTCAGGAAGGGCCTGCGGATGAACCGCCACGACGCCCCCACCAGCTTCATCGTGTGCAGCAGGAAGCGTTGGGAATAGATGGTCAGCTTGATGGTATTGTTTATCAGGGCGAACGAAACGAGCAGCAGCAGGGCGGCCAGCCCCAGGAGCAGGAGGCTGATGCGGCCCACGTTGCGATTGACGGCGTCCATCAGTTCCTGCTGGTAGAGCACCTCCTTCACGCGGCTCTCGCGGCCGATGCGTTGTTCTATCCGCGCGATGCTGTCCGAGTTGGCGTAGGCCGAGTGCAGCCTGATTTCGATGGAGGCGCGCAGCGGGTTATAGCCCACAAACTCCTGCGGGTCGGTGCCCGTGTCGGCAATGTAGTCGCGCAGGGCCTGTTCCTTGGAGATGTATTCCACGGACTTCACGAACGGTTCTTTCTGCAAGGCACGTTGCAACTGCAGGACGTCGCGGGCCTGGAGGCCGTCGTCCAGCACGAGCGAGAAGCGGATGTTCTCGCGCACAAACACCGAGAGGTTGCGGGCCGAGAGCACGAAAAACAGCACCATGCCCAGCAGCAGCAATACCAGCGTGGTGCTGATGCTGGCCGTCACAAACTGCATGTCCAGCAGCGAGACCCGATGTCGTCCGTCTTTCTTCATCTCTTCTTCCTTGTTGTTCTTATGCTTTCCTGTCCTTCGTTTCTTGTCTTGCGGCTCAGCCCTCCGGTTGCTGCTTCTTCCGGAACACGTAAATCAGGGAACTGCTGCGGTCTTTGCGACCCAGCGCGCTGAACCAGGCACAAGCGCCCGCCAGCAACCCGCGCCAGAAAGGCAGGCTACGGCCCAGTTGTTTCTCCGTCAGCATCGACACGTAGAAGGCATCGAACGGCATGGGGTGCCGCCCGGCCAGGATGAAGCCGTGCTTGGCGCCGAAGCGTTGCATGGTGCCGGGCGTGAAGTGCCACAGGTGGCGCGGCACGTCGTAGGCGGCCCAATCGGCCCCGTAGCGGCACGCGTCGGCCGAAGCACAGTTGGGCACGGCCACAACGAGCACCCCCTTGGGCGCAAGAAGCCGGCCGAGCCGTTCCCAAGTCTCGTCCAGGCGTTCGAGGTGCTCCATCACGTGCCACAGGGTGATGACGTCATACGTCCCCCGCAGCGTGTCCAGCGCCTCGTCGGGCAGCACCTCCAGACCGAAGTGCTCCTTGGCAAAGAGGCGCGCTCCGGCGTTTTTCTCCACCGCGTCCACCTGCCAGCCCCGCGCGTCCATGGCATGGGCAAAGTATCCGGTGCCCGTGCCGATGTCCAACAGGCGGCCCCGGCGGCGGTGCGACTCGTCCATCACCAGCCGCGCCTTGCGGCTCAGCATGAGGGTGCGCACCCAGTGGTAGACGGTGTTCATCAGGCCGCGGCGGGTGTCGGAGTGCGAGATGTAGTCGGGGGTTTCGTAATAGCGCCCTATCTCGTCCTCCGCCGGGAAGTCCTGCGTGAAGACAAAGCCGCACGCCCGGCAACGGCACAGGCGGAACGTTTCGCCCGAGGCATAGCGATCCGTGCACGTCAGCGTGGGTTCCAGCTGCGTGCCCCCGCACAGCGGGCAGGCTTTTATGGTGACTCTATTCATGGGCGTCAATTCCGGATAGCGGCGGGGAGCTCCCGCAACGGACAGGACACACCACACCTTAATTTGGCGCAAAGTAACGAATAAAAAGCGGAAGGAAGAGACGTATTAAGGAAACTTAACAGACGGAGAGAACGGCCAGAAGCACACCCATACGGAGCGCAGTCCGAGCCACCCCGCCCCCTCCCCGGCCTTTCAAAGCTCTTTCAGGAACGCATCCCAGTCATCCGGACTGCCCTTCCGGCCAAACACCTTGGCATAGAGACGGCTGCGCAGGGAGGCCACGGCCTGCCGGCTGCGCAGGATGAGGGCGGCTGCCTGCGAGGGTTGCAGGTCAATCTTGACCAGGAGGCACACCTGCAGTTCCACGTCGCGCAGCGGGGGATAGAGTTCGCGCAGGCGGATAGAGAAGCGTTCGTAGGCGGCATCCACCGCCTCCTCCAGTTGCAGCCAGTCGGTTTCGGCGGGCTTCCCGTTCTCGTCGGCCAGCCGGTGGAAGCGGCGGTAGATGTCCGAGCGGCGCAGGGCAGCCACCGCCTGTTGCCTCACCTTTTGGCGTGCCTCGATCTGCTCGTTGTTCTTCTCTGCCAGTTCCTTTTGCGATTGCAGCAGTTCGCGCACCGCAGGGTCGTTACCGGTGCGTGCTTCGCGCAGGGCGTGTTCCAGCGATTCAATCCGTTGCAGGTTCTGCCGGTGCTGCTGCTCGCCTTGTTGCTGCTGTTCGCGCTGAAGCTGCTGCAAGCGCTCATAGCGTAGCTCGGCTTCGCGCTCCCGCCGTTTCCGGAATTGCCGGTATCCCACGAGCGCAAGCCCGAAAAACAGCACGGCAAGAAGCAGAAAGACAATCAGCAGTTTCTGCCTGGTGGATTCCTGCCGCAAGGCATTGTTCTCCTGATGGTATTGCTGGTAGTCATAGGCCGACTTGATTTTACCCATCGCCTCCTCCTGCGCCATCGCTTGCAGCGTGTCGGCATAGGCCATATAGCGGTCATAATATGCTAAGGCTTGCGAAAGCTCTCCGCGCCGGCGGGCAATGGAGGCAAGACCGCGGTAGGCGGCGTGAAATGCCAAAGGTACTTGCACATCCAACAGGCGGCGATAGTAGTAACCGGCAGAATCGAGTTGCCCCACTTGCAGATAATAATCAGCCAAAACGGACAAAGTGGGGACTGAATTGCGCTGCTGGGCATCCCTGACTGTAACCTGAATACATTCGTAGGCTTCCTTATACCTGCCCAAATCTATGTAATATCCTCCCAACTCGCTGCATACCATCTCTTCCAATTCCGGATTATCTATTTTGATTGCCCAATCACGGGCCATTATATAATAATGTATGGCACTGTCAGGCTGTTGAAGAGTTGTATAAGTACGACCAATATCCCGCAATCCAAAAACAATCCTGTTATCATCTCCCAACAGCAACTTATACTTATAACTATTTTTATGCGCTTCCAAACCTTTTTGGTTCATTCCCTGGTAAAGAAATAAAGTCCCGATTTGAGCATATGCCAACCCCTTCAACAAATAGTTCTTCTCATCTGCCATATCAATAACTTTCAAGAACTCGCCCAACGCACGTGCATCCTGTTGCAAATCCATATGCACACGCCCTAAATAGTATAATGATTCAGCATACAGGTCCTTGTTATCTCTTTTTTGATAGAAGGCTACCACCTCCCGAATCAAGCTGTCTGACAAATGCGGCAGATAGGCCTTATCCCGTGCCTTGACGATGAGTAGCTTATAATACATCTGCTGCTCTTCAGTTGCTTGATGAATATTATCAGATAGTTTTTCTAATGCAACTATTGCACTGTCAGGAGATGTATAGGTCAGTTGGTTTACACGCTCCAAGGCTTCAGACAAAGAACTATTCTTTATAGGAGACTGACAAGACTGAAAAGAAAAGGCCAACACCCCGAACCAGAGAATAAATGAATAGGCTACATATTTCATACAAAACCATTTAAGCAGTGGGACAAAGATAAAAGTTATTTCCAACATACGCCTAACAACGTCGGAAAAATAGTACGCAATAGTACGCAAGTGAGAGTTGCGTATTATTTGCGTACTCAAAAACTGCCATTTCCCCAATAAACTGATATAACTTTGCGGCAGAAATCAATGCAAAGACAGCACTGCCAGTTGTCAAAGCCGTTGGGAAAAGATATTTAGGATATATAGGCGTGGCAATCATGGTTGCTGATTTTGCAACTTGCATTGGCACATCACAAACTTTTATCGACAAGCATATGAAGTACGAAGAAGATATTAGCATCATCCATTTGCTTTGTTATGCCTTATATGGCTTCAGTCATGTACTGCAAAAAGAAAGGCTGTTAGTCATGGGACTTTGCGGGGCGATACTGGCATTGGTATGGATCTTTTGCGCGCTCTATTTCACCCTTTTCTTTTTCTCATTCCATCGTCCGACCAGCGATGTCTGGTAAACGGAAGTCTTCATAAACCAATAAAGATAGACTATTCTTCAAACATAAAGAACTAAAAAAACAGTAAGAAGATTATGAAACAGCTTTTCTTTACTTTTGCATGCGCCTTCGTCGTCTGTTTCGTGGTGACGTGGCTGTTAGAAGCCCTTTTATGGAACTCCGTGTGGTGATAAATGTACTAACAAACCTTAAACGATTTCATCGTCCGGTAAGTAGTAGTCTCTCCATTTGATGTCCGATGTGTAAATGGCGGCAATCTTAACCAACCTATCAAACAGGTCATATTTCGGGTCGC
>CASENE010000061.1 GCA_949289265.1 uncultured Bacteroides sp.
ACCGCTATGCTGCTTGTTTTTCTACTTCTGATAGGTTTCCTGAAGCGCTTCCAGCAACTGGCGCACCAGCATGATGTTTTCGGCGTCCGTGCTGTTGGGCATGCCGCGGCCCACGGCATCGGTGTAGTACACGCAGGAGTCGAGCAGGATGGCCTGCAGGGCGGAAGCCAGTTCTTTCGGGGTGTTGTCCGCCACCACGCCTTCCAGGCGGGTCATGTCGTAGCTTGCTCTCATGGGTTACTCCTCCTGTGCGTTGGGTTTCTCGAATTCGGAAACAAGTTGGTTATAATCCGGCTCCAGCGGTGCGAAGAAGGAAGTGTCGCCGAACGCCTTGCCCAGTTCAACCGTCAGACAGGCGAAAGCGTATGCAGCCGGATGCAATTCTTTGAGGTCTTCTACAGCCTCCTCACGCGTCTTGCCGTTGAACGCAAGGTAAACCATGTGGTCTTTGGCGAACTGGGCATGTACGCTGCACCATTCCGACACCTCAATCAGTATCACATAGTGGCTGCACCATGTGCCTTTCTGCTCATCGGTGCCTCCTTGATTGGTTCTGATGAGTTCATCCGTAGATTTGCCGAGTCTGTCAGAAAGATGGGACAGGCAGGCCTGCGCACGTTTGTTGCGGAGCCAGTCTGCCGGGTACTTCTTTTCGCCGAGCAGGGCGATTACATCGTTCAGGCGCACCCAAAGGGCGTTTCCCTCACTTTGGATGATAATGCTCTTTCCGTTAATGGTAATTTCTTTCTTCATGGCTCAGTCCTCCTTTTCGTTGGGTTCTGCAAACTGGAATACAAGCTGCTCGTAGTGCCGGGCTTCGGGGCGCATGATGCCGTTGGCGCGGTTGGATGCCCCGATGGCGACGAACTGCTCCATCACGGGATAGCTGGTTACCGCTCCGGCGAGCACCTTCTGCGCGTGGCGCAGCGTGACATTCATGCGGGCAGCCACATCGCGGATGTCCTTCGGCAGGACGTACTTGCGTATCTCCGTCCAGAAAGCGGGGTCGATGCTGTCGCGGTCGCGCGGGAGCAGCCGGCGGCGTTTCGGTGTGCCGATTTCGTAGCGGCCGGTCTTTCGCAGGGTGGGAAGAAGGTCCTGTGTTACCCAACGGCGGAATATTTGCGCTTCGGACTTGCGGCTGATAAAACACAAATGATAAAGACCGGATTCGTTTACGATATTCATTTGCTGAACACCTCCAAGGGTGTCGGCATTCCCGACACCCTTTTCAAAGTCATCAAGTCGGGAATAAGCGTCACGAGGATTAGCAAATTCAAGAAGTTCGCATACATCATTTGCTACAAACCACGGCTCACCATCAATAAACATAGTACGAATACGCACGCTGGATTGGTACAACACATCCTGCAAGGTGGCAGGAACTTCGCTGGAAAAATTCTTATTGTCGAGCATATTGATAAGAATTGTGATATAAAAAGAAAGCCCTCCGTAGGTGTGCTCGACACTTACTACGACGGGCGTATGAAGTCGCCGATTGTTTCCGCACGGCCACCATAGAGGGCATTCCTTTATATCCTGTTCAAAATAATATCGTATTATTATTTGCCCAAGAATTATGTAAGTATCGAGCGTGGGCAAAAGTACAACAAAAATCCCAATCACCAAATAAAAAGAGAAAAAAATGAATATAACTGATGAATTGTCCCGAAAGATACGGCAGGTGATGGAACACGCACTGCCGGAGATGGTGGCCGAGGAAGCCGCCGAATACAGCCGCACCCGTTTCTCGGAGAAAGCCTTTGACGGCAAGCCCTGGAAGCCCGTCAGCCCCCGGTACAAGCCCCGACGGGGCACGCTGATGGTGCGGAGCGGAGCACTGCTTAATAGTATCCGCATATCCCAGGTCACTCCGAATAAGGTCGTCATTTCGGCGGGAAACAGCAAGGTGCCTTATGCCCGGGTTCACAACGAAGGCTTCACGGGCAGCGTCGTCGTTCCCGCCCATGACCGCCGCACCAAGAAGGGGAAGACGGT
>CASENE010000062.1 GCA_949289265.1 uncultured Bacteroides sp.
ATTCTTCCGTCGGAAAACGACCTTCAAATTGACTTAGCAGCATATGGCTTTTCTTGCAAATTTAGTGGCTTTCATTCCATTAGAAAAGCTGCACCATCGGACTTAACAGATTTTAGTACATTTATCACCACACAGAGTTATGGAACAAGGAAAGGATGGATGCCGTGGTGGTTTCGCTCATTGTGGGCGGAGTGGTCGCGATTACGGTAACGATACAACAAGCATGGGTCTCGCGCCGTGCATCATGAACCTCCTTGGCTTTGCGGCTGTTGAAAAAACATTATCCTTTTGTATGATGATGACTACTACCCATCGGAACATCCATCTCCTGAGAATCGCGGCACTGGCCTGCATCGCCGCTGCCTTCCTCGTGTCGCCGACATTCATCGCCAGGGCTTTATTGCTGACCGGGGCAGTGACCTTCGTGGTGCTGCTGCAACGGAAAGCCGTGGACGAACTCCGGCAAAAAAGCCTCCTGGCCAACGCCGGAGGCTTCCTGGCACTGTTGCTCATTGCATGCGCCCTGTTCTACCTGCTGGAGAAATTGAAGTAGAGGAAGTTATGCCTCCACTTCTACCCCCTTCAGCGTGGCCGAGGTGGCCTCGGTAACCTTCACCTGCACGCGGTCGCCGATGCGGTGCGTGCCGCGGTCGAACACCACCACGCGGTTCTGCTCCGTGCGGCCATAGAGTTGCTGGCGGCTGCGCTTGCTCACGCCTTCGGCCAGCACCTCGTACACCTGCCCCACGCAGCGGGCGTTGGCTTCGGCGGACAGGCGGTTTTGCAGGGCGATGATTTCGTTGAGGCGGCGGATTTTCACCTCTTCGGGCACGTCGTCGGGCAGGTGCTTCGAGGCGTAGGTGCCGGGCCGCTCGGAGTATTTGAACATAAAGGCCGAGTCGTAGCGGCAAGCCTCCATGAGCGAGAGGGACAGGCGGTGGTCTTCCTCGGTCTCGCCGGGGAAGCCGCAGAAGATGTCCGTGCTCAGGCCGCAGCCGGGGACGATGCGGCGGATGGCCTCCACGCGCTCCAGGTACCACTCGCGGTCGTACTTGCGGTTCATCAGTTTCAAGATACGGCTGCTGCCGCTCTGCACGGGCAGGTGGATGTGGCGGCACACGTTGGGCTCTTCGGCAATGACGTGCAGGGTCTCGTCGCTCATGTCCTTGGGATGCGAGGTGGTGAAGCGCACGCGCAGGCCGGGCACGGCGCGGGCCACGGCACGCAGCAGCTGGGGGAAGGCAACCACCGTGCCGTCGGCCTGCTCGAAGCGGTAGGAGTTGACGTTCTGGCCCAGCAGGGTGACCTCCTTGTAGCCCTTCTCCTGCAGGTCGCGCGCCTCGCGCAGGATGCTCTCCACGTCGCGGCTGCGCTCGCGGCCGCGGGTGTAGGGCACGATGCAGTAGGTGCAGAAGTTGTTGCAGCCGCGCATGATGGACACGAAGCCGGACACGCGGTGGGCGCCGGGGTGTAGGGGAATGATGTCGCGGTAGGTCTCGGTGGTGGACAGTTCGACGTTGATGGCCTTCTCGCCCGCTTCGGCAGCCGCCATCAGGTCGGGCAGCGAGAGGTAGGCGTCGGGGCCCGCCACGAGGTCGACGCCGTGATGCTCGATGAGGTCGTCCTTCACGCGCTCGGCCATGCAGCCCACCACGCCGACAATCAGCCCGGGATGCTTCTTCCGCGCGTTGCGCAGGGCCTCCAGGCGGTTCAGGATTTTCTGCTCGGCGTTGTCGCGCACGGAACAGGTGTTGAGAAAGACGGCGTCCGCCTCGTCCACGCTCTCGGCCGGCTCGTAGCCCGCCATCTTCATCACGGAAGCGATGACTTCGCTGTCGGCCACGTTCATCTGGCAGCCGTAGGTCTCGATGTATAGTTTCTTCGGTTCGTTCATATACGTTTTATTTATTAGGTTTTTTAGCTACGAGCTACAAGCTACGAGCGCCAAAGGTTGTGCCGAAACAGAGGCGGCTATCCATTTCCCCTCCTCCCGGTAGGTTGCTCTCCCCGGATAACGGGGAAGCCGGAGGGGGTGGATGCCCAACAGGCGGGGTGGTAGGTAAGAAATAAAACCTTATAGGTATAGAGTCGCTACCACCTCCCCCTTCGGGTACTCACCCCTTCCGACTCCCCCGTTATCGGGGGAGAGCAACCTCCCCGGAGGAGGAGAATTGAGTTACCTCCATTGTTCCCGACAGGAACACCCCTCGTATCTCGTGTCTTGTAGCTTGCATCTCGTATCTCGCATCTTGTAGCTCGTAACTCGTAGCTTGTAGCTCGTAGCTCGTAGCTTGCATCTCGCATCTTGTAGCCCGTAGCTCGTAGCTTACAAGATTCCGCCCGCAAAGGTAAGCAAAAAATCGGCTCAATCCGTATTCCGGTACTCCAGCGGACTCATGCCCACGTATCGCTTGAAGTATTTGCCGAAAAAGGACATGTTGGCAAAGTGCAGCGAGTCGGAAATCTCCTGCACGGAGAGGCGCGTGGACTTCAGCTGCGACTTGGCGTCCATGACGACCATGGAGGAGATGATGTCCACGCACGTCCGGCCCGTCACCTGCTTCACCGTGTTGCACAGGTGCGCGTGCGTGATGCCCAGCTGCTCGGCATACCAGGCCACGTTGCGCACCTCGGCATAGTGCTGCATCACCAGGTGGGCAAACTGGCGGCTGAGTTGCTCGCTCTTCGTGGCGGCGGAGTGCTCCATGCCGTTGGCGCGGAAGATCAGCGAGAGGCCCGTGTGGATGTCGGCATACAGGTTGGGGCTGACCAGGGCGCGGCCCTTCTCGGGCAAGAACTCGTAGAGGTGCACCAGCATGCGCATGTATTCCTCCAGCAGCGTCGCCCCGCCGGGCTGCACGGCGAGCACGGGCGTGCCCAGGGTCAGGTAGATGGAGTCGGCGATGCTGTACGGGCGGGTGGCCTGGCTGAGGTATTGCGAAGAGAAACCCACGAAGTAGAGGCGCAGGTCGCCCTCCACGCTGTCCACCTGGAACACGCTGCCCGGCGTCAGCACCACCACGTTGCGCGGCCGCACCGTCAGCCGGTTCAGGTTGACCGACGCCTCCACGCGCCCGTCGGCGCAATACACCAGCATCTCGCACTTCAGGCGCACCGGATAGTTGGTGTAGAGGCTGAGCAGCTCGCGGCTGATGTCCGTGCCCGCCACCCACTCTTCGGGCAAGTCGATTTTGGGAAGTTCTTTTTCCATAAGCAAGTACTCCTATTTGGTTTATACTATATTAGTAGTTAGAAGGAGTCAGAGGGAGTTATCGCTTCGCTCAAGGAGTTATAGGCCAATAGTTAGGCACGCGATTTGCCCGTGCCATCGGCCTGTAACTCCGCCTGACTCCCTATAACTCCCTCCCACTTCCTTAGTAGTTAGAAGGAGTCAGAGGGAGTTATCGCTTCGCTCAGGGAGTTATAGGCCAACAGTTGGGCACGCGATTTGCCTGTGCCATCGGCCTGTTACTCCGTCTGACTCCCTATGACTTCCTCCCACTCCCTTAGTAGTTAGAAGGAGTCAGAGGGAGTTATCGCTCCGCTCAAGGAGTTATAGGCCAATAGTTAGGCACGCGATTTGCCCGTGCCATCGGCCTGTAACTCCGTCTGACTCCCCATCATTCCCTCCCACTCACTCGGAGCGCAAACAGAGGCCGCTACCTATTTGAGGATGTGCCGAAATAGATGCTGGTATCCATTTCCCCTCCTCCCCGGAGGAGGGGTGCCCAACGGGCGGGGTGGTAGGTAGGAAATAAAAAAACTTATATATAAGCAGACTATATTTCGCTACCACCTCCCCCTTCGGGTACTCCTCCTCCCCGGAGGAGGAGAATTGGGTTACCACCTCTCCCTTCGGGTACTCACCCCCTCCGGAGGAGGAGAATGGAGGGAAGAGGGAGCAAAAACGCAGGCAATCAGCCTCTTGCCTCCCCTCCCCCTGGCCTTATAGTTCCCGCCGGCTGGGACGGTAGTCCCCGGTCGCTGGGACTTAAGTCCCCGGTGGCGGGGACTATAGACCCCGGTGGGGCCGCCTGTGCCCCGCCCCGAGCGCGTCCCACGGGGCGGCGGGAGGAGCGCAAGCGTCGCGTCCTAAAATATTGACGAATTATTCCGTCTGCAAAATTAGATAATTCCGCGATACCGTGGCACTTTTGCGGGAAGAAAAGAAACGAATCTTAAGAATAGAACAAAATTTGCAGAAATAGACCTTGCGCAGGTTGCGGAAAACACCGTACCTTTGCAGCCGGAAAAATCATCACGATCAACTTAATCCATTATGAAGAAACAGAAATTACTCTTAGGGGCCTTCTGCTGCCTGGCAGGACTGCTGAGCGCCTGCGCGGGCGACGACGAAGGCCTGACGCCCGGCGCCACGGGCAAGGGCGCGTTGCGGCTGAGCGTACAGACGGAAACGGCTTTCGTCACCAAGGCCACGCCCACCGCAGTGGAAGAGAAATACAGCGACACGGAAAACTACAACGTGGCGCTTTATGACGCCGAAACGCAGGAAGCCGTCGGCCAATGGGGGCCCGACTTCAACAGCTACCTGCCGGCCAGCCCCGTGACAGTGGAAGCCGGAAGCTACTACGTCAAGGCTTGGATGGGCAACCCCGACCTGCCCGCCAGCACCACGGACATGTACGTGGAAGGCACCAGCCAGACCGTGACCGTACAGCCTGCGGCCGAAGGAGCCGAACCTGCGGCGCAGACCCTGGCGGTGACGTGCACGCCCCGCAGCGCGAAACTCACCGTCAGCTTCGCCCCGGAGATGGACACGTATTTCAGCGACTACCAGGCCGTGATTCACACCGCCGCATTGACCGCCGCCTCCGACCAATTCACCTGGCGGAAGGACGCCTCCGACCCCGTCTACCTGAAGGTGGCCGACAACGAGCAAATCACCGTGGACTTCGCGCAGACCAAGCTGGACGGCCAGGCCGGCCCCACCGTCAGCAAGCGATATACCCTCTCGCCCCGGCAGGCGCTGAACATCAGCGTGGCCCCCGCGCAAGACAGCAACGGCACCATCTCCATCAGCATCACGGTGGACACCACGACCAATGACGTGGAACAGGACATCGAGCTGCCCACCGACGTGACCGGACAAGGAGGCACGACGGATGCCGATGCCGACAACCAATAAAACGACCCGTAACAACCCAACCGATATGAAACAACATATACACTTACTCGCCGCAGGCGCCCTGCTGACGCTGTTCTCCGCCTGCGAAATGAAAGACGAACTGCTGGGCAAGGACGGCAACATCAGCACGCCCACCGGCGAGCTGGAACTCTCGCTGCCCTCGCCCGTCACCCGCGCCGCCACGCGGGCGGATGTCTCCACAGACAACTTCCAGGTAGACATCGCCTCCACCGACGGCCATGCCGAAAACAACCGCCACTACGCCACCTTTGCCGAGATGCGCCTGCACGACGGCGACTCGTTCGGCACCGTGCGCCTGCCCATAGGAGCCTACGAAGTGACGGCCCAATCGCCCGGCACGGTGGCTTCCATCATGGACACGCCCTACTACCGCGGCAGCGCCGCCCTGACCATCGAGGAAGGCATCACCGCGCAGGCCAACGTGGAGTGTACGAGGCTCAACACGGAAGTGACGCTGAACTTCAACGAGACCTTCCTCAACACCTTCCCCACCTGGGAGCTCACCATGGACAACGGGGCCAACGGCGAAGGCCTCACCTATACCCTAAGCGAAAGCCAGCTGGGAGCACAGGAAACATCCCGCACCTTCTTTTGGAACCTGAGCGAAAGCCAAACGTCCGACATCGTGCTGACCATCTCCGCCAAGAACCAGGACGAACAGAGCATCATCCATAAGCAACACTTCTACAAGCCGGACCATAGCAACTTCAGCGGCAACGACCGCCTGACCGTCAACCTCATGCTGGAGGACGAAAAGCCCAATGCGGACGGCACGTTCGACTTCGACATCACGGTAGACCTCACCTTTGAAGACAAGAACGAGTCGGTGGAAATCCCCGTGGACGACGTCACCCCGCCCGTCACCGACCCGGACGACCCCGAAGATCCGGATACGCCGGAAAACCCGGGAGGAGACGAGGAAGCCATCAGCATGCAGATGCCCAGCAACGGACACATCTCCTACTCTTTGTCAGAAGGCGATCAGCCGGAAACTGCCGACGTCCTGATCAACGTGCCCAAAGGATTAAAGTCCATGAACGTGAAGATTACCGCCGGAAACGAAGACTTCGGGAAGACTATTTCCGACTTAAGCGCAAGCGGGCTTGACTTCGTGACCAACGGCGTAGAGATGGTAGGCAATGAAATCATCGGCGGCGTCTTAAGCGCCTTCCTGGGAGGAGGCGATGTCAGCGCCCCCGCCTTGGGCGACACCTCCTACACCTTCCCTGTGGGCGCCTTCTTCAACCTGATGAACGGATTTGGCGCGACAACTCCCGAGGCGCACGTGTTCAAAATCGCCGTGGAAGACCAGGAAGGGAACCACATAGAAGACGAACTGCAAGTGACCATCAATCAGTAAAAAGAATAAGCAATGAAAAAAACCAAACCACTATACATGCTCTTCATGAGCCTCTTCTTCCTGTTGGCTTCTTGCCAGGAAGAAGAACTGGCAGGCAGCGGCATGGGCTATCTGCGCCTGCAGCTGGATGTCAACACCACGGTGAACACCAAGGCCGGTTACGACCCGATGCAGATAGCCGCGCAGATAGTCAATGCCGCCGGACAGGTGGTCAAAGAGACAACCAACTGGACAGACTGGGAAGGCGAGTCCATCGCCTTGGAGCCGGGCAGCTACACCCTGAACGCCTCGTCCAACGGATTCGACGGGCAGGAAATGGCCTTCGAGAAGCCCTATTACGCCGGTAGCAAGACATTCAGCATCGAACAAGGCAAAGCCAACGCAGTCAGCCTGACCTGCACCCTGGCCAACGTGAAAGTGTCCGTCAACTTCGGCGACGGCTTCGCCAAATACTTCACCGAGGCCACGGTCACCGTCAGCCCCCTCGTCAACGCGTCCGAAGGAACCGAGACGGCGGACGAAGCGGCCACGGGCCTGGTGTTCGACATGGGCCGCCCCGACCAAGGCTCCGGCTACTTCCCGGTAAGCGACCTGCAAGCCACCTTGGTAGCCAAAAACCTGAAGGGCGCCACCATCCGGCAGACAAATAAAATGGAAGGCGTGGCGGCACGCGACCACCACATCCTGAACTACAGCATCAGCGGCGGCGACGGCGAAATCACCATCACCGTGAACGACCGCACGCAAGAGCACAAATACGACGTGGGCGTCAATCCCATACCGACCACCACGCTGATGCTTCCCGTCGTGAACGCCTGGAGCCGCATGGCCTATGTGGACGCACAGGCTGTGCCCGACCCGGAAGGCGACCCTCTGGACGACACGAAGATGAAAATCCAATACCGTCAGAAAGGGACGGACGTTTGGACTGATGCCACCACTACAATAGGTGAAAACCACACTTACCAGGCCACCATCGGCAACCTGACGGCCAACACGGAGTACGAATGCCGGACTTCGTACAACAACGGAGATTTTACCAGTGAAGTCTCCTCGTTCACGACTGAAGCAGAAACAGCTCTCTATAACGGAGACTTTGAATTTTGGTCGCAAAGCGGCGAGACTATCTATCCGGATATTCAAGCAAATGCTGGTAATACCACTTCGTTCTGGAACACAAGCAACCCTGGTACGACCCAAGGAATGGGAGCTATCGGAGGCGCACTGAATCCGACGACCAGTGTTACTTCTCCCGTACATACCCAAGGAGGAAAGGCTGCCCAACTGAAATCAGCCTTCAAAATCATTGCTTTTGCAGCCGCCAGTCTATATACCGGAAACTTCGCAGGCCTCAGCGGGATGTCCGCCAATATGGAATTCGGCAAACCGTTTAGCGGTCGCCCCATCGCTTTAAAAGGATATTACAAATACACGCCTACTGTTATCAATCACGTAGACAGAGTACCGGACGGAGTGACAATTGAAGAGGGCAAGACTATGGACGAATGCTCCATCTTCATAGCTTTGGCTAAAAAAAGCTTCACTTTCAACAATAACGACGAAAGTACATATATCGACTACGAAGGTGACGATAACATCATAGCCTACGGCGCACTTCCTTCGGGAGCGGCTACCCAAGGCGACGGATACACAGAGTTTACTATCCCGCTGAAATATAAGAACCTCACCGAAAAGCCTACGCATATCATTGTGGTATGCAGTGCCAGCAAGTATGGTGATTATATGACCGGCGGCGAGGGAAGCACACTTTATGTGGACGACTTCTCCCTTGTTTACGAAGGAACTCCCGCTTTGTGGGAATAATCCAATAAAACTTCTGACCCATCAATACACCCACACAACCGGGGAGGAGCTGCGAACGCCCCTCTCCGGCTATATATATAAAGAATGAAAGCAAGACTCACACTCCTCGCCCTGCTGGCACTGGCCACGTTGCAGGCAGCGGCCATCAATCCCCACCGCGTGAAGCGCATCGACCGGGAAATTCAGTCAAAGGTGTTCATCCCCAAAGGGCAATGGATGGCGGGAGGCACCATCTCCTACTCCGAACACAGCGAAGACAACCTCAACTTTCTGGTGCTGAAAGACGTGGAAGGCCTGGGCTACGACTTCAAGATCAGTCCGGCCGTGGGCTACTTCTTCCGCGACAACATGGCCGCCGGCATCCGCTTCGCCTACAACCGCACCTACCTGGACATGGGCAACTTCGAGCTGAACCTGGGAGAAGACTTCAACATCAGCCTGGACGATATCTACTACCTCGAGCATAAGTTCGAGACCTCGGGCTTCCTGCGGACCTACATGCCCATCGGCAATAGCAAAATCTTCGGCCTGTTCAACGAAGTGCGCCTCACCTACGGCTACGCCCGCGGCAAGAACTCCACCGGCTCGGGCTCGCAATACGACGGCACGTTCGAGACGGTCAACAACTTCGAGATTGGCTTCGCGCCCGGCATCACCGCCTTCGTCACCGACTGGTCGGCCGTGGAGGTGTCGATGGGCGTGATGGGTTTCAACTTCAAGTGGACCGACCAGAAGACCAACCAGGTGGAGCACGGCAAACGCCGCGTCACGTCGGGCAACTTCAAAATCAACCTGTTCTCCATCAACATCGGCATGACCTTCTACTTATAACCGGACCTTTTTATGAAACGACAAACCATCCCAATGAGAAAGAACCTGGCATACGCCGGACTGCTGGCCCTGCTGCTGACGGCCGCGCAGTCCTGCAAGATAGAAAACGACATCCCCTACCCCACCGTGGTGAGCGACATCGAAGCCTTCGAGGTGGAGGGACAGTGCGCCTCGCCGGACAACGGCAACACGGCGGCCACCATCAATACCGCCAACCGCACCGTCAGCCTCTACGTGGACGACACGGTAGACCTGACGCAGCTGCGCGTCACCCGCTTCAACGTGTCCAACGACGCCACCATCCGCCCCGACACGGCGGCCTGCGCCGACCCGGCCCTGTTTCCCTCCCACGGGTTCGATGCGCCGGACAACCTGGCGGACACCCGCGTGGACTTCTCGCAACCGGTGAACTTCGTGCTGCACACCTATCAGGACTACGTGTGGACGGTCAGCGTGACGCAAATCATCGAGCGCACCATCGACATAGCAGGCCAGACGCGCGCCGTGGTCGACCCTGAGACGCGCACCGCCATCGTCTACGTCGCCGCCGGGCAAGACCGCTCCAACCTGCAGGTGAACCGCATGGACCTGGGCGGCGCCTCGGGCACCGTGACCCCCGACCCCACCACCGTGCACGACTTCACCTCGCCCCGCACCTTCCAGGTAACCCTGGGCTGGGAAGACACGCCCTGCGAATGGACGGTGTTTGTCTATAACGACGAAGAGGGCAGCACGCCCGCCGCGGGCGACCTGTTCCCCATGACCACCCGCGCCTTCCTCAACGGCAACATCGAGAGCGGCAAGACACCCGTCGTGGAATACTGCGAAGCGCAGGCGGCCCAATGGACGCAGGTGCCGGCGGAAAACATCTCGGTGAACGGCACGCAATACACCGCCCAACTGACCGGACTGAGCGGCAGCACCACCTACCGCTACCGCGTCACCGTGGACGGCGTGACGGGAGCGGAACACAGCTTCACCACCGCCCCGGCCACTCCCCTGCCCAACGGCAGCTTTGACGACTGGTCGTCCGAACCGGCCAACAACGGCACCCTGTGGTATCCCTGGGCCGCGGGCGACGAATCGTTCTGGGACACTGGCAACAAAGGCGCCACCACCATAGGCGACAGTAACACCATCCCCACCACCGACACCGGCACGGGCAGCGGGCAGGCGGCCATGCTGCAATCCAAGTGGGCCGTGCTGAAACTGGCCTCGGGCAACATCTTTGCCGGCAGCTACGTCAAGACCGACGGCACCAACGGCATCCTGAGCTTCGGACGCCCCTTCGAGGGCTTCCCCACCACCCTGCGCCTGCAATACAAATACGTCACCTCGCCCATCACGCGCATTGCCGAAGACGCCCTGTCCTACCTGCGCGACCGTCCCGACTCCTGCCACATCTACGTGGCCCTGGCCAACCGCAGCCAGCCTTACGAGATACGCACCCGTCCCTCCGAACGGCAGCTGTTCAACAAGAACGACCCGGACATCATAGCCTACGGCGAGTTCATCTGCGGACAGAACGTGCCCACGTATCAGACCCTGGATATCCCGCTGGAGTATCGCTACAACAACCGCACGCCCAACCTGCTGGTCATCGTGGCCACCGCCAGCAAATACGGCGACTACTTCGTGGGCGGCGACGCCACGACGCTCTGGCTGGACGAATTGGAACTGGTGTACGAATGACCCTGCACAACCCTGAACCCAAGCACTAAAGAACAAAGCATATGAATATCCGACATACCCTCCTACTCCTGCCGGCCGTCCTGGCCACCCTTGCCGCCTGCACCCAGACCGAAGAATGGGATCGCGCGGACAGCGGCACCGGCATCCGCGTCAGCCTGACCGACCAACCGGCACCGGCAGAGACGCGCGCCACGCCCCAAGAGCTGCGCGAGCTGGCAGGCGACGACTTCCTGAAAGACTTTAAGATACGGGTGACCGACCCTGCCGACCCCGCCACCGCCACTACCTACGACTATCCCGGCGACGGCCAGACCATCCCCCTGAAGCCCGACACCTACCAGGTGGGCGCCTACTATGGCGACAACCCCGTGCTGGCGCTCGATGCCCCCTACTACGAGGGCGCGGCCGCGGAAACAGTGGACGTGGCCGAGGGACAGGCGCCGGCCGTCAGCATCGCGTGCCGCGTGGCCAACGCCCTGGTATCCGTGAAGTATGAGAACGAGGTCAAGATACAGGAAGCCTACACCCGCTACGGCCTGACTGCCGAGATAGGCGAAACGTCCGTCACCACGACCGACCCCGCGCAGAGCATCTACTTCCGCGCCGGCACCGTGCCCGCTCTCTACTTCACCGCCCAACGAACCGGCAGCGGCGAGGCAGTCAAGCTGCCCCTCACCGAGGGCCTGCCCGACGCTTACAAGGCAGGCGACCACCTGATACTCACCCTGAAGATGACCCCGGAGATGAAGCTGGAAATCACCACCGAGGTCAACACCGTGACCGTGCAGGAGACCCTCCCGCAGGAATGGCTGCCCAAGCCCAAGGTGGAGGCAGAGGGATTCCAGGGCAACGCGCTGACCTTCACCGAGACCGAACTGCCCACGGCCTCCATCCGCCTCACTACCGCCTCGGCCATCCAAGGCCTGAAGCTGGCCCTTGACTTCGGCGACCCGCAGTTCTCCGCGTTGAACGGCAGCTACCAGCTCACTAAGGCGGAAGACAACGCCAAGCTGGCCGAAATAGAGGAAACCCTGGGCATCGACCTCCCCGGCATAGGCGAAGAAGGAAAGGCCGTCGACCTCTCCCCTCTCCTGGCCAAACTACAGGCCAAGGCCGACGGTGCCACCACCAACACCGTGTCTATCGACGTGCTGGCCAACGGACGCTGGAGCAGCACCGGCAACGCTACGGAAGGCGACGCCACCACCTACACCCTCACCTGCAACCGCCCGCAGTTCAGCGTCAGCGTGCAGCCGGAGAACGTGTGGAGCAAACAGTTCACCATCGACGAGGCGACCGTCACCACCGGCAACGCAGAGGCACTGAAGGAGAAGCTGGTGTACCAATACAAAGCCACTGACAGCGATACATGGACCGATTGCACCAACGGGCTGACGCAGACCTTCGACAGTCACCCCGACAACAAGAGCTACCAAGTACGCGCGCTCTACCGCGGCGTCATCGCATCAGAGGCAACGGAGATAACTCTGGAAACACCGGCACAACTGCCGAACTCCGGCATGGAGGAATGGTCATGGGCACAGACACACGAAGATGCATGGTACAATCCAATTGATGCCGATACTTACACCGTCTATCCTTGGAACAACGGGGACAGTGCGCCTTATTGGAATACGAACAATGATTTTACTACCCGAAACCGAGGCACATTTGCCAATCCCTACAACAGTTTCCCTGCCGTAAGTTTCGTAAAAGGAGCGCATAGCGAAGAATGGGCTGTAGAGTTGAGGAACACAGGCAATGGAAGAGGCAATACGCTTCCCAGCAATGTACTGGATATGAACAAGGTTGCCGGAGAATTATTCTTGGGCGACATCAATGTAACAACAGGAGGCACAGACGCACTTCCCAGCGGAGATAACTATACCATCGTCAAAGGACGCAACTGGAATGTACGTCCTACGGCTGTGAAGTTCTGGTACAAATATGCACCTCTAAATACAGATACTTGGAGAGTGAACATACAGCTTTTAGATGCCGACAACAATGTTATCATAGAGAAAGTTGTGGATTCTTCTACCAGCCAAGCCGAATGGAAGGAAGAAACGGTTACGCTGGATTATCAAGAAGGACAATCATATGCCAAATGCGCCAAGATTTACTTATATTTCGCTTCCACCATAAACACAGGCGAAAATCTCCAATACGAGAAATCCAGTTACAGCATTTGGTTAGATTCAGAAACAAGTTTTGATGATGTTTGGCATGGCAGCGTACTCACCATCGACGACATCTCCCTTGTCTACGACAAATAAGCCCGCGGCAGCATTCCGCAATTCCCCTCCTCCCGGGAGGAGGGGTGCCCGAAGGGCGGGGTGGTAGGTAGAAAAAGATATACGCCTTACAACAGGTCGCTACCACCTCCCCCTTCGGGTACTCCTCCTCCCCGGAGGAGGAGAAATCGGGATACCTGCCGGCTCACTTTGAAACAAGAAAACATCCTGACAAACACCGTTATGATAAAGAAACTTCTCTACACACTCAGCGTCCTGGCCCTCGTGCTGACGGCCTGCACGCAAGACGAAACGCCCGGCACGACCGAAGCCTTCGGCACCCTCGCGCTGGACGGCATCCGCCCGGCTAAGGCGGAGGTGACCAACGTGAACACCCGCGCCGTGTCCGAGGGGCTCTACGTGGAAATCCTGCAAGGCGACAGCCTGATACATCGCTACGAACCCGGACAGGCGCCCGAAAGCGTCAAGCTGCCCGTGGGCACCTACGCCGTGAGGGCCTACAACGAAGCCGGACGTCCCGGCGCCCAGCAGCCCACGGACGGCCTGGGCAGTCCCCGCTACTACGCCGAAACCACCATCGGCATCACCGAAGGCGTCACGCAGACCCTCCGGCTGGAAGTGCCGATGCTGAACCTGGGCGTGCGCTTCGCCCTGGACGAAGCCATCGCCGGCTGGTTCCAACAAGAACAGACCGTCCTGACCATCCAGCTGGGTGGCGTGGAAAAGCAGCTGCACCCGGGCGAAACGGCCTACTTCGAGCAGGGAGAGACGCCCGCCACGGAGTTTACCTACACCCTCGTGGCCGTCAACCTGGACGGCGAGAGCTTCGACGAACCCGCCGCCACCTACCGCCCCACGGACGGCGGCGCGCTGCCCACCGGCACCGTCTACGCAGTGGAATACTGCGTTAATGATGGTTTAAAGGTGTCAAACAACTAAAAGATGTTAACACTCAGACATTTTTCTTTCGATTATTTGGCTTTCAACAGAATTTTCCGGACATTTGTCTGCTGAAAGAAACATTAGATTTTTTCATAGTTAAGGTTTAGGTTAAAAAGATGAAGGGGAGCTGTGAAGCTGCCCTTTTTTCATACCCCTGCCCCAAGGGATGTCCGCCGCCCCGGCCGGGCCTCCCACCCCGCCGGACCGGGCATTACTACGCCACCGAGCGGGGATTACTACGCCACCCACCGGGCATTACTATCCCACCGACCGGGCGTTACTACGCCAGCGACCGGGCGTTACTACGCCAGCGACCGGGCATTACTACGCCACTAAACACTGGTTCCCAGCCCCTTGCGGCAGGCTCATCAAGGCCGCTCGGGGGAGAGGGAGGGCGGCGCGCGCTAATTTTTAGGCCGCAACCTATCGCCAAACCGGATAAAATCCTTATCTTTGGGCAATAAAAACGGACACAGGCAGATGGAAGACATCTTGAAGTTTCTGGTGGTGGCAGCCGTGCTCGTGGTGGCCTTCGTGCGGCAGACGCGGAAAGAAGCGCGCAAGAAAGCGGCGCGGCGCCCCGCCGTGCCCCCTCCCCGGCCCCAGGCCGACGCCACCTACGGCGGCTTCATCCCCGAAGGGCCGGCGCCCGACGAACCCGCGCCCCGCGCCGAGGGACAACGCTCCA
>CASENE010000063.1 GCA_949289265.1 uncultured Bacteroides sp.
ATTTTGCGAATATTGCATAAAGGTTGTGCATAGCTTGATTGTAAATTAATAGTTTGGCCACTTCTAATTTACTAATAATCAGCGATATGTACAACCTTTTATACATATTTATTTTATCAATTTAATTCCGCCAACGGGTATACTATATAAATAGGTATAGGCACATGGCCCGGCACGGCGCCCGGGGAAAGAAGGCGGCAGGGTTGAGCCTGCTCTCACAGCAGACTGGTTTTCAGCGTTTAGTGGGACAGTACTCCCAGGAAGCGGGCATAGTAATTCCAGGCGGCTGGCGCAGTAGTCCCCGGTTGCTGGCACAGTATTCCCCGGTCGGACGGCCTCCAAGGGCAGAGAAAGGGCACGCCGCGGAAAGCACGGGCCGCATGTCCCGGCACGAAGCCGGCCATAAAACTGAAATAAAATGAAGTAGCCCTATTTTTTAGGCAAACTTTTTTCTCTATTCCAAAGAAATACCTTATCTTTGCACCCCGAAACAAAGACCATTACACTACTTTATTACCAAAAGTAACCGTATAATAAAACTAACAAAAAAGAGAAATAAGGCAATGAAAAAAGGTATTCATCCCGAAAATTACCGTCCGGTAGTATTCAAAGATATGTCTAATGGCGACATGTTCCTGTCGCGCTCCACTTGCGCCACGAAGGAAACAGTCGAGTTTGAAGGCGAAACTTATCCGCTGATCAAGCTGGAAATCTCCAGCTCTTCGCACCCCTTCTACACGGGTAAGTCCAAGTTGGTGGATACGGCCGGCCGCGTGGACAAGTTCATGAGCCGCTACGGCAAGAGCACGAAGAAATAAGCCTGAAAAGACGCCGTCGTTTTCAGGAAGAGGGGAGCTGGAACCACAGCTCCCCTCTTTCGTATGTTAACTTTCCACAAAAAAGGCTTAAGGGCAAGGATGTTAGGAATAAATTCGCCAAATTTGGGAAAACATTCATCCACCCTGCCTTATGAAACGAATACTTATCCTCGGCCTGCTGGTGCTGTTCCACGCCTTGGACGGCCTGGCCAAACAAGAGCCCTACAGCGACCACCTCAACGTAAAGGGAACACTGAAAAGCGCTTACCAGGAATTTCCCGCCGGGACTCCCGTCACCATCCGCATGGTGATGCGGGTCAGCGACAACCAACAGCTTGAAACCGGCGTTTACTACCTGACGGACATCGGCGACGGCAACCTCCTCCTTCCCCAAAGCCAACTGAGCAACGTGAAACTGACCCTGCCCGAGACGACGGACGAGTTCTGGCAACAGATTTACCTGGCCTACCATTTCTACGAGCAACGTCACAAGGCCAACCAACGCGACGACCTGCGGCGCGAAGTGGAAGAAGAGAGCCAGGAATACCTGGAGCACTTGGACGACATCCTTTACGAAGACAGCTACATCACCTCGTACGTGCAGGGCGTCTTGGCAGGCATGTGCGGCGACAACATCACCACCACCCGCAACGGAAACCTGAACGTCCGTGTCGTCCAAGCCCCCGACCCGCTGTCGTTCGTGCTGCCCAGCGGCAACCTGATTGTCAGCACCGGCCTGCTCTGCACACTGGACTCTGAAGACGAACTGGCAGCCGTCCTGGCGGGAGAAATCAGCCACTACCTTTTCGACCACCAGATGAGCAACGTCCGAAAAGCCGAACGGCGGGCACAGCGCGCCATGTTTTGGGCGAACGTGTTCGACGTGGTGGCCTATGAGTTGGAAGAGGCCTACTTCTACAGGGGAAACGAACGGGTCTTGTATGCCAGCAGCCTGGCCAACGTGGGCAGCATCATCTCCTTGCTTTGCTTCCCCGCCATCGACCGGTTGGGCATGAACTACAGCAACAATCAAGAACAAGAGGCCGACAAGCTGGCCCTGCGGATACTGGAGTTCAACGGATACCGGGCGGAAGCCCTGGCATCGGCCTTGCGGAAGATACGCGACTATTACACCCGCAACCGGGAGACGGAAGACCTCATGCGCTACAACGACATCGACCAACTGCAAGAGCGCATCGGCAAGCTGCCGGAAACGCCCCAAGAGGCCGGGTCAGCGCCGACCGACCGCCCCTACCTGCGTACCACATATGATGCCGTCAACTTCAATGCCGCGCTGAACTACTCCGGCGGTCTGTTCAAAGAAGCCATCATGTTGGCCCGGAAAAACATCGCAAACCGCCTGGCCGACAGCCAGACCTACCTCCTCCTGGTGCAGTCCCAAATGGCGCTCTACAACACCGACGAGGTGAATGCCGAATGCCTTGCCCTCCTGGACGAAGCCGAAGCCCTGCCCCACTCCGCGCGCAATCCCGAAGTGTGCAAACAGCGCATCCTCCTGCTGATGCGCATGAAGAAGCAGACCGACGCGCTGCACTCCCTGCACGACTACATGGGACTGCTCATCGACTATCAGAAACAACAACCGGCCGACCGTCAGGAACAAATATGGATTGACAAGGAAATGAACTGGACGCAGCAGATGATGGAAAAGATAAACAAAGTATAGCGACATCGCCGGCACCGCCTCTGCCAACCGCCCATAAACAGAAATGGACGCGCCTTCCGACAAAGCGCGTCCATTTCTGCTATCTGCCTCCCGACAGCCGTTCTTCCCTTACTTGCGGAAAGGCGGTTTCACCACCTGTGCCTTCAGCTTACGCCCCCGCAGGTCAATGCAAATCTCCGTGCCGGGTTTGGAGAACTCAGGCTTTACGTAGCCCATACCGATGCCAATCTTCCGCATGGGCGACATGGTGCCCGAAGTCACCGCGCCGATAGCGTTTCCTTCGACGTCGCAAAGCTGGTAACCATGACGAGGGATACCACGGTCTATCATCTCGAAGCCCACCAGTTTACGGCTAACGCCTTCTTTCTTCTGCCGCTCCAGCATGGGGCGGTTGATGAAGTTCTTGCCTTCCACAAACTTGGTAATCCAGCCAAGGCCTGCCTCGATGGGCGACGTGGTATCGTCCAGGTCGTTGCCATAAAGACAGAAGCCCATCTCCAGGCGAAGCGTATCGCGCGCACCCAACCCGATCGGCTTGATGCCAAACTCGGCGCCGGCCTCAAAGATAGCATCCCAAATCTTCGTGGCAACCTCCGGATAGAAGTACAGCTCAAAGCCCCCGGCGCCGGTATATCCCGTATTGGAGATGATTACGTCCGGCTCGCCAGCAAACTCTCCGTGCGTAAAGTGATAATAAGGTACCGACGCAAGTTCTATCGGAGTCAATTTCTGCAGGACTTCGATGGCCTTCGGGCCCTGCACTGCCAGCTGCGCCATGCGGTCTGAAGCATTCTCCAGTTCGGCTCCTTCGGTGTTGTGCGCCACACACCAGTTCCAGTCTTTCTCAATATTGGCGGCGTTCACCACCAGCAGGTATTTCTCCGGCTCATATTGATAAACCAGCAAGTCGTCCACAATGCCCCCCGTCTCATTGGGGAAACAAGTGTACTGCACCTTTCCCGGCACCAACGCCGACACATCGTTAGAGGTCACCTTCTGCAAGAAAGCCAAAGCCTGAGGGCCTTTCACCCAAAATTCGCCCATGTGGGAGACGTCAAACACGCCGACACCCCGGCAGACAGTGAGATGTTCGTCGATGATGCCGGAGTATTCAATAGGCATATTATAACCGGCAAATTCGTGCATCTTTGCGCCCAACGCAATATGCTTTTCGGTAAAAGGAGTTGTTTTCATTCAATATACTATTTTAAGATTAATGTTCTATGCGCGTTCAACGACGACCGGCAGCGGCCAACTCGGCAATCTTCACTATCACTTTCTGAGCCTTTTCCATGCTTTGGATGGGAACGAACTCATACCGACCGTGGAAGTTCAGCCCACCCGCGAAGATATTGGGACAAGGCAATCCCTTGAAAGACAACTGAGCGCCGTCCGTACCGCCACGTATGGCCCGCACGTGCGGCTCAACGCCGGCCTCTTGCATGGCCTGGAAAGCGATGTCTATGACGTGCATCACCGGCTCTATCTGTTGCCGCATGTTATAATACTGGTCTTTCAGTTCCAGACTGACCACCTGTTCGCCGTATTCCGCGTTGACCAGGTCGGCCAGACGCTGCATCTCGGCCTTCCGGCTTTCAAAACGGGCACGGTCGTGGTCGCGTATGATATAGGAGACAACGGTCTGCTCCACATCGCCGCTCACTCCCACCAGATGATAGAAGCCTTCGTAGCCCTCGGTATGTTCAGGCGTCTCGCTGTCGGGCAGGAAAGACATAAAGCGGTTGGCCACCCGCAGAGAGTTAATCATCTTATTCTTGGCATAACCCGGATGCACGTTCCGTCCCTTGAAGGTCAGTTTGGCCGAAGCGGCATTAAAGTTCTCAAACTCCAGTTCTCCTACTTCACCGCCGTCCATGGTATAAGCCCAGTCGCAGCCAAACTTCTCCACGTCAAACTTGTGGGCACCCAGTCCAATCTCTTCATCGGGATTGAAGCCGACACGTATCTTACCGTGCTTCACCTCGGGATGCTCCTGCAGCCAGACAATGGCCGACACAATCTCGGCAATGCCCGCCTTGTCGTCGGCGCCCAACAGGGTATGTCCGTCCGTCACTATCAGGTCTTCGCCCTTGTGGGCCAACAGTTCGGGGAACTGGGAGGGCGAAAGAACAATCCCTTCCGCCTCATCCAGCACGATATCTCCCCCGTCATAGCCATGCACGATACGGGGCTTCACATCCTTGCCGCTCATGTCCGGGCTGGTATCCATGTGAGCAATGAAGCCTACCACCGGCACATCTCCTTCGATGTTGGCCGGAAGAGTGGCAAAGAGATAACCGTTGTCGTCCAGCGTCACTTCTTGCAGACCCAAGGCCTCCAGTTCTTCTTTCAGGTATCGGGCAAACACCATCTGTCCCGGAGTGCTGGGCGTTACTCCGGTCTCTTCGTTTGACTGTGTGTCAAAACTTACATACTTCAAGAATCGTTCTACTAATGTCATATACTTGTACTGTAAAGAATAAGTTCGCTGACAAAGGAAACAGCATGCAGGCCATTCAATCCTTGTGTCCTCCTTCCGGTCGCCTTTGTCAGCCCAACTATGTTAATTGACCGTTGCGCGTCCAGCTGCCTGCGACGGAGATTCTCCCTCCAGCATCCCAACCGCCCAACCGGTCCCTTTTCCGCTGTAAAATTAAGAAAAGAGGCGTGAACCGCCAAGCAATCCACACCTCTTTTTCTCGTATTTCTGTCAGTTTGTCCGTCAGAAGCAGCCCGTACCGTCGAAACAATGGGTACACAGCTTGCACTTGGGCAGGCCGATGGACTCAACCAACGTTTCAAGGGTGTTGAACTTCAGTGAATTCAACCCGAAGCGCTGGCGGATGATATCCACCAACTTCTCGTACTCGGGCGAGCCTGTGGCGGCATACTTCTCCAGGTTCTTGTTTTCATCGCCTTCCAGTTCCTTGATAATGCGGCGCGTTATCAGTTCCAAGTTACTGCGCGAAGCGGTGAAACCGATGAACGGACAAGCGTAGATGAGCGGAGGACAGGCGATACGTATATGCACCTCGCGAGCCCCGCAGTCGAACAACACCTTTACATTGTCCCGCAACTGGGTGCCGCGCACGATGGAGTCGTCGCAAAACAACACGCGCTTGCCCTGCAGCATGGCCCGGTTGGGAATGAGCTTCATCTTGGCCACCAGGTTGCGCAGTTCCTGCCGGCTGGGCGTAAAGCTGCGCGGCCATGTGGGCGTATACTTGGCGATGGCACGATGATAGGGCACGCCCTTGCCCTCGGCATAACCCAGAGCCATGCCCACGCCCGAGTCGGGAATGCCGCAAGCGCAATCCACGTCCGACGCATCGGTCTGCCCCATCTTCAGGCCCGAAAGGAAACGCACCTCCTCGACGTTGCGGCCCTCGTAGCACGAAGTGGGGAAGCCGTAATACACCCACAGGAACGAGCAAATCTGCATCCGGTCGTTGGGCTTGCGCAACTGCTCCACGCCGTCGGCACGCATCCGTACAATCTCGCCCGGCCCCAGGTACGAATCTATCTCGTAGTCCAGGTTCGGGAAACTGCTCGACTCGCTGCTGGCCGCATAGGCGCCGTCCTTGCGCCCAATCACGATGGGGGTACGTCCCCATTTGTCGCGGGCGGCAATGATACCGTCCTCGGTCAGCAACAACATGGAGCAGGAGCCCTTGATGCGGTTGTAGACGTTTTCTATACCCTCGACGAAGCTCTTCCCCTGAATGATGAGCAGGGCGATGAGTTCCGTCTGATTGGTCTTCCCGGAACTGAGTTCGGCAAAGTGCATGTTCTGCGCCAGCAGTTCGGCCTCCAGCTCGTCGATGTTCTGAATCTTGGCCACGGTGACAATGGCGAAACGCCCCAGATGAGAATTGATGATGATGGGTTGCGCGTCTGTGTCGCTGATGATGCCGATGCCCGAATTTCCGGTGAACTTATCCAGTTCGTCCTCGAACTTGGTGCGGAAATACGTGCTTTCCAGGTTGTGAATAGAACGGGTAAATCGCCCCAACTGTGCATCATACGTGGCCATTCCTCCCCGACGGGTGCCCAGATGCGAATTATAGTCAGTGCCGTAAAACAAGTCTGCCGCACACGCAGCCTTCGACACGGTTCCGAAAAAACCTCCCATAAATGATGTGTTTTATAAAGTTTTTATGCGGCAAAGGTACGAAAAATAGTCGGCTGCCCGCTGTAGGAGGGCTGTTTTTTTCGGACACCGGATCCAAAAAGAAGCCGCCCCGCCGGCAGCGGACTGCCCTGCGGAAACGGCTTCCCAAACTAACACCTGCATGAAAACTACAACTTTTTACCTTGTAGCTTTACTAAAGCCTACAAAGATACGTATCTTTGTGCAAACGACCAACTTATCAGGCCGTTTCTTTTCGGCTTTTCACGCAAAAAATATCCATACAGGCCGACGATTCCTCGCCCGCCAGAGCCGGTCTCCCGTCCCACAGGACTGTCCGGACGAGGGCATACACCCCGCCCCACCGGAAACAGTATCTCCAGCGACCGGGAACTTAAGTCCCAGCAACCGGGGGCTCTACTTCCAGCAACCGGGAAATACTACGCCACTAAGCGCTGAAAGACAGGCTGCTTTACTGCAACCCAAGGACACCCTACTCCGCTTTTTGGAAAACGCGCAGGTAGTCCACCTTCATCGTGACGGGCAGGGCCGACTCGTCCACGCCATTGTATCCACCCCACGAGCCGCCCCAAGCCAGGTTGAGGATAGGATAGAAAGCATAGGTGAAGGGCCAAGTGCCGCGCCCCGTGCCTTCGTTTTCAAACGTCATCAGCTCTTCGCCGTCCACGAAAAAGCGCAGGTAGTGCTCCGTCCATTCGCAGGCATAGACGTGAAACTCGCTCTCTGCCGTGCTTACGGTGCGCTTCTGCGTCTTCTGCGTGCCGATGGTATGGTTATAGGCCTGGCAATGGATGCTGGACGACACGATGTTGGGGTCGACGCCCACTTCCTCCATGATGTCGATCTCGCCGCAGTCGGGCCAGGGGTTGGTGCCAAAGTTGTTTTCCACAGGCATCATCCAGAAGGCGGGCCAAGTGCCTTTGCCCTTGGGCAACTGGATGCGCGCCTCGAAGTAGCCGTAGAGCCAGCCTGTCTCCACGTTGGCATAGACGCGACCCGAATATATCTTGCCGTCCGTCCCCTTGAAGCAGTGGATGTTCAGCTTGCCGTCGGCCAACTCGGTCACGCGGCGGCCGTTGGCCTGTCCATTCACGTAGGTCTGCAGTTCGTTGTTCACCCAGCCCGGTCCTTTCTCTTCGTGTGTCCAATGCGCCGGGTCGAGGGTCTCCCCTTGGTTGAACTCGTCGCTCCACACCAAGGTGTATCCTTCGGGCGTGCGAATCTCGGTGTCCTCGGCCGACTCTTGCGTGAGGCTGACGGTTGCCTCCTCGGCTCCGGCGGCGATGGTCACCGTGCCGGTGCGCGACAGCAGGGCGGCGTTGGGCGCAACGTGTATGGTCAGCGTGGACGCATCGTCCTTCTCCGCCGTCAGCCAGGACTCGTCCGAAGCAGCGACAGTCCAATCGGCATCCGTGGTCACCTCCACCGTAAAGTCGCCGCCATAAGAGAAGGCAGCCAGCCGATCGGCCGAAAGACGCAGGGGCGCAGCCTGACGGACGGGGACATTGAGCCGGTCGGCCCCCGACTTGAGCACGACGGTGCCGGTGCGCGGCCCGTCAGTCTGGTTGGCGCGGAGAGTGACGTCCACCGTGCCTTCGGCTTCCAGCCCGCCATGGACACGTACGGATATCCATTCCGCGCAGTCGTCCGAAGCATAGGCTGTCCATTCGCCGCCTGTGCAGGCCACACTGAGCGTGTAAGTGCCTGCTGCCGCTGCGGCATCAATCTCCGTGGGGGTGCATGCCAGCGTGTTGCCGCCGTCGCCCCCGCCTTCTTGTCCGGCATCGCCGTTGCTGCAAGAAACCAAAAGCAGCACAAGCGCCAATGCCGTGTGGGTAATCAAATGTTTCATCATAAGGTAGTTTTAGGGATTAAGTAGATGTACAAATATCTATGGGGAGTGAAAGAGTAAAGAAATCAAGGAACTAAGCCGATGCCTTTGTGTATGCGGCCCATCGACTTGGGTTGTCTTGACTCCCAACCAAAAGAAGTGTGCCGGGGAGCAGAAAGGGATGTCCTGCCGGTCTTGTCGGAGCGGAGGGCTCTTTCTGGCTCATCTGGCACACTTCCTTGTCTATATCCATTGCCCGCCGGACTATTCAGCCGTTGGGGCAGGACAGCATCATTGGTGCACTTGGAGGATGATGTCCTCTACAGTCACTTCGGTGTTTGCCGGGTTTCCGCCGAAGTCAAGCACCAGTTTAGCCTTCCCGATGTCCTGTCCGGGCAGTTCGGCACCCCAGATGTGTGTTTCCAGACCGGCCGTCAGGGCTATCTTGTCCTGCAGGAAGATGATGATGTTGTCATCGTCCTCTGTCCCGTCGTTGGAACAGAGCTTCACGGTCACCGAGGGGAGGTCGGTAGTGGAAGTCATGTGCAGCGAGAAGTCATAGGTCTGGTCTGCCGCCGTAGAGACGTTCGTGGTGAGGAACGTGCACTGCGCCTGCCATTGCAGGTCGGTGGGTTCCGGCAGGCTGAAGGTATAGGCCGAGCCTTCTTCCGTCATGGTCGGATTGCTGGGATAGGCCGTCCACGCATCGCCCGATGCGTAGTAATACGACATGGTGTAGTCCACGCCGTTCCACAAGTTGTCCTCGCTGTCCACGGCTACCCACGTGGGTTGCGGCACGGACGGCTGACTGGGCGTGTCGGGGATTTCAGTGCCGTCATCGTTGGCATGGTCTTTCAGCACAATGCTTTCGATAACGATTTCCGTGTTGGCCGGATTTCCTCCGAAGTCAAAGACCAGTTTCAGGTTGCTGATGTCCACGCCCGGCAGGTCGGAACCCCACACGGCCAGCGGTTCGTTGGCCTGCAGCGACACGGTGCCTTCTTGGTTCATCAGGATGATATTGTCATCGTCCGACTGACAGAGCTTGACGGTGGCCGCCGGTATGTCCGTGGTCGAGGTAAGGATGACAGAGAAGTCGTAGTGCGTGTCTGCATTCAACGCCAGTCCGGTGTGGATGGCCATCTGCGCCTGCCATTTGTCCGTTGTCGCCGTGGGCAGCGTTACGGTATAAGTGCCGTTATTGACCTGACAAGTAGCGTCAATCTCGGCCCATCCCGGTGCGTAGTAGAAGTCCGGATTGGCAGCAGGATAGTCTACGCCTGTCGTACTGGGCGTGCTGGGCCACTCGAATCCCTTGAAGAGGTTGAAATCGCTCTCCGCATCAAAGCCACCGAAGCCGGCCATCTGCGTCTCTTCAATCTCGAAAGTCTTGGTGATGGCACCATCGCTGACGCCTTCGCGGCTGCGTGCCTTGCACTCCACGGTATAGGTGCCGGCCTTACGGTAGAAGCGCGTGAAGCTGTACTCGGTAGAATACGTTGACCCGTCGATAATCCACACGGGGGTAATGCCCGGTACAGAGACGAACTCGAACGTTACGTTGTTGGTAGCCTGGTCGACGGTCACGACAAAGTTGTCCTCATAATCCGTCACCACCGGGACGTTGCCCGTGGCTCCCTGGAAATCTTCGGCGCTGCAGGCTGCCAGCCCCAGGCCGACCACCAGCATGGCCACATATTTATATATACTTTTCATATCGGTCTTTCGTTGTTAGTAAAAGGTTGTGTTTAATAATTGTTCTGCACCAGTGCGGGGTCTGAATCCAGCTCAGCTTGTGCGATGGGGATATACTTCTTGTTGGGCGTCCACGTGTTGGTGCGGTAGCCATATTCGTCGGGCACCAGCGCCGTAGAGGCCTTGTTCTTGCTCGAAGCCTCGGCAATACCCTCTGCACGTACCAGGTCGAAGTAACGCTTGCCCTCGCCCACAAACTCCAAGTGGCGTTCGGTCAGCACATCGTCCACAGTCACGGCATCCAGGTCGTCCAGGCCGGCACGTCCACGCACCTCGTTGATCCAACCCAAGGCTTCGCCCGTGCTGCCGCCGCCCGTGCGCAGAGACAGTTCGGCTGCATTGAGCAGAGTCTCGGCATAGCGGTAGTAACGATAGTTGTTGTTATAGTTCAGGTTCTGGTCGAACGGGGCAGACTGGTTGTTCTTGTTATACGGACGATACTTGTTCAGCCAGATGCGCGTGTCCTGATAGCGTGCCGTATAGGTCACTTCGGGCTTGTCGCGCAAATCCCAGAACGTAGCCTCGCGGCGCTTGTCCTGCTCGCTGAACAGGGCGACCGTCTCCACACGTACGGGCAAGAATCCCCAACCGTCGGGGCTGCTCCAGTCCGGATCGCCGCTGATGGTGTTGGGCGAAATCAACGTAGGCAACACCGTGCCGCCCACTGCCAGCGGACTGCTCCAGCCGCGTTCGGAGTTGGCCTGCTCGTAGTTAATCTCCCAGATGGACTCAATGCACCATTCGCCTTCCGTCTCCCAGATGCCGGCATACTCCGGGTTCAGGTCGAAGTCGCCGCTGGAGATGATGGCACGCATATACTCCAAAGCCTTGGTAAAGCGGGTATCGTCATTCTGATAGAGCACCATTTCGGCATATATCATGTAGGCCATGGCCTGCGTCACGCGTCCCAGTTGTCCTTCGTCGTCGTTACCCTGGTCGTCCTTATAGTATTTCAGGGGCAGCACGTTCGACCCGATGATGTCTTCCAGTTCCGTAATCAGGTTGTTATACACCTCGTCGGCCGTCAACTGCGGAGCCGTATAGGGCGGCTCGTCCAGGTTCTCCAGATAGAAAGGCACGTTGCCAAAGTAGTGCCACAACATATTATAATAGAACACGCGGAGCAAGCGGGCCTGCATCTCGTAGAGCCTGCTGTTCTCGGGAGTCACGTCCGTAGCCAGCGTGAGGTAATACAGCAGGTCGTTGCAACGCTTGATGCCCGAATAGTCCACCGTCCACAGCGAACTGAGCGTGTTGCTGGCATCGGCCTCGTAGTTGGCCAGCATGTGCCAGTTCTTCATATCGTCGCGGTTGCTTCCGCCTACCCAGAAGTTATCGCCCATGATTTCGCCGTCGATGTTCAGGGCATTGTATTGCCCCAAGCCCCAGTCGGCCCAGTGGATAGGGTCATAGGCGGCAATCAGCGCCTCTTGGATATGCTCATCCGTCGTATAATAGTCTTCCAGCGGCTCGCCCGTGGGGTTCTCCACTTCCAGAAAACTGTCGCTGCATCCGGTGGCCAGCATCGTAGTGGCAGCCAGCACACTTGTAGTCAGTATTTTGTTGATTTTCATATTATTTTTGATGATTAAGAGTTAAAAGGATATGTTAGCACCGATAGTAAACGTGCGTGCCTGCGGATAGATGCCGCGGTCTACGCCCAGCGACGTGGCGCCGGAAGAGATTTCCGGGTCGAAGCCCCAATACTTGGTCCACGTAGCCAAGTTCTCAGCCTGAACATATACGCGCAAACGCTCAATGCTGACCTTGCGGGTCAAGTGCTGCGGCAAGGTATAGCCCAGCGTGATGTTCTTCAGGCGGAAGTAGGAACCATCGCATACATAGAGGTCAGACACCTGCCAGTTGGTAGCATCGCCCAATACCAGACGCGGATATTTGTTGGAAGTGCCCTCGCCGGTCCAACGGTCCAGCATCCACGACGGGAAGTTGCCGGAGGTCACGTCCGAACGATACGTACCGTCGAACACTTCGTTGCCAGCCACGCCCTGAAAGAAGATGTTGAAGTCGAAACCCTTCCAGTCGGCATTCAAGTTCAAGCCATACGTCCAGTCAGGCGTGCCGTTACCGATGTTCGTACGGTCATCAGCCGTGATTTGTCCGTCGCCATTCACATCCACAAAGCGGACATCGCCCGGCACGGCATTCGGCATAATCAGCCCGCCGTCTTTGTTGGTATAAGCCTGCACTTCGGCCATGTTCTGGAAAATTCCATCAGTCTTGTAACCGAAGAAATAGGGGAAAGGCTGTCCGTTAGAACCACGCGTACCACCGCCGGAAAGGCCCTGAATGCCATCCAAGTCGATGTAGCCCGTGTCGTTACCCAGATTCTTCAATGTATTCTTCAGGTAAGTGGCATTGCCTTTCACGGCGAAATGAGCGTCGCCCACGTTCCATTTATAACCCAGTTCAAACTCTACGCCCTTGTTCTCCATGTCGCCCACGTTGCCCAGCGGCTTGGTTTCGCCCACATAGCTGGGGATAGGCATCTCGATAATCATGCCATTGGTACGCTTGATGTAATAGTCCATGCTGAACGTCAAGGCACTGTTGAAAAAGCCCAGGTCAATACCTATGTCAGTCTGTTCGCTCTCTTCCCATCTCAAATCCGGGTTGGCCAGGCGGGAAGCCTTAGAACCGTTCCACTTGATGGCATCCTTGCCAAAGAGCACGTTGTTGCCCATGGCCGTCAGCGACGTATAGCCGAAATCTGCAATGTTGTCGTTACCGTTCTTACCCCAGCTGAAACGAATCTTGAAGTTTGACAACCAGTCGCGTGTGTCTTCCATGAACGATTCGTTCATCACGTTCCAACCCACGGAGAACGAGGGGAAGATACCATACTTATTGTTCGAGCCGAAGCGGCTGGAACCGTCACGGCGAACCGTGGCCTGCACCATGTAACGCTCGTCGTAGTTATAGCTCAAGCGGGCGAACATGGAAGCCATGGTGTGTTCCACAAACGGAGCGCCGTAAACGCTGAACTGAGCCGTGGCTCCACCGTCCTGCGTATATTCAATATTACCCGTCGCATAGTCGATAGACGGTTTGTTGGGGTTCACCAGGTTCCAGCGGCTTCCGCCCAACTGGCTGCCCGAATATTTCAAGGCCGACTGGCCCAGCACCACGCCGATGGTGTGCTTGCCAAACACCTTGTCGTATGTCAATGTGTTTTCAATCTGCCACGTGATGTTCTGCTGCTTGTTGGCCGTGGCACTGGTGTGCGAAGCATTGTTGTTGCCGGAGAGGTAGAACTTGCTGGTCGTGGCGCCGTCATATCCCCAGAAAGCCATATCGGCACTGTAGCTGAAGTGATATTTCAGGTTGTCCCACAACTGCAGGTCGAGCGAGAACTTGGGCACGAACTTGTGCGACCAGTTCTGCTGCGGATTCAGCGTCATCATGGCCAACGGGTTGTTCATCTCGTTGTAAGAACCAAAGTATCCGGGCACGGTATACGGATTGCCGTTCGGGTCGCGAGGCAACTCATACTGTATCTTGCTGGGATTGTTCGGGTCGGCAGCCTCGTAATAATTAATCATCTCATCGGCCGTAGCGCCGGTGACGGTCACAGGCAGAATGGGCGACAGATAAAGGGCCGAACCCAGAATAGAACCGAACTCGGAGTTTTCCGACACGCCCGTCGAACGGGTACGCATGTAGGCCACGTTCACGCTCAAATCCAGTTTGTTGAGGAAAGAACGCTCTTTGCTGGCGTCAATCAGGTTGTAGTTCGTGTTCGAGCGGAGGGTCAGACGGTCGTAGTTGGACTGGCCGTAGTTACCACCCACGATACCTTCCTGCGAATAGTAACCGAGAGACAGATAATAATTCACCTTCTCCGTGGCTCCGCTGATGGTCACATCGTGGTTTACCACCGGCGCACCGTCGTTGAACACCAAATCCTGCCAGTCGGTGCCGAAGCCCGTCACGGCATTGCCGTTGATATCCGTCAAGTTATACGGATCGGCATACAAGGGAGCCTGTCCGGCATTCATGTACTTCTCGTTCATCAAGATGGCATAATCCGTGGCATTGGTCACTTCGCGACGCTTCCAGGCGCTCTGCCAACCATAAGAGAAGTTGTAGCTGATGTTGGTCTTACCCATCTTACCCTTCTTGGTCGTCACCAAGATGACACCGTTGGCGGCACGCGCACCATAGATAGCACCCGACGCAGCATCCTTCAATACTTCGATGGACTCGATATCGTTGGGATTCACGAAATCCAGTCCGCCGCTGATGGGCATTCCGTCCACGATGTAAAGCGGGTCACTGTTGTTGATGGTACCAATACCACGAATGCGCACGCGAGGACTGGCGCCCGGCTGACCGGACGACGAGGTGACATCCACACCGGCAGCCAGACCCTTCAGGGCATTATCCATACGAACCGGCGCCTTGTTTTCCAAGTCCTCGGCCGAAACCTTGGCGATGGAAGCCGTCACCACGCTCTTCTTCTGAACGCCATAACCCACTACCACTACTTCTTCCAACGTCTCGGTGTCCTCATACAACTTTACGTTCAAGGTAGTTTTTCCCTTCACGGCCACTTCCTGCGGCTTGAACCCTACATAAGTAAAGGAAAGAACCGCATCGGAAGGAACCGATATCACAAAGTTACCGTCAAGATCGGTAATCACACCATCGGTGGTACCCTTGACCACCACATTCACACCCGGCAGCGGGAATCCGTCGGACTCGCTCACCACCGTACCTTTTACCTGTATATTCTGCGCATATACAGAAGCCAAGGTAAGGCTTAGCAAAAACAAAACTGATAACAGCTTTTTCATGAGTTTTACTTAATTAAGATTAACTATTCACTATTATTCCTGCAAAAGGAACACCGCAAAAGTAATCTTACAAATGCGTCAAAACAATAAAACCAAGATTTCATAACTACGTCAAAACAATAAAATACATACGTCATCACTACGTCATATTACCATATACAGATGATTATCAGCATATAATAGCAATATCACGGAGTACGTCAAAATTATGTTATAAAACATAAACAGCTTAAAAGGCTACCCAACTGCCCCAACGGTGCGACACAAAACATCTATTAACAAAACAGGCTTACGCCTCCCACGCAAGACGAGAAAAACGGCCGACAGACCACCTATAAGAGAACAATGGCAAAAAGAAACACTCTCCAAAGAAAGGAAACAGACCCTCAAAAAGAGGAGACAGCCACCTGCGACAAGTCTATAAGATGCCTCCAAACTCCCCCTTTCATCGCTTTTTGTGCGCCCCATCTTCGTCTTTCTTAGAGACGAACCAGGGACGAACTTGGGACGAACCAGGGACGAACTTGGTATTTAGGAAAAACAAAGGATGAAAAAGCCAATTCATCGCCCACACGCAACCGAAGTCCAAGGCGACTACAAGCGATTGCACAGATAATCCGTCAGGCTGTCTTCGCGCTCCAGGCCCAGCTTTTTGCGCAGACGATAGCGCATTGTCTCCACGCCACGGACGGAAATATTCAGCAGGGGAGCTATTTCTTTGGTGGACAAGTTCATTTTCAGATAGGCACACATCATGCGCTCGTTGTTGGAGAGGTCGGGATGCCGGGCGTGCAGCCGCTTCATAAAATTGTTATGCAACAGGTCAAACTGCTCCTCAATGCGCTTCAGCACCTCGTCGCTCTGGATATTCGCGTCTATTTTCCCGTTGAGCAAGACGAGTTGCTGTTTGGTCTCGCGCATGCCTTCGCCCTTCAGCATGGCCGCCACCTTCATGATTTCCGATTTGATTTCACTCAGCATCTCATTTTTGCGCACAAAGTTTATCATCAGGTTGGCCATCTCCTGGCTTTTGTGCTGCAGGTCGTGCTCCAACTTCTCTTTTTCCAACTGCATGATGAGTTTTTCCTGCCTGCTTTTCTCGGCTGTATATTCTTGCTCCATTTCCTGGATTTCCCGGTCTTTCTCAACCACGGCCTGACGTTTCTTGCGGGCGACGCGCATGGAGTCCCACCGCCCGATAGCCCACGCCAATGCCACGAGCAAGAAGACATAGCATATGTATGCCGGCCACGCACGATACCAGGGAGGAAGGATTTGGAAAGCGATGGAATCGGTGGCAGAAGTCCCGTCGGGAAACAGGGCGCGGATCTCGAACGTGTATTCTCCTTCATGCAGGTTGCTGAATTCCTTGGTGCGCATCGTGCCGGGAGCCGACCACTCGTCGCTGTTCAAGCGATATTGGAAACGCACCGGATTGCCTTCCCACAAGAAAGGGAGCGAGTATTCAAACCGCACCGAATTGAAGGCATACTCAATGCGCGGCACCGGTTTCTTTCCGCCGAAGTTTGCTACATAGACCAGCGAGTCTTTGGGATAGGACAAATACATCCTGCTGATATGCAAACGGTCGTACCCCGGTGCACGCCCCGCCACGGGCAAGCGGAAGAGCGAAAATCCGCCTTCCGTCGGCAGAATCATCAACGAATCAGACAAGGGCACAATGGATTCATAGCCGGGCACCAGTTCCAGCAAAGACGAATGCAGCAGCTCCACCTGTTGATGCGCCGAATCGCCGGATGCAGCCTCATCGACCATACAGATTTCATTCGGGGTCAGTCCGATAAGCCGCCCCTCCCGTTCCAACAAACAGACATAGGGAATGGCACCGTGCAATGACTTATTGATTTCGTCCCAAGGCTCCATGCTGTCCGTCTGCCGGTTGTATTTGTAGACACCGGCGGGAGTGAGAAAACAAATCCTGCCGCGTATTTGGGCTACACCCAGCACTTGATTGGAAGGCAACCCTTCCTCCTCGGCATATTCTTTTTGCGAAATGACGGTAGCCAGCCGTTCATCCAGCTCTGCACGCAGCACATGGTCAGAGCCATGCAGCCAGAGGATGCGGTCAGTCTCCTGCTCGAAAAGCCGGAACGAGCCTCCCAGGCCTGCCACTTTCTGCACTTTCCGCCACTCCTCCCCTACCCGCTTCAGCAGATAGATGCCGTCATAAGCACCCACATACATCAAATCGTCGTGCCCCAACACCAGCTGGCACGTCCAGGCGCCAATGATGTCGGTAAACCGGGTCAATTTATCCCCATCCACGCGAAAGATTCCCCTATCATGCAAACACAGCAATTCATCGCCGATGCGACACAGATTCCAGACTTGTCCACTGGAATTGGCCACCGGACGAATGTCCGGCAGATTGCCGTCCAGCTGGACCGGATAGGGAGTATAATACAGGCTGCGATTGGTGCCCAGATACAGCTTATCGTCTTTCAGAGCAGCCGCATATCCCGTCCCGTAGGAGTGAGGATAAGAATAAAGATTGGTGAACGGAGAAGCCAGGCAGACATATCCCAATCCGCTGTCCTGGCCGGCCCAGAGATTACCTTGCGCGTCGAAAGCCACGGACAGGACAGTGTTGTCCCGCAACCCGTTGTTGACGTTAAAATACGTGCATGCCCTTGTATTGCCGTCCACAAGAAGAATGCCCCGGTGAATGGTTCCCAGTGCTATCCGATCGTCTTGCAACGCCATGCAAAACACTTCGTGCCGGCGCATAAAATCTTCGGCGCCTGTGACGAAAGGCGTCAGCGTATGATTCTTGTAATAAAACAATCCTTCGTAAGCAGTAGCGATAAGCAGCCCACCCCGATAAGGCTGGATACCCCGGATGCGTGCATCGGCAATGGACTCGGCTCCTGTCAACGGGAAAAACTCATTGCCCACCAGAAAACGGATGCCGTGCTCAGTACCTATATAAAGCACGCCGTCTGCCACGTATGAGCAATCCATCTTAACCCGGCTTTCAATCAACGTATATTTGCCTTCGGAGAGTTTCACGATGCGATCGTCTCCCTGAAAATAGAGAATGTTGTCCAGTTCGTGTATCCCCCATACATTCCCCAGATAGCGCATGGAGACATCCAGGGTGTCAGACAAGCAATGATAGGCCAGTTCACCCGCTTCGTCGGGCTCGAAATAGCCAAACTCATTGATGCCTCCCACGTAGATGCGCTTGCCGCCCCCGGAAGACAGATGAACAGAACGCACGCCCTGACGATTGTTCAGCGGAAACACTTGCCATTCGTTGCCGTCGAACTGCACCAGGCCATTGTTGGCGAAGTAGACCCAACGGTTGCCATAAGGCACGATTTGCCAGGTCTGCGTACCGTTGCCATAAAGTTTTTTATTGAAATTGACAATGAAGCTATTCCACCCCTCCGCCGCTTGCAAGCCTACGGAGAAAAAGAGAAAGAAGAATCCGAAAAGACAGCATACCTTTTTCTTCATATGTATCATGGCATTTAGATGGAACGGCACAAAAATAATGCTATTTTCTGAAAACAAAAAAAGGATGCCTGAAAGAATAGGCATCCTCACTTTGGCTTGAGCCTCTTGTCGGATTCGAACCAACGACCCCGAGATTACAAATCACGTGCTCTGGCCAGCTGAGCTAAAGAGGCGGGTGGGTAAGCTGACTACATCGCGCCGCTACGACCTGCTACCTTTGCTGCGGTCAAGCCCTGGAGGATTCACAGGGAGCTGGCCGTGTAGGACTTACCCGTTTTTGCGGGTGCAAAGGTAGGCATTTTTTTCATACCTGCAATATGTTGACCAAACTTTTTTCAACTTTAACAAGCATACCGGGCATTACATACAATATTATTTATACCTTTGCACCACATTAAAAGAAAGAACAATGGCAGAAAACAGAAGCTACATACAACGATACGCCATGCTTTTTGGCGCCTACATGGGAATATACTGGATTATAGGAGCGGCATTTTTCCCGTTGGGACTCAGGAACCCACTGTTTCTCTTGTTGTTCATGATTCTGGTGATAGCAGGCCCTTTCATCGGCTACCGCTATGTCAGGACATACCGAAACGTGGCCTGCGACGGGGGCATCAGTTTCTCCCACGCGTGGGTGTTCACCACGCTGATGTATGTATTTGCCTCCTTGCTGGCCGCAGCTGCCCACTACGTTTACTTCCGCTTCATCGACCAAGGATTCATCATCAACACATACACAGACATGGTGAACGAAGTTTTCAGTCAAGACGCGGTAGCTGTGGCTGGAATGGAATCGTACAGGGAGCAGATGGAAACTGCCTGTGAACAACTGGCCGCCCTGACGCCGATTGAAATCACCATGCAAATCTTTTCCAACAACATCTTTTGGGGCATCCTGCTGGGCATACCCACCGCCCTCTGCGCCATGAAAAGGAGGAAAGGAAATGCGGGCAATATACCCTATCCACAGAACGGAACTAACTCATAAGCCATATACCCAAAACAATAGGAATCGAATGGACATTTCAGTAGTCATACCCTTATATAACGAAGAGGAATCCATCAAGGAGCTATACACCTGGATTGAACGGGTGATGACGCAACATGGTTTCTCTCACGAAGTGATTTTCATCAACGACGGAAGCACAGACCGCTCGTGGGACATCATCGAAGCGTTGCACCGGCAGTCGCCCGACATTGCGAAAGGCATCAAGTTCAGACGCAACTATGGCAAATCGCCGGCCTTGTATTGCGGTTTCCAGATGGCACAGGGAGACGTGGTCATCACGATGGATGCCGACCTGCAAGACAGCCCCGACGAGATACCCGAACTATACCGCATGATTACGGAAGATGGCTATGACCTGGTATCCGGGTGGAAAAAAAAGCGTTACGACCCGCTGTCGAAAACATTGCCCACCAAACTGTTCAACGCCACAGCCCGGAAAGTATCGGGCATACACAACCTGCACGACTTCAATTGCGGACTGAAAGCCTATCGAAAAGAAGTGATCAAGAACATCGAGGTTTATGGCGAAATGCACCGCTATATACCTTATTTGGCCAAAAGTGCCGGATTCAGCAAAATCGGCGAGAAAGTGGTGCAACACCAGGCCCGTAAGTTTGGCAAGACCAAGTTCGGTGGTTGGAATCGTTTCTTTAACGGTTACCTTGACCTCATTTCGCTCTGGTTCCTTTCTACCTTCGGCGTAAAGCCCATGCACTTCTTCGGTTTTCTGGGTTCGCTCATGTTTATTCTGGGCTTCATTGCCGTCGTCATCGTAGGCTTCGGCAAGCTGTATAACATGTACAACGACATGCCTTACCGGCTGGTCACCGAATCGCCCTACTTCTACCTGGCGCTCACCTCCATGATTATCGGCACCCAACTGTTTCTGGCTGGTTTCTTGGGAGAACTTATCTCGCGCAATGCAACCGGGCGCAACAATTACCAAATAGAGAAAACCCTGTAAAACGATGAAAAGACTCCTTCAACTTCTTATAAGCGTCGCACTGGCCTGCCCGGTGTTCAGTTTGATAATCTCGTGTTCATCCGAAGCAGACTGCTCCATGACCGCACGCCCCATGACCAACTGCATACTCTATACGCTGGATCGCGACAGATATGCCGTAAACGACACGTTGGACTCGCTGACCGTCACTGCTTGGGGAACAGACAGCCTCATTATCAACAACCAAAAGAGAGTGCACGACATCACCCTGCCATTGCGTTACACCTCCGACTCCACCGTACTGGTGCTTCACTATAGCCGCTATAGCACCGACACGCTGCTGATTCGCCACACGAACACGCCTTATTTCCTGTCCATGGACTGCGGCTACCAGATGCAACAACGCCTCAACTCCGTCAGCTGCACGCACCATCGGCTGGACTCCATACACATCAACAATTATGAAACAGGCATCTATGGTCAGGAAAACATTCAGCTATTCTATTAGCCTGCTCTGCCTGCTCTGGCTTTTGATGCCCGTCTCTGGAGGAGCACAAAACTATGGGACTTCCCGAAGGGACAGCCGTCCGGTAGCTACCAAGAAAGAAAAGAAGCCCGCAGAGGTAGAGTATCCGCTATACAACGGGGTCTCTGTGGGCATCGACCTGTGGGGCATCGGTAGCGGTTTGCTGGGTGGAGACTTCCTGAGCAGCGAGGTGGTGGCCTGTGTAGATTTGAAGCACCGCTTCTTCCCCACCATAGAATTGGGCTACGGCAAAACAGACAGTTGGAGCGACGAAGGCATCCACTACGAAAGCGGCGCTCCTTACTTCCGGGTCGGCTTGGACTATAATGCCTTATACAAAAAGAAACACGGGCAGATGTTGCTTGTGGGACTGCGCTACGGCTACAGCCATTTTCAGTATGACGTAGCCAGCCTGGAGGTGACAGACCCCATCTATGGCGGCAGCCTCTCCAACCCCCACCTGACGGATGACATCTGGGGCGGCAGCGTTCCCTATAATCATCCCGGCATGAAAGGAGCACTCCACTGGCTGGAATTCGGCGTAGGCATACGGGCAAACGTATGGAAGGGACTACAGATGGGCTGGGGATTGCGCTTCCGCTTCAACCTGTCTGCATCGACGGGAAAGTATGGAGACCCGTGGTATGTGCCCGGATTCGGGAAATACGGCGACAACACGCTGGGCGTGCAATATACGATATTATACAAACTTCCGTTCTGACACGGAGCAAGAGAACAACGTAATTATGACAGACTTTGAAATTTGGTTGCTGGCCATAGGGCTGGCCATGGATTGTTTTGCCGTATCCATAGCCAGCGGCATCATGCTGAAACGCATACAGTGGCGTCCTATCTTGACGATGGCCTTCTTCTTCGGACTGTTTCAGGCGCTCATGCCCCTCATCGGATGGACAGCTGCCAGCCTGTTCAGCCATCTGATAGAAAGCGTGGACCATTGGATTGCTTTCGGCATCCTGGCATTTCTGGGAATACGCATGATACGCGAATCCTTCAAAGACGAAGAAATGAGACAGACCTACAATCCGGCCAAACTGAAGATCATACTGGCCTTTGCCATTGCCACCAGCATTGATGCCCTGGCCGTAGGAGTATCGTTTGCATTCATGGGACTGAAAAGCAGCACAGAGATTCTGTCGGCAGTGGGCATCATCGGCCTGGTGTCGTTCGTCCTGTCCGTCGTCGGCCTGTTGTTCGGCATCTGTTGCGGCGGAAACATCGCCCGCAAAATCCGGGCGGAGCTGTTAGGCGGCATCATCCTGGTTCTTATCGGCTGCAAGATTCTGATAGAACACCTGTTCTTCAATTAAGGACGAGATTTCAACAGGGAAGCATAGCCATCCCCCAATCACATACCGACTCATACACATACTGACCGCAAAGATATGACCCGAAAGAAAGCAATCAACCTGATATGGCTGCTCTTCCTGATGACAGGAGCCATCTGGATCATCCGGAAACACAACCAACCTGTCCCCTATCAGAAGGACAGCGGCATGATATTCGGCACGTTGTATAACATCAGTTACCAACACCCCGAAAACCTGAAGGCCGATATAGAAAACGAACTGAAACGCTTTGACGGTTCGCTCTCTCCCTTCAACGATACCGCCATCATCACACGGGTGAACCGCAACGAGCCGGTCGTTACGGACAGCCTCTTTACCAACGTATTCCGACGCAGCATGCAGATTTCGGCAGAAACCGGCGGGGCATTCGATATCACCGTAGCACCCTTGGTCAATGCCTGGGGATTCGGCTTCAAAGAGAATGCCTTTCCCGACTCGACCGTGGTGGACAGCCTGCTGCAGTTCACCGGCTGGCACAAGGTAAGGCTGACGGCAGAAGGAAAGATAGAAAAAGACGACCCGCGCCTGATGCTGACCTGCAGCGCCGTGGCCAAGGGGTATGCCGTGGACGTGATTGCCGGCCTGCTGAGGCGCAAGGGAGTCGGCAACTTCATGGTGGACATCGGTGGAGAAGTGGTGGTGAGCGGACGGAACCCCTCGCAAGAACGCTGGCGCATAGGCATCAACAAGCCCGTGGACGACTCGCTGGCTGTCAACCAGGAGTTGCAGACCGTGCTCCACATCACCAATGCCGCCATGGCCACTTCGGGCAACTACCGCAACTTCTACTACAAAGGCGGAAAGAAGTATGCCCACACCATCGACCCGCGCACGGGCTACCCTATCCAACACGAGATTCTATCGGCCACGGTGATTGCACGCGACTGCATGAGCGCCGATGCCTATGCCACCGCCTTCATGGTCATGGGGCTGCAGCAAACCGTTGCCTTCGCCGAAGCACATCCCGAGCTGGAGGTCTACCTGATTTATGCCACCCCCGAAGGCCGGACTGCCGTCTACCACACGCCGGGCATGAGCCGTTATCTGGAAAAAGGATAAAAAACGAATGGCGGCCATGCTACAGATGACCGCCACTGTCGTGAACACCCATGCGGATATTTTCAGACGCAGTTTCTTATGCTCCGATGCGCTTAGCCTTTATGGGTTATTATCCAGACTTTAACCCAACGGCGTCTCCCCGTGGCCTTCGTCCGGATTGGTGGCAGTGCCGCCGGAAGCCGTCTCCTTCTTGGGGCGGTCGATGCTCAGTTCCACGCTGTTGGCGGCATCGCGCATCTTCTGCTTGGGCGTGAAGATGATTTTCGGGGTCTTAAGAGCATTGGCCACGGTGACTTCCTCCTCGGTATCCATCATCTTGGAGGGGACGCTGAGGCGGAGGTTGCCCAGTTCGGCCAGGTCTACGCTCATGCCCATTTTGAGGGCGTCGCACACGATGTTCGAGAGGCTGATGAGGGCGTTCTTCACGTCGCCTTCGGACAGCGATGTCTCGCGCACGATGCGCTCGATGACCATCTCGTTCGTCAGCTTCTGCTGCGACTTCACTTGGGCGTAATGCACGGTCTGTCCCTTGCGGTTGCCCACGTTCAACACTTTTGTCTTAATCTCAAAGTCCAACATAATAAGTCCTCCTTATTTTAAGTGAATAATAGTCTGTTTTTGACACCCACGCGTGGGGTATCGCAAGGGGGCACGCGTGGGGTACTTCCATAGGTCACGCGTGGGGTGCTTCCATGGGTCACGCGTGGGGTATAATTGCCACCCACACAAGCCTGTCGGTTTCATCAATCCGCCCCTTCCATCTCAAAACATTTTTAATTGTTTATTACTCTGTCTTTCCCTCATTCCCTGTTTCTCCTTCCTTATAGAATGAGTTCTAAGTTAGTAAATCAGGTTATCTATTCTCATTCATATCCTGCACCTCCACCAGTTCCAACTCACACTCTGATGTGCTTGCGGAGCGGGTAGAGGGATTATTTATCGTAAGATTGAAAGTGTAGGCGTTGCCGCTGTCCAAATCTTGATTATAAGTAGCTCCTACCTTGATGCCGTTCACAACCATCGTAATAAGTGGCAATGGTCCTCCCCAAGCATCGTTGGCATAATAAAGCCCTGGGGTAATTATGGATTGATACGTATTACCCTCTGTTATATATGGTTTAATGGCCACATACTCACATGCTGTAGCATCATCATATTCGTTATTCAATCTTCTAACGATTGAGTATGAATACATATTAACCTCTGATGGCGTTAAGCCGTTATTTTGAGCGACTCTGATCGTTACATGGCACATGCGGTGTCGGAGCGTTACATCAAGCGAAGCATCGCTCAAGGTCGTGGCATCTGTGGTCATGTAGTCCATTTTCGCAAGTTTGTCAGGAGAAGATTGGTCATTAATGCCTGCAATCTGAATTTGGTATACGTCGTCATAATATTCGTTACCAGCATATAACATCTCAAACCTATCCATCGTTGCTGATACGGGATACCACGCTTCTACCGTAGCCGGGAGGTTAATCCCTGTTATCGCAGGTGTCCAACTGCCGTTGTTATAAGTCAAAGTTTTGGTTGTCCCGTTAATGCTTAACCCCACTTGGTCATTATTCTGCCACGACCAATTTCCACTGCCATCCGTAGTGGCGCGTGTGATATTCACTTGTACGGGCTGCTTGTCCTCGTTCTGGGGCAGGTTATCGTCTTCGCTGCTGCACGCCATGCATAGGGATAGCAGGGCAGCCAGCGTAAATCCTTGTATCAAATTCCAATGTCTTGTCTTCATATTCTTTTCTTATTTTATTTCGTTATGTTAGTTCCATCATTCAGGTTCTGACAAGGCTGGGAAAACAAGCGTCCCGCCCTCCTCCACAGCGGGGAGAGGGGCGGGACGGGAAACTTTCAGTATGTATCAATGTTTACAGCAATGCCGCGTATTTCCGCACTTGGGCAAGCCGTTCCATAAAGGATTTGTCGCGGGTAGCTTGCTGCATGTTGTAGTCGAGTTGCATCCGCATCAACAAGCCTGCACTGATGCCCAACGCCGCTTCGAACAGCATAGCCGTATTCGTTGTGAGCGGACGGCGGCAGTTCAGGATGTCGTTCAGCACTTTGTAAGATATGCCCGTCTGTGCGGCAAGCTGCGTCTGCGGCAAGTGGCGGCATTCGATTTCCTCCTTAAGCAGTTCGCCCGGATGGATGGGGCGTTGGCAAGTATATTTTCCCATATAAATTGGCGCAGGTATTCCTTATCAAAGTTTATTTCCATTGTTCATCCGTTGAGTTCACTTTGCAAAGGTAACGCTTATTTTCGATATTCCACTATAAAAGTGGAAGTATTCTTTCCTAAGTTTCCCGTTTCCCAGTCTTGTCAAAGAACGCTTTGTCTTTATATCTTTCATCTCTTTGACAAGGCTGGAAAACAAGCGTCCCGCCCTCCTCCACAGCGGGGAGAGGGGCGGGACGGGAAACTTTCTTGGTTTGCGCAGGCGGTTCTTATGCCGCTACGCCAGTGTCATCAGGTCTTTCACCGAATATACCTTGCTCAGACGGTCGAATGTGAAATACTGGTCGTCCAGTATCATCCATCCTTCGCGCTCTTTTACGGAAAGATGCTTGATGTCCGGGAAGAATGACAGCGGCACGATGACTTCGCGCCCGTCTGTCAGGTAAACGGCCATCTTGCCCCGGTGTTCGGTGAAATCCAGTTTCTTAATACCTACATTTACGTCTTTCATCTTGCACATAAGCTGTCCTACTTTTCAATGTCTTTTACTTTGGTCTTCTCGCCGTTGAA
>CASENE010000064.1 GCA_949289265.1 uncultured Bacteroides sp.
ATTCTTCCGTCGGAAAACGACCTTCAAATTGACTTAGCAGCATATGGCTTTTCTTGCAAATTTAGTGGCTTTCATTCCATTAGAAAAGCTGCACCATCGGACTTAACAGATTTTAGTACATTTATCACCACACAGAGATAATTTAACCTCTCTTGCTGTATTTAAATCTATATTACCCCATGGAGTGATGATTAACGCTTGCGCCCCATTTCCATTTATTGGTAATATACTGCCAGCTGGTAACTGCATATCGTTATAAGTCCAACTATGTCCAACATATAGACGAGAACCAGTATAACCCATTTTAGGATATACATTTCCAATTTGACTATTTGTAGATGCATCTATGACTTGTGCGTTTATATAAGCATTAACTCCCCCTAATCCCTTAGGATAAATATGATCTATTGCAGCAGCTTGATTAAACGACCCTAAAGGATTCTGTGTTTGGTCATCATGATATGATACATTTATCGTATTTTGTCCACGATTAGAATTATCAGTTAATATTTGATTTCTTTGGGATTGGGTAAAATCGCTATTAGGAGAGGCTATATTTTGGCCTAAACCGGCATATGGACCATTTTGGTTTGGGATATAGCCTCCTATTAATTGCAAGGTTTTATTACATGAAATAAATTGAAAACTTCTATGCGTTTGTCTATTTGTGTTATCACTTCTACAATTCTGAATAAAAGATTGTATAACTTTTCTTTTATTAATAAAATCTTCTATCCTCCTACTAACCTTCTCCTTATTCTGTCTCGCTTCGTACATATCCATCAAATTTTTAAGATTATTACTCAATTAAAAAACTCAGGATTACAAATCCTTATACTCATCCCCGGTGGATGACATATCCGCCGGGACGGAAACTGACTATTGACCATCATAAACCAACAAACCTGCCTGGTTCTGTTGAACTCTTAAGGTTGGATTATTATTTCCTTGTACTGAAGCTCGAGGGTCAATCTTGGATAAGGGGAATTGTAAACTACCAAGATTGGTTACTATTATCCTTTCGCTTAGCCTATGATGTTGAATTTGAGTTATCCCATTATTAATATCGTTTTGCACGTTAGGTTTAATCTCCCCATAACGGTATATTCTTCCCGTCATATCCCCAATATCATGCTGATGAGGGACAGGAGTCGAGTGAGGTATTTCCACACGTGGATTATTCGCGCCTCCATATCTCAAGAATCGAGTCTGAATACGAGAATGTATGGCACTCCCAAGACTTGCGCTGCTTCCCCAGCTGGGACAATTAATGTTCGCAACCCATGCAAATTGGCATATATGAGAATGTGGATTTTTACGTACAATCTGGTCTTGCCACGTCTTTCCCTCCTTTCCATATTCAATCTTCATCCATTGCCTCGCCACACCTCCACCAATCGTCCTACTCACTCTTTCCTTATTCTGTCTCGCTTCGTACATACCCATCAAATTTTAAAAGTTATTACTATGCTGAATTTTCTCGAAAGGCGAGCCGCCCGTGAGGGCAGCTGCCCGGTTCTCGTTTTACCCAAGCGGATTGTCCTCTTGCGTGCCGCCGGTGCTGCCGCCATCCGCTTTCGTCACGGTATCGCGGTCAATGCTCAATTCTACGCTGTTGGCGGCGTCGCGCATCTTCTGCTTGGGGGTGAAGACGATTTTCGGGGTTTTGAGGGCATCGGCCACGGTGACTTCCTCCGGGGTGTCCATCATCTTGGAGGGGACTACGAGACGGAGGCTGCCGAGTTCGGCGAGGTCAACGCTCATGCCCATCTTGAGGGCATCGCACACGATGTTGCTCAGGCTGATGAGGGCGTTGCTCACGTCACCTTCCGAGAGGGAGGTCTCGCGCACGATGCGCTCGATGAGCATCTTGTTCGTCAGCTTCTGTTGCGACTTGGGATAGGCGTAATATACGGTCTGTCCCTTACGGTTACCAATGGTAAGCACTTTGTTTTTAATCTCATGTTCCAGCATAGTCGTTCTTTTTTAAAGGTTATACATCCTATTGTTATATCCCCCTCTTCCAAGGGTATCTGATACCCTTCATCAAGGGGTATGAATACTAATTCAGCTTTCTAACCGTACTGCTTTCATCCACCGTGGCATCAATTCCTTCGGGTGAATTTGCAGGGATATTCTGACTTCCAGAATCACCGATATAATCGCTATAAGAGTTACCTCTTTGGGCATATACTTCCGAGCCATTTCGGATGGTGATGGTTCCGAAAGAGCCCTTATCCTCCAACATATTGATACCTCCGCCTATGGCTGAACTTGACATTTGAGACATCGGCGCAACGCCATAAGCATAAACCGTTGCGGCATCTATCGTGATGGTTCCACAGGATGCATCTCCTGCTCCACCTATGCCTGGTGCTAAATTTCCATTGACGTCATTACTTCCATGAGCCTCTATCTGTACATTAGTGATTACTATGTTTCCGCAATTCGCGGCAGTCGTCGTGCCGGTTGTGTATCCGCCAATGCCTGGACTTCCTTCACCGCCCCTCGCGGTCAGCTTGTCGCTCCGGCTACGCCCCGTGATGGTGACGCTGCTATTCTCTGCCACATAGATGCCCGCGCCGCTACTTGCGGACACACTATTATTGCCCTGCACATGGATGGTGGGGTTGCCGCTCGTGATGTCGATGGCATTGCCGCTTGCCACCGAGATATGGGCATCACCCAAATAGATAGTAGGATTGCCGCCTGTCACGCGGATGCCATAGCTGCCCGTGCCGTTGAAATAATAGTCTCCGTCGGTGGCAATCGTATAAGTCTCTGTCCGCTGTGAGAGGTCTATGGTCCCCTTTCTGTTCAGCGTCAGCGTGATGGTATGGAGCTTGCCTGCCTCCAGCGTCATGGGAGAAGGGAGGGCATAAACTCCACTATAACCATTACGACAGTGAACCTCGTAACAAGGTAATTCCCCTGGTACCGCATTGGCTTCCCAGCATATTCCTATGTCCTCGTAGGCGGACTGACGCATTGGGATTCTGTCTGTAGGACTAGAGGGTGCTGATATTATTTCCCCTTCCTCAACGTAACAATTGTAGGGAGCGAAAACTTCAAAGCCAGACACATCGGCTGTGCCACGGGTTATCACGCGCACCTTAGCCAACTGGTGGGTGAAGTTGAGGGTGACGGGTGTTTGATGGTTGCCCGTACCGGTGCCGTGCAACACGTAGGAAAGGCCTTCATCATCTTGGTATTCGAGGGATACTGCACCATTTGTGGCCGGATACCATGCGGTGACAGTGGCAGGCTGGGTATTAGTCCAATAGACGGGCTTATCAGGGGTGATGGAGGTGACTGTGCCATTTTCATCCACATTCACCACATAGATGCCCGTTTCTTCACTGTCACCGATGCGCACCCCTATCTTATCACCGTTCTGCCACACGCTACTCATGCCGTCGGTATTATTCTCCGTGACCCGTGTCCACGGCTGTTCGCCCGCCTCGGCCGTTATGCTCACGCCGCCTATCTGCAAGGGGTATTCACCTTCGGGCAGTGTCGTGCCTTGTTCCGCCAGTTCGTCCTGCGAGCAGGCGGAGAGCAGGAGTGCCGCCACGAGGCTTATTGCTGAAAATAATCTGTATTTCTTCATTATGCTGTTGTTTATAAAGTTAGTCCGTCATGGGATAATATTTTCCGTGTATCATCGAGTAGCACTGTCTGCGCTGCCGCTTGCCGTCGGGATGTTTGTAGCCCACGTGCATCCAGCTGGGTACGCCGTGGTCGTCCTCGCCCTCGGAAATCAGCTGGTCGAAAGCGCGTCCGGCAAGGAAGTCGCGGCAGAAACGCTTGAACGCCCGCATTTGCCTGTTGACGGGCACGAGGTCGAAGGCATAGCCGTAACGGTGCGCCGCGGTGGACGAACCGCCCACCGCCTTGTTCAGCTCCGGGCAGCGGTAGCCGGAGGAGATGTTGATGCCCTTTGCTGTTGCCGCAGAGGGGAAGTTACATTCATTATTATAGTTCATACGTTATAAGTATTATGTGTTATTCCATTGTGGTACTGACGCTCGTCGAACACCGCCGCCAGCATCACGTTGAGGTTGAGCAGCATGGGCGGTTGCAGGCGGGCATACCCTCCATCGGAGGTGCGCTGCACGGGGGCTGCGATGCCTCCTGCCGTCTCGCGCTCTACGTTCAGCAGGCTCACCACCATCTTGTTGGGGCGTTCCTCCGTGGAGTTGCCTATCATCCCCACCGTGGCAAGCCCTTCGGGGCGGCGGTGAGTGCGGCTGAGGTATTCCTCCAAGCGTTCGGCGTAATATGTCAGTATCTTGCGAATCATTTGTTCTCCTTTTTAGTTCCGAACATCCTCATGGCTTCCTCGTGAGTACGGAGATACATGAAGCGGCGAGGCGCAACCGCTTGCCGTTTGCCTAACTTCTGACGGATGATGGCAAGTTCCTCGTTGCATTCCGCAATCTTCGCATCCAGCATTCTCACTTCCTGCTCTAACTGGATGGAGCGGATTGCAAAGACAAGGGCTATCAACAGGCTAAAACCGATGAAAGACCATTCAAACAGCCTGTACAACCGTTCACCAATCTCTTGTAGCCTATATGTAGGTATCTTCGTCATAAGGATGTTCTTATTACTTAATTCTTAAACTGGTAATTCTACCGAGCCGGAACCGCCAGTGCCGTTTTCCCAGCTGATGCCTTCCGATACCTGCACCTCAAGCCCATAGTGGAAGATGGTGATGTCGTAGGTATAGACATAGCCGGAGTTCCACGTGATATTATTATCCAGTGTGTAATAGAACGGGCCGTAGGGTGTGCCGTTCTTCGTGGCGGTAAAGGTCAACAGCTTTGTGCCTGCCTCCACGTCCTGCGGAATGACGAGGGCTTCGTAGCTGGCGATGCAACCGGTCACCGTGTTGGTAGCAAGGTGGGGTTTGATGCGACCTGTGGTATTGCCAAGCGTCCAAGTGCCGAGCCAACCATCACTACTTATAGTCTCCGGCGGCGTGAACGTGCCGTTCAGCGCGAGACCGTTGTCCCCGCCTATGGTCAGGGCGATGTCGCCCGGTTCGGCATTTATGCTTGTGGGCAGTCCCTCTTTTTTGATGTTTACTACTATCTTGGCGGTCTGATGGTAGAAGGAGAGCGCAGTATAAACTCCATAATTGACATTCAATCGTTGTTCACTGCACAGAAAGTCGCTCTTTTCGTAACCATCATTTTCATTCTGTTCCTTCTGTACGCTCCAAGATATCTTGGAAAGGTTTGTACTACTTTCGGTTACAGCCCGATAGGGATAGACTGCCTGTATGTTTAAAGGCACATTCTTATTGGGCCAATAGTAATTACTAATCAAAGTTCTCAAGTTATCCGTCACTTGGCAACGGTATATCCCCTCAGCACCATTTCCGTCCTGTACCCAAAGGGCTACTTCATCACCCACTGTCCAGTCGCCATCCACGGTGGCACGGGTGTCCGCACCTCCGGCTATGGTTGCCCGGATTTCCAAGGGGCCGTCTTGCATGGAAAACGAGGTGTCTTCATTGTTGTCGCATGCCGTGAAGCCCAATGTGCAAACCAACGTTGCCAACAGTAGGGATATGTGTTTCATCTTCTTCATACGAATTTGTTTTTATAGTGTTTATTTTGTGCCACCGGCAGTGGCGAGACTGCCGATCGCGCCTTTTGGTGCAGGCTTCTCTCCGGGCTTACGCACGATGCCCGGCGGTGGCTGTATATCTTGGTTTAGTCCTCTTCGGCATAACCGTCGTCATCGCCCACGCCTTCCGTCCAGTCGTTGATGTTTGAATCGACTTCCAGTCCGGTCTCACGGACGGTGACGATGTACTTGTACTTCTTGCCGCTCTCGAAGGTGGTGTTGTTCACCAGATTGTAGGTGAAGGTGCTTTCCGAAGTCTGTACGCGGATAAACGGCGTGCCACTGTTGATGGTCTGCGGCACGATAATGGCCTCGTTCAGCACTTGGTCGGCTTCTGCGGACGAGGCGGACACATCGGTGTCAAGCGAGATGGGGGCGGCGGTGCCGCTTGCTGTCACCACAATGGCATTGGCTGCATAGGCTTTATCCAAGGTAAAGTTTGCCGTGGGCTGCGTGCTCAGCACCTGCAAGGAAGTGATGTTCTGTAAAAAGTTCCCGTCGCCTGTTCCTTGTATCAGGACCACTTCCACTTTGGAGAGCAGGTGATGGAATGTGAGGGTGGCAGTGGTGGCAGGTGTCGTGGTACGCTGTATATCTTCTGCTTTGGCATACACCAAGTCGGAGCCTTGATAGCCTTTTCCCACTGTAGCGTTCCCTTTACTTTGGTTTTGGTCCACAGTATGTGTCAAGGCAGACGTGGGGTAGGCATTATCCGCCAACGTCACATCCCCGTGCAAGGCGTAGATGTCCACTCTGCCCGATGGCGGGAAAAACATGGGTGTTCCTCCTGACAGTGCACCTCCATTGCCTTTGGTCAACAGATTGTTATTGTACAATGCCGTGCTGGTAGTGGCATCGTCCACCCATACATGCACTTGTTCCCCGTCTTTCAGTTGGGTGTCAAGATTGTGCGTGGCGCGTGTCTGTACTTCGATGCCGCTGCTCAGTCGCAGTTCCACCGGACCGTCGTTCAAATTCTCATCGTTGCTGCAAGCCGCCAGTGTCAGCGCGGCTGCGGCGAATAACAGATACTTTTTCTTCATCGTCGTTTTCATCTGATTGTGATTTTTGTCAATTTATCAAGTTGGTTAAAAGGTATTGGCTTTAATAGGCATTCCCCTGTTCGCCGTCCTCGCCATTGCCTGGTGCCCAGTCGGTGATGGTGGCGGTCACGTCCAGCCTGGTCTTGTTCACGGTGATTGCATAAACATATTTCTTGCCCGCTTCGAAACTCTTCGCTTTGGATTCATACAAATTCCAGTCGAAGAAACTGCTTCCATCGGCCAGCACGAGGTGGAGCGCCATACTGGCGCAGTTCTCGCTCGGCAGGACAATGCCTTCGGCGGACTTGCCGTCGGCGGTGGTGTTCAAGGTAAGCGTGGCGACATTGCCCGTGGTCACGCTGACTGTACTTTCGGGTTGTGTCACGTCGAGGGTGGCTGCGGTCTGCTGTCCGGTGAGCTGCACAGTCATCCCGGCAAGTTCGGTGTCGGTCATGCCGTCACCGGCTTTGAAAGTGATGTCAATCTTCGACAGCTTGTGCTCGAAGTTGAATGCCACATCATTATTGATGCGGTCGGCGGTCTGCGTGCCTGCCGCCATGAGGTCGATGGCTGCCTGATTGCTTTGGTCGGTCACGTCCACGGCGTAAACGCCGTCCGTCAAGGTCGCGGTGTAGGGATAGTAGGCCACGAAGTCCACTTCCGAGTCATTGACAGGCAGGTAAATGGGAGCCGAGACAGGGGCAAAGCTGCCGTTACCGCTTGCGGTGGCATAAGGCACGTTGCTCCACGTGGTCTGGTTCGCGTCCGTTGGGAACCCGAAAATGCCTATCTCGTCGCCCGCCTCCCAAGTGGCATCGTGGGCGCGGGTCTGGATGCCGCTGGTCACTTGCAGGGCGACACGGTCATCCGTCTGCACCGTCTCTTCATCGTTCTGGCAGGCCGTCATCAGAAGGGCTGCCAACGCTAATGCGCTTACTGTTTTCATACTCATTTTTACTGTTGGCTTTTAGTTGGATATTATGGTTTATGTAAAGATTCAATGTATGTCCACGCTTCCGCCGTCCACCACCTCCCAGTCGGTAATGGTGGCGGAGAAGCCCGCCTCTATCGGGGTACGGAGATCGCCCCATAGCGTGTACGGTCCGGTCATGTCCTCACCGAACGTGGCAAGGGCTTCCGTCAGGTCGCTCGTCACGGTCTGCGTCTGCCCGTCGGTGAAGGTGAGTGTGAACGTCAGCTCTTGCGCCTCGCCCATCGTGCCTAACAGACGCATGTCCGCCGTTATCATGTCGCCGTTCCGGGTAAATGCCGGACTGGTGCTGACCGCCTCGCCGTAAAGCGTCTCACTGCGCAGGTCGTATGCCCCCGCCACGCCGGAGATAGTGCCCGTAATGGCGGCAATGCGTTCCGGGTCGCCCTCGGTCACGGTCAGTTCCAGACGGAGGTCGCGCGTCCGCTGCGCCACGGACAGATTCAGATGCAGCGTGTCGTCCGCTACGACGTGAATGGTTCGCGTGCCTGAATAGAGGACTTCGGGCAACGGGTCTATCAGGTCGGTCAGCGCACGGGTGCCATCCACCCGCTCCACGTAGGCGATGCCGTCCGTCACGGTGAAGCCACGGGGCGTGTTATGCACCAATATCGTGTGCTCGCCCGGAGTCAAGGGATCGGAGTCTTTCCCGCTTCCGTCCAAGGGCTTTCCGTCCACTTCTACGGTGTAGCCGTCCTCGTCCTCCGCGCCTTGCGGGAAGTCCACCGACACGCTCACCACGCCACGGTCGGGATGCGGCGTGCGGTGCAGCTCGTCCTTCACGCAGGATGCCAGCAACCAGGGCACGCAGATGACGCAGACCAGGCAGACGGCCGCAGATTTCTTTTTCATGCTATGTCTTAATTCTTCATTCATCTTTCTTCATTAAATTATCGTACCGGTTTTCCGAAACGCAGCTTCTGCCCAGCGGAACGACCCTGCACTTCTTCCTTGCCCGCCTCGCCCGGAATGAAGTAGGCGTGCTCCAAGGTATATTGGATGCGCTCCACCTGGTCGGGCGTGAAGCCGGTCATGTAGCCGTAGTCGTAGTCCATGATGTTGTCCGAGATGAAGCGTTCGTCCGTGCCGTCCACCCAACGGTTGAGGGGCATGTATCCTTCCAGGAGTCTCTCGTTGTAAGGGCCGCGGTCGTACCAAGGCGTATCGTCGCAATAATCATTCTCCTGGCTTTCAGTGGCGAACACGTGGTTCAGCCCCAGGAAATGGCCGGCCTCATGGGCGAACGTCATCACCTGGTTGGCCACCTGCATGCCGTCCACGTTGAGGAAGATGCCCGTAAACGTGCCGGGCTCGTATGTGTCGCAACCAGGCAACACCTCACCCTCATCGAAGAAGGGCATGGCCGTATAGCCCCCGAAGACGGAGCCGTCTTCGGTTTCCGTGCCACCGATGCGGCATACCCACACGTTGAGCACCTTCTCCATGTCCCATACGTATTTGCGGTCCAGTGATTCATCATCCCCGTAATTGAAGTTGATGGGCTCCTGCTCGTGGTAGATGCCGGGCGTCTCAAGCGGGGTGCCGTCGGGCATCTCGGTGGCTGGCACGAAGCGCACGCCGGTCTTCACCTGCGCGGGGATGTTGAAGTAGCCCGGCTGTCCGGGGATTTGGTAGTAGTTGGAGTACACGTGGTTGGCGTACTCTATCTGCTCCAGCGCAAAGTAGTCCTGCACGGGATAGGTGCCGTCCTCGTCGGGGAAGAGGTGGAACACCACGGGTATCTCGTAGGCATTGGGGTCTTCCTGCAAGGGCTCCATAAAGTTGGAGTGCACCTCCATCGTGTTGCTCCAGTACGCGCCCTTGTCCGTCTCCACGTAGCCGCGCAGGTAGTAGGTGGTGCCGGGCACCATGTGGAGGAAGTACATGCACTGCCAGATGAGCTGCGGGTTCGCCGTCCAGTCCCACTCCTGGATGTCGGGGTAGTTCGAGTAGTCGTAGATTTCGTAGTAGTCGGTGAAGTCCGGCTCTTGGCTCACGGGTGAGTAGCATCCGCCCATGTAGAGAATCTTCTCGTCGGCGGGCAGGTCTTCCATCACCATGAAGGCGCCCTTCATGATGGGGTAATGGTCGGGATAGAGGTTCTCTTCATCGATATCGATGATGTTGCCCTCGCCAATATGGACACGGAATTCGGTAGGCTCGGGTTCCGGTTCCGGTTCGGGCACTACAGGTTCATCGTCGTCACTACAGGCAGCCATGCCAAAGGCCAGCAGAACACAGGCCAGAAATTTCATAGCGTGCGACAAGATGCCGCGCTTGCAAGGATAATCGTTTGATTTCTTTCTATACATTGTTCTTATCAATTTAATTTGCTAAAACAGTTGCCATACCAAGGTGACACACGCGTTAACGGGTCCCCACCAGTTCTTGTTCTCATCTTCCCGCAGGACACGCACACCGTCCACCACCTCATACTTCTCGTAGTCGGCATGAAGGCAGCCCACGGCAAGGTTGAAGTCGAGCGAGAAGGCATCCGTCAGTCGCAGTTGGTAGCCGCCCGTGATGCCGCCGCCTATGAGGTCGCCCTGCTTGCCCATGCCGGAGAGCTTGTAGTTGAACGCCCCCGCCTTGTACATTGCGCCGATGTAGCCGCGCTTCTCCTTGCCTATATAATAGCGCACTTCGGGCGACACTTCCCAAAGGGCGTATCTTCGGTCTTTGTTGTTCCACGACCACGAAGTCCACGAGCCGTTCACCAAGATGCCCCAAGAAGGGTTGATGCGCCATTCCAACCCCAAGTCCGGCGTAAGCGTTGCCCAACGCAAGAGGTTGGCACGGAGAAAAGCCCCTCCAATCTCCCCCGTGGGGAGGCTTTGCGTTGCTTCCATCGTTTCAGCTTGCTCCGCCTGTGCAGATTGTGCGGGTTGTACTTCCACTTCTTCCGCCTGCGTTTCTTCCACCTTATTTATATAAGTGTCCTCAGCCGCTTTGCCGGTGGTATCTTCAGCTCCCCCATTGAGGGGAGTTGAGGGGGCTTGTGCTTGCACTTCCACAGTCAGGCTCACCGTCACATAATCGCCACTGCCGGTATGGTTGCGCGTGATGAAGCAGCTTTCCGTCAGGCTTTGCCGTACAATCAGTTCCGACTTCACCCGGTTGGAGCGGACTCTCGCCAGACTGTCATTACCGACGGAGCAATGCCCGTCCACCCGAAGAGGTATCTTGCCGCCCAGTATCTCCGACTTGTAGCGGGCGACGCATTCCTCCAGCCGCGCAAGCTCCTTGTCATTGCCGTGGAAAGGCACGTAGAACATGTCGTCCCCCGGCACGAAGCGGAAGGTATAGGTCGTGTCCGTCCTTTCCTGCGCCGACAGGGGCAAGAAAAGTAGCGCGGCAAACGCGGCGGACAGGTATTTTCTGAATCTCTTCATATCGTTGCATTTTGGCCGTCAGTATCAACTGATTTTGAGGATGTTTTTTGAACCGTTTGGCCCCATCGCATTAAAAAGATGGGCTTGGTTGGATTTTTTTTAGACTTTGGTGACGCGGCGTTTAGTGACAAATCACTACCTTAGCGGCGGGATAACCATTTCCCCCTGTAGAATTCGGGATATGAAGAAAATTTGTTTAAAGCCTTGGCAGTTATATGCCGTTTGCTTTGTGGGGTGTCTTGGTGCCATTAGCGTCCTGAACCGCCTTTTCCCCGGCAACGACCTTGAAGGCCCCAACTTGCTGGTGAATGCTGCTTGTGCGCTGTCTGCCACGGTGGGATTTATTATCGGTGACCGCTATCGGCGCAAGCATCGACGGACGAAAGAAGAAGTAATGAAACGACTTAAAAGATAAAGAATAATGGAACTGAAAATTGCCGTATTGCCCGGTGACGGTATCGGGCCTGAGATTTCCGCCGTGGGGGTGGATGTGATGAATGCCGTGTGCGAGAAGTTTGGTCATAAAGTATCCTATGAGTACGCTCTGTGTGGTGCCGATGCCATTGATAAGGTGAGCGATCCTTTCCCCGAGGAGACTTATAATATATGTAAGAATGCCGACGCCGTGCTGTTTTCTGCGGTGGGTGATCCGAAGTATGACAACAATCCTACGGCCAAGGTGCGTCCTGAACAGGGACTGTTGGCTATGCGTAAACGTTTGGGACTGTATGCCAACATCCGTCCCGTGCAGACCTTCAAGTGCCTGCTCCACAAGTCGCCTCTGCGTGCCGAACTGGTGGATGGCGCCGACTTCCTCTGTATCCGTGAGTTGACGGGCGGCATGTATTTCGGCGAGAAATACCAGGATAACGACAAGGCATACGACACCAATTACTATACCCGTCCGGAGATTGAGCGCATCCTGCGTGTGGCCTTTGAGTACGCCATGCGTCGTCGCAAGCATGTCACCGTGGTAGACAAAGCCAACGTGTTGGCCTCGTCCCGCCTCTGGCGTCAGATTGCACAGGAGATGGCGCCGCAATATCCCGAAGTGACTACCGACTACATGTTCGTGGACAACGCAGCCATGAAGATGATACAGGAGCCTCGTTTCTTCGACGTGATGGTGACGGAGAATACCTTCGGCGATATCCTGACGGACGAGGGATCGGTCATCAGCGGTTCTATGGGACTTTTGCCTTCGGCCTCTACTGGCGATAGCACGCCCGTCTTCGAGCCTATCCACGGTTCCTGGCCTCAGGCGAAAGGTCTGAACATCGCCAATCCCTTGGCGCAAGTCTTGTCCGTGGCCATGCTTTTCGAGTACTTCGGCCTTGCCGAGGAAGGCGCCTTGATTCGCCAAGCCGTAGACGCTTCGCTGGATGCCTGTGTGCGCACGCCGGAGATTCAGGTAGAAGGGGGTGCGAAGTATGGCACGAAAGAAGTGGGGCAGTGGCTCGTGAACTATATTAATGATAAGAAGTAAAATAGGAATTTAGCGGGGCGAAGCCCCGCAGCTACAAGTGACGAGCTACGAGCTACAAGTGGCTGTGCACTAAGAACTAAAGTCACTTGACTCGTAGCTTGTAGCTAATAAATTATCATTCTTCATGCAAATCGCAACCTCGCTTTTAGATTTAATAGGCCATACTCCTTTGATGGAGCTTTCGGCCTATAGTCGTATGCACGGACTTTCGAGGCCACTTGTGGCTAAACTGGAGATGCTCAACCCCAGTGGCAGTGTGAAGGCACGCACCGCCCTCGCCATGGTGGAGGATGCAGAGCGTCGCGGTCTGCTTTGTCCTGGCGGCACGTTGGTCGAACCTACCAGTGGCAATACTGGTATCGGTCTGGCCATGGTGGCTCGCATCAAGGGTTATCGCCTGATACTGACCATGCCTGAAACCATGAGTCTGGAGCGGCGCAACCTGCTTCGGGCTTATGGTGCTGAACTGGTGCTGACGTCAGGTGCGGAAGGTATGGCGGGTTCGGTGGCCAAGGCGGAAGAATTGTGTGCTTCCCTTCCCGGTGCTGTCATCCTCGGCCAGTTCGACAATCCGGCCAATGCCGAGGTGCATTTCCGTACCACCGGCGAAGAAATCTGGCAAGACACGGATGGACAGGTGGAGGCCTTTGTTGCCGGAGTCGGTACGGGAGGAACAGTCAGTGGGGTGGCTCGTGCATTGAAGGGGCATAACCCCGGTGTCTGTATAGTGGCTGTAGAGCCGACTGCTTCGCCTGTTCTCGAAGGTGGCAAGGCTGGGCCGCATCGCATCCAGGGCATTGGCGCCAACTTCGTTCCCCGCAATTACGATGCTTCGGTGGTGGACGAAATCATTGCTGTGACCGATGATGATGCTTTCCGTGCTGCCCGCCAACTGGCAGCTACAGAAGGATTGCTGGCCGGCATCTCTTCCGGTGCTGCCTTGTGTGCGGCTACCCGGTTGGCTGCCCGTCCGGAGATGGCGGGAAGGTTGGTCACGGTTCTGTTGCCGGATACGGGTGAGCGTTATCTGTCCACAGGCCTGTATGCTTTAGATGCTTAAATTCCTCCGAATCTATGATGTCAGCAAGAAAAATCTGTTTGGCGCTGTGTTTGCTTGGATGGGGCGGTTGGAGCCTTGTCTCTGCCCAAACCTATGAAGAATTGTGTGAACGGGCCTCGACAGCCATCAGCCGCGACAGCCTGGCGCAAGCCGAGCGATACATCCGCCAGGCTTTGAGCCTGGACCCGGCCAATGTGCGCAATGCCTTGTTGTTCGCTAATCTGGGCACGGTACAGCGCATGCGTCATCGTTATAAGGAAGCGTTAGAATCGTATTCTTATGCCGTGAACATGGCTTCGCGCAATCCGCTTATTCTGCAAAAACGGGCAGACTTGTATCTGGAGATGGGCGAACTGGAGAAGGCCCGCATGGACTATGCGCTGGTGCTGGATTTGCAGCCGGATAATCAGGAAGCCTTGGAAATGCGTGCTTACATCTATTCCGAGCAGCAGGACTACAAGGCGGCTCGTGTCGATTATGAGCGTTTGTTGACGCTCTCTCCTCAACATTTCAGCGGTCGGTTAGGGTTGGCCATGCTCAATCAGAAAGAGGGCAAACTGAAGGAGGCGTTGGCAATCTTGGACGGTATGGTGAACGAGAAGGGCGAAGGTACCTCTTTGTTGACCGCTCCTCAGCATGCCGTGGTATACGTGGCCCGTGCCGGTGTGCAGCAAGAGTTGGGGCGTCAGTCCATGGCGTTGATGGATTTGGAGGAAGCCATCCGCCTGGACGATTCGCGTCCCGAAGCCTATCTGATGCGCGGGCAGATTTATTTGTCTCAAGAAAAGAAGAAACAGGCCCGCGAAGACTTTGAAAAGGCCCTCGCGTTGGGCATTCCCTTGAGCGATTTGACTAATCTGTTGGAGCAGTGTAGGTGAGGCCGATTCACAGGCGGAAACGAAACGAATTGTTAAAGTTTCTTTCTGTCCCCCATCTGTAGCATAGTGGCAGCCTACCTGCCGTTTTTCCTGCCAAAAATAAACCTTTCAAAAGTTGCATATTAGGAAAAAATGTCAGACTTTTGTAATGCCTTAGCGATAAAAATGCTAAGGCTCCTTTTTATAACAACCCTAACCAGTAAAAGTGAATGAGTGAATTAGAAAACAAGGCGCAAGAGCAGGAAACCAAGAAGCGTCCCTACAACTTGCGTGACAAGAAACCTAAGGATGCCGCTTACCGTTCGTTGATACGGCCGGAGCTGGCAGACGAGTTGTACGACAAGATTCTGAACATCATTGTCGTGCAGAAGAAGTACAGAGATCCCGATTTCTCAGCGAAGGACTTAGCCAAGGAGTTGCAGACCAATACGCGCTATCTGTCGGCGGTGGTCAATTCTCGTTTCGGCATGAATTATTCTTGTTTGCTGAACGAATACCGCATCAAGGAAGCCATGCACCTGCTGACGGACAAACGTTATGCCGACAAGAATGTGGAAGAAATCAGCACGATGGTAGGTTTTGCCAATCGCCAGTCGTTCTATGCTGCTTTCTATAAGAACGTGGGAGAAACTCCGAACGGATACCGCAAGAGACATGTGGAGCGTAAGAAATGACTCCGTGTAAGCGGAACCGATACACACCAGAAAAGGAATATTTCGGAATCTATTGCCGTTCCGGGATACTCCTTTTCGTCTTTTTCAGACACTATCTTTTATCCTTTTTATTGCATTTATATGAAGAAACCATTCCTTTCGGCGGTGCTTGTCGCCTCCATGTTCAGTGCTTGTGGCAGTGCGCCGAAGACGCCTGCCGGAACCGATAAATTTGATTATACAGTGGAACAGTTTGCAGATTTACAGATTCTACGCTATCGCGTACCCGGGTTCGAGTCGCTGACGCTCGACCAGAAGAAATTAGTCTATTATCTCACCGAAGCAGCCTTGCAGGGGCGTGACATCCTGTTCGACCAGAACGGCAAATACAACCTCGTCATCCGCCGGATGCTGGAGGCGGTCTATACCGGTTACAAGGGAGATAAGGCTTCGGCCGATTTCAAGGCGATGGAGGTTTATCTGAAGCGCGTGTGGTTCTCCAACGGCATCCATCATCATTACGGTTGCGAAAAGTTTGTGCCCGGCTTTAGTCCCGAGTTCTTCAGGCAGGCGTTGCTCGGCGTGGATGCTTCGGCTCTTCCCTTGGCCGAAGGACAGAGCGTGGAGCAGCTGTGCGACGAGGTATTTCCCGTGATTTTCGACCCGCAGGTCATGCCCAAGCGGGTGAACCAGGCGGACGGCGAAGATTTGATTCTGACCTCTGCCTGCAACTACTACGACGGTGTGACGCAGCCGGAGGCAGAGGCCTTCTATGCCGGCATGAAAGACCCCAAGGATGAAACGCCCGTGTCTTACGGTTTGAACAGCCGCTTGGTGAAGGAGAACGGCAAACTGGTGGAGAAGGTCTGGAAAGTGGGAGGACTGTACGGGCAGGTCATCGAAAAGATTGTCTATTGGCTGAAGAAGGCTGAGACGGTGGCCGAGACGCCGGAGCAGAAAGCCGTTATCGCCAAACTGGTGGATTTTTATGAGACGGGCGACCTGAAGGCTTTCGACGACTATGCCATCCTGTGGGTGAAAGACCTGAACTCCCGCGTGGACTTTGTGAATGGTTTTACCGAGACATACGGAGACCCGTTGGGACTGAAAGCCAGCTGGGAATCGTTGGTCAACTTCAAAGACCTGGAGGCCACGCGCCGCACGGAGATTATCAGCAGCAATGCCCAATGGTTTGAAGACCATTCGCCCGTGGACAAACAGTTTAAGAAGGAGCAGGTGAAAGGCGTGTCGGCCAAGGTCATCACCGCTGCCATCCTGGCCGGCGACCTCTATCCCGCCACGGCCATCGGCATCAACCTGCCCAACTCCAACTGGATTCGTGCGCAATACGGCTCGAAGTCTGTCACCATTGGCAATATCACCGACGCCTACGCCAAGGCGGCCCACGGCAACGGGTTCAACGAGGAGTTTGTCATCAGTCCCGAAGAATTGAAGATGATAGACCAGTATGCCGACCTGACGGACAACCTGCATACCGACCTGCACGAGTGCCTGGGCCACGGCTCCGGCAAGATGGCGCCGGGCGCTGACCCCGACGGGCTGAAGGCCTACGGCTCGACCATCGAAGAGGCGCGCGCCGACCTGTTTGGCCTCTACTACGTGGCTGACCCCAAGCTGGTGGAACTCGGTCTGCTGCCCGACACGGCCGCCTACCACGCCCAATATTACACCTATCTGATGAACGGTCTGATGACGCAGCTGGTGCGCATCGAGCCGGGCAATCAGATTGAGGAGGCCCACATGCGCAACCGTCAGCTCATTGCCCGCTGGGTATATGAGAAAGGCGCGGCCGACAAGGTGGCTGAACTGGTGAAGCGCGACGGAAAGACCTACCTGCAGGTGAACGACTATGGCAAGCTGCGCAACCTCTTCGGGCAACTGCTGGCCGAAGTGCAGCGCATCAAGTCTACGGGCGACTTCGCCGCTGCCCGCGACCTGGTGGAAAACTACGGTGTCAAGGTAGACCCCGCGCTACATCAGGAGGTATTAGAGCGTTACAAGAAGTTGAACCTGGCTCCCTACAAAGGCTTTGTCAACCCCAAGTACGAAGCCGTGACCGATGCCGAAGGCAACATCACCGATGTCACCGTCAGCTACGGCGAAGGCTACGCCGAACAAATGCTGCGCTACAGTCGCGATTACGCCACGCTGCCGGCCCGGAACTGAGACGTCGGAGCCCTCTTGACGGGCCTGCCAATCCCCGTTTACTGGCTTACTAATCCCAGCATGCTGGATTACCAGTCCCAGCACGCTGGATTACCAGTCCCAGCACGCTGGGGTTGGTAGGCCAGTTTTTTGCTTCTATATTACTCATCCAACAAGCTGACAACAAAGGAAATATGGATTTACATGAACAACTGAAAGACATCAAGACCCAGTTCCGCCTGGCCATGAACGGCGCCGTGTCGCAAAGCATGCGCGAGAAGGGGCTGGTCTATAAATTGAACTTCGGCGTCGAGTTGCCCCGCATCAAGCAGATAGCCGCCCGCTACGAGAAGAACCACGACCTGGCACAAGCCCTTTGGAAAGAAGACATCCGCGAGTGCAAGATTCTGGCCGGCCTGTTGCAACCGGTGGAAACGTTTTATCCGGAAATAGCCGACATCTGGGTGGAGGGCATCCGCAACATCGAGATAGCCGAACTGACCAGCATGAACCTCTTCAGCCGCCTGCCTTATGCTCCTGCCAAATCCCTGCAATGGATGGCCGACGAGCGCGAATACGTGCAGGCCTGTGGCTTCCTCACCGCCGCCCGCCTGCTGATGCAGAAAGGCGATCTGGAGGAACGTGCCGAAAACGAACTGCTCGACCAGGCCACGGCTGCCTTTCTCTCCGGCCCGTACCACGTGCGCAATGCCGCCGCCGCCCTCATCCGCCGCTACATGCAGCACGGCGAAGAACACGCCTTCCGCATGTGCCGCCGCGTGGAGCAGATGAAAGATTCGCCATCGGCCGACGAGCAGCTGCTCTACAATCTGGTGCGCGAAGAGGTGGGCGATTAAAAAAAAGTTGTTTCGCGCTTGCTTTCCGCGAAAAAGAACTAACTTTGTTCGCTGTTAACTGTGTTGGGCCGATTATGGAAGATAAGAACGTAAAAGAAACGGTGCGGCAGATATTCACTGAATACCTCAATGCGCACGGGCATCGCAAGACGCCCGAACGCTATGCCATACTTGATACGATTTACTCCATCGACGGACATTTCGACATCGACACGCTCTATTCGCTCATGGCCGACCAGGAAAACTTCCGAGTCAGCCGCGCCACGCTCTACAACACCATCATCTTGCTCATCAACGCCCGGCTGGTCATCAAGCACCAGTTCGGCAATTCCTCGCAATACGAGAAGTGCTACAATCGCGACACGCACCATCATCAGATTTGCACCCAATGCGGCAAGGTGGTGGAGTTTCAGAACGAAGAGTTGCAGCGTGCCATTGCCAACACCCGGCTGAGCCGTTTCAGCCTGACGCACTATTCGCTCTACCTCTACGGGCTGTGCAGCAAGTGCGAGCGCGCCAACCGGAAAAAGACAACGAATCATAATCAATCACATAAGAAAGACAAATGAAAGTAGATGTTCTATTAGGATTACAATGGGGCGACGAAGGCAAAGGCAAAGTAGTCGACGTGTTGACCCCCCGATACGACGTAGTGGCCCGCTTCCAGGGCGGCCCCAACGCCGGACATACGCTTGAGTTCAACGGACAGAAGTACGTGCTCCGTTCCATCCCCTCCGGCATATTCCAAGGCGACAAAGTGAACCTCATCGGCAACGGCGTGGTGCTCGACCCCGCCCTTTTCAAAGCCGAAGCCGAAGCCCTCGAAGCCGCAGGCCATCCGCTGAAAGAACGCCTGCACATCTCCAAGAAAGCCCACCTCATCATGCCCACGCACCGTCTGCTGGATGCGGCCTACGAGGCTGCCAAGGGCGACGCCAAGGTAGGCACGACGGGCAAGGGCATCGGCCCCACATACACCGACAAGGTCAGCCGCAACGGCCTGCGCGTGGGAGATATCCTGCACGACTTCGAGCGCAAGTATGAGGCAGCCAAGGCCCGCCACATCCAGATGCTGGAGGGGTTGCACTACGGCCCCTATGAATTGGCTGACATGGAGAAGGCCTGGCTGGAAGGCATCGAATACCTCAAGCAGTTCCATCTGGTGGACAGCGAGCACGAGGTGAACCGCCTGCTGGCCGAAGGCAAGTCCGTGTTGTGCGAAGGTGCGCAGGGCACGATGCTGGACGTCGATTTCGGTTCCTATCCGTTCGTGACGTCTTCCAACACCATCTGCGCCGGAGCCTGCACGGGCCTGGGCGTCGCTCCCAACAAGATTGGCGAGGTCTATGGCATCTTCAAGGCTTATTGCACCCGCGTGGGCGCAGGGCCTTTCCCCACCGAACTGTTTGACGAGACGGGCGACCGGATTTGCACCTTGGGACACGAGTTCGGCTCTGTGACCGGACGCAAACGCCGTTGCGGTTGGATCGACCTCGTGGCGCTCCGCTATGCCATCATGGTGGACGGCGTCACGCAGCTCATCATGATGAAGAGCGACGTGTTGGATGCCTTCGAGACCATCAAGGCCTGCGTGGCCTACAAGGTGGGCGGTGAAGAGATTGACTACTTCCCCTTCGACATCAGCGAGGGCATAGAGCCTGTCTACGTGGAATTGCCGGGCTGGAAGACGGATATGACCAAGATGCAGAGCGAGGACGAGTTCCCCGAAGAGTTCAACGCCTATCTCTCCTTCCTCGAAGAGCAACTGGGTGTGCCCATCAAGTTTGTCTCCATCGGGCCCGACCGTCAGCAGACCATCGAGCGCTACGTGGAAGAAGTGTGACTGACATAAGACGGAAGGCCTTCTCCCGCTCTCATCGGCAGACGGTGGAGTGGGGGAGGGCCTTCATCGTTTCCGGCAGGTTGAGGCTTTCCGCCCTTATCCTTCCCTTCTTTTATCTCTTTTTTCTCCTTCTCCCTCTTTTCTCAGTGAACCGATTGCTTATGAAAACAAGACTGTTATCCTTCCTCTTGTTGTGCGGCCTGGCTTGTCCGTTGGTTGCGCAACCCTATCAACCCACCGAAGAAAACCTGAAGTCGCGTCAGGAATTTCGCGATGCCAAGTTCGGCATATTTCTCCATTGGGGCCTGTATGCCATGCTGGCCACGGGCGAATGGACCATGACCAACAAGAACCTGAATTATAAGGAATATGCCAAACTGGCAGGCGGTTTCTACCCTTCCAAGTTCGATGCCGCCCGGTGGGTCGCCGCCATCAAGGCTTCGGGGGCCAAGTACATCTGTTTTACTTCCCGCCATCACGAAGGCTTTTCCATGTTCCACACCCGCTATTCGGATTACAACATCGTGGACGCCACGCCATTCAAACGCGATGTGCTGAAAGAGCTGGCCGACGAGTGCCACAGGCAAGGCATCCGGCTGCACCTCTATTATTCGCACATCGACTGGTATCGCGAGGATGCCGTGTGGGGGAGGACAGGCCGTGGCACGGGGCGCCCTCATCCGGAGGGAGACTGGGACAGCTACTATGCCTTCATGAACAACCAGCTGACCGAGTTGCTGACCAACTACGGCCCCATTGGCGCCATCTGGTTCGACGGCTGGTGGGACCAGGACCAGAATCCGGACTTCGACTGGCACCTGCCTGAACAATATGCGCTGATTCATCGCCTGCAGCCGGCTTGTCTTGTGGGCAACAACCATCATCAGGTGCCCTTCGAGGGAGAAGACATCCAGATATTCGAGCGCGACCTGCCCGGGGAAAACACGGCCGGTCTTTCCGGCCAGGACATCAGCCACCTGCCTCTGGAGACCTGCCAGACCATGAACGGCATGTGGGGCTATAAGATTACGGATCAGGATTACAAGTCTGCCCCCGAACTCATCCGATACCTCGTGGGCGCGGCGGTGAAAGACGCCAACCTGCTGATGAACATCGGCCCGCAGCCCGACGGCGAACTGCCCGAAGTGGCCGTGCAGCGTCTGGCCGAAATGGGCGAGTGGATGAAAGTGTACGGCGAAACCATCTACGGCACACGTGGCGGTTGCGTCGCGCCGCATCCTTGGGGAGGCACCACGCAAAAGGGCAACCTGCTCTATGTCCACATTCTCGACCTGCAAGACAAGGCCCTCTTCCTTCCGCTTGCGGACAGGAAGGTGAAGAAGGCTTCTTATTTCGCAGACGGCAAGCCGGTGAAGTTCCAGAAGAACCGGGCCGGCTACACGCTCTTGCTGGACGAGGTGCCGACGGATATTGATACCGTTATAGAATTGGAATTGGACTGATTTTAGAGCCAGTTTTACATTTTGCTCCGTACTGTTTTGAGATGTTTTTCCGAGAATATTTTCCTGTTGTCATGAGGAGCGTAGCGGGCTACGTGACGAAAGGGAACAAAAGAGACCGGAAAAAGCTCAAAACAGACTGCATAAAAATATTAAAAAGGAAATTTTAAACAGGCTCTTAGCTAATTCTTCCTAAAAGATGGGGGAAACGGAGGCCCGGTTCGCAGTTTCCCTCTATTTTTGGCAAACGATTTGTAACAAAGACAACGAATATAAACCCTTTAATAATAATAGAATGATAGGAATACAATGGATTATCTTTATCGGCGTGGCTGTGGTGAGCTGGCTGGTGCAAATGAATTTGCAGAACAAGTTCAAGAAATACTCCAAAATCCCCACCAACAACGGCATGACAGGTCGCGAGGTGGCGCAAAAGATGCTGTATGACAACGGCATCTACGACGTGCAGGTCACTTGCACGCCCGGTCATCTGACCGACCACTACAACCCGGCCAACAAGACCGTGAACCTGAGCGAAAGCGTCTACAACAGTAACAGCGTGATGGCTGCCGCCGTGGCTGCCCACGAGTGCGGGCACGCTGTGCAGCATGCCTGTGCCTATGGCCCCCTGCAGATGCGCAGTGCCCTGGTGCCGGTGGTCTCGTTTGCCTCGCAGTGGGTGACGTGGGTCATCTTGGCCGGCATCTTCTTGCTCAACACCTTCCCGCAGATACTCTTGGCGGGCATCATCCTGTTTGCCCTGACCACGCTGTTCAGCTTTGTCACGCTGCCTGTGGAAATCAATGCCAGCAAGCGCGCCTTGGTATGGCTCAGTTCGTCCGGCATCACCAATGCGTATAACCACGACAAGGCCGAAGACGCCCTGCGCTCTGCCGCCTACACCTATGTGGTGGCCGCCCTGGGTTCGTTGGCCACGCTTATCTATTATGTTATGATATTCATGGGCCGCCGCGAGTGATGCGACCAAGGCCCCTTTAGGTTCGCCCCAAGTTCGTCCCAAGTTCGTCCCAAGTTCGTCCCCGGTTCGTCTCCCTGGGGGACGAACCGGGGACGGGCTTGGGGCGTTTTTGTGCCTGGGATGCCACATTCCCCTTCCTCAAGTGCCACTTTACGTCTCTAAAGAGGGATTTGAGCTGCGTCAAGAGGGATTTCATTATCTTAGCGGGAGTTTCAATTTAAAGACAACCGCTTATGAAGAAAAACCATTGCGATTTTCCGACCTACATGGCCTCCCTGGCCCGCTCGCTCAGGCGGCAGGGGCGCTTCGGCACGGCCCATGTCTACGAGGCGGCCCTGCGCCGCGTGCTCCACTTCTCGCGCGGCAGGCCGCTGCCCTTCTCCCGCGTGGACAGAGAATGGTTGCTGGCCTTCCAGAACTACCTGCTGGAGCGGCAGCTGAGGTGGAACAGCGTCTCCACCTACCTGCGCATGCTCCGCGCCGCCTACCTCCGCGCGGTGGACGCCGGGCTCGCGCCCTTCCGACCCCGCCTGTTCCGAGGGGTCTTCATCGGCAACCGCGCCGACTGCAAGCGGGCCCTGACGGGAGACGTGCTGCGCCGCCTGCGCGCCGTACCCCTGGCAGACCCGGCCCTGGAGAGGGCCAGGCAGCTCTTCTTCCTGCTCTTCATGCTCCGCGGCATACCCTTCGTGGACATTGCCTACCTGCGCCGCTGCGACCTGCGCGACGGCGTCCTCTCCTACCGCCGCCGCAAGACGGGAGCGCCACTGCGCGTCCGGGTGGAGCCGCCCGCCCTCGAGGCACTCCGCCGCCTGCAGTCGCCCGACCCCGCCTCCGCCTACCTCTTCCCCTTCGTGCGGAGTCCGGGCGAGAGGGGATACCGGCAATACCGCAGCGCGTTGCGATGTTTCAACAGGAGGCTCAAGGCCCTGGCCGACGCCGCGGGGTGCCGCATGCCCCTCAGCAGCTACTGCGCCCGCCACAGCTGGGCCACCCTGGCCAAC
>CASENE010000065.1 GCA_949289265.1 uncultured Bacteroides sp.
CGAAACGGATGTCAGGCTGGTCGGCCAGGGCCATGAAGGCGGCGTTCTGCGTATAGGGGTTCAGGGCGCGGCTGATGCAGTCGATGCGTGTCAGCGTGTTCACGGCCTTGCCCTCGAGGCGTCCCTGCAGGTTGACGTGATAGAGGCAGTCCTGGCCGTTGAGCCATTCCACCATGCCCTTCTCGATGGGCTGTACCACGACGACGCTGCTGTTGAAGTCGGTCTTCTGATTCATGTTGTAGACAATCCAGTCCACAAATGCGCGGAGGAAGTTGCCTTCGCCGAACTGGATGATTCTCTCGGGTGCCACGGCTTTGGGGGCCGTCAGCTTGTTCAATGCTTTCATATTGAAAATCGTTTAAATTTTGTTGGTTATGCAGTTATTCAAATTCAAAGTAATAGTCGATGTTTTCCTTGATCAGCACGTCGATGGGCATGTACTGTATGGGGTTGACGGGCCGCTTGAAGGCGATGTGGCTGCACAGGGCCTTGACGCCGCCATAGCCCTGCAAGGCAGGCCGTTGCCCGATGAGGTAGTCCACCTCGCCCGTCTTCAGCCGCTCCACGTTCTTCTGCAGCAGGTCGTAGCCCACCAGCCCCTCCATGCGACGGCCGGTGGCGTGCAGGTAGTCAGCCACCTGGTAGACGCGCGAGTTGAACACCACGCCCAGCACGGCCCGCGGGCACTCACGGAAGAAGCGGTCCAGCGTGTGGCGGTTGGCCTCGGCGTTCTCCTTGTCGAGCACCACGTCGTGCACGGGCAGCCCCACATGCTTCTCCTCCAGGTATTGCATGAAGCCCTCCATCCGTCGCTGCATCTGTATCTCGGCGGGGTTCTGCTTGCGGTTGTTCAGGAAGAAGACCAGCTCCTGCCCTTCCCTGTAGTGCCCCATCAGCATCTTGGCGGCGATGTAGCCGCTCATGCGCGAGTCCTGCCCGATGTAGCACAGGGCGTTCGTCCCCTCGACGTTGAAGTCGATGAAGGCGTAGGGCGTACCTTTCCGCTCCAGGGCGGACGTGAGCAGCAGGGTCTCTTCGCGGAAGTTGGGCGCCAGCAACACGGCGTCGCACTCCTCGCCGAGCACCTGCGTACACACCTGGCTGTACGAAGCCTCGCCGGCGTGCGTATAGTGCAGGAAGTCCACAGACACGTTGAACGGAGCCAGCTCCTGCGCCGCCCGTCCGATGCCTTGGGCCACGGCGTGCCAGTAGTTTCCCTCTATATAATAAGGAATGAGGCAGACGATGCGGTAACGCTTCTTCGCCGCCAGCCCGATGGCAAACAGGTTGGGCTGGTAGTTGATTTCGTCGAGCACCTTGCGCACCTTCTCGAGGCTGGCCGCCGACACGTCGCCGCGGTTGTGCAGCACGCGGTCCACCGTTCCGGCCGATACGCCCGCCATGCGTGCGATGTCTTTGATGGTATAGTTCTTGTTTTCCATTTACTTCCACTCACTGCCTTGCCCGTCCGCAAAGCTTAAATATTATAAATATTCGTGGCAAAGATACGAATAATTTTGTATCTCCAAGTAAAATTTCTACTTTTGTGTTCGATAACGGTTAATAAAACTAAAATCGTCATCACCGCCTATTCGCTTTACAATCAGAGCTATATAGGTATATAGGGAGAAAGTAACATTTTTAGATATCAAAACACATCGGATTATGAAAAACTTTATGGATGAAAACTTCCTGCTGCAGACCGAAACTGCACAGAAGCTCTATCACGAACATGCGGCCAAGATGCCCATCATCGACTATCACTGCCACCTCATTCCCCAGATGGTGGCCGACGACTACCAGTTCCGCTCGCTGACCGAAATCTGGCTGGGCGGCGACCACTACAAGTGGCGCGCCATGCGCACCAACGGCGTGGACGAACGCTACTGCACGGGCCAGGACACCACCGACTGGGAGAAGTTCGAGAAGTGGGCCGAAACGGTTCCCTATACCATGCGCAACCCCCTGTACCACTGGACCCACCTGGAGCTGAAGACCGCCTTCGGCATCACCAAGGTGCTCAATCCGCAGACCGCCCGCGAGATCTATGACGAGTGCAACGAGAAGCTGCGCCAGCCCGAATACTCCGCCCGCGGCCTGATGCGCCGCTACCATGTGGAGACCGTCTGCACCACGGACGACCCCGTCGACTCACTGGAATACCACATCAAGACGCGCGAGAGCGGCTTCGAAATCAAGATGCTCCCCACCTGGCGCCCCGACAAGGCCATGGCCGTCGAAGTGCCGGCCGACTTCCGCGCCTACGTCGAGAAGCTGGCCGAGGTGAGCGGCGTTGCCATCTCCACCTTCGACGACATGATTGCCGCCCTGCGCCGTCGTCACGACTTCTTCGCCGAGCAAGGCTGCCGTCTGTCTGACCACGGCATCGAGGAATTCTATGCCGAAGACTATACCGACGCCGAAATCAAGGCCATCTTCAACAAGGTGTATGGCGGCAAGGAACTGACGCAGGAAGAAATCCTGAAGTTCAAGTCGGCCATGCTGGTCATCTTCGCCGAGATGGATTGGGAGACCGGCTGGGCACAGCAGTACCACTACGGCGCCATCCGCAACAACAACACCAAGATGTTCAAGCTCCTGGGCCCCGACACGGGCTTCGACTCCATCGGCGAGTTCACCACCGCCAAGAAGATGGCCAAGTTCCTCGACCGCCTGAACACCGAAGGCAAGCTGACCAAGACCATCCTCTATAACCTCAATCCCTGCGCCAACGAAGTGATTGCCACCATGTTGGGCAACTTCCAGGACGGCACCCTGCCAGGCAAGATCCAGTTTGGTTCGGGCTGGTGGTTCCTCGACCAGAAGGACGGCATGGAGAAGCAGATGAACGCCCTGTCGCTGCTGGGCCTGCTGAGCCGCTTCGTGGGCATGCTCACCGACTCGCGCTCGTTCCTCTCCTACCCGCGCCACGAATACTTCCGCCGCACGCTGTGCAACCTCGTAGGCCGCGACGTGGAGAACGGCGAACTGCCCGCCAGCGAAATGGGCCGCATCAACCAGATGATTGAGGACATCTGCTACAACAACGCCAAGAACTACTTCCAGTTCTAAAGGCGGACGTTCCCCTTTTTTCACCACCGATTACTCGGATTTTCACAGATTATCCCTCCGTTGTCTGAAAAGGAATCTGTGTCCATCTGTGTAATCGGTGGTGTTTTTTATGATGCAGGATGGTCTCCTGCAAAAAATCCGACGATTTTGTTTTTTATCCGCCCATCTTTCACTACATTTGTCATGCAATAGATAAAACTGCCCATGATTTGTCCGACGACCCTGTACAGGCGGAAGAACTTGCCATCTCCAAACTCAAGAAAGTATGACAGACATTGACTATATGATAGAACACGTAGCGGCCGACCTCATCCGACTGTTGGTCGAGAAACGGGGCATGACCTTCATCGATGCGGTAGATACGCTCTACACCTCGGATACCTACGCCAAGTTGTCCAACCCCAAAACCGGGCTCTATTTTCAAAGCCCCAATTACGTTTACTCCTATCTGGAGCACGAACTGGCTACCGGTGTCATGGGATAACTTGGGCTGAAGATTATACAAAATGCTTAGTTCCGTTTGAATATGAAACACCCCCATTCCCTCCTGTGGGCAGCCCTGCTGCTCTCCCTGCTCCCCTGCCTGCCCGCTTACGGACAGACGAAGGGCGCCTCCTGCTCCGAACTTTCGCTGGCCAGCTACAACATCCGAAACGCCAAGGGCCTCGACGGCCGGGTGTCCTACGACCGCATTGCCGCAGTCATCAGGAAGCTCGGCGCAGACGCCGTCGCCATCCAGGAGGCCGACAGCGCCACGCAGCGCAGCCACGGCCTCTTCGTGCTTCAGGAGCTGGGCAGGCGTACGGGCATGTACCCCGTCTATGCGCCCGCCATCGACTACAACGGCGGCACCTACGGCATCGGCATGCTTTGTTCGGAGCGGCCTGTGGACGTGAAGCGTTTCCCCCTGCCGGGCGAAGAAGAGAGGCGTGCGCTGCTGGTAGTCGAATTCCCACGCTACGTCTATGCCTGCACACACCTCTCGCTCACGGAGAAAGACCGTCTGGCCTCCGTCGCCGTCATCCTCGACGCCCTGAAGGGCTATCAGAAGCCCGTCTTCCTTGCGGGCGACTGGAACGACACGCCCGACTCTCCCTTCCTGTCGGAGATGAAGAAGAGCTTCGACATCCTCACCCGGCCCGACGCGCACACCTTCCCCGCCGACGCGCCCGAGACCACCATCGACTACATCGCCCTCCTCCGCCAGGACTCCCCGCAGGCAGGCTGCACACAGGCCGAGGTGTTCGACGCCCCCATCGAGTCCGACCATCGGCCCGTGAAAGTCGTGGTGTCCTGCGGAGAGTGA
>CASENE010000066.1 GCA_949289265.1 uncultured Bacteroides sp.
CGTGGCGACCTGCTGTTTCCAAACTGCAAAGATACTAATCTGAAAGCAAATCACAACCAACATAGCCGAATCCACGGTTTGTCCTTTGCTGTTTCCAATACTGCAAAGATACTAATCTGAAAGCAAATCACAACCAACATAGCCGAATCCACGGTTTGTCCTTTGCTGTTTCCAATACTGCAAAGATACTAATCTGAAAGCATTTCACAACCAACCACCAGACAGGGACGGTTTCGACCGGGAAGTCGTTTCTTTTGTGTGCAGGATAGGAAGCCTGGCAGACAGGCTGATACATGAGAGCTTAGTAGGCTTCCCGGTATTTGCCCTCTTCCTTGTCCTCCAGCATGCTGAGGTAGGACTGGTAGCGCGACTGGCTGATGCGGTGCTCTTCTACGGCTTGAAGTACGGCGCAGCCGGGTTCGTGCCGGTGCGTGCAGTTGCCGTAGCGGCAATCGGCCGAGGCCTCGAATATCTCCGGGAAGTAGTGCCCGATTTCTTCTACCTCCATGTCGAAGGTGCCGAAGCCTTTGATGCCCGGCGTGTCAATGATGTAGCCTCCGGCATCGTCCACGGGATACATCTCAGAGAAGGTCGTGGTGTGCATGCCTTTGTTGTGCGCTTGGGAGATTTCGCCTGTGCGGGCGTCGGTGCCGGGCAGGAGGGCATTGATAAGGGTGGATTTGCCTACGCCCGAGTTGCCCGAGAAGAGGGTGACGGCTCCGCGAAGTTTGGCCTTGACCTCTGCGATACCTTGGCCTTGGGTTGCCGAGACTTTGAGGCAGGGATAGCCGATGGTGGTGTAGAGGTGGATGAGACCGTCCAGGTAGCGCAGGTCGTCTTCGTCGTAAAGGTCGGTCTTGTTGAAGAGCAGGGTGGTAGGGACGCGGTAGGCTTCGGCTGTGGCCAGGAAGCGGTCGATGAAGGTGGTTGAAGTCTCCGGATAGTTGACGGTGACGATGAGCATGCACTGGTCGAGGTTGGCGGCGATGATGTGCGATTGCTTCGAGAGGTTGGACGCGCGGCGGATGATGTAGTTCTTGCGGTCTTCTATCTCTGTGATGAAGGCCGTACCTTCGCGGTTTTCAACGATGTGCACACGGTCGCCCACGGCTACGGGGTTGGTGCTGCGGATGCCTTTCAGGCGGAAGTTCCCCTTTACCTTGCACTCCACGTCGCGCCCTTCGTCCGTGCGGACCAAGTACCAACTGCCGGTGTTTTTGATTACGAGCCCAGTCATTGTATCAGCTACAAGTTACGAGCTACGAGCTACGGGGTTCATGTTGACTTGTCACTCGTAGCTTGTAGCTCGTAGCTAACTTATACCGTCATTATCTCCTTGTCCTTAGCCGCCAGCATGTCGTCAATCTGCTTGATGTACTTGTCGTGCACCTTCTGCAGCTTCTCTTCGCCGCCTTTTTGGGCATCTTCGGCGAGGCCTTCCTTCACGGCTTTCTTCAACTGGTCGATGGCGTCGCGGCGGGCGTTGCGCACGCTTACCTTAGCAGTTTCACCTTCGGCCTTGCATTGCTTGGCCAGCTGCTTGCGGCGTTCCTCGGTGAGGGGCGGGATGCCGATGCGGATGATTTCGCCGTTGTTCTCCGGCATGATGCCCAGCGAGGAGTCGATGATGGCCTTCTCGATGATGCGGAACATGTTCTTGTCCCAGGGTTTGATGGCGATGGTGCGGGCGTCGGGGGTGGTGACGGCGGCCACGTTGTTGATGGGCACTTGCGAGCCGTAGGAGTCTACGCGGATGCCGTCCAGCAGGCGCACGTCTGCCTTTCCGGCGCGGATGTGTGCCAGGGTCTCTTCCAGGTACATGACGGCCATGTCCATTTTCTCTTGGGCTTCGCCCAGGATGTCTTTTACGTCTTTCATATCAGGGTTGTGTTATTAGTTTACATTGATGAAGTGCAAATATAGCGTAAATTCTTTATTCTTCGTTCTTTATTCTTCATTTAATTATGCACCAGCGTCCCGATTTCCTCCCCGCCGATGACTTTCCGGAGGTTGCCCGGCGTGTCCATGTCAAAGACGATGATGGGCAGGTTGTTCTCCTTGCACATGCAGGTGGCCGTGAGGTCCATGACGCGGAGGTTGCGGGCGAGGACTTCGTCGTAGGTGATGTCCGTGAACTTCGTGGCCGTGGGGTCTTTCTCCGGATCGGCGGTGTAGACACCGTCCACGCGGGTGCCCTTCAGCATCACGTCGGCTTCAATCTCGATGCCGCGCAGGGAGGAGCCGGTATCGGTGGTGAAGAAGGGGTTGCCCGTGCCGGCGGACATGATGACCACTTCGCCCGCTTCGAGGCATTCGATGGCGCGCCACTTGTTGTAGAACTCGCCGATGGGCTCCATGCGCACGGCGGTCAGCACGCGGGCCTTGATGCCCTGTGCCGCGAGTGCCGAGCTGAGGGCCAGGCTGTTGATGACGGTGGCGAGCATACCCATCTGGTCGCCCTTCACGCGGTCGAAGCCCTTCATGGCGCCCTTCAGTCCGCGGAAGATGTTGCCTCCGCCGATGACGATGCCCACTTGCACGCCCATGTCGCGTATTTCCTTGATCTGTTCGGCGTATTGCACCAGCCGTTGGTCGTCGAAGATGCCCGGCCGGTCTCCCTTCAGGCTCTCGCCGCTGAGCTTGAGGAGGATTCGTTTGTAACGAGGTGTTGCCATAGTTGTATATTATATAATATGTATATTCGTTTTTGCAAAGATAATACAAAAAAGTGAGATACTGAGCAAATCACGGAAATATGATTGAAAGTTAATGATTTATGGGGTTTTGGCGATTTGGACGGGTGCCAACTGAAACCGTGAAAATGCCAACTTGAACCGAAATTACGTTACCATCTCGTTACTTAAAATCGGAACGGGTAACAGGATGGAAAAGCCCGGCAAAACATGGCAAGAACTGCAATTATACAGGCAGTTGGCAAGGTTCGGGATGAAAAAGTCTTGCGGCAGATTCGATTGCGTTGGTCTGCTGCGGTTTACATACAGGCAAACAGCTCTACACAAGGTAATTTTGCAACCATAAAAAAGTATGAACTATGAGTAGAGCGACATTCAAGATTTTATTTTACCTCAAGCGCAACGCGCCGAAGAAGAACGGGCTGATACCGGTCATGTGCCGTATCACGGTGAACGGGAAAATCGCACAGTTCAGTTGCAAGCTGGACGTGGAGGAAAAGATGTGGAGCGTGGAAACCGGACGGCTGACCGGAAGGAGCAACGTGGCTCTGGAAGGCAACCGTATGCTGGACAAAATCCGCGTGGGTGTGAACAAGGCCTATCAGGACGTGTTCGACCGTGACACTTATGTCACGGCGGAGAAGGTACGCAACGAATACCTCGGCATGGGCATGAACCACAAGAC
>CASENE010000067.1 GCA_949289265.1 uncultured Bacteroides sp.
GCGTATCTTGGCACTGTGGAACGAGTAGATGTCGGACAGTTCGCCGCTGGCATGGCGCAGGTTGAGCAGCGTCTCGCGCCCCTTGAACATCTTCTGCACGGTATAGGGGCTGAGCAGGTTGTAGTTGATGAAGTCCAGCTTATCGGGGTCCGTGCGTCCGTCGCGCTTGGGCCACTTCTGCGCGTCGCGGATGGTTCCTACGCTGCGCAGGTTGACGCCCGGCACCAGATAGGTCGTGTTGTTCTGCTCTATCAGATAGGAGAAAGGCAGGTTCGACGTGTCCGCGTGGTTGACATGACGGCCCATGACCAGTGAAAAAGCTCCCACACGGGCCGGCCAAAGGATGTAGGAGTCGGATGTCGTCTTGGCGCCGCGCTCCAACGTTCCCTGATGAATGGGCCCCAGCTTGTACATGTGGTTGCTCTGGTTGGAACCCGAACCGGCATTCATGAACGAGAACATGCCCGCAATGAGCAGTGTCGACTTGTGGTGCGTCACGGTGAAAGGGCCGGCAAAGATGGCACATGCCTCACCGTTCTCACCCTGGCAATTGCTGAAGAACAGCGAGTCCGAAGCCGAATAGTTGTGCCCCAGCTTACAGGCCTGCCCCACAAAGCAGCGCGTCAGCATGGCACCGTCGTCCACATGCGAACCGCTGGAGAGGATAAAATCGTCGCAGATGACTCCGTCACCTACCCGCACAGGTGCCGCTTCGTTGCTGTTGATGCTGCCGTTGGACAGACGGCAGGCACCCGAGATGCAGGCATAGTCGCCGACACGGACATTCCGGACCGACCCCGTATTCAGGATGGTCACATGACTGCCGATAGTGCCCACCGCCGCAGCATGTTTGTCGGAATAATAGTCCGCTATCTCCTTCAAGCGGGCAGTCAGTTCGGGACGATGGCGGTAGAGGGCCATAATATAGGCTAGGTGGGCCGACAGCTTGTCATTAATTACGACTTCACGCCCGCCCGTCTCGTTCAGAACAGACACCTCCACCCCATTGCCAAACCTTGACACACCGTCCACCAGCAGGATGTCCACATTCTCGATGAACGTGTCATGTCCAATCTCATAGTTGGCAATATAGTTCTGGATATGCTCGATGCAGCAGTTGTCGCCCACCGTCACGTTGTGCAACGTCACATGCCGCAGGCCGGAATGTTTGCAGATGCCTCCCGGCAAGATGAACTCACCCTGAAAGACTCCCAACTTCACCTCACCCGAAAAACGGGTATGATGCACAAATTCTGTCGAAAAGCCGTCCGCCACGCGAACCTTCTCCCAATCGTCGGCCAGGCAGGACTGGCTCTTCAGCCGAAGGACTTCATCTTCGGTCAAGTTTCTGTAATTCTCCATGATACAGTTGCTAAGTTCCTTTTATAAACACATGAAACGCAGGCAGACGAGAGCTTGGAGCAGCTCCGCCCACCTACGTTTCATAGAGATTCCTATCCGGTCCCTCCCAAGAGGCACCATCGAGCATTTCCCTTACACTTCTCCGTTCTCGTCGTAAGTCTGGTAAAGGAAATCGTTATACGGGTATTTCTGCACATGCAGTTCCTTGACGCGCTGATAAACCATCGTCTTCATCTCCTCGATGTTGATCTTCTCGCGTGCCGAAATGAACATGCAGTTGTCTTCCATCTTCGCCATCCACGTCCTCATCAGTTCCTCCAGCGACAAGTTCTCCTTGGTGCGCGGAGTCAGGTCGTCTTCGTCCTTCTTCACATACGTATAGGCATCTATTTTATTGAATATAAGCACCATCGGCTTTCCGGCCGCTCCGATGTCCGCCAGTGTCTTGTTCACCACGTCTATCTGTTCCTCGAAGTCGGGATGCGAGATGTCCACCACATGCAGCAGCAGGTCGGCTTCGCGCACCTCGTCCAGCGTCGACTTGAAGGAGTCCACCAGGTCGGTAGGGAGCTTGCGGATGAATCCTACCGTATCGCTGAGCAGGAACGGCAGGTTGTCGATGATTACCTTGCGCACGGTGGTATCGAGCGTGGCAAACAGCTTGTTCTCGGCAAACACCTCACTCTTGGCCAGCAGGTTCATCAAAGTAGACTTGCCCACGTTGGTATATCCCACCAGTGCCACACGAATCAGCCGTCCGCGGTTCTTGCGCTGCGTAGCCTTCTGGTTGTCAATCTCCGCCAGACGCTCCTTCAACAGCGACATGCGGTTCAGGATGATACGGCGGTCCATTTCCAGCTGAGTTTCACCCGGGCCGCGAAGACCTACCGAACCCTTACCGCCACCGGCACCGGAACCACCTCCCTGGCGTTCCAGGTGCGTCCACAGTCGTTGCAGGCGCGGCAACATGTATTTATATTGTGCCAGCTCCACCTGCGTCTTGGCATTGGCCGTCTGTGCACGCATAGCGAAGATGTCGAGGATGAGCGACGTACGGTCCAGAATCTTCACCTTCAGTTCCGCCTCGATGTTACGGATCTGCTTGGCCGACAATTCGTCGTCGAAGATCACCATACCGATTTCCCTTTCCGCCTCCTCTTCGTCCTTGATATATTGCTTGATCTCGTCCAGCTTCCCCTTGCCGACATACGTCACCGAGTTAGCCTGGTCCAGTTTCTGTGTAAAGCGCTTCACCACTTCCGCTCCGGCTGTCTCAGCCAGAAAAGCCAGTTCGTCCAGATACTCATTCGTCTTCCGCTCGTCCTGCGTCTTCGTGATGAGTCCCACCAGCACCGCAGTCTCGACCTGCGCTTCGGAAATTACAAATTCTTTCATTGCCATGTTTGTCTCTCTTTCTTTTATATAGGTACAATCGTGACGGCAAATATAGGGATTTATCGGGAATTAACATCAAGTAACAACAAAAAAGGGAGAACGATGTACGTTCCCCCTTCTTACTAGTCAATAAAAAAACTACAAATCAAATCCTTCGGGGAATTCCAGTGTTTCAGTGAAACCTTGGTAGTAAGCCTGCAAACTTCCACCAACATTTATTGCACCAATCATTGGGAAACTAAGAATGTTACCATTTCTCTGCATTCCTGCAGCGACAAAATATAACATTCCATTTGCGCCATCTTCATATCCTGTAGGTTGTGGGTCCCAGGCCTCCAACGTTTGATTATCTGCACTCAACGTAAAAATCATAGGGTATCCCTCAGTTATGCAATCCAACAATTTATATACATTGGCTTCTTTGGCTCTCTGAATGGGCTGCGGCCAGCTTTGACCAAAGAGTTGAGACGTATAGACTCCAGTTCCTATATTCAACCAGGTGTAATCACGGGTAATATTGACCGTCACTGTATTATCAGCATAGATATAGCCTTCCTCTTCTGGAATTGCAATCGTTACAGCTACTGAAGAACCGATTGGAATATCAAATGTTACCTGAACATCCTTTACGGCCTCTCCTGCTGCAAAGTCTACCGCAGCAGGCAAGGTTATTCCAGTAGCATCAGTAGAAAGATGCACTGTAGCAGCCTCTTCTGTCTTCTGACGAGCGACCTTTACTACAAAAGTCTGCTCATCATTAGGAAGATACGTTAAACTTGTTGCATCTGCGTAGATGTAGGCCTGAATTCCGTCCGTCGGAACTGGGGAGGGCTCCCTTTCAATATCGTCCGAGCAAGCCGCCAAGATTAAAGAAACGCCGGCTAGTGCCGTGAGAAAATATTTAGTAATTGCTTTCATATATATGCGTTGATTATGTTATAAACTTAGTCATTAGTTACCTGCAACATTTCCAGGAGCATACTCGCCTATCGGAGTCGGGCGACTGGGAATTGCATTTGACGGATCAGGATTATTCATACCCTGAAGAGCCACGTTAGAATCTATTTCATCAATAGGAATTACTAAATTCCAATTAGGTTTAATACCTTGGCAGTTAATCTTATACGTATCTACAGGTACATTGGTACCTTCGTAGTTCTGGATTACTCCGGGTTTCAGTCGTTTAGCAGTGGGGAAAGCATTCCCTTCACCCCAGAATTCTATACGCATTTGTTTCAAAACTTCCAGTTGGAATTCACGTAAATCTGTCAGTGTACAATTATAATCCGGTTGGCGATATCCCTGCATAAATGCATTCAACTTAGCAACACCTGCAGCAACCCCCTGGCTGACACCCACAGCTTCTGCTTCAATCAGATACATTTCTTCA
>CASENE010000068.1 GCA_949289265.1 uncultured Bacteroides sp.
CGGATGCGGTCGGGCCAGGGCGAGGCGGAAACGTTCTCGGACGCCTGCGAGGCGGCATCGGCATCGACCTCGACGGCCGTCACCTGAAGTTGGGGGTTGCGCTGGGCCAACTGCAAGGCTATGAGGCCCGTACCTGTGCCTACGTCGAGCGCTGTGCGGACGCCTTCCACAGGGGCCCACGCGCCCAGCAGCACGCCGTCGGTGCCCACCTTCATGGCGCAGCGGTCGTGGCGGACGATGAATTGTTTGAACAAAAAGGATGATTCGGACATATCGCTCTGATGGATTGCTGTCGCAAAAGTAAGGAAATCCGCCCGAAAAAAAGTCCCCAAAATGCCCGTTTTTTGTCTTTTTAAAGAATTGGGGGCCGATTAATACAAAGAAATAGCGTAAATTTGCATCTGCATTGTGAACTCCCACAAGAGAGTACTAACTTAACATGACAGAAATGAAGAAAAGATTTTATATGGGCGATGACGAATCGCAGGCCGGAAGGGGCTTCTCCGTCATTGCCGACTACGAAGGAGGCGACGAACAGCAGCTGATGGACGTGGAGATAGACAACGTGCTGCCCATACTGCCCCTTCGTAACATGGTGTTGTTTCCGGGCGTGCTGATGCCGGTATCCGTAGGGCGGAAGTCGTCGCTGCGGCTCATCAAGGACGCCGAGCGCAAGGGAATGTACATCGGCGTGGTGTGCCAGAAGGTGGCCGACACGGAGGCGCCGCTGGCCGAGGACCTGCACGACATGGGTACCGTGGCCAAGGTGATACGCGTGCTCGAAATGCCCGACCAGACCACAACCGCCATCCTGCAGGGCACCAAGCGCATGCAGCTGAAGGAAATCGTGGAGACCACGCCCTACCTGAAGGGACACGTGACGACCCTCAACGAGGAGCTGCCCGACAAGAACGACAAGGAATTCCAGGCACTGGTGGAGGCATGCAAGGACCTCATCGTGCGCTACATGCGTACGTCGGAGATGTTCTCGCAGGACCCCTCGTTTGCCGTCAAGAACATAAGCAACCCCATCTTCCTCATCAACTTCATCTGCACCAACCTGCAGCTCAAGAAGGACGAGAAGATGGAACTGCTGCGGCTGAACTCGCTGCGCGAACGCAGCTACCGACTGCTGGAGATACTGAACCGCGAGGTGCAGCTGGCCGAAATCAAGGCTTCCATCCAGATGAGGGCCCGCGAGGACATCGACCAGCAGCAGCGCGAATACTTCCTGCAACAGCAGATCAAGACCATACAGGACGAACTGGGCGGCAGCACGCAGGAGCAGGAGATAGCCGAGATGCGCCGCAAGGCGGAGACGGTGAAGTGGAGCGACGAGGTGAAGGCCACCTTCCTGAAGGAGGTGGACAAGCTGGAACGCACGCACCCGCAGTCGCCCGACTACAGCGTGCAGCTGAACTACCTGCAGACGATGCTGAGCCTGCCCTGGGGCATCTATACCACGGACAACTTCAACCTGAAGAACGCCGAAAAGACGCTGAACAAGGACCACTACGGACTGGAGAAGGTGAAGGAGCGCATCCTGGAGCACCTGGCCGTGCTGAAGCTGAAGCACGACATGAAGTCGCCCATCATCTGCCTCTATGGCCCTCCGGGTGTGGGAAAGACGTCGCTGGGACGCTCGATAGCCGCCGCGCTGAAGCGCAAGTACGTGCGCATGTCGCTGGGCGGCGTACACGACGAGGCGGAGATACGCGGACACCGCCGCACGTACATCGGCGCCATGCCGGGACGCATCATCAAGAACCTCATCAAGGCGGGCTCGTCGAACCCGGTCTTCATCCTCGACGAGATAGACAAGGTGAGCGCCGACCGTCAGGGCGACCCGTCGTCGGCCCTGCTCGAAGTGCTCGACCCTGAGCAGAACTCGACCTTCCACGACAACTTCCTCGACGTGGACTACGACCTGTCGAAGGTGATGTTCATCGCCACGGCCAACAACCTGAACACCATCCCCGCCCCCCTGCTGGACCGCATGGAGCTGATCGAGGTGAGCGGATACATCACGGAGGAGAAAATCGAGATTGCCCGACGCCACCTGGTGCCCAAGGAACTGGAGGCCAACGGACTGAAAAAGACCGACGTGAAGCTGCCCAAACAGACGCTGGAGGCCATCATCGAGCAGTACACCCGCGAGAGCGGCGTGCGCGAGCTGGAGAAGAAGATAGGCAAGATCATGCGCAAGGTGGCCCGACAGTATGCCACCGACGGCTACCTGCTGAAGACGGAAATCAAGCCCGAAGACCTGTACGACTACCTGGGCGTAGCCGAATACACGCGCGACAAGTACCAGGGCAATGACTATGCGGGCGTGGTGACGGGCCTGGCGTGGACGGCCGTGGGCGGCGAGATACTCTTCGTGGAGACGAGCCTGAGCCGTGGCAAGGGCGGACGGCTGACGCTGACGGGCAACCTGGGCGACGTGATGAAGGAGTCGGCCATGCTGGCGCTGGAGTACATCAAGGCGCACGCCTCGCTGCTGGGGCTGGACGAGGAAATCTTCGAAAACTGGAACATACACATCCACGTGCCCGAAGGCGCCATCCCCAAGGACGGACCGTCGGCAGGCATCACGATGGCCACCTCGCTGGCTTCGGCCCTGACGCAGCGCAAGGTGAAGGCCAACCTGGCCATGACGGGTGAAATCACGCTGCGCGGCAAGGTGCTGCCCGTGGGCGGCATCAAGGAGAAGATTCTGGCGGCCAAGCGCGCAGGCATCAAGGAAATCATCCTGAGCGAGGAGAACCGCAAGAACATTGACGAGATTCAGGACATCTACCTCAAGGGGCTCACCTTCCACTACGTGAAGGATGTGAAGGAGGTGTTTGCCCTCGCGCTGACCGACGAGAAGGTGGCCGACGCCATCGACCTGACCGTCAAGAAAGACAAGGAAAAGGAACAAAAGGAAGAAGCATGAAATTCGAATTACAATATACCGACAGCAAGACCAACGCCCGCGCCGGCCTGATAACGACCGACCACGGGCAGATCGAGACTCCCATCTTCATGCCCGTAGGTACCCTGGGCACCGTCAAGGGTGTGCACCTGACGGAGCTGAAGGACGACATCAAGGCGCAGATCATTCTGGGCAACA
>CASENE010000069.1 GCA_949289265.1 uncultured Bacteroides sp.
AACCGGGATTATCCGCTGATCCCAAAATCGTTCGTGTTGGGTGAACAGAAAAAGGCATGTCAAAACAGACATGCCTTTTTGTTTCGTGACTCCTACAGGATTCAAACCTGTAACCTTCTGATCCGTAGTCAGATGCTCTATTCAGTTGAGCTAAGGAGCCTCCAATATATTAAATGTCAAACCCTTAAGTGACTCCTACAGGATTCAAACCTGTAACCTTCTGATCCGTAGTCAGATGCTCTATTCAGTTGAGCTAAGGAGCCTTTTGTTTTAACGGGTGCAAAGGTACTGCTTTTTTTTGAACTCACAAACTTTTCCCTCCTTTTTTTAGGAAAAACTATTCAATAAAACGATAATTGAACAGTTGCCAGCCAATAGTGAGGCCCACGTTCCATTCTCTACTGGGTGAACTATAATGATTTAAATATGCAGATATGGCACCGAACGGTAATCGGCAAACGACAGATACTTCGCCGATATATTCCATTCGCGAAAATGTTTTCCCATAATACGCTTGGTTATGTTCATCGCGCAAGATGGGAAAGATCGGTAGGAATCCATATAGCTCAGCCCTTAGGTGGAACATGTCATTAAAGTGCCAAATGGGTTTGATGCCGGCGGCCACAAACTGATTGGCCCGAAAGGCTTCGTTGTACATTAATCTGCTGTGAGGCGTGGGGGCAAACTCTCCGGCCTGCATCATTGTGGCTGTATAATTGGTTGAAAAGTTCTTTGATGAATACAACGCTTCCACCATCCACCCCAGCGTGAATCTTTGTCCCATCATGTGGTAAGACTCTTTCAAATAGGATATTTGCAGCCAGGACTGGCGTTTCTTTTCAGTAGAGGGCATCTGTCCTTCCTGTGGATTTCCGGGAGTAAATTGCTCATGGCCTGTATATACTTGCGCTATCAGCTTTTCGTAATACCCTCTTGTGGCGTACTGGCGTGTATCTAGCGTGCTTCCATAAAATCCGATAGATCCTCCGAAGAGGTTATATGAACTCTTATCTGCCTTGTCGTTATCAAAATCAATGATGTTTGACTGAAAATAGTTATCGACCAGATTCCCATACCCCAGGCTGAGTTCCGCGCGCTTATTCGATAAGAAGGGAAGTGCCACCATCAGTTTGACGAAACGTTCCTCCTTTGAATTTAAAGACGGTTTGTCGTTTTTAGAAAATAGCTTGTCTTTCCGATAGTAATCAAACGAACTGAAGGAAGCGATAAGGCGATAGGACGTAGGAATACGTGTAGGTAAATCAATGCGTCCCATTAATTGGACGTTGTTATAAATCTTGCCGATCTGTCCATCCAGCAACAGTTCCTTGGAATAATAATCCAGGTTTTGATAGCCTATACCCAAATAAATCTGGTTAGAACTGGTTGTCGACACATTGCCTCCCACCCGTATGGAGAAATTGTTTTCCATTTTTACATTCAGATGAAGTTCGAAACAATCCTCATCGGCATTATAGACCGCATGGGGAATGATTTCGGAAATCATGTTGTCGGCCAACAGACGGAAATAGCCTCGTTTCACGTCTTCAAGCGTAAACACATCGTCTTCCTCGCCATAGAATTCTTTCCGGATATATGCTTGTTGCTGCGGGTCGGCCCCTTCGATAAGGATGCGTTTGAATACATAGGGAGGCATGTTGTGGCGATAGATGCTTCGGCGCAGTCGTATGCTTTCAAAACTTACCCGGCGATGAATGCGGCTTTTGATGGAGTCCATCAAACTCATGGTGCGTTTATACCCGATGTCATGCAGTTCGTCTAAACGGTCAAAATCCAGAAGGTTTACGTCGTTGAATTTGAAAGTCATCAGTATGCCGGCTGAGTCGGGGATGGTATAATCAGTCTTCTGCATGATCATGTTTTCCAGTTGGCTCATCAGGTTTCCTTCCTGTGGCTTTTTCGGATTCCCGGCGACGACACTTCCCAGGATGATGTCCGGATGAAAATCTTCTTGCATCACATCTGTAGGGAAATTGTTGTAGATTCCTCCGTCATACACCAGCACGCTGTCTATCTCTATGGGCTTGAACACAAAAGGGAAGCTCATGGAAGCGCGTACTGCGTCTCCTAAATCTCCCGAACGCATCACCAAGGCATGTTTATTGTACACGTCGGAAGCCACGCAGCGGAAGGGGATGAACAGGTGGTCGAAATTCCCCTTGCACGCGGCCGTGGCCTGTCCGAACAATTCCATGAAAGCCAAATTCATTTGTATTGGATTTATCATGTTGGTGGGGATTTTCGGCTTGACTTTGGCCGAATCGCGAAACGCGAAACGAAGGCTGACGAATTCCGGGGTAGGGCGGTTCTGTTTAAAGAAATAGGCATTTTCCGGCTCCACCGTTCCGGTATACCAGCGCTTGAAGTCGGGCGAGCGCAATAAATCTTCCATCTCGTCCGGCGAATAGCCCATGGCATAAAGCGAGCCGATAATGGCTCCCATGGAAGTGCCTGCGATATAGTCTATGGGAATATCGTTTTCTTCGAGGGCGCGGATGATGCCGATGTGGGTCATGCCCTTGGCGCCGCCTCCGCTAAGTACCAATCCCACACGTTGGGCATGCGCCGCCGAAGAGAGCAACAAAGCCAGCAACATCAAGAGCAAGGATGATTTTTTCATGTTGTTTTCTGCTAAAGATTGAAACAGGTTTTGGATTAGGTCTCAAATGTAGAAAATAGTTTCCATAGAAACAAAAAAATCGGCATTATGGACTCCAAAATGAGTCACAATGCCGATTAGGTAGTAAATGACGTGCGTCCGATGCAGAACCGGTCAAAACTGTATCCCGGGGAGAAAAATCCTCTATCCGCTGCAAAAAGTTGGCACCCCTTTGTAAATTCTATAAATCTAGGCTGGATTTATAGTTTTTCTCAGACTTTGAGCGTTTTTCTTACGCCCTAAGCAAAGAAAGGGAAGGCGAACCGGATTGTTTCCTCTTGGAAGCGTTGTGCCGGGGTTTGCATGAATGGGCTCAGTTTTTATCCAATCAACTCTATGCTGCGCTTCAAGAATTTGTTCAAGGCTTCGCCCTTTAACATGCCGTTCTGGAGCAAAGCGAGGTCGATGAGTTGACGAACCACCTTGTTTTCGCCTGCATAATCGGTCAATACCTTATCTTTCTGCTGCTTTAGCTCTTCCCATTTCTTATCGAGTTCGCTCAGTTCGTCTTTTTCCGCAGTAGGAATCTCGTCTGCTTTCTTCCCTTCTTCTTTTTTACGGAGTTCTTGGCGGCGGGCGTCTGTTTCATCCATTTCCTTTTGGATGGGTTCTACAGAAGCGTGGCACGTTTGGTTTTCGTTTTCCAGAATTTCCTTTACCAACTGATGGTCGGAGTTCAGTATGAGGTTGAACATGTCGGGCATCTCTCCGTAAAAACTCATGCCGGACTGAATATTGGCCATGTCTTTCATACGGCGCATATACTCACTTTGGGTAATCATGACAGGGAAAGCGTTTTCTCCCATGGCTTCGGTCGTAATGTGGAATTCTGCCTTGTCTATCTTGGGTAACTGACTCTTGAACATCACAGAAAGAACTTCCTGCTTGCCGGCATCCAGCGTTTCGCCTTTTTGTTCTTCCTTGACGATGAGTTTGTCGACGACATCGCTGTCCACGCGGGTGAAACGGCATTTCTCCAGTTTCTGTTCCAGCATGCTTATCACAGCAATGTCCAGTTGTCCATCCATCAGCAGCACGTTATAACCCTTCGCCTTTGCGGCTTCGATATAACTGTATTGCTCATCCTTGTTATTGGCATAAAGGTAGACGAGCACATTTTCCTTGTCGGTCTGTGCGTCTTTGATGAGGGTCTTATACTCATCATAAGTATAATATTTACCATCCGTGTCTTCCAGCAACGCAAAATCCTTCGCACGCTCGTAAAAGTCTTCTTGCGTCAGCATACCGTAGTGGATAAATATCTTCAAATCGTTCCATTTCTCTTCAAACTGCTTGCGGTCGTTCTTGAAAATGCCCTGTAAACGGTCGGATACCTTCTTGGTGATATAGGTAGAGATCTTCTTTACGTTTGAATCACTCTGCAAATAAGAGCGGGATACATTTAAGGGTATGTCCGGCGAGTCGAGCACACCGTGCAGCAGCGTGAGGAAGTCGGGCACGATGCCTTCGACGGAATCGGTGACATACACTTGGTTGCAGTAAAGTTGAATCTTGTTTTTGGTAAGTTCAATGTTGCTTTTCACTTTCGGGAAATAAAGAATGCCCGTCAAGTGGAAAGGATAGTCTACGTTCAAGTGAATCCAGAACAAAGGTTCGTCAGACATCGGATAGAGGTCGCGATAGAACTTTGTATAATCCTCATCCTTCAGCTCGCTGGGCTTTTTAGTCCAGAGTGGGGTAGTGTCGTTGATGATATTGTCCTCGTCGGTCTCCACTTGTTTCCCGTCTTTCCACTCTTTTTTCTTGCCAAAAGCCACAGGTATCGGCAGGAAACGGCAATACTTGTTCAGCAGCGCAGAGATGCGAGATTCTTCGAGAAACTCTCTGCAGTCATCATCAATGTAGAGAATGATGTCTGTGCCCCGGTCGGCGCGTTCAGCGTCTTCCAATGTGAACTCCGGGCTACCGTCGCAAGTCCATTTGACAGCCTTGGCATCCTCTTTATAAGATTTGGTTACTATTTCGACCTTTTTGGCGACCATGAAGGCTGAATAAAAGCCCAAGCCAAAATGACCGATAATTGCATTGGCATCGTTCTTATATTTCTCCAGGAAATCGTTTGCGCCCGAAAAAGCTATTTGGTTGATATATTTGTCGATTTCTTCGGCCGTAAGTCCCAAGCCGCGATCGGATACGGTGATAGTGTCTTTGCCTACAGATACGTGGATTGTCAAATCTCCCAGTTCGCCTTTGAAGTCGCCCATGGATGCAAGTGTTTTCAGCTTTTGCGTGGCATCCACTGCATTACTTACCAACTCACGGAGGAAGATCTCATGATCACTATACAAGAATTTTTTGATAACGGGGAATATGTTTTCTGTCGTTACCCCAATGTTTCCTTTTTGCATATCTATCTTTAGTTTAAGTTTTCTACTTATTATATTGTTATGCTTGAAAAGCAAGAACCTGATGTCGGATATTGGTTTATCGCATAAAGCAGCGGACAAAAGGGAGGATAGCGGCTACCTTGACCTAGAAAAGGTGGCACCTTTTCCTACAATCAGTGCCACTGATTCCTCTTCTTCCTGATGAGAAGGCGGTGTCTTTCCTGCGTCTTGATTGCATCGAATCGCCTCCTTTTATATCCCTTAGCTTGTTGCATCACTTTTCACAGTTCCCTTATTGACAAAAAAAGTGCCAGTCCTCACGAACTGACACTTTGTCGCTTCTGATATGTCATAAACACTACCAATTATTCTTTTTTGCGAATATCCAATGCGTTTTCGCCTGAGACATGGATGGCGTCTCCTGGCTGCACCTCCCCAGAGACGATGAGTTCAGAAAGGGGATCTTCAAGATAGTTCTGAATGGTTCGTTTCAATGGACGTGCTCCAAATTGTACATCATACCCTTTCTTGGCTAAGAATTGCTTGGCATCATCTTTCACCTCCAGCTGATAGCCTATGGCAGCCAAGCGGCTGTGCAGACCTTGCAGCTCGATGTCGACAATGCGCATGATTGAGTCAAGCGACAATTGATCGAAAGTAATGATGTCATCTAAACGATTCAGGAATTCAGGAGAAAAAGTCTTGTTTAATGCTTTCTGTATAATACCTCGTGAGTATTCCTTATCATCAGCCCCTCGGCTCTGTGCAGCAAAGCCAATGCCGCGTCCGAAGTCTTTCAGTTGGCGCGTTCCGATGTTGGAGGTCATGATGATGACTGTATTTTTAAAGTCAACCGTACGACCCGTGTTGTCCGTCAATCGGCCCTCATCCAGCACTTGCAAAAGAATGTTGAATACGTCGGGATGCGCCTTTTCGATTTCATCCAACAAGACAATAGAGTAAGGACGGCGGCGTACTTTTTCTGTCAGTTGCCCTCCTTCTTCATAGCCCACGTAACCCGGAGCGGCACCGACCATGCGTGATACAGTGTATTTTTCCATATACTCGCTCATGTCGATGCGGATCAAGGCATCTGATGAACCGAACATGTATTTGGCCAATTGCTTGGCTAAATGGGTTTTGCCTACGCCGGTGGGTCCCAGAAACATAAATGTTCCAATAGGACGGTTGGGGTCTTTTAATCCTACGCGGCTACGTAAAATGGCTTTTACTACTTTTTCGATAGCTGCATCCTGCCCAATAACTTGTCCCAACAACGCGTTCTTCATTCCTGCCAGTTTTGCACCTTCTGCCTGTGCCATCCGTTGTACGGGTACTCCTGACATCATAGATACGACATTGGCAATATCGTTCTCGTCCACGACTTGCCGTACCTCCTTCACCTGCGCTTCCCATTCAGACTTCATGGTCTCCAAACGCTCGGATAGCTCGCGTTCTTGATCACGATAATCGGCGGCCAGCTCAAAATTTTGAGATTTCACCGCTTCTGCTTTTTGCAGGCGTACAGTCTCTATTTGTTTCTCCTGCTCTTCTATTTCTTTAGGGACATTGATGTGGATAAGATGCACTCGCGAACCGGCTTCGTCCATCGCATCAATAGCTTTGTCCGGGAAATTACGGTCTGTAATATAACGTTCTGTCAGTTTGACACATGCCTCAAGAGCTGCATCCGTATAGGTTACATTGTGGTGTTCTTCGTATTTCTCTTTGATGTTTTTAAGAATTTGTAAAGTCTCTTCGCTGGATGTGGGTTCGACAATAATTTTTTGGAAACGTCGTTCAAGGGCTCCGTCCTTTTCAATGTTTTTCCGATACTCATCGAGGGTCGTAGCACCGATACATTGTATTTCGCCACGTGCCAAAGCGGGCTTTAACATATTGGCAGCATCCATTGAACCTGCCGCAGCGCCAGCTCCCACAATCGTGTGAATTTCATCAATAAATAAGATTACATTGGGATTCTTCTGCAGTTCATTGATGATAGAGCGAATACGTTCTTCAAACTGGCCGCGATATTTAGTTCCGGCTACGACCGAAGCCATATCAAGCATAATCACGCGTTTATTAAACAATACCCGTGATACCTTGCGTTCTACGATTCGCAGAGCCAACCCTTCCACAATGGCTGATTTCCCTACGCCAGGTTCGCCAATCAGTACCGGATTGTTTTTCTTGCGACGGCTCAGGATCTGTGCTACGCGCTCTATTTCACGTTCTCGTCCAACGACCGGATCTAATTTGCCTTCTGCCGCAGCCCGTGTCATGTCTGTTCCAAAGTTATCTAAGACAGGTGTGTCATTATTGGGTTTGCCTGTGGCTGTCTGGGCTGATTGTTGTCTGGCTTGTTGCTTGGTTGGTTCGTCTATTTCCTCTTCTTCTTCGTCTGGATATCCCATGCCAGCGGTGGGATTGGCAGATTTCATGGAAACCAAATTGAAAACAGACTGATAACCGACTCCTGTTTCTTCTAACGCACTGGCGGCCAAATTGTCTCCATCTTTCAAGATGGCTAACAAAACATGTTCTGTATCGACAGATGGGCTTTTTAACAAGCGTGCCTCAAGCATACAAATCTTTAAGATTCGGGCTGTCACGGGTGACAATGGAACTTCTGAGTCTGAATGAAAAGAAGAATCACCGGCTTGGATCTCCATGTAATTCTCAATCCGTTGCTTTAGTCTTTCCAAGTTTACTCCTAAATGGCTAAGTATGTCTATAGCTTTGCCATTGCCTTGCCGTAAAAGTCCCAGCAAGAGATGTTCCGGGCCTATATGACTGCTTCTCAGTCGGCAGGCTTCTTCTTTGCTATATGTTATGATATCTGAAATTCGTTGTGAAAATTGATTATTCATATCCTGTTTTCCCTCTATTATTCTCAAAGTTATCCGTCGGCAAATATACGCATAATATTGAAATCTACGTCATCTACCATCTTTTTCTTAATGTTGTAACAAATTATATGCCATTTTTTTGCTTTTAACCGTAAAGCATTATTTCTTTCCTTTGCCGCTTCTCTATTTCTACCTTAAACTTGTCTTCTGGTTCGGAACAAAGGAAACCGGTTTGAACTGATTCTAACAGAGTCGATGTTTTTTGATGGAAAACTTTCGTAGGTCGAAAAAAAGCCTTACCTTAGCATAGTTTTTCTATAAATGGCACATTATTAATTAACTATTAATCGTAAATGATTGAACAGGAAAGAATTATAAAAGTAAACATTGAGGAGGAAATGAGGACATCTTATATCGACTATGCCATGTCGGTTATTGTAGCTCGTGCCCTCCCTGATGTGAGAGACGGTTTTAAACCTGTCCATCGCCGCATCCTTTTCGGTATGATGGGGTTGGGAAATACGTCTGATAAACCTTATAAAAAATCAGCTAGAATTGTGGGCGAAGTGCTGGGTAAGTACCACCCCCACGGAGATTCATCTGTCTATGGTGCCTTGGTACGCATGGCTCAATGGTGGAACATGCGTTATATGCTGGTTGACGGGCAAGGCAATTATGGTTCGGTGGATGGCGACAGCCCGGCAGCCATGCGTTATACGGAATGCCGTCTGCGAAAGATAGGTGAAGATATGATGCAGGACATCGACAAAGAAACGGTGGACATGCAAAACAATTTTGACGACACCTTACAAGAACCCACCGTGATGCCAACACGCATTCCACAACTGTTGGTAAATGGTGCGTCGGGCATTGCCGTCGGTATGGCTACTAATATGCCTTCGCATAATCTGGCAGAGGTGATTGATGCCTGCATAGCTTATATTAATAATAATGATATCACCATTGAGGAGCTGATGGAATATGTCAAGGCTCCTGATTTTCCCACGGGAGGATATATCTATGGCATGAGCGGAGTACGTGAAGCCTATCTCACCGGTCGAGGAAGGATTGTGATGCGTGCCAAGGCTGAGATAGAAACGGGTGAAACACACGATAAAATCGTTGTCACGGAAATCCCTTATGGGGTCAATAAAGCTGAACTTATCAAAGATATCGCGAACTTGGCCAATGAGAAAAAAATAGAAGGAATATCCAATGCTAACGACGAATCCGACCATCAAGGCATGCGCATTGTTATTGATGTGAAACGTGATGCCAATGCCAGCGTAGTGCTCAACAAACTTTATAAGATGACGCAGTTGCAGACTTCGTTCAGTGTCAATAATGTGGCATTGGTGAATGGTCGTCCTCGTTTGCTTAATCTGAAGGAACTTATACGTTACTTTGTGGAGCATCGGCACGAAGTAGTCATTCGGCGTACACGCTACGATTTGCGTAAGGCTGAAGAACGCGCGCATATTTTGCAGGGCTTGATTATCGCTTCAGACCACATTGATGAAGTTATAAAAATCATACGTGCTTCGCAGACTCCTAATGAGGCAGTGAGCAACCTGATGCAACGTTTTCAGCTCAGTGAGTTGCAAGCTCGAGCTATCGTAGAGATGCGTTTGCGGCAACTTACAGGATTACAACAAGAGCAACTGCACGCTGAATATGACGACATACAAAAGAAGATTGCTTACTATCAGCAAATATTATCTGACGATGAGCTTTGCCGCAAAGTTATTAAAGACGAGTTGGTGGAGGTAAAGGAAAAATACGGTGACCCACGCCGTTCAGAAATCGTCTATTCATCCGAAGAGTTTAATCCTGAGGACTTTTATGCCGACGACGAGATGATTATTACGATCTCGCACATGGGCTATATCAAACGTACGCCGCTCAGCGAATTTCATGCACAGAACCGTGGCGGAGTGGGCTCCAAAGGCTCGGATACCCGTGATCAAGATTTTGTGGAGCACATCTATCCTGCTACCATGCATAACACCATGTTATTCTTCACACAGAAGGGCAAGTGTTATTGGCTTAAGGTATATGAAATCCCTGAAGGTGCCAAGAATTCTAAGGGACGTGCCATTCAGAATCTTCTTAATATAGATCCAGACGATGCTGTGAACGCATATTTGCGTGTTAAGAACCTGAATGATCAGGAATTTATTAACTCGCATTATGTACTCTTCTGCACAAAACAGGGAGTTATAAAGAAAACGTCATTGGAACAATATTCACGCCCCAGGCAAAATGGAGTAAATGCCATTACGTTGCGGGAGGGCGATCAAGTCATCGAGGTTCGTATGACCAACGGGAATAATGAAATCATCATTGCTAATCGGAAAGGACGTGCCATTCGTTTTCATGAAAGCACCGTACGCGTCATGGGACGTACAGCGACCGGTGTGCGTGGCATGACACTGGATGAAGACGGACGCGATGAAGTGGTAGGCATGATATGCATCAAGGATCCGGCCACAGAAACCATCATGGTGGTTTCCGAGCAAGGTTATGGGAAACGCTCTGAACTGGAAGACTATCGCATCACCAACCGCGGTGGAAAAGGAGTGAAGACAATGAGCATCACAGACAAGACCGGCGAGCTGGTAGCCATCAAATCCGTAACCGACGAAAACGACTTGATGATTATCAACAAATCAGGCATAACCATCCGCCTGAAAGTGGCAGACGTACGCGTGATGGGTCGTGCCACGCAAGGCGTGCGGCTCATCAACCTGGAGAAACGAAACGACGAGATAGCCTCGGTATGCAAAGTGACCTCGGAGGCAATCGAAGAAACCGACGAGCTCCAGAACGACGACATGGTAACCAATGAATAGACACTATAACTATTAATCTTTAATTACCCTACGATCATGAAAAAAGTAGTATTCTCAGTGATGTTATTGCTTGTGGCAAGCGGCATCTCTTTCGCGCAGGAGAAAGCCGTGAAGGAAGCTAAGAAAATCGCCAATGGCGTTACCCCCGACTTTGCCAAGGCAGAAGAGTTGATTAACGGTGCATTGGCCAATCCCGAGACAAAGGATCTGGCCGAAACCTGGGACGTGGCTGGTTTCATCCAGAAGAGACGCAGCGAAAAGGAGATGGAGAACGCCTATCTGCGTAAGCCCTACGACACCCTGCAAGTGTACAACAGCGCCCTGAACATGTGCAAGTACTATTTCAAGTGCGACGAGCTGGCCCAGATTCCCAACGAGAAAGGCAAGATCAAGAACAAATACCGCAAGTCCAACTCCGCCGCCATCCTGGCAGAGCGCGGCAACTTGATCAACGGCGGCATCCAGTTCTTCAACGAAGAGAAAAACAAGGAAGCCCTCGAATTCTTCGGCATGTACGTCGACCTGGGCGAACAGCCGATGTTCGCGGACAACGAGGAAGTCAAGAACGACACCCTGGTGCCCCAAATTGCCTACTACGCCTCGCTGGCTGCCATGAAGATGGAAGACTATCCCAGCGTCCTGAAGTACGCCCCCAAGGCCAAGGACGACAAGGAAGTAGGCAAGTACGCCATGGAGTTCGTTTCCACCGCCCTCAAGGCAGAAGGCGACACGGTGAAGTGGATTGCCTCGCTGCAAGAAGGTGTGCAGAAATACCCGGAACACCCCTTCTTCTTCGGCAACCTCATCGACTATTACAGCAACAACAAGAAGTATGACGAGGCGATGGCCTTTGCCGACGAAATGCTGGCCAAAGACCCCCAGAACGCTTTCAACCTCTACGTCAAGGGCTACCTCTACCACAACATGGGCGACTATGACAACGCCATCGAGTATTACAAGAAGACCATCGAGGCAGACCCGAACTACGCCGAGGCCTACTCCAACATCGGCCTGATTTATTGCCTCAAGGCCCAGGACTTCTCCAGCCATGCCACCAGCGACGTCAACGACCCCAAGTACGCCGCCGACCAGCAGACCCTGAAGTCGTTCTATGAACAGGCCAGACCCTACTACGAGAAAGCCCGCCAGCTGAAGCCCGACCAGAAGGACCTCTGGCTGAACGGCCTGTACCGCGTCTACTACAACCTGCAGATGGGACCTGAGTACGAAGAGATAGAAAAGCTGATGATGTAAGGACTTCCCCCCGCATAGAGAGAGGCCGTCGCCGGATAAAACCGCGACGGCCTCTTTTTTCTTCCCCCGCCTCCCCCCGCGCGGATACAAGTGTCCGCCCCTCGCGTCCCGAGCTCTTTCCGGACAAAACCCAGATCCTTATTAGACCTTTGATAACCTAAGGCCAGACCTTGGGTAGGCAAAGGTCTGACCCTTGGTGGAGTTATGCTGGAAGAGTGTTCAAGACGGAGCGGACGTGAACGCGGGACGGGGCGGATGTTCGATGCGGACGGGGGCCGGGGGATTCACCGTTTCATCTCGAGGATGGGGAACGGACGTCCCTCGCTGTCGCATTCGTTACGCCGGAAGACCTGGAAGCCCATCCGCTCGTAGAACCGTGTGGCACCGGGGTTTTGCTCGTTCACATCGACCCAGGCCACGTCCAGCTCCTGGAAGGCGTGGCGGACAAACGTCGTGCCCAGCCCCCGGCGGAAGTAGTCGGGATGGAGGAAGAGCATCTCTATCTTGCGCTCCTGCACGCCCATAAAGCCGACGGGCCGCGCGCCGTCGTAGGCCACACACAGGGTATCAACATATCGCAATGCGGCTTCGCCCTGGGGGGCCAGGCGGACGATGTCGGTCTCAGTCAGGAAATGGTGGGTGGCACGTACGGAGGCTTCCCACACGGCCAGCAACTGGCGGACGAGCTCCTCACCACGCCGGTCTTTGTCAATCGTTGTCAGTGCTGTCATCGCTTGTGGTTTTAAGTTCGTCGCAAAGGTAGGAAAAATCGGCGGACAGGCAAGGGCAGGGGATTCCTTTACTCCAATTTGTCATATTCCTCATCCGTCACGGCTTCCAGCCACTCGTTTGATGCGTTTTCAGCAGGTACGGAAATGGCAATGTGCTGGAACCAGGAATCGGCAGCTGCTCCGTGCCAATGTTTTACTTCGGCGGGAATATTCACCACATCGCCCGGGCGAAGCTTGCGGGCAGGCTTTCCCCACTCCTGATACCAGCCTTCTCCACCCACGCAGATAAGTATCTGACCGCCCTTGTGATGGATGTGCCAGTTGTTGCGGCAGCGCGGCTCAAACGTTACGTTCGACATCGGCAGTCCTTCCGTAAGCAAGGGGGCAAGGTAGCTGTTGCCGATAAAATACCGGGCATATGCCATGTTCGGTTCTCCCTTCGGGAACATCATGTGCTCCACGGGCTTGCCTTCATTGAACGGCTCCCTATACACTTCCGCTATCGCCTTGGCGGCACGGTAAGCCTCCAGGTCGCCCACTTTGGCTGCCAATACACGGGGAATGGCGTGTATCTCCTCGTCGCTGACCCCCATGTTTTTCGCCCCGCTGATGTGCGACTTCAATTGCGATTCCACGCCCGGCATGGAAGACAGTGCGCTGACAGTCACTATTTCGCGTTCCGCATAGGTCAGAATATTGCGGGCGAAGATGTCGCCAAACAGATGCGCCTTCAGATAGTAGTCCGTTGCCGGGGCAAAGACATAGTCGAAAGGCACGCCGCCTCCCAGTTGGGTCTGCACGGCCGTCCCCTGCGCCAGTGCGTCATAATCGGGAGCGAGTGGCGAGGCATCCTTGCCCTGCCGGTCTTCAATGCCTTTCGCCTTCCGCTCTGCCAATACGCTTTGCAACGCGCCAAGCCCGTTCAGGCTGCGCGGAAATCCGGTGTAGGCATACAGATGAGAAAGTGCTTCTTTCGCTTCGTTGACGGTCAGTCCGTCGTCCAAGGCATCCGTGAGAGCGACTTTCAAGCCTTCGATATCGCCTTTCGCCTCGAAAGCGGCTATCACTGCCAGATGTTGTTGTTTTTTGTTCAATACTTCCATATCGTTTTGTGCTTTGATGGTTAATAATCCGCACGCCAGGATGATAACTGTGCAAGCGGCCCTTCTGATGATTCTATCCATAACTCGTAGTTGTTAAAGGTGATTATTAAAGTACTTGGAAAACTTTGTCGCCACTTTTTTCACAGATGTCGTAGGATCGGCAAACGTTGTTTCGACGACGGATTCCTGTCGTTTCCTGGCTGGCAGACGGAAGTTGCCAACGGCCATTTGCCCATACAAGAGACGGCAGTCAGGATTGCAAGTCGGCGAAACGTCATGATAATGATTGTTTTCATCTTATTCCATGGATTTTTCGCTTGCAAAATTACAGGAACTTGCCAGGAAACAGGGTATACAAATTACGGATACTTGAACCATTTTTACAGGAAAAAAAATCCTGCAACGCAGGGACATCGCTACAGGATTTCTTTATAGTATATAGGGCAGGTTATCCCAATGGGGTTTCCATGTTCCCTCCCTCTTCATCGTCTTCCGGAACCTTCGTCTCATCGCTTTCCTTGCCCAGCCACTCCATGAACGTGATGCCATCCTCGGCAATAAGGGCGCGGGTATAGCCGCCATCCATGTTGCGGGTGCGGTCGGGGGTGAACTGCACACGCAGGCGTTTGATTTGCTTCTCGCTAACTTCCTCCTTCGTGGTTACTCCTTCGCCCATGGCATTGATGCTGTAGCGGAACCAGCCAAGTCCTTCGAAATGGATGGCACGGCTCTCTTTCATGAAATCGGCCATGACATTGGGCAGGGCACGTAGCACAGCATGGGTGTCGGCAGGCGATACGGTGCTTTCTCGCGCAATGCGCTTGGCCAACTCCTGTGTCTCCACGGGCTTACCAATGGTAACGCAGCGTGGATACCATAGCTTGTTGATGGCTTGTTGTATGCGTGTCCAAAATATCATACAAACCTCCTTTTTTGTGTCTCCAGCCATCCTTCATCAAATGCCTTTGCAGCCTGTTGATTTTCAGCAGTTTGTCGTTGAACCCCAACGACCACCTCGTTGAACCCCAACGACCCTCTCGTTGAACCCCAACGAGACCCTCGTTGAACCCCAACGAGCATCCCGTCTGTCCCCGGCGGGAAAACGATGTGTCTTTGGCTGACTGTGCATTTGACTAATTCTTGACATGAAGACGGGTTAAACAAATGGTTTCTGATAGTCGCATCGTCCTATGTTTTTCCATGGTAGCAGATGCTTCCACAAATATAAGTATATTTCTTCAATCTGTCAAGGATTGACGGGGAAATATGCAAATTAATTTCGTTTTATTATTCGTTGGCTCCGAAGTATTCCTTGAGTTCGTGCTTCATCAGCACAGGGACTTCCTCGCCCGTCTATCCATACGGTGGCTTTCCCTTGAATCGTCAGGCTCTCGGCAGGTGTTTAGGCAAAAAGATTGCCGCCCAACAGCCAGGCGGCAAAGGTCAATTTCCTATTCATAACTGATAACTCTTGTCTGCGAAGATGGGGAAAATGGGGGCGCTGGGCAATGATTGTATTTCTCTATCCTCTTAAATCACCCATGAAATCACTTCTTTTAAAACATATTGCACGGTTTGACAACGTTTGTCCGTCGGTTGGGCGTCAAGCGTGATTTTCTCTACCGAAAGTTCGTAGGCGGTTCCTTCCTCATAGGCAAAGCCAATGATTTTGTTGAAGGGGACGTTCGTCCACTCCTCCTTTTCCGACTCGCGGATTCTCATGCATGGTGCATCGGCTGCTTGCGGGATTCCCCAATCGTAGTGCCCCGTTTCGGCAGAGACATACAGGCGGACAGTCTCCCGCATGCATTCGACGGGCTGTTTCGAGCGTTCGTCCAAGAGTTTGTAGGTGTATCGGCTGGCATCGGCAGGCGGGTTACCCAACGTTGTCTGTTCTACCTGCAATTCATACGCATAGCCCGGCTCGAAAGTGAAGCCTTCTATTTCGTTGAAGGTCATAAACTGATAATCGGCATCACTACCGACCTTTACCCGCATCCCTTCTATCGGGTAGTTTGTCGTGACGGGGCTGTCAATGTAAGTCATGGCGGAGATTGCTACGTTGATGGTTTCCACTTTGTCCTTCGGCGTGTCGTCATCAAGGCAACCGGTCAGGGCGAGAAGCGCGAACAGGGATGAGAATAGTTTCGTTTTCATATTTTCTAAATTAGAATGTCATGCGCAAATGTAAGGAAAAGATGGAAGGATATATGATATTCGAGTGGCATTTTTCCTCCTTGCGGCGATTTCTCAACCTATGTTGAAAGATGCGTCAGCCGAAGAGCTGCTTGCGGCGGATGCGGCTCAAGTGTGTGGGGGTTATCATCCGATAAGAGGCGATTTCCTTGAGCGGGACGGATTGCAGGATGCCTGGACATCGCTCCAACAACTGGAGGTAGCGTTCTTCGGGCGTGAGGCGGTAGCGGTCGAGGTAGCGTGAACAGGTTTGCAGGAAAAGCTGCTTGGCATTGATGCGGACGATGTCGGGCTGCTGTCCGTAAAGGGCGGTAAGCCTTTCGGAGGGACTCACTCCGGGGCAATCCACTTCATGATGGACACTTTTGCCTAAAAAAGGCCATCTCAAATCTTACTTTGAGACAGCCTTTTCAGAACCGGGTTACAGGTTATAATGTCCTTGATGCCGTGTGATTCAATACTCAGGACATTATCCGGTTTTGTGTCGGGAACAGGTCTTATTTCAAGGCCTCTGCGATTTGTTCCTGCAACTCCTCTCCGTGCAAACCGCGGGCCAGAATGGTGCCTTCTGCGTCAATCAGCACCGTGTGAGGGATGCTGCTTACGGCATAGAGCTTGGCACCTTCGCAATCCCAGTATTTCAGGTCGGACATTTGCGGCCAGGTGATGCCCAGTTGCTTGATGCCGTTCTTCCAGGAATCGGCGTCGCGGTCGAGAGACACGCCCACAATTTCCAGGCCTTTGTTCTTGTATTGCTTGTAGGCTTCCACCAGGTTGGGCATCTCGCGGCGGCAGGGTCCGCACCAGCTGGCCCAAAAGTCTACCAGAACGACTTTGCCTTTGCCTGCATAGTCAGAGAGCTTGACAGCCTTTCCGTCGGGGGTCTGCATCTCGAAGTCGGTGAACTTCTGGCCTACAGCCGTGGCCTTCATTTTCTCCACGTTGTCCTTGATGCGGACGATGACCTCGTCTTGTGCATATGCGGCGGGGATTTGGGGCATCAGCGGTTCGAGCTGGTCGACTGTCAGGTAGTAATGATTGTTCTTTAGCAGGAAGATGCCCACAGGGTTGGCGATGTTCTGCGCGATGCCTTGGGCAATGATGTCCATCGTCTGGTTGCTGAGTTCTTCAACTTTGGCGGCAGCCTCTTTTTGTTTGGCTTCCAGTTGTTCGGTGGTTAGGGTCGAGTCAGACAGGGCCGGGTCTCGGTAGATGGCCATGATTTGCTGCTGGATAGCGTTCAGTTGCGAGCGGATACCCTGATAGATGTCGTTGGCGGGGGTGCCCGTGGCGGCATCGTCTGCGCCCGAAGTCAGCTGGATACGGGTGGAGCCGTTCTCTAGGAAGAAGTCCATGCTCAGCCCTTCCTTGCCTGCTGCTTCGTAGGTGAGGTAGCGGTGTACGGCCGAATCCTGTTGTCCTTTGAAGGTGAACGTGCCTTGCTTGATGATGGCCGAATCCAGTTTAACCAGCTGGCGTCCTTCTACGGCTTGCAGGTAGACCGTGTCGCCGTCGTTGGCTCCTTCCACGGTGCCTGTCACCGTGTAGCCCTTGTTGCCGCTGCAAGCAGCCAGCAGGGCTGCCGTAGCAAACAGATAAGCAAACTTTTTCATTTGTTGTTTCCTTTCTTTTAAGTGAATGAATTCCTATGCTTTAAGTTGATTCTCGGGGCGCAAAGATACGATATTTATCCGGTTCTTCCTCATTGGGCCTGTTTTTTCTTCGTTCGTGCGGGGGAAAGGCTTGCCGTGCGCTCCGTCATTGTTGTCGGTCCCGGATTGATGTCGGGAGTCCGGAATAAAAAATCCTCTCTGAGGAAAGTCAGAGAGGATTTCGCAGTTTTTGAGGTCACTGTTTCTTGAATGGATTTGCTGTGCCTGGCAGTTATTCGGCAGCAGCTTCAGCAGCAGGTGCTTCTGCGGCTTCGGCTCCTTCTTCTGCGGCAGGTGCTTCGGCAGCGGCTTTAGCAGCTTCTTCGGCAGCTTTCTTTTCAGCCAGCGCTTTTGCCTTTTCTTCGTTCACCTTCTTTTCTGCTTCCAGACGTGCTTTGGCTTCGGCCTTCTTGGCTTCTTCGTTCTTCACTTTCAGGGCAGCCAGGCCGCTCTGCTTGTTGTTCTTCCAAGCCTGGAACTTGGCTTCTGCTTCTGCTTCGCCAAAAGCTCCTTTTGCGACGCCTCCCAGCAAGTGCTTCTTCATGTAGACGCCTTCGCGGGAGAGGATGCTGCGCACTGTGTCTGTGGGCTGAGCTCCTGTCATCACCCATTTCAGGGCGCGCTCAAAGTTCAAATCTACTGTGGCAGGATTGGTGTTGGGATTGTACGTACCAATCTTTTCAATGAACCGACCATCACGTGGTGCTCTCGAGTTGGCAATTACGATGGAATAGAAGGCGTAGCCTTTGCGTCCATGTCTTTGCAATCTGATTTTTGTTGCCATTTGCTTAAATGTGTTTTAATGAATGATTTGAATGTTGCTACTAACTCGTAATAGCGGGCGCAAAGGTAATGTATTTCTTTGGATTGACCAAGGAATGAGCGAGGATTTCGTCTTTTATTTCGCAGTTCTTCCGTTTTATGGCTCTTCCGTCCGGGGGGAAGCCGCGTCTGCCCCGCCGCAGAACGGTTGTGCGGGGGGATACATGACGTCCGTACCTGGCGTTACTATGCTGGCAAGCTGGCGTTACTATGCCAGGAAGCTGGCGATACTATGCCAGCAGGCTGGGACTATAGTGCCACTAAGCGGTGGAATACTGGCAGTTTCGGACGGTTTCGGACGGGGTGAACGAGAGCGGTTAGTCCTGCTTAGTGATAATACTTCCGATAAATCTTCCGGTATTCTTTCCCTTGCTTGAAGCGTTTTATCCAGGCGTTGAGCGAGTCCAGCAGGACAGGGGAGTGCTTGCTGACTGCCCACGAATAGAATTGAGTGAAGCCGATGGCTATGCCGGTGTCTATCTGCGGCATGCTGTCGGCCGCCGCCGCGGCGATACTTTCCTCGCATACGGCATAGTCAATGTCTCCGTGGGCCACCAGCGCGATGAGTTGCTCGGAACCGTATTTCTCTATTTCCCGGATGTAAATCGTGTCGCCTATCTCGTCCCCCAGGTTTCGGAGGCGCAGGATGTAGGGGGAGTTCTTGACCACGTGGACGGTCTTCTTGCCTAAGTCCAACAGGCTTTTGATGTGCGTCGTGTCGGTCTCCGTGTCGGCCCGCCGCTGTATCAGCACCAGTCTGCTCAGGGTGATGGGGATGGTGAACAGCAGGGAGTCTTTCAGCTCGCTGGTGGTAGGGATGCCGTTGGCGATGAGGTCGTATGTGCCGTCGGCCAGTCCTGCCAGGCATTTGTCGAAGGCCATTTCCGGATGAATCACTGCCTGCAAGCCGTGCGCGCGGGCAAAGGCCTGTATCAGGTCGTAGTTGAAGCCGGACAGCGTGTCGCCCTGCACAAAGAAACTGACGGAATTATACTCCGTGGCGACGTGCAGCGTGTCCGTTTCCCGGATGTCCGCATAGTCTCTTGGCCGGACGGGGGGATGCGTCGTGGACGGGCAGGCAAAGGTCACGATGAGTATGGCCAGCAAGGCGAGGACGGTGGCACCGACATAGGCCCACGCTTTGTGTTCTTTTAGGTAGGAGAGCATAAGGGTTGTTAGGGGATAAGAAATGGGTGATTAATCATAGAAGTTCCACGAGATGCCAATCTTGAGCAGGCGCGAGTTGATGGGGTAGTGGGGAACCAGGAACGCCTGCCTGTTGCCCATCCCGGCATTGAGGTGATACATCATGACGAAGATGCGCGTGCGCTTCAGGTGCAGGTTGATGTAGGCATTGACGATGGGATAGCCGCCTATCTCTACTTGGTCGTCTTCCGGCTGCAGGTGGAACTGCTGGATGGCGGGCGTGTAGGCCGGCGCATGGTAGGAGGTGAAGTAGTTGAGTTCGGCGCCCAGCTGGACGGTCAGCACTTTGACCAGCTTGGCAAGCAGGTAGAAGTTGTGGTAGAGCGACAAGTCGGGCAGCGGGAGCACGGCGGAGTTGCTCGACTTCTGCCACGTCACCTCATTGTCCAGGTGGAAGATGCCCAGCTTGAAATCTTGGTTCAGCGAGGCAGACAATACCTGTATGTTTCCGGCGTGTTGCGCGGGCAGGGCTTGCTGGTTGAAGTAGGTGTAGTTCTTGATGTTCTCCATGCCGGCCCGCAGGTTGGTGCCCCAGCGTTGGATGTTCAGTTCGCCTTCCACCCCCGTGCGGAACTCCTTCTTCAGGTCGTTGTCCCAGGCGAAGTGGTTGGAGTGGTAGTGGCGCATGTAGAAGGAGGGGAGCAGGTTGGAGACGTGGCCCCTTGCGCGGAAGTTGACCGTATCCTTGCCGAGGCGGAAGTTCAAGTCTACGTCGCCGTTCACCTTGAACTGTCCGATGGCTTGTCCGGCCAGTCCTATCTCGCCATTGACGTTGTAATGCAACAGGGTGCCTTGCCGCTTGGCCAGTTCGCCGCCCACGTAGACTTCCTGTTCATTGTATTGCTGGGGACGGGGACGCTCGGAGGGTGTCATGTCCATCAGGGTATAGCGGCTGAACTGGTGAGAGACGTAGGCTGTCAGGCCTGCCTTGGCATATTTGTTGAAGCCTTCCAGCAGCGAGACTCCCAATACGTTCTTCATCCGCAAGGCGGTGGTAGAGTCGTTGCTAAAGCCTTCTTGCAGGTACGTGTTGTCGTAGAGCGCGCTGATGTCTTCAGGTTCAGAGTTCGAGCGGAAACGGTGTTGGGTGCGTTCCACCTTGAAGGTATGGATGAAGCTGGTGACGGGCACAAACTCTTCCACTATAAACGTGTCCTTGGGTATCTCCGTGCTGTCGCGTTCGGCCCTGCGACGGGCTACGGGGTCTTGCGTTTCCTCGATCTTGGTGGTCTCTCTCCGGAAGCCCAGGCGGTAGCGATGTGTCAGGTAGACCTGCATGTTCTTATTGCGGTTGGAGGTGCCGTCCAGCAGGGTGGGGATATACTGGTTCCCCCCTACGTCTTCCATCTCTTCCGGGCGAGTGATGTACCGGTCGTCCGTGATGCCGCCGTTCTCGTTCATCTTCAGGTAGAAGTGGTTATAGGCCAGGTGCATCTGGTACTGTTCGCCGATGTAGCTGCCGAAGACGCCCGCGTTGAAGTGGGAGGTAGACTGGTTGGCATAGTAGCCTCGTCCATACAGGTAGTCGAACTGGAAACCGAAGGCCAGGCGCTTGTTGGCATTCACGGAGAAGTACGACTTGAACCGGTCTTCGCCGTTGATGCGGCTCCCGGCTTTGTAGTAGGTCAGATTCGTGTAAGGGACGTTGCTGTTCGTAAACTTCTGGCCCTCGGGACCGAAGTAGAAGCTGGAATACGGCGAGAGGAAGAAGTCGCCCATGACGGCGGGCCGGTCCCGGAAGATACGCGAGAGGCGCGGGGCTCCCAGGTTGCCCAGGTAGTTGTAATGTCCCGTCATGCCCTCCACCAGGTTCGTGTTCTGGAAGTCGAGGTTCGCCGTGTCGGCCGGGATGATAGTCCGTTCTCCCAGCGTCTCGCTCAGGGTCCACATGTACAGCTTGGGCGGGATGCTTTGGATGTTGGTCTGCGTGCTGTCTTCCAGGTTGTCCGGCTGAGTGGCGGGGTCTATCTGGTTGCCATACTGGTCGCGCATCGTGCCGTTGGGATTCATCGTATTCAGGGGTACTTGCGCCCGCATCGCCGGAAGGCCGGCAACGAAAAGCAGGAGCAGGAGATATATGCGCAGAAGTCTTTTCATAATCGGCGCAAAGATACAACAATTTATCATTCCACTGCGTGCCTGCCGCTTATTATTAAGCAGAATTAGGGGATGCATCCGTTTTTTAGGGGTTGCCATGTGCGGGTTTTTGCGCGTCCGATGGCAGGAGATAGGCAGAAAACACGTACTTTTGCAGCGCATACTTATTCCATTGTACTTATGAAGACTCTATTCCTCTTGGCCCTGTGCCTGTTCTCCGCCACGCGGGCCGCTGCTTCCGGCGACAGCCTGGCCACGACTTACCTGCGCCTGAGCGAACACTACGCCTATCGCGATGCCGACTCTGCCCGTCATTACTGCCGCCTGGGCCTGGAACACGCCGACCCCTCCTGCCCGGAGCCCTACCTGCTCTTGCTGAACAACCTGGCCGACGCCTGCATCAATCTGGGCGACACCCGCGAAGGCTTGCGGCTGCTGCAAAAGACGGAGAACGAGGCCCGCCGGCTCCAGTATCTGCCCACGTTCCGCGCCACGGTATGGACGTCGATGGGAGTGGCATACCGCCTGCAGGAACAACCCGACTCCGCCCTCGTCTGCTACCGGCAAGCCCTGGAACTGCTGCAAGGCGAGGAGGCACGGGCCGAAGAGGCACACCTGCTGTCCAGCATCGCCGTTCTGTACGCCAACACATCCCGCCTGGACGAAGCCCTGGACTACGCCGGGAGGGCCATCCGCTCTGCCGACCTGTGCGACGACATAGACATGAAGTTCTACGCACACACCACGGCGGGCAGCATCCAGGTGCTCCGGGGAGAGAACGTCGAGGCTGTCCGCCTGATACGCCCCGTGCTCTCCGAGTCTGTCCGCCAGCAGAAGCCCGCCATGGAGCTGAAGTGCATCACGTTCCTCCTGGGCATGTTCCAGCGCATGGGCCAGCGCGACTCCATAGACCGGTACGTGCAAAGGGCCGAGACCGTGCTGCCCCGCCTGCCCGAAGCATCGACGGAGGCACAGGGATACCGCGAGACGCTCTACATGATTCTGTCCGACCTGGGACGCTATCGCGAGAGCCTGCGCATCCAGCATCTGCTGGCCGCCCAACCCCAGGGCAACCTCCTCGGCCCCCCGGACAAGCTGTACCTCTACATGGCGCGCAACTACCACGCACTCCATGAAGCCGACGCCGCCGCCACGTGGTACGAGCGCGCCTACGCCACGGCCGACAGCCTGCACGCAGCCCAGATAGAGGCCCAGCTGTCCGAGCTTACGGTGAAGTATCAGACCCAGGAGAAGGAGCTGCAGATAGCCCGCCTGTCCGAACAGCGGCAAAAGGAGCGCGCCCAGTCCCTGCAATGGCTCGTGGCGGCCGTCGTTCTCCTGTTCCTGCTGGTGGCCCTGGCGGGGTGGACAGTGATGCGCCGACGCCGGGCCCGCCGCGACGAAGAACTCAAGATGGCCCGCAGCTACATCGAGGGACTGGAGGGAGAGCGAGCCCGCCTGGCCAAAGACCTGCACGACGGAGTATGCAACGACCTCCTCGGCATCGGGATGCAGATACAAGCCCTGCCCGCCGGCGGCGACTTGCCCGGAAGGATAGTCCCCCTCATCGAGCAGGTGCGGCAGGAAGTCCGCAGTATCTCCCACGAACTGATGCCGCCCCGCTTCCAGCATGTCACCCTGGACGAGATGCTGCGCGACTACGTTTCCCGCATCGCCCCCGCCGGCGGACAGCCGCAGGTCAGCTTCCGGAGCGAGGCCAGCGGACTCCCCTGGGCGGCCGTCCCCGGACAGGTGTCTTACGAAGTCTACCGCGTGGTGCAGGAACTGCTCTCCAACCTGTTGCGCCACGGCCGGGCCACGCATGTCGACATCCGCCTCTCCCTCAGTCCCGTGCTCCTTACCTTATATATGAAGCACGACGGCTCCCCCGCATCGCCCGCAGCCACGTCCCGCAGCGGCGGCATCGGCCTCGAGACCATCCGCGAGCGCGCCACGGCCTTGGGCGGCACCCTCAGTCAGGAGAACGGCGCCGACGGCTCCCCGCAGTTCTACCTGCGCGTCCCCCTAAGCGCCCGCAAAGCATAGGCGGGAGCCGAAAATCATCCTTTCCCGTGATGCCGCGTAACCCGAAAACCGTTTTCTTTGCAGCCGGAACCCGATAAAGACAACGGCTCATGACAGAATCTGACATACGCATCCTCCTCGTCGACGACCACGACCTCGTCCTGCAAGGGCTGCGGCGCATCGTGGAGTGTTCGCTGCCCGAAGTCAGGCACGTCCTCACCGCCTCCACCGGGCAAGAAGTGATGCAACTCTCGGCGTCCGGCCGCTTCGACCTCTACGTGCTGGACATCGAGCTGCCCGACATGTCGGGGCTGGACGTCATCCGGAGCGTGCGCCGGTCCGACCCCGCGGCGCGCATCATCGTCAACACGATGCACGAAGAACTCTGGTTCGTGAAAGACCTGCTCCAGGCCCGGGTAGAAGGCATCCTCTTCAAGTCGGTCAACGCCTCGTTCATCACCGAGGCCATCCGCCGCGTCCTCCAGGGAGGCACCTACTACTGTCCCTATGCCGAACACGTGCGCACACTCCTGCGCCGCTCCGACGGCGGCCCCAGAGAAGAACTGACCCAACGCGAGATGGACGTGCTCAAGAAAATCTCGGAGGGGAAGAACACGCAAGAGATAGCAGCCGAGCTCTGCCTCTCGGTAAACACCATTGACACACACCGTCGCCACCTGCTCGAAAAACTCGAAGCACGCAACGTGGCCGACCTCATCATGACCGCCATCGCTCGCGGCATCATCCCCATCCGCCGCGAGTGAACGGCCGTCGCCCGCGCCCCTGTTCCGCCACCGCCCACGCCCCGTTTCCGTCACGGCGGACACCCCGTCAAGACCGACCATTCATTCACTTTTAAAACAGTAATCATATGAGACAAAAACTGACCCTCGCTCTCGGCATCCTGCTGGCCCTGCTGGCCGCTTGCACCGACGACGAAAACACGACGGAGAAGGACATCACTCTCTCGGGCGGCACCCAGACCAACCAGGTTATCTACGCCGACCAGACCACGCCCTCGGGCGGAGGCATTTCCTTCACGGCGGCAGCCGACTGGACGGCGCGCGTCGTCGACCTCACCCCCACGAAGGCCGACACCTCCTCGCCGGACTGGCTGACCCTCAGCGCCTATAGCGGCGGCCCCGGACAACACACCCTGACCCTCACCCTCACCGAGAACCGCACGGGGCAAGACCGCAGCGCAAGGATAGAAATCTCCTGCGGAGCAGACGTCATCACCATCACCGTCGAGCAGAAGTCCACTACTCAGGGCGGCGACAACCCCGCCACGCAGTCGACGCTCCTCTCTCGCATAGAAGCCACCTACGTAAGCTCCGGAAACCCCGAAGACTACGACCGAATTATCCTGACATTCCAACGGGATTCCGAGGGCCGCGTCACCGAGATGCACGACATCGCCTACGTGGGAGACGAGCAGGGCTATTACTCCGACGGCACCTACCGCTTCACCTACGAGCCGGGACGCATCCTCCTCAATATGTTCGAGGACTACTCCACGCCGGAGGACTACGTCTTTCTCCTCAACGAAGCCGGCGACGTTTATCTGATTTATCAACAACGCACATCCAGCAGCACCCTAGCCTGGCTCATGGAATACGATGCCGACCGTCGCCTGCAGCGCATCCTAGAAAACTACCGTTACGAGCCCGACTCTTCCGGGGACGATGACGACGAGTCCAACGTGGAAATGCCCGGCTTCGACTCCCGTTCCGCCAGCGGCTTCGACCGCGAGATAGCCCGCTTCGTTTGGGAAGACGGCAACCTCATGCGCTCCGTCAACACCACCTCTCTCTCCGGGGACGAGGACTACACAACATGGACATACAGCGACCAGCCCAACCTCACTCCAGGTTTCGACTTCAACATGTTCGGCTCCTACTCGCTCTTCGGATACACCGAGATGGACTACAGCGTGGTGACCAACATGCTCTTCGGGCTGAAGATGCTCGGCCAGTCCAGCAAGAACCTGGTGGACATCAACCCTGTAGACTGGGCCTACCACCAGGAAGAGACCAACCCCAGCTCCCCCGAACCCACCACCGAGACTACCCACGACGACCGCTGGCAGACCTTCGTCTACACCCTCGACGCCAACGGCTTCCTGCAGCGCGCCACAGCCCATTGTGTCCTCCGCACCATCGTCACTGACATCGCCACCGGCAACGTCATCTGGGAGACGGAAACTTACGAGGACGAGGAATATCTCTTCTTCTACTAAGGTCTTGGCTATACCACGGTACAGGTCATTGCCATACCGTGGTACAGCTTATTATTATATCGTGGTACGGCTCATTGCTATACCACGGTATAGGTTTTACCTACTCCCCGTGACAGCTTCTTGCTACTCCCTAGGACAGCTCCTTGCTACTCCCTAGGACAGCATCGACCTACTCCCTAGAGTAGCATTGACCTACTCCCAAGAGTAGCATTGACCTACTCCCTGGAGTAAGCGACGGCTACTCCCTGGGACAACGAAAACGGCCGCCCGCATCCGGTAGATGCAGGCGGCCGTTTCTGTGCGTCGGTCTTTCGGGGAGACGCGCGGCGTTCAGACGGGTTGTATCAGTTCCATGCCCCGGCGTATGGCCTCTTCGTTCATGGGGATGAGGTGGTGGTGCCTCTCGGGGAGGGTCTTCTTCAGCCCTCGGACGACGTTCTCCAGGCTGACCATGGGACGGACCTTGAGCAGTCCCCCGAGCACGATCATGTTGAATGCCTTGCTGTTGTTCATCTCGTTCGCGGCGTCCATGGCGTCTATGCGGTAGACTTGGATGTCCTTGCGCGTGGGAGTGTGTATGATTCCGTACCCGTCGTAGATGAGGATTCCTCCGGGTTTCACCTTGCTCTCAAACTTCTCGAGCGAGGGCTGGTTGAGTATGATGGCGACGTCGTAAGAACTGAGTATGGGCGATGATATCTTCTCGTCGCTGATGATGACGGTGACGTTGGCTGTGCCGCCGCGCTGTTCGGGCCCGTAGGCGGGCATCCACGTGACTTCCTTGCCTTCCATAAGCCCGGAGTAGGCCAGGATTTTCCCCATCGACAGCACGCCTTGTCCGCCGAATCCTGCTATGATGATTTCTTGTTTCATATGTCTTTCTTTTCGTGTTATGGGTTTTACTTGTCCTTCAGGTCGCCCAGGGGGTAGAAGGGGAACATGTGCTCTTCCATCCACCGGTTGGCCTTCTCGGGAGACATCTTCCAGCCGGAGTTGCAGGTCGAGACTATCTCCACCAGGTTGCTGCCTTTGCCGGCCATGGAGTTCTCGAAGGCTTTGCGGATGGCTTTCTTGGCTTTGCGGATGGCGGGGACGGATTGTACGCTCTGGCGGGTGACGTAGGCCGTGCCTTCCAGCTGTGCGGCGATGTCGGCCATCTTCAGCGGGTAGCCGTGCAGGTGCACGTCGCGTCCGTAGGGGCAGGTGGATGTCTTCATGCCTACCAGCGTGGTGGGGGCCATTTGTCCGCCTGTCATGCCGTAGATGGCGTTGTTGATGAAGATGATGGTGATGTTCTCTCCCCGGTTGAGGGCGTGGATGGTTTCCGCGGTGCCGATGCAGGCCAGGTCGCCGTCTCCCTGGTAGGTGAACACGAGTCGGTCGGGCCAGAGACGCTTGATGGCGGTGGCCAGCGCGGGCGCGCGTCCGTGGGCGGCTTCCTGCCAGTCTATGTCGAGGTAATTGTAGATGAAGACGGCGCATCCGACGGGGGAGATGCCGATGGCTTTGTCTTCCATGCCCATCTCTTCGATGACCTCGGCTATCAGTTTGTGCACCACGCCGTGGCTGCATCCGGGACAGTAGTGCATGGGGTTGTCGTTCATCAGCGTCGGCTTTTGGTACACCAGGTTCTCGGGTTTGATGATATCTTCTTTTGTCATAATCGCAGTTCCTTATCTTTTGGTGAAACGTATGAAACATTCTGCAATCTTCACGACGATGGCTGCGCCGCAGGTGTAGAGGAAGAAACGTTGGTCGTCGGCCTTCGCGAAGTAGAAGATGACGGCCAGGAGCGCCAGCAGCATGAAGACGAGGTTCAGGATGTTCCTTATTTGGTTGGTGTTCATGGGTCTGTTACTTGCAGAGTTTTTCTTTGAGAGCCGTTACGATTTCGTCCGGGTCTGGCACGATGCCTCCCAGGCGCCCGAAGTGTTCTACCCGGATTTGCCCGTTGACTGCCAGGCGGACGTCTTCTACCATTTGTCCGGCATTCAGCTCGGGCACCAGGATGCCTTTCATGCGGGGAGCCAGCCGGGCGATGGCTTCGGAGGGGAAGGGCCAGAGGGTGATGGGGCGCAACATGCCTACGCGGATGCCTTCCTCGCGGGCCAGTTCCATGGCTTTCTGTCCGATGCGGGCCATGGAGCCGAACGCCACGAGGAGGTAGTCTGCGTCGTCGCAGTTGATTTCCTCGAAGCGGACTTCGTTTTCTTCGATGGCTTTGTACTTGGCCTGGAAGCGGAGGTTGTTCACTTCCATGGCTTCCGGTTTCAGTTCCAGCGAAGTGATGATGTTGGGTTTGCGGCCTTTGGTGCGTCCGGTGGTGGCCCAGGGACATTGCGCAATGATTTCTTCCTCGGTGCGCCGGGGCTTCTGGGGCGGGAGCACCACTTTCTCCATCATTTGCCCGATGACGCCGTCGGCCAGGATAATGGTGGGGTTGCGGTACTTGAAAGCCAGGTCGAAGGCCAGGCCGACGAAATCGGCCATTTCTTGTACGGACGCGGGTGCCAGGGTGATGAGGCGGTAGTCGCCGTGTCCGCCGCCTTTGGTGGTCTGGAAATAGTCTGCCTGGCTGGGCTGTATGGTTCCCAGTCCGGGGCCTCCGCGCATGACGTTGACAATGAGGCAGGGCAGTTCCGCGCCGGCCAGGTAGGACACGCCTTCTTGCATCAGGCTGACACCAGGGCTGGACGAGGAGGTCATGACCATTTTGCCGCTGCCGGCGCCGCCGTAGACCATGTTGATGGAAGCCACTTCGCTCTCGGCTTGCAGCACGACCATGCCGGTCGTTTCCCAAGGCTTGAGTTCGGCCAGTGTTTCCAATACTTCTGATTGGGGGGTGATAGGATAGCCAAAGTATCCGTCGGCACCGCAGCGGATGGCGGCGTGGGCGATGGCTTCGTTTCCTTTCATCAATACAACTTCTTCTGCCATATCTTTTATCTGTTCTATTTTTTAAGTGGGGTTATTGAGTCTGCGGGCACGGGTTGCCAGAGCCTGGCGGCCGGGCACCCCTTGGCGTGCTCATTCAACTTTTATCTTATATACGCTGATGCAGCCGTCCGGGCATACCGTGGCGCATGAACTGCAGCCGTTGCAGGTATCTTCCAATACCTGCTGGGCGTAATTGTATCCTTTCAGGTTCACTTCTTTTGCGAGGGATATCACGTGCAGAGGGCAGGCCACGGCGCAGAGGTTGCATCCTTTGCATCGTTCCGTATCTACCACGATTGCTCCTTTTATTTTTGCCATAATTACTTTTTTTGATGTGTTTATTGGTTGTACATGTCTTTATTGTAAAATTCCAGAATCTCTATCAGGGCGCGCCTGGCTTCGACGGCAGGACTTTGGGGGTTGAGGTCTGCGGCGCGCTGGTAGTCGTTGAGCGCGCGCTGCCAGTCGGAATGCTTGCGGTATGCGTTGCCGCGCAGATAATAGATCTGGTCCTTCTGCGGACAGTCGCTATCGAGCATGAGGTCCAGCTGTCGTATGGCTTGCTCCACCTGGTTCTTCCACAAGAGTTCTTTTATCTGTAACAGTTGATCCATACAGGGCGGGTTTGAATTTGGCACAAAGATAATCTTTCTTCGAGACTTTCTGCTTTTTTTGGTGTGAAAAAAAGCAAGCGTGGCACAGAACGGCCCGCGGCTTTTCCGCTCCGTGCCTTTATGAAGGCGCCGAACGGGCTGTCTGTCAGTGCTTAGGGGGAATATAGTTCCAGCGACCGGGGAGTTAAGTCCCAGGTCGCTGGCATAGTATCGCCCGGTCGGGAGAGCTATAGCTGCCGTCCGGTCGGTCTTCAAGGGGGAGGAGAGGGGTTGCCCGTCGGGGCGGTCAGTTCCGGCTGATTTGCTTCACGCCTTTCACGGTTCTCAGTTTCTTGATGAGCGCTTCCAGGCGGCCGGTGTCTTCCACCATCACGGTCAGGTTGCCGCCAAAGAGGCCGTCGTGCGAGTCGATGCTGATGCTCCGCAGGCTGATGCCGTCTTCTTTGTTGATGATGGAAGAGATGTTCGTGACGATGCCGATGTCGTCGTGTCCCACCACCCGCAGCGTGATGGGGTACTGCCTGCCCACGGCCTTGCCTGCCCATCGGGCCCGCACGATGCGGTAGCCGAAGCGTTGGCGCAGCCCCGGGGCGTTGGGACAGTCGGTGCGGTGTATCTTGATGCCTCCCGTGACGCTTACGAAGCCGAACACGTCGTCGCCGTATATCGGGTTGCAGCAGCGGGCCAGTTTGTAGTCCAGGCCTTTCAGGTTCTGGTCGATGACCAACACGTCCTCGCGCGCCGTCCCCTCGTCCGTGCCTCCGGCGGGCAGGCTGTAGTTCTCCGCGCTGCGGTAGGTAATGTTTTCGTGTGCCTCGGCTTCTTTCTTCTGCATCTCCACGTATTTGTCCAGGAGGCTGTTGATGTCCAGGGCGCCGTCGGCGATGGCCTGATAGAAGTCGGTGATGACCTTGTAGCCCAGCCGCTTGATGAGGCGCATCATGGTGCTTTCGTCATACTCCATCTTCCGGTTGCGGAACTTGCGCTCCAGCATTTCCTTGGCAAAGTCGGTTTGCCGGGCGGCCATTTCCTTGAGTGCCTGCCGTATCTTGGTGCGTGCCTTGGACGTGGTGACGATGGTCAACCAGTCTTGTTTGGGGGTTTGTGTGGCCGACGTCATCACCTCCACCTGGTCTCCGCTTTGCAGGCGATGCCGCAGGGGCACGTTCTTGCCGTTGACGCGGGCGCCGGTGCAGCGGCTGCCCAGGGCCGTGTGGATGTGGAAAGCGAAGTCCAACACGGTGGCGCCCTTAGGCAACTTGAAGAGGTCGCCTTTCGGGGTGAACACAAAGACCTCGTCCTCGTACAGTTCCAGCTTGAACCGGTCCATCGCTTCCATGTCCGACTCCGAGTTTTCGAGGGCTTCGCGCACGGAGTTCAGCCATTCGTCCAGGCCGTTTTCTCCTTTGATTCCCTTATAGCGCCAGTGGGCGGCCAGTCCGCGCTCGGCGATGTCGTCCATACGTTCGGTGCGTATCTGCACCTCTACCCATCGCCCCTCGGGACCCATCACGGTGATGTGCAGCGACTCGTAGCCGTTGCTCTTGGGCACGGACAGCCAGTCGCGCAGGCGCTTCGGGTTGGGCTGGTACATGTCGGTCACGATGGAATAGACCTGCCAGCATTCCTGCTTTTCCTTTTCGAGGGGCGAATCCAGGATGACGCGGATGGCAAACAAGTCGTACACCCCTTCGAACGGGCATTTCTGCTTCTTCATCTTCTGGTAGATGGAGTGTATGGACTTGGTGCGGCCCTTGATGTGGAAGTGCAGCCCGGCTTCCTCCAGCTTCTGGCGGATGGGTTCGATGAAGCGGGCGATGTATTGGTCGCGTGCGGCCTTGGTTTGATTCAGTTTTTCCTTGATGTGGTAGTAGACGTCGTGCTCCGTATATTTCAGCGACAAGTCTTCCAGTTCCGACTTCAGCTTGTAAAGTCCCAACTTGTGGGCCAGGGGGGCATACAGGTAGGCGGCCTCGGTGGCCACGCGGCGGCGCGCCTCGTCGTCGGAGGCATCCTTGATTTGGCGCATGACGTTGACGCGGTCGGCAATCATGATGAGGATGACGCGCATGTCTTCGGCAAACGAGAGGAGCAGCTTGCGGAAGTTCTCGGACTCGATGCTGGGGCTTTTCTTATACAGTTCGTGCACCCGGATGAGTCCCCGGATGATGCCTGCCACGTCTTCTCCGAATTCGGCTTCCACCTCTTCGGCCGTAAAGGCCCCGTTGCGCACCATGTCGTGCAACATGATTCCCAGAATGGAGGCACGCCGCATTCCTATCTCTTCGGCCACGATGATGGCGGTCTGCATATCTTTGATGACAGGGTTGAGCCCGAACACGTCGCGTGGTGCCGGGTGGGTCTGCATCGCCCCGACGAGGCGTGCCTTAAGCTTGCGGCAGTCTCCCTTTTGCAAAGTGTCGCCGGAGAGCTGCAGCAGTTTGCGGTATAGGCTGAAGAGTTGCTTCTTCTCTTCTCCTACAAAGAAGTTGTCTGTTCCCATAATCATTGTTTTGATAGCACAAAGATAGTAATTATATGAATCCGTTGTCTATTTGCTGCGGTTTTTGTTCGACGAACCGTCAAGAGGGATACTCATCCGACCCGTGCTCTGTCCGGGGCCAAGTGCGGGAGAAGGGGGACTCCGATCCTATGAGCGGGCGTAGTAGTCCCTTTCCCCGAAGATGCTCGTGCCTATCCTCACCAGCGTGCTCCCTGCCCGGATGGCTTGGTGGTAGTCGTGGCTCATGCCCATGGACAGTTCTCTGAACCAGGGGGCGTCTTGCATCCAGGTGGCTTGCGCTTCTTTGAGGAGGGCGTGCAGGGAGTCGAACTCCCGTTGCACCTGGTACAGGTCGTCGGTGTTGGTGGCCATCCCCATCAGGCCGCAGAGGCGGACGGACGGCAGTTGCCTCCACTGGCCGCCGGACAGCAGGGCGCGGCATTCGTCGGGGGTGAAGCCGAACTTCGTCTCTTCCTGCGCGATGTGTACTTGTAACAGGCAGTCGATGACGCGCCCGGCTTTAGCAGCCTGCTTGTTGACTTCGGCCAGCAGGTGCATGGAGTCGATGCTGTGGATGAGGGATACGTAGGGCGCGATATATTTGACTTTGTTGGTCTGCAGGTGCCCTATGAAGTGCCATTCGATGTCTTTGGGCAATAGCTCGTATTTCCGGGTCATCTCTTGCACCTTGCTTTCCCCGAAGATGCGCTGTCCGGCTGTGTAGGCTTCCAGGATGGCTTCGCCGGGGTGGAACTTGGAGATGGCCACCAGTCGCACGCCTTCCGGTAGCTCGCGCCACACTTGTTGCAGGTTTTCGGTGATGCTGCTTGCCATGTTATTGTACCTCCGGTTTGGTGTCGTTGTCTGCATGGAAGGGATAGACATCCATGAGGGGCGTTTCGGCCACAGAGGCTATCTGATAGTCGGCCATGGTGCCTTTCATGCCTTCGTCCAGTTTCTTGACCGCGTCGCGCAGGTCGGCTGCCTGTACCAGCACCTGTGTGGAAGTCTTCTTTTCGGCGCCGCTCTTCTCGTCGAGGGTGATAAATACCAGTTTGCACTTGAACCATCGGTCAGCGGCTTCTTCTTCGGCGGGGAACAGCTCGCTGTAATTGGCCCGCTTGATGTCTGCCACGATAAATTCGCCGGAGATGAACGGGGACACCTCTTCGGTGATGCGCGCTTCTGCTTCGGTGAAGCTCAGAGCGTCTACCAGGTAGGGTTCGGTAACTTTCTTGTTCATTCCGTTCTCCATTGTCTTTTCATATCGAATCTTACATTCGAACCACGTATGCATCGGCATAATATTCTGTATTTAAGTTAGTAATTGGACGGCACGTCGGGACGGTGCCTTTGTGACCGGCAAAGATAGCTAATCTCGTGCAATCGGTGAACTATTTTATTCTTTTTGTTGCATTTGACCAATAACTCTGTATCTTTGCGCCGCTAAATGTCTATTGTATATTGAGTATGTCTGAACAACCCTATACCATTTGCCTGTCCGGTGCTGTGGCCCGGAATCCGCAGGTGCGCCTGGCCATGCCTGTCGATTTGGAACTGAAGCCTCGTGAGCATGTGGCCATCGTAGGTCCCAACGGGGCAGGAAAGAGTCTGTTGGTGGACATGATGACGGGCAAGAGCCCGCTGCTGAGCGGGAGCATTGCCTATGATTTCCGTCCTTCGCCCACTTCCAGCGTTTACGAGAACATAAAATACATCGCTTTTAGGGATACGTACGGAGGGGCTGACGCGAATTACTACTACCAGCAGCGGTGGAATGCCCACGATCAGGAGGAAGTTCCTTTGGTGCGCGACCTGCTGGGGCCCGTCGAGCATCCGGAAGCGACAGACCGTCTGTTTGAACTGTTTCGTCTGGGGCCGCTACTGGACAAGCCGGTGATTCTGTTGTCCAGCGGCGAGCTTCGGCGGTTTCAGCTGGTCAAGTCCTTGCTGACCGTTCCCCGCATCCTGATTATTGACAATCCTTTCATAGGGCTGGATGCCCCTACGCGCACGTTGCTGACCGATTTGCTCGGGCAACTGGCCGCTTATGGCAACCTGCAAATCGTCTTGGTGGTTTCTGCCGACCGGGACATTCCTTCGTTTGTCGCCCACGTGGTGCCTATGGCCGGGAAGGCGGTGGGCGCGAAGGTGGAGCGCGAGGCCTACCTGCAAGGCCGTGTGCCGTTGTCGGGCGGGCTGTCCGATGCTTTGGCCGACCGCATCAGGGAGTTGCCCTACATGCATGCCGATTATGCCTCGGACGAAGTTATCCGCCTGCGCCGCGTCAGCATCCGTTATGGCGAGCGGACGATTCTGCGCGAGCTCGACTGGGTGGTGCGCCGGGGCGAACATTGGGCCTTGAGCGGTGAGAACGGGGCGGGGAAATCTACGTTGCTCAGCCTGGTTTGCGCGGACAATCCCCAGTCCTACGCTTGCGACATCAGCCTCTTCGGGCGTCGCCGGGGGTCGGGCGAGAGCATCTGGGACATCAAGCGGCACATCGGCTATGTCAGTCCCGAGATGCACCGGGCCTATCGCAAGAACCTGCCGGCCCTGGACATCGTGGCCAGCGGTTTGCAAGACAGCATCGGGTTGTATCGCCGCCCCAAGGCGGAAGATTTGGACACGTGCCGTTGGTGGATGGACATCTTCGGGATTGCCGATTTGTGCGACCGTCCGTTTCTCACGCTGAGCAGCGGCGAGCAACGCCTGTGTCTGCTGGCCCGTGCTTTTGTGAAAGACCCGGAACTGTTGGTTTTGGACGAGCCTCTGCACGGACTGGATGCCCGGCATCGTGCCCAGGTGCGCGGAATCATTGAGGCCTTTTGCCGACGGAAGAATAAGACGCTGGTGATGGTGACGCATTACGAGGAGGAACTGCCGCCTTGCATCGACCATCGCCTGCACCTGACCCGCCAAGGGCATTAAGAGATGTCTAAACAAACAATCATTGTGTATCAGCCATGGATTTTATAAGTTTACTTCAAGAATGGGATTCCGAACTGCTCCTGCTTATCAATGGGGCGCACAATCCGTATTGGGACACCTTCATGTATGCCTATAGCGGCAAGTTGATATGGATACCCCTGTATGCGGCGTTGGCCTATGTGTTGTTCCGCAACCTTTCGTGGAAGGTGGCGTTGATGTGCTTGGCGGGCGTGGCGTTGACTGTCGCGCTGGCCGACCAGGTGGGTGCTTCGCTCATCCGTCCGTGCGTGGAGCGTCTGCGCCCGACCAACCTGAACAACCCCCTGTCGGAATACGTGCACGTCGTCAACGGATACCGCAGCGGGAGTTATGGCTTTCCGTCCTGCCATGCGGCCAATACCTTCGGCCTGGCGTTCTTCCTGATGTTTCTGATTCGTCAGAAGTGGTTCACCTGGGTGATGATGGCTTGGGCCGCGCTGACCTGCTATTCGCGGGCCTACCTGGGCGTGCACTATCCGGGCGATTTGTTGGCCGGGATGCTGCTGGGGCTGTGCGGGGCCACGTTGGTGTATTTCCTCCTGGTGCGGCTGGGACATTACCGGCGACCGAAGCAGTTCAAGGAACTGTGGGTGCCGGCGGCGGCGTGCGGGCTGACCGTGGCGGGGATGCTGGTCTACGCCGCCTGGGGCTGAAAGGCCCCTTATCCCTTGGCTTCCTGATACAGGAAACGCTTGATGCTCTTCTTGGCTGTCTTTTCAAACTCCTCGAAGTGTATCTTCACCTTCGATATCTGCGAATAGGCAGGCAGTTGTTGGTTCAGTTCCACGCGGTTGGCCTCCATGGCGCTGTTGATGTCCTCCGCTTTCAGCCCTCTGGCGTATGCCTCGTCGAAGTCGGGGTAGATGAGGGCCACCAGCTTGTCGTTCTGTAAGACAATGAGCGATTCGGCCACGTAGGGCATGTTGTTCAGTTTGCTTTCTATTTCTTCCGGATAGATGTTCTGCCCGCTGGCGGTGAGCAGCATGTTCTTGCTGCGTCCGCGCACGGTGACGTATCCATCTTCGTCCATCGTGGCCAGGTCGCCCGTGTGCAGCCAGCCGTTGACGTCGATGATTTGTGCGGTGGCTTCCGCGTTTTTGTAGTAGCCCAGCATGGTGTTGGTGCCGCGGCAGATGATTTCGCCTGCCACGTTGGCCGGGTCGGGCGAGTCAATCCGCACTTCCATGCGTGCCGCCGCCTTGCCGCACGAGGCCTGTTTCAGCGTTTCCCACCGGCTGGAGCAGATGATGGGGCCGCACTCCGTCATGCCGTAGGCAATGGTGTAGGGGAAGCCTATCTGTTTGAGGAAGCGTTCCACGTCGGCATTGAACGGCGCGCCGCCTATGATGATTTCGTCAAACTGTCCGCCGAATATCTCCATGGCTTCCTTGCGGGCCGACGCCTTAATCTTGTCGTTGATGTAGGGCACGCGCAGCAGCAGCTTGCCGATGGTGTTGTCTACGCGCGGCAGAATGTTCTTCTTGATAATCTTCTCCACAATGAGGGGGACGCACGAAATGACGCGCGGCCGTATCTCGGCAAACGACTGCGCGATGATCTTGGGCGAGGGCATGCGGGTAAGGAAATACAGGTGCGCGCCGGCAGAAAAACCGTACAGGAAGTCGTAGACCATGCCGAACACGTGTCCCAGCGGCAGCATCGACACGATGTGGTCGCCGGGGCGGATGCGCAACATCTCGCGGCAATAGTCCACGTTGCTCCACAGGCTGCGGTAGGGCAGCATCACGCCTTTCGAGTAGCCCGTGGTGCCCGACGTATAGTTGATGACCGCCAACTCTTCGGGCGACTCTTCCTTGCGGTAGTCGATGTCTTCGGGGCGGAACTTCTTGGGGTAGCGGGCGCCGTAGCGGGCGTTTCGGTTCTCGAAAGCCTCCAGCAGTTGCGCGTTGCGGCACACCACCGGCTCGAAGTCTTCCAGCACCACGATGCCCTCCAGCAGGGGCATGGCCCCTTCGTCCAGCGCTTCCCAGGCACGGGCCCCTACGAAGAGCAGCTTGGCCTCCGAGTGGTTGACAATGTGGTGTATGTTGTCGGCCTTGAACTCGTGGAGGATGGGGACGATGACCGCACCGTATGTCACTGTGGCCAGGAAGGTGACCGCCCAGTGGGCGCTGTTCCGGCCGCACAGGGCTATCTTGTCGCCCGGTTGTATGCCGGCGCTTTCCAGCACAATGTGGAATTTGGCGATCTTGCGGGCCACGTCCTTGTATTGCAAGGTGATGCCTTTGTAGTCCGTTAGGGCGTTGCGGTCCCAGTTGCGTATGATGCTCTGTTCGATGTAGTCGATGAAGGTGGCTGCTCGTTCCATAGATGTTTTTTCGTGGATTGATACTAAAACTCCGCAAATATAGGGCTATTTTGTGGTTTCAGCGGTATGATTGGGGCATTAATTTGCGCGGGGGCAGCTCTACGTTCCTGCCTTCCGCCGATGGGAGCCGAGGCAAACGGGCTGTCTATCAGCGTTTAGTGGCGTAGTACTTCCTGCGTGCTGGCATAGTACTTCCAGCATGCTGGAACAGTATCTCCAGCGCGCTGGCACAGTATCGCCCGGTCGGGCGGTCGGCAGAGAGCGGTCAGTCAAACCTCAGCCTGAACGTGGTGGGCAGGCCGGGCAGCAGGCTGATGCTTCCGCCCGAAAGTCGCATGATTTGGCGCGAGATGCTCAGGCCGATGCCGCTGCCTCCCTCTTTGGTGGTGAAGAAGGGGATGAAGATATGTTCGGCCACGTCCGGCGGTATGGCGGGGCCGTCGTTGCTTACGTCCACAATCACCGCTTCCGTTTCGTCGCAGCGGGCATGCAGGCAGATGTGTCCCTCGCTCTCGCGGCCCGGCTCGGAGCCGATGGCTTGGATGGCATTCTTCAGCAGGTTGGTCAGCACCTGCCCCACCAGGCCTTCGTCGGCGTGGAGGATGAGGTCGTCTGGCCGGACGTCGATGCGGAAGGCAATGCGGGCTTGGGGATATTGGTGGCGGGCCAGTTCCGTCATGCGCTGCAGGAAGCCCCGGAGGTAGAACAGCGAGGGAGCCGGGGTGGGGATGTGGGTAAATTTGCGGTAGGACTCCACGAAGGCCAGCAGCCCCTTGCCTGTCTGGCTGATGGTGCGCAGCCCGTTGCCGATTTCTTCCTGCGGGGCGCCGTCGGCGGTCAGTTGCAGCAGGGTGTCGCTCAGCGAGGTAATGGGGGTGACGCTGTTCATGATTTCGTGGGTCAGCACCCGCGTCAGCCGTATCCACGAGTCTATCTCTTTTTCGTCCAGTTCGTTGTTGATGTCGTTGAGGGTGAGGATGCGCAGGTGGCGTTGGCGTATGGTGATGTCGCTGACGCGCACCAGCAGGTTGAGGCTGCCCCGCTCGTTGTGGAAGGGGATTTGCAGCGTGTCGCCCCGGCGGCAGGCGGACAGGCGCGTGGCCAGCAGGGGGGCGACGCGGCGCAGTTGGTTGACGTGGGTGAAGACGTTCAGTCCCAGCAGGCGCAGGGCCTCGTTGTTCTTCTGATATACTGCCCCGTTGTCGTCCAGCACCACGATGCCGGTGTTGACGCATTCCAGTATCAGTTCGTAATATTTTTCCTGCTGGGCCGTTTCGTTCTTCACCTTGTATAGGATGCGGGCAATGCGGTTTAGGGCCTGGTTGACCAGTCGGGTGTCCGTGTCGCGCGTGTCTTCGGGGAAGTGTATGGAGTGGTCGTCGTTGTCTATGGCGTCGAGCAGGAACAGCACCTGGCGGGCATGGCGGCGTTGCAGCCGGTGGAGCTTGACGCCCACGAGGAGGATGCAGGCGGTCAGGCCCAAGGCCCAGGGAAGCGGATGGAGCCAGGCGGGCAACGTACCGACATCGGCGGCATGGAGCGTCCAGGCAGCCCCGGCTGCGAGGCAAAGCAAGCCGAACAAGGCGGTGTATAGCGTCCGGATGCAACTGCTTCTGTTCATAGGCCGTACTTCTTCATTTTGTTATACAAGGTCTGCCTCGTGATGTCCAACTGCTGCGCCACGGCCGACAGGTTTCCGCCGCACGTCTCCAGCGCCCGGCGTATCATCTGCCGCTCCATCTCCTCCAGGGTCGATGCGGGCGGCTCTTCCCCGTGGGGGCGTGACGACGGGAGGGGACGGGGCAACTGGAAGGCTTCGGCGGGCAGCACGGGGCCGTCGCAGATGATGACCGCCTTCTCTATGGCATGTTCCAGTTCGCGGATATTGCCCTGCCAAGGGTGGCGCAGCAGTTTGTCGCGGGCCGCTTCGTCCAGGCGCAGGCCTTCTTTGCCATACTTGCGGCCGAAGCGTTCCATGAATCCGGCGGCCAGGGGCAGGATGTCTTCCGTCCTGTCGCGCAGCGGGGGGATGACCAGGTGGATGGTGTTGATGCGGTAGAGCAGGTCTTCGCGAAACTCGCCCCGGCGCACCAGGAGAGGCAGGTCGCGGTTGGTGGCGCAAATCAGGCGGATGTCCACCGGGATGGGAGTGTTGCTGCCCACGCGGACAATGCTGCGCCGTTGCAGCACGGTGAGCAGTTTGGCTTGCAGGTGGTAGGGCAGGTTGCCAATCTCGTCCAGGAAGAGCGTGCCGTGGTCGGCAACCTCGAACTTGCCGGGACGGTCGGCCCGCGCGTCGGTAAAGGCACCCTTGACGTGGCCGAACAGTTCGCTCTCAAACAGCGTTTCGGTCACGGCGCCCATGTCCACCGTCACCAGCGGTCGGGCGTTGCGGCCCGACAGGCGGTGCAGTTCGCGGGCCAGCATCTCCTTGCCCGTGCCGTTCTCGCCGGTGATAAGCACGTTGGCATCCGTGGCGGCCACCTTTTCCACCAGTTTGTGTAGGTGTTGCATGGCAGGGCTTTCGCCCCAATACATCGGAGAAGCTTCGGCCCGGGCGCGGAGAACAGACGTGCGGCCTCCGGCGGGGGAGGCGGCCCGCAGCAGGGTGGCCACCAGCTTCTGGTTGTCCCAAGGTTTGACCACGAAGTCAGTGGCCCCCTCCTTGATGCCGCACACGGCCAGGTCGATATCGGCATAGGCGGTAAACAGCACCACAGGCAGTCCGGGTTTCAGGCGTCGCACCTCGTGCAGCCAGTAGAGCCCCTCGTTGCCGTTGTTGATGCCCGCCGTAAAGTTCATGTCCAGCAGCAGCACGTTCCACTCCTGTCCATGCAGTGCGGCGGGCAGTTGGCCGGGCGAATGGAGCGTCTCTATCCGGTCGAAGTGCGGCTTCAGCAGCAGTTGCAGGGCGGTCAGCACGCTGCGGTTGTCATCCACGATGAGTATGTTTCCGTTCTTTTTCATATTCATACACGTCTTAGCTTTCCTGCCTGCAAAAATATAGCTTTTGACGCAACCGGCCAAATGGATAAGGGCGGGTTGGGGCGGTAATTAGTTGGCATTGTCGGACGAAAAGGCACTTTCAAAAGAGGCGGTACCCCGTCAATCATCCGCATGGAAGGAACGGACGATCTCCATCAATTCGCGGATGCTTGTCTCTATTTCGGAAGCATCTGGAACCGGGCGGTACGCCAAGTCTGGCAACTCGCTCCGGTAAACACCCTTGAGCCGGTTCCAGACATCCGGCCAATCCACCATCAACGGTGATTGCCCGATATTCCGCGCCAACCAGCCTTCGGGCTTGTCGAAGCTCTGCCTGTCATGGTCGAACAGCGACCTGAAGTCATCGGAGAAGGCTGCGCTGTACAGGTAATCGCGGCACTCCCCGTCGTGCAACAGATGGTGCAAGTCGTAGAAATGGCGGATTTTCGCCGCCAGTTGCGGCACGTACAGGTCGGCCAGCGAACAGCGGAGCAGCGACACCAGTTTCTCGGTGAGGGTGCGGCGTTTGTCCAGCACATTGACCTCGAAAGGAAGCAGCCCGTATTCCTCGACCAACCGTCCGTTACCGGATGTCTGCAAGAAATCCGCCAGGAAACACGTCAGCGTGCGCCTTTCACACGGATAAGGATTGGCGAAGCTGTTAATCTCCACCAGAAGCTGTCCGGCCTTGATGGCTCCGGCCTGGGAAGCGTCCACCGCCTTGGGATAAACATAGAAAGCCTTGTGGTAGTGCGACCCCTTGCTGGTCTGACCGGGGATGACCAGCTCCTCCAGTCCGGCGGTCATGTTCTTCGCCGTGCGGCGGATAAGGTTCTTCAACTGGTTGCCGCTCAGCGTCCATGCCTCGGATATGGCCACGTCGATGTCCTCGGAGAAACGCGCCCCGATGCCGTATGCCTTGGTTAGGCTGGTGCCTCCCTTGAAAACGGCCCGGTTGTCCTTGTCCCCCTCCGCCATCAACGACAGCGAGCGGCAAATCCAGTAGTCCTTTTCTATGAAGATGCTTTTGATGCCCAGGCCGCCCTCGTCTTTCGGGCGAGCCGCCGCCTCTATGGCATCGGCGAAAAGCTGTGTGTCCTCATGCAGTGTCATACGATGTTCCATGCTGATTTGTTGGGTAAAGCCTGTGCGGAAACAGGAAGTTTGTAGGTAGTGACCCCGTTGAGAGTGTCGCGAAGCCCGAAGGATTCCGACCCGACACTTTCCAGGACGGCCCCCGACAAGGCACGGACATAAGGCGTGTAGGCTTTGGCCAGCGACGCAAGCCTCTCGCGTTCCGCAACGGACAGCGCGGCGACCAACCGGCACACCCCACGCACACAATCGTCCGGGGAAACCGCCGGGATGTCGCGAAGCAGCCTGAGCGCGTCGAGGATGCGCAACAGGGGGATGTTCCCCTCCGTGATTTCATTGGGCTGCACGAGGAACGAAACGGAATACTCGCCTCTCTTCAACGGACGGCGGTACTTGTTCGTGCCGATGGTGATGGCGGACGTAATCTGCGTGGTCAGCCCCATCTGCGCAAACGCGGCGGTGCCGGTGATATAGCCCACGGGCTTCCCGTTTCGCTCGAGCAAGTCCTTGACTACTTCCATGACAGAAGGTTTCAAGATGCCGAATATGGTCTGCCGGGGCTTGTAGTACCTGCCCTTGGCCACCTTGCGGATGCCCCCGCTGGCCACCATGCGGCCCAACGCCTTGACCAACGCCGGCTGGTATTCCAACGGGATGGGAAAGTCGCTGATAGAAAAGACCCTGCCTTGCGGCATGGCTTCCAACACCTCTTTTATTTGTCTTGTGATAACCATGATATATACTGTTGTTCCCGCGCGCAAAGATACAAAAAGTCAGGTTTTCGACGTAAAAAACCTGACTTTTTGTTTTAGGGAGGGATGAAAAAGGTTGCCGTTCTTTTTCATACACGTCTTTGCTTTCCTGTCTGCAAAAATATAGCTTTTGACGCAATTAACCGATGCGAGTACAGTAGTTTTGTGTAGATAATCGAGTAGGAGGAAAACGAAGTAGTTTTCTTCCTACTTTCGTTTTCCGACCTCTCACACCACCGTACGTGCCGTTCGGCATACGGCGGTTCCTTAGTGCTGATGCAATTTGATGTATAAGTCCACAAGGCAAGGGTAG
>CASENE010000070.1 GCA_949289265.1 uncultured Bacteroides sp.
ATTTACTCAGGGCATTCCCGTATAGCTATCGGACTTTGATTTGTTTAGTAATCTCATCCATGCCCACCAGCCTTGTATCAAGTTTCTGTGCGTCAGGTCAGATGTTTGCCGCCGGCTTCCTTCAGATTCCACTTCGCAATGGACACCCTTGCCCTTGGCTATACACTTCCCGCTATCGGGCGTGTTACGGACTTACACCGATTAGAGAATATTCGTGCTGGGCGAACTAAAACAAGAAAGGATGCCATCCCCTGCGGGAGGCACCCTTCCTTATCTTGTTGTTCCCATCAATGGGGTTATCAGTCGTTCTTGGTCACCGTCATATGTGGCGTTACTTTGTTGAAGTACCATTTGATGGTGTACGTGCCGTTTCCGGCGGTAAGATTGAGGTTGTTATCCCCGTCGTTCTTGGCGACGTCGCCTTCGAAAGCGATGTTATCAGCGTTAATTTCACCGTCCCAAGCGTGGTCGGGGCGAATCTTGAAGGTGTCGCCGCCGGTCACCTCAACGGTGGCGGTCAGGTTGTGCCCTTCGTTCGATTCGTTGGCGGCTTCGTAGGTCATCTCGATGTCGTCATTGTCGCCCCACTTGCCGTTGATGCCGATGATGCCCCAGAAGTCGCGACCCTGTGACATTTCCAGCGTGGCGGTTGCGCGGTCGAAGGTGACCATGTATGTGGTGTGGGCATAGGTCGTTGCGGGGATGTTCGAGCCGTTGGGTGTCAGGACTGCGGACGAGGCTTCTGCTTCGGGCGCGCCGCCCCAGTTCTTGTCGGCATCCCAGCTGCTTGCAGCCAGTTTCCACTCGGTGTTGCCGCCGAAGTAGACCATGGCGGAGTAAACGCCGTCGTCTGTAGGCGAGTAAATCTTCTGGCTGCTTGCGAAGTCCCAGTTGTTGTTGATGCCCACAACGTCGAGCGACGGATAAACGGCTTCCCCTTCGTAGGGCAAGACGCGCAAGTTGAGTACATCGGAGTAGAGCGTGTCGGACGCGCTGCTGGAGATGAAACTGATGAGGCGGAAGTTCATCGTCAGGGCATCTTCGGGTGCAGTGGGCGTTTCCAGACCATAGGTGGCCAACAGGGTCTGAATGTTGGCGTTCAGTTCGCTGGTCACAGCTGTGTAGCTGGTATTGGTTCGCTCGGTTTCCGTCACCAGAGTTGTGGCGTTGGCAAAGTCGTGGCCGTCAATATCCATTTGCAGGACGTTGGTGACAGCCACCTGCAGCCCCATGTCGGGCGCGGTCCAGTTGAGGGTGAAGACATTGGCCGATGCATTGTTGGCATCCAGCGTGTAGAGGTCTTGTTGCGCTCCCTCCACGGAGAGAGTGGCCGGAGTGGCTGTGGTAGAGTTGAAAACTACCTGGTCGATGTCCGTTTCGCACGCAGCCAAGGCGAGGAACGACACACAGAGCGCAGCTGTGTATTTGGTTAGTTTCATGATTCGTTGTTGTTTATCGGTTTGTATATATTATATGTATTAATAACCTGGGTTCTGTGTCAGACCGCCATTGGCCTGCATGTCTGTTTGCGGGATGGGGTAGAGGTTGTAACGTTCGTTGGTGGCTGCGCCATTTTCGGCGTTGTTCTTCCACTCCCACAAATACGTGCCGCCTGTGAAGAGGCCGAAGCGGATGAGGTCCGTGCGGCGTTGGCCTTCCCAATACAGTTCGCGTTCGCGTTCGTTGAGGATATTGCCAAAGGGCACGCTAGGGCCGTTGTAGCCTACCGGTGCGCTGGCAGTCAGCCAGTTTTCGTTGATGGCGTAGTTGCCTTGGTTCTCATAGCCGCGGGCACGCAACTGGTTGACAAGGCTGACGGCTGTGCTGAGGTTCTGCCCCGTGCGGGCAGCGGATTCGGCATACATCAGGTAGATGTCGGCCAAGCGCAGCAAGGGAATGTCCGTGTCGGGCCAAATGATGGTGGCGGCATCCTCCGTGCGGTACAGGGGTTGGCCGTCGTGTCCCAGGTTGGTCCATTTGTACACCCACCAGCCATTGCTGTGGAAGGTTCCTACTACCGTGCTTCCAATGCGCAGGGTGAGCGGTTCGTTGTCGTAGTTGTGGTCGCGGAAGATGCCTCGCTTGTCCAGAATTTGGTCGGCAGCGGGATTGTCGTTGTCGGCAAACTCGAACATGCGAACCAGTTCGCTGGTGGCGCGGTAGCCGGCCCAGCCTTCACGGATGCCCCACTCGCTGAGGCACATTTCCTGCTTGGCGGTGCCGCCGGCGTTCTCGGTGGCTTCATCCACATATACCGGGTGTGTGGCGGCTACCAGGTTGGCCCACGTTTGCGTGGCGTCGCCGTCCAAAATGACGGGGAAGATGATTTCCTGCGTGGCATCGGGGTTGGTCGTGTTGTCACCGCTGAAGAGGGCGCTGTATTGCGTGGCCAGCTGGTATCCTCGATCCATTACTTCCTGACAGGCGGACATACAGTCGGCATAGCGTGCCGTGCCGGTGTAGACTTCGGCGTTGAGGTACATGCGTGCCAGAAGTCCCCATGCTGCGCCTTGGCTGGCTCGGCCATACTCGGCACCGGTAGCACGTGCGGGCAGGGCGTTGCTGTTACCCAGTTCCTTCAGTTCGGTCTCCAGATAGTTGAAAAGACCGTCACGTCCAATTTGGGAGGGTGATACGGAGTAGTTGCTTTCCGTGATGAAGGGCGGATTGCCGAAAGTGTCCATCAGCGTGTAGTAGGCCAATGCGCGGCAGAAGCGTGCCTGTGCACGGTAGCTTTCCTGATCGATGCCTTGAGGGGCATTGGGCAGGTTCTTGAGGAAATCGTTGACCAAGGCCACGATGTACATGCAGCGTTGGTAAACAGCTTCCACCGGCTCGATGCGGGTGGTACCCCAGTTCATGCTGTTCAGGTTGGGCACCCAAGCATCGTTGTTGGCGTTTTTCATTTCATCGGTGGGGTGGGTCTGCAGGATGAACCACGAGCGTACCAGCGTGGTGTTGCCGCTGTCGCCGATGTAGATATCGCTGCTGCCGGCACCGTCCTGTCCGGACATGGCCCAGATGCCGTAGATTTTGGCCAGAGCGTTTTCATAGTCTTCAGCCGTGGCGTATGCGCGGTCGCCGGTGTTGACCGTCGGGTCAAGGGGCACTACGTCGAGGTCGCCCACGCAACCCGTGAAGCCTCCCATCATGCCTGCCGCCAAAAGGGCGGAATAGAGTATATGTTTTGCTTTCATAATGATTCTTTTTGTTTATTGTTTCAGAGGTTAAAAGTTAAGATTCAAACCAAGCGTGAACGTACGCGAACGGGGCCATGCCGTGCCGTCGATGGCGCTGCACTCGGGGTCAAGTCCGCTATACTTGGTGATGGTGAATACATTTTGCACGGAGGCGCTGATGTGGCCGGAAATCTTGTCCGTGAAGAACTTGTCGAACGTGTAGCCCAATGTGATGTTGTCCATCTTCAGGTAGGAGGCGTTCTCCAGGAAGTAGTCCGAACGCTTCTGCTCGTTGCTCGACGTGCCTCTCCAACCCGTCTTCAGGCAGTCTTCGTAGAGGTTGACCAGATAGCCTTGGTCGTTGTAGACGTGCATGGAAGCGTTGTCGGAGAAGGTATTGTTGTAGGCATAGTTGCCCAGGCTGGCACGGAGGTTGAATCCGAGATCCCAGTTCTTCCAGATGAATTGCGAGCTGAGGCCCATGTATACTTTGGCCACGGGGCTCTTGTCGCTGATGTAGCGGTCGCCGTCGGTGATGGCACCGTCTCCGTCGCGGTCTACCAATGCGTTCTGGATGGGCTTGCCGTTCTCATCGTACACCTGCTGGAAGAGCCAGAAGGCACCGGGAACATAGCCTACCTGGTTGCGCTGACGGTCGCCCACCATCATGCCGTAGTCGGGGTTGGGCACGGCGGTCAGCTGCGTGATTTTACTATTGTTCCAAGTGACGTTGTAGTTCAGTTCCCAAGAGAAGTCTTTCGTCTGGATGGCCATGGCGTTGATGTTGAATTCTACGCCTTTGTTCTCCATGGAGCCGACATTGGCCGTCAGGGTGGTGGCGAAGTTGGTACCGGCAGGAGAGTCTACCGTGTTCAGCAGGTCTTTCGTCTTCTTTACGTAAAATTCCAAGCTACCGTTGATGCGGTTGTTCAGGAAACCATAGTCAACGGCTACGTTATAGGTAGTGGTCGTCTCCCACTTCAGGTCGGGGTTGTAGCCATCGGGCTTCATCAACTGGTGGCCGAAGTAGGTGGAATGCGGGTCAGTGTTCGTGGTGTAGGTGCCCAAATAGCCGTAGTAAGAGCTGATGTCCTGTTGTCCTGTCATACCGTAGCCTACGCGGAGCTTGAGGTTGGAGAACACGTTGCGCGCCTTTTCCATGAAAGGCTCGTTGATGATGCTCCAAGCCACAGCCACAGAGGGGAAGATGCCCCAGCGGTTGTCTTCGCTGAATCGGGAAGATCCGTCGCGGCGCACAGTGGCAGTCAGCAGGTAGCGATCCATCAGGTTGTAGTTCAAGCGTGCGAAGAACGAAATCAGGTAGTACTCGTAAGGCCGGCGGAAGTCGGTAGTGGAGTAGTAACGTTGCTCGGCGTCGTTGTACTCATAGCCGGACACGGGGTCTGGACGTTCGGGCATCACGTTGGAGCGGTTGGTGTTCAAGTTGCTGAAGTAGAAGTGCTGCCAAGAATAACCTGCCGTTACGTCCACGTGGCTCTTGATGGCGTCAATCTGTTTCTGGTAGTTCAAGTAGAAGTCCAACAGGTGGTTGCGGCGCAGGTTGTGCCAAGTGGATCCGCCGCCGTAGTTGGGGAAGTTGGTGCTGGTCACCGTGCGGAACGTGCCCGGCACCTCGTAGTTGTCGCCGTCGGTCACGGCCACGTCGTAACCCAAGTTCAGGTTCACACGCAGGTCTTCCAGTCCGTGGATCTTGTAGTCCAGCTGGAGGTTGCCCAAGCTACGCTTGGTGGTGCCGGCATTGTTCACGTCATACAGTTGGGAGAGCGGGTTTTGGGGAGCCAGCTGCGAGCCTTCCCACTGGAACCAGCCGTTCACCAGCCCGTTGTCGTCGTACACGGGCTTGGTGGGGTCGTAATAGGCTGCACCGCCCACCACGTCGGCGGCAAATGTGTTGTTGTTGATGGTACCTTTCACGTTAACATCCACGCTCAGGTGGTCGTCGAAGAACTTGGGGTTCAGGCTGACCGAAGCCGTGTAACGCTCGTAGTCGGAAGTCTTGATGGTACCGCGCTCCTTGTTGTAGCCGAACGACACGCGGAAGGGCAAGAAGCCTGCCTTGCCGGCCACGCTGATGTTCTGGTCGGTGGCCAGGCCGGATTGGAAGATTTCATCCTGCCAGTCGGTGGCTTGGTCGGGGAAGCGATTCATCAGGTCGTACACGGTAGACTCCGTGCCATACATATTGACCATGGTCTGGCGGAACAGGTCGGCATCCATAGTCTTGACACGTTGGTAGGGGTCGCGATATGTATAGGTGCTGGAGTAGGACACTTTGATTTTGTCTTGTGTGCCTTTCTTCGTGGTGATGATGATGACGCCGTTGGATGCACGCGAACCATAGATGGCTGTGGCCGAAGCGTCCTTCAATACGGTGAAGGTTTCGATGTCGTTCGGGTTGATGGTGCTCAATGCCGAAGGTGTGCCGGGAGCTGCATCGTTTTCTACGGGTACGCCGTCAATCACGAGCAATGGGTCGTTGCTGGCGTTCAGCGAAGAGCCTTGACGAATGCGGATGCTGGATCCGCCACCGGGCTGTCCGCTGGGTGCGGAAATGGCAAGGCCGGGAACCTTACCCATCAGCAGCTCTTGAGGAGAAGTAACCGCGCCGCGGTTGATTTCTTCTGCTTTTACGGCTACCACGGAGCCGCTCAAGTCGCTTTTCTTCACCGAACCGTAACCGATGACCACCACTTCGTCCAGCATCTCGGTGTCTTCCTTCATGATGACATTGATGCTCTCTTCGGCGGGCAGTTCCACGGTCTTATAGCCGATGTAGCTGATGACGATGATGTCGCCCTTGTTGGCTTGCAGGGTGAAATTACCGTCCAAGTCGGTGATGGCGCCGTTGGTGGTGCCCTTCACCTGTACACTTGCTCCGATGACACCCAGTCCGGTCTCATCTTTCACAATGCCTTTGACCGTGATGCTCTGGGCAAAGGCTTGCACTGACAGCAAGATTCCTACTACCCATAGCAATAGGAACTTGCCTGAACTTCTTAGAATTTTTACTTTCATGATAGTTAAATTGAAGTTTGTATTAAAGTAATTGGGTTGTTTCTTCTAAAGAAGAGGACGTGTCAAAAACGCGAGGCGAACTGTCATTCTTACACGCCCTCTTCGCTACCTATTGAAAACGTTCGTCTTTTTACCTTTTTAATCCTTTATTTCCTTGATGCTGATGGCCCATCCGCCGCCCACGGCTGCCTTCAGCTTCAGACGGGTCTTGTTGGTCACCTTCTTCTTGGTGATGGTGTAGGCCTGCGGGTTGGTCTCCCAATGTGCGTCTTTGGCATCGGCGTAGATGGTGGCCTCGTATTTCTTGCCCGGGGTGAGGAAGTCCAAACGGAGGTCGGACTCATGACCGTTGTAGCCGGCGGTGCAGCCCATGTACCAGTCGTCTGTCCCCTTGGCACGGCGGGCGATGGTGATGTATTCGCCCGGCTCGGCCTCAAGGTAGCGACTCTCGTCCCAGTCGATGGCTACATCCTTGATGAACTGAAAAGCATCCATGAAGCGCTCGTAGTTCTCGGGTACGTCGGCTGCCATCTGCAGGGGGCTGTACATGGTGACGTACAGGGCCAGCTGGCGGGCCAGGGTGGAACGTACGTGCGAGTTGTTGGCGGGATTCATCTTGCTGCAATCCATTTCGAAGATGCCCGGCGTGTAGTCCATCGGGCCGCCGATGAGGCGGGTGAAGGGCAGGATGGTGGTGTGGTACACCTTGTTGCCGCCGAAGGATTCATACTCCGTGCCGCGGGCCGATTCATTGCCGATGAGGTTCGGATACGTGCGGCACAGGCCGGTGGGGCGTACAGCCTCGTGGGCGTTGACCATAATCTTATAGTCGGCTGCCTTGGTGACGGCGTAGAGGTAGTGGTTCACCATCCACTGTCCGTAGTGGTGTTCGCCGCGGGGGATGATGTCGCCCACGTAGCCGCTCTTCACGGAGTTGTAGCCGTTGTCTACCATGAACTGGTAGGCGCGGTCCAAGTGACGTTCGTAGTTGCGCACGGAACTGGAGGTTTCGTGGTGCATCATCATCTTCACGCCTTTGGAGGCTGCATAGCGGTGGATTTCCTTTACGTCGAAGTCGGGGTAGGGCGTCACGAAGTCGAACACGTAGTCCTTGCTCTGCCCGAACCAGTCTTCCCAGCCTTCGTTCCATCCTTCCACCAGCACTGCGTCAAATCCGTGTTGGGCGGCGAAGTCGATGTAATGCTTCACGTTCTCGGTGTTGGCGGAATGTTTGCCGTTGGGCTTCAGCTTGGAGTAGTCTGTTTCGCCCAGCTTCACGCTATACACGTCGTTGGTGTAAGCCCATGTGCCTTTGTTGGTAATCATGTCCCACCAGATGCCCACGTATTTCACTGGCTTTATCCACGAGGTGTCCGTCAGTTTGCACGGCTCGTTGAGGTTCAGCGTGAGGCGTGAGGCAAGGATATCTCTTGCGTCGTCGCTCACAATGATGGTGCGCCACGGCGAGTGGCAGGGCGTCTGCATGTAGCCTTTGTCACCTTTAGCGTCGGGTGTCAGCCAGGATTCAAACACCAGGTTCTTGTCATCCAGGTTGAGGCTCATGCACGAGTAGTCCACCAGGGCCGCTTCGTGCAGGTTGATGTAGAGGCCGTCGTCTGTCTTCAGCATCAACGCGGTCTGTACGCCGGTGGGCGAGAAGACGGTCTGCGAGGAGTTGGGGGTGACGGCGTCTTTCATCAGTCCGCGGATTTCCGTCAGGCGGGAGATGGTGTAGTCATACTCCTGCGTGTCGTAGTCGCCGGGAATCCAGTAGGCAGTGTGGTCGCCGGTCATGGCAAACTGCGTATGCTCTTCTTTGATAACAAAATAGTTTAGGTTCTTCTGCTGGGGAAATTCGTAGCGGAAGCCCAGTCCGTCATTGAAGAGCCGGAAACGGAGGACGATGCTGCGCTCGTTCTTCGGCTGATCGAGGGTGACGGCCAGTTCGTTGTAGTGGTTGCGGATCTGGCTTTCTTCGCCCCACACGGGTTTCCACGTCTCATCGAAGGTAGCGGTCTGCGTGTCTTTGATGACAAAGCCGTCCATCAGGTTGGCTTTCGAGTCGAGCAGGCTCTTCTCTTTGTCGCTCATCTCGGTCCATTCGAAGTCTGTCTTTTTGTTGGCATCTTCTTTTTTTAGTTCCAGTCCCAAAGTGCTAGGCTTGATGACGGCCTTGTCTTTGTAGAAAAGCTCGTAGGTCGGCGCGCCCGCTTGATTCAAGCTGAAGTTCATCACCAGATTGCCGTCCGGTGAGGTCAGCTTTTGTGCTTGTGCGAAGATAGCACTGCAGCACAAGGTGGCGATGGTAAGTTTTCTTTTTAGGTTCATAATCTCGTGGTATTAAGGATTAAGGTACGATTCCTCTATCTTGGAACTACCGACTGCGAAGTTAAGCATTGAGGAATCCTACTAATCCGGTTAAAAATTAAATATAAATGTTCTGAAGTCTGTTTCTTTATCAGTTGGTTGTTTATAAGTGTTTTACAGGATAGATATCAAGCCGGAAATAGAAACTTCTTAGAAGCAAAGCAGTAGCGATTCGCGCTCCTTCAGCATCAGTTTCTCTGTCAGCTCGATGGTTTTTCCGCTCAGGAAGTCAGTGGCCTGCTTCTGGGGCAATATCTCTTTATAAGGAGCCAGGTTCAGTTCTTGCGGCTTGTCTGTGCCATTCATGATGACTACGACCGATCGGTCGCCGTACCGGCGTTCGTACACATACGTGCCGTTGGCGATGGAGAAGTGCTTCAGCGTGCCTTTGCCAATGACATCGTTGCCCTTGCGCCAGTTCAGCAGTTTGCGGGTATAGTCGAAGGCTTCGTTCTGCAACGGGGTGCGTCCGGCTTTTGTGAAGCAGTCGGTCTTGTCGCCGCTCCATCCGCCAGGAAAGTCTCTGCGCAGCGTGCCGTCGCCTTCACCCTTGTCGCCCGGCATCAGAATCTCTGTGCCGTAATAGATTTGCGGGATGCCGCGGGTGGTGAGCAGATAGAGCAGGGCCTGTTTGTAGCGTGTGAGGTTCCGGGTCTGCTCTTCGTTGGTATAGAAACGTGATGTGTCGTGATTGTCGAGGAATACCAGCAGGTTCATGGGGTCGGCATACACCAAGTCTTGCGTGATGTAGTCATACAGTCGGTAGAGGCCGTCGGCCCAGTCGGTGGTTTCTTCGTCGAAGGCCTTGTTCATCAGGCCCTGCAGGGGGAAGTCCATCACGGTGGGCAGGTTGGAATTGCGCGGGGCGGCCAGTTTGCTGTCTTTCTGCCAGAATGATACCAATACGTTGCTGTTGAGCCATGTTTCGCCCACGATGTTGAAGTGCGGGTATTCGGTAAGTACTTCCTTGCACCATTGCGCCATGAAATCGAAGTCGGCATAGGGGTGGGTGTCTTGGCGGATGCCATTGATGCCGGCAAACTCAATCCACCAGATGCTCGACTGGATGAGGTAGCGGGCCACGTGGCGGTTTCGTTGATTCAGGTCGGGCATCACTTGGGTGAACCAGCCGTCGGTGGCAATCTTGCGTTCATAGTCGGCGGCATGGATGTCCTGCACGCTGGCTGTCTTATAGGATGTCGGCACGAAATGCGACTTGAAGTTGAACCAATCGTCCGACGGGCGGTCTTTGAACAGGTAGTTCTCGCTGCCGCAGTGATTGAATATCATGTCCATCACCACTTTCAAGTCTTTGGCATGGGCTTGGTCTACCAGTTTCTTGAATTCATCGTTGCTGCCAAAGCGGCGGTCTATCTGATAATAGTCCGTAATGGCATAGCCGTGATACGAGCCGTCGGGCATGTCGTTTTCTTGTGTGGGATTCAGCCAGATAGCAGTCACACCCAGGTCGGCAATGTAGTCCAAGTGGTCTTCGATGCCTTTCAGGTCTCCTCCGTGGCGGGCGTATTGTTCCGTACGGTCTATTTTGGCTTCCAGCATGCCTTCTACTACGTCATTGCTCGGGTCTCCGTTGGCAAAGCGATCGGGCATGATGAGGTAGAGCACGTCTGCTGCCGTGAAACCTTGGATGTCTTCGCCCTTACGGATGCGTTGCTTCAACTCGTAGGGAACGGTGGTAGTCTTTTTCCCTTTCTTCAGTACGATGTCGAAGGTTTGCGGGGCAGCTTCGGACAAATCAACATATAATAATAGATAATTGGGATTCGCCTGCTTCACCACCTCTTTCAGTACAACGTCCCGACTGGTCAAGCTGACCTCGGACGAGGCAATGTCTTTGCCATACAACAGGATTTGTAGCTCGGGGTTTTTCATTCCGGCCCACCAAAACGTGGGGGCCACTTTTTCGATGTTTGCTGCTCGGGCGGCACTGTGCCAACCGAATAAACTGAATACAGCCATGATAAGAAGAATTACTCGCTTCATGATACTTAAATTTGGTTTGTTGCAAATATAGGGGGCTTGGACTTACGGGGGCGCTGCTGGAATTATAATATAAATCGGTTATACTATTAATTTATTGTTTGTCTGTTTATTAAGACGTATTGATGAGGCGGAAAATATAAATGAATTTAAGGCGGATAATGGCTTGAAGAAACCTTAAATTAGCGGGGAATGGGGCAAAAAGGCAGGCTTGTATGACTCTTGAATATTGTCCGTTTCATCGGGAAAGACAAGACGTGAAACTTCTTTGGCAAACGACGTGCGCGTATACCTGAAAAAGGCAGATGGCGATTTTCTTCTGTTTTTTTATGTTTTATAGGCGTTTTTCTTCTACCTTTGTAAAATATTAAAGTAATATCAGACATGAAAACACATTTCACATCTATTATAGTCTGGGCATTGCTTTGGCTGTGCCTGCCGTTTGGAGGAACTGAAGTATGGGGAAGCAGCCGGGAATATCCGTTGCCCATATTGGATGAGTTGGATGACGCCATCCGGCAAAAGGAGGAATACCGTGCCCGTAAGGAGGCAAGGATACACGCGTTGAAGCAACGTTTGGCTCATGCGGCAAAGAAACCAGAGCGTTATGAGTGCTGCAAAAGCCTTTTCGAGGAATATCTGCACTATCAGGCTGATTCAGCCATCTATTACTTGAACTTGCGGGCTACGTTGTTACCCTTGGAGGGACACGAGGATTTGGAAGAAGAGGTGGCCATAGACAGAGCTGCGGTGATGGGTGTAATGGGGATGTATGCCGACGCGTTACATCTTTTGGAAAAAGTCAATCCGAACAGCATTGGGACAGAGACGTTGCGAGAATACTATCGTGCTTGTCGTTCCTGCTACGGTTGGCTGACAGACTATACGTTAGAGAAGAGGGTCAAGCAGAAATATCAGCTATTGACTGACCTGTATCGCGATTCCATACGGCAGGCCGACTTGCCCATCAATGGCGATATCGCACAGGCTGAGCGTAAGGCGTTGAGCGGTCGGGCAGACGAGGCCATCGTTCTCCTGCAAAAATATTTGCCTGAAGAGGTCGTGGAACAGGAAAAGGCAGACATGAGCATGGAAGACATGGAAATACAGTCCTACCTGAACTATACGATGTATGAGGCCTATTTGGCCAAAGGTGAGGTGGAGAAGCAGATTGAATACTTGGCACGCACGGCCTTGTGGGATATGAAACGCGTGGTGCGTGAGTATGCTTCGTTGCACAAACTGGCTCGTTTGCTGTATGAGCAGGGAGACATCGACCGTGCGTATGAATACCTGAACTGTTCGATGGAGGATGCGGTGGCCTGCCATGCACGTCTCCGTTCGTTGGAGGTAACGGAAATCTATCCCATCATCGACCGTGCCTATAAAGAAAAGGAAGCGCATGAGCGGGCTGTGGTGACAGGATTATTATTGGGTATCAGCCTGCTGGCATTGTCGCTGATAGTGGCTGTATCTTATCTGTATTATTGGATGAAGAAACTGGCTGCCATGAGGCGAAGCCTTTATGAAGCCAACAAGCAATTGCAAGCCGTCAATCAGAACCTGGAGCAAACGGGCAAAATTAAGGAGGTTTACATTGCGCGTTATCTGGACCGTTGTGTCGGCTATTTGGAAAAACTGGAGCAATACCGCCGTTCGTTGGAAAAGTTGGCCATGGCATCTAAACTCGATGCCTTGTTTAAAGCTATCCGTTCCGACCAGTTCCTGCGCGATGAACGTAAGGCATTCTATCGGGACTTTGACCACTCGTTTCTCGACTTATTTCCGCATTTCGTGGAGAATTTCAATCGCTTGCTGGTGGACGACGGACGCATCATGGTGAAGCAAGGCGAGTTGCTTAACACCGAGTTGCGCATCTTTGCGCTGATACGTCTGGGCGTGACGGACACCAACAGCATTGCTCATTTCCTGGGTTATTCGTTGGCCACGGTGTATAACTACCGCAGCAAGATTCGCAACAAGGCTGTGGGAGATAAAGATAAGTTTGAACAGGAGGTGATGGGGATTGACAACTAACTTCAGGATAAGTGTTTTTGAGTTCTTCAGTTTCTGAGTTTATTCTTTCATCATCCATAAACTCAACCACAACTGACAAACTCAGAAACTGAAGAACTCAAAAACGAAGCCTCCTTCTTTTAATCGTGCTCCTTGATAATGCTCACGCAGCAGGCACCGACAATAAGCAATACGCCCGCCAGTACCAGCATGTTCATTTCCGGTGGAACGCTTCCTTCTTGGGTGAAGAGGTGGAGAATTTGCCCACCTAATGCGGCGGCCACGATTTGCGGCACGCAGATGGTGCCATTGAACAAGCCCAGGTAAGTGCCCATGTGTCCGCCGCTCAGAGCATTGGTCAGAATCGTGAACGGCAAAGCAAGCATGGCAGCCCAGGCACAGCCTATCAGCAGGAAGGAGACGAACAACAAGTATTGGTCGTGGATGAAGTAAGTGGAAATGAATCCGATGCCTCCTAGAATCAGGCTGAGCGAATAGGCCATCTTGCGGTTCTTGAAGACGGGTAACGTCATGGCCCAAACTACAGACCCGATGGCTTGCACGGCGAAGAGGATGCCCACCCAGTCTCCTGCGTTCTGATACTCTTGCGATTGGGTGTTGAGCACGAGGCTGGTCATTCCGTCTTTGACAATCTCCATGGAAGGCGTGTCGAATACGTTGGCTGCCACCGTGCCGTTGGTGTAAGTCCACATGAACATGAAAGCTGCCCAGCAGAAGAACTGCACCAGACCTACCGTCCAAAAGGCTTTGGGAGCCTTGACCAGCAGCTTAAGTACGTTTACCTTTTCTTCCTTCTCCTTGTTGGTGATGCCGTGGTATTCGGCGTAGAGCTGGGGTGGATATTCTTTCACTTTCAGCGTCGTGTAGATGACGCACAGGATAAGGATGGCGGCGCCGATGTAGAAAGAATAAATCACAGAGTCGGGTATCACGCCTTTAGGGGCGATGTTGTTGATGCCGATGGCCGCGAAAACGAAGGGGAACAGGTATCCGGCCAGACTTCCTGCGTTGCACAAGAAACTCTGTATGGCGTAAGCCAGTCCCTTTTGCTTTTCGTTTACCATGTCGCCAACCATCATCTTGAAGGGTTGCATGGCGATGTTGATAGACGTGTCAAGCAGCATCAGCGAGATGAGCCCGAACACCATGGCGGCCGAGACGCTCATGCCGAAACTGCCTGCATTGGGCAGCAAGCACATCACGAGGACGGCAACGGTGGCGCCTACAAACAGGTAGGGGATGCGGCGGCCGAAGCGGCACCACGTGCGGTCGCTGAACATGCCGATGAGCGGTTGCACGATGATGCCCATCAGCGGCGGCAGAATCCAGAAGTAGCTCAGGCTATGTGGGTCGGCGCCCAGCGTGGAGAAGATGCGGCTGATGTTGGCGCTTTGAAGGGCGTAGGCTATCTGTACGCCGAAGAAGCCGAAACTGATGTTCCATAGCTTCCAGAAACTTTGATTGGGTATTTCTTTCATGATTGTTGTTTTTTTAGTTGGCGAGTTGACAAGGGGACAGGTTGACAAGTTGACGAGGGGACGAGTTGACGAGTGAACAAGTTATGACAAGGCAACAAGGTTGGTTAGAGAACAGAATTATAAGTGATAAAGTCCTGTCCTTGCAGCCTCGTTAACTTGTCCACTTGTCAACTAATTATCATTTACCTTCCGCTCTCGTCAATCATTCCCCGGATTTTGTCATTAAAGGCATTTTGTTGCCTCAGTTCTTCCAGAGTGAGATGCATGCGCCAGCGCCAGTAGTGGTGCGGGTTGGCCGGTACGTTGATGCGTTCGATGTCAATGTTCGGGTTGCGCAATGTTTCGTCCATGGCAGTCCAGTCCTGCCACGTCAGTATACACAGCATGGAGGGGCTGTAGAGGTGGCGGCGGACAACATCCTCGCAAAGCCAGCCCGGCGCATGTTTGGGCAACTCGCCCCAATGGCCCAGTTCGTGATAGAAGTAGTGTGCCGACAGGTTACGGTCTTCTTCCCACCAGCCTCGGAAGGTGGTCATGTCGTGCGTACCGATGGTGCAGACTGAGCGGAAAGGGTAGGCATACACGTGTCCGAACTCGTCTTCCGGCCGTTTGGGCATGCGTTGGATCTCAAGGGAAAGTATCTGGAGTTGCTCCATCACCCAGGGCACGCAGTCGGGCACCATGCCAAGGTCTTCGCCACACACCAACATGGAGGTGGATTGGGTCAGGATGGGCAGCTTCTTCATGGCTTCCCGATACCAGAAGTCGTTGTGCCGACGGTAATAGTAGTCATTATACAGGCGGTTGAAGGCATCCTTTTCCTGCGGGTTCAGCTGGCGGTAGATGTAATCGTTTTGCACGGCGATGCGCGGGTGATACATTTCCGGATTGTCGCGGTCGGGGATGAACAGCACGTCGCTCACCAGTGCATAAAGGCCTTCTTTCAGGTTGTTGCTTTCCGCATCGTCTTTCCCGGCGAAGTAGGCTTCAATCTTGCGCTGGGTGTCGAATTCCGGCCGCATGGCGTAGATGTCGTCGTGCAGGTGCCTTACGAAGGTGTCGCGTACTTCCTGTGCCCGTTGGCCGAACATCTGGTTCAGCATGAAGTCGTTGATGAACGGACGTGTCATGAAGTCCTTTTGGAAGTAAAGGCCGTAGTTCTGAATCTCGCTGACGCTCATGGGGAGGGCAGGGACAAACTGGCCCAACAGTCCATGCACGGAGTGCAGGGGGATTTCCCAGATGCGGAAGAAGCCCAGAATATGGTCTATGCGGTAGGCGGTGAAATATTCCGCCATCTTGCGGAACCGGCGTTGCCACCATCTGTAGCTGTCCTTTTCCATCATTTTCCAGTTATAGGTGGGCAGGCCCCAGTTCTGGCCTTTGGTGGAGAAAGCGTCGGGGGGCGCGCCGGCCTGTCCGTTCATATTGAAGTAATAAGGTTCCACCCAAGCCTCCACGCTGGTGCGGCTGATGCCGATGGGGATGTCTCCTTTGACGATGACGCCCCGTTCGCGTCCATGGTTGCAGGCATCCAGCAGTTGGATGTGCAGGAGATATTGGATGAAGCAGTGGAACGTGGTTTCCAGATAGGCCTCGTTCTCCGGAGAGCAGAGTTGTTCTGCCAGTTCCTTGCGGTAGAGGCTATAGTCTTGCCATTGTTGGAAGTCGGGGGTATGGAAACGGTCTCTCAGGTAGCAGAAGGCGGCGTAGGGTTGAAGCCATTCTGCATTGTCCCGGTAGAATTGCAGGAAGTCTTTAGAATGCAGCAGGTTGTCTTTCTCTTGCAGGAAGACGGCCTTCAGATATGCGCGTTTCCAATGGTTGACGCCTTCATAATCCACTTGAGGGAGGCTGTTCAACTCTTTGCGCTTTTGTTCAAAAGAGATGGCTGCCTCAGTGTCGTGCAGGGAGGGGAGCTGCCTCAGGTCTACATACATGGGGTGGAAGGCATAGATGGAGATGCTGCTGTATGGATATGAGTCTGTCCATGTGCCCGTCATGGTAGTGTCGTTGATGGGCAAAATCTGTACCGCCCGTTGGTGGGTATCTGCCGCCCAGTCGATGAAGGTTTTCAGGTCGCCAAAGTCGCCCACGCCGAAGCTGCCTTCTGTACGGATGGAAAACACGGGAATGGCGCATCCGGCTATCCGATAGTTCTCGCGGGGAAAGAATACTTCTTCTTCCGGCCCTGCATAGATTTCGCCGGGCTGGAGGGCGGGGATGTTGGCCGCATGATTATCGCGCGCTTCCCATTCGGAGATACTTCCGTCTTCAGGATTGACGAGTACATATTTATATTCAAAATCCGGCGGAAGCAGTGCGGCGTCTATGGCCACTTGCCAGACGTGCGGACGGACCTCGTTCAGACGCAGGGGAGCCGATTTTCCCCAGTTGCCCAGCGCCGGGCAGTTGCCTGCGAGGGCCAGGGATTTATTCCGGGTGTTTCCCGAGGGGAATAGGGCACGGAATACCACGTTTGCCTTTCCTTCGGCGTGAGGCAGACACGCTTGGGCGGAGGCAACGCCTTGTCCTGAGAATGCCGAACTGAAACGGTAGGAGGCTGACGGCAGGTCGCGCCAATCGTCTTGCAGCAGATAATGTGCATTTTCGTCTGTGGCAGGGCAGAAGATGTGCGGGATGGCGCCGAACTCGCGGCGGACACTTCGGCCTTCGCGGCATACTTCGTAGCGATAAGCCACCGGTGCGCCCGAAATTTCGGGGGTGTAATAGCCTTGTCCTTGCCAATTATAACCATCGACGGTGGATAATCCGACGACTATCTCTTTGCCGATAAGAACCTGGAGGCTCTCGCCCCATGTGGTGTGATACTGAATGCGAAAGGTAATTGTCATATGTTTCGGTATTAGTAAATATTGGCACAAATGTAGCGAGAGAAGCCGGATACTCCTGTCAAAAGAATGAAAATATAAATCAATATAGACTAAAATATGCCCTACACCTATCTGTGGGGCCGTTTGTGGACGAAGAAAATATAAAGAGATTATGCCGATACAGGCGTTGGAAGGGCAGTGGACTTGGGCGGCATGGCGAACCAGGTCTGCTGGATGGAGCCGGACAGCCCTATGGATGCGCTTCTATAATTGAGAAACGAATGCTTGCTATTTGTTTGATTAATAGAATGCTGTCAGGAGAAAGGCTTTCATTTTATTTCTATTTCCTTTTTTTACCGGAGAAACAGGTTATCTTTGTGAGCCAAACACATATTTACTATTAATTACATCTAAAAAGTTACCTCATGAAGTTGAAACACTTATTGATGCTGCCCGTAATGACGGCGGTGGGCTGCCAATCCATGCAGCAGGGAGACAATGATCCGTATGACGATTACCCAGTGATAAAGGGCGAGTGGGAAGAGATGAGTTATACGCCGCAGGCCACTAACTTTGCGGTCTGGGCTCCTACGGCAGAAGAAGCTAAACTGAAGCTGTATGCCGAAGGACAGGGGGGTGAGCCGGACACGACGTTGGTTATGCGGAAGGCCGACAACGGCCTGTGGCGCGCAACGGTCGAAGGCGATTTGAACGGCAGGTTCTATACTTTCGACGTGAAGGTGAACGGTGCCTGGCTGGGGGATACTCCGGGCGTATGGGCCAAGGCCGTGGGAGTGAACGGCGACCGGGCTGCCGTGATAGACCTGGATGCTACCGATCCGTCCGGGTGGGAGAATGACAGGCGGCCTGCGCTGAACAGCTTTGCCGATATCGTGCTTTATGAAATGCACCACCGCGATTTTTCCATCGACTCTTTGTCGGGCATCCGGCATCGGGGCAAGTTTCTGGCGCTGACAGAAGAAGGGACGCAGACTGCTTTGGGACAGAAGACGGGCATTAGCCATCTGAAGGAACTGGGCGTGACCCATGTCCACATCCTGCCGTCGTTTGATTTCTCTTCGGTGGACGAAACCAAGCTGGACGTGCCGCAATACAACTGGGGATACGACCCAAAGAATTATAATGTTCCTGACGGTTCGTATTCGACCAATCCTTATGACCCGTCGGTTCGTATCCGTGAGTTCAAGCAGATGGTGATGGCTTTGCATCAGGCTGGCATCCGCGTGGTGATGGACGTTGTCTATAACCATACCGCAGTGACCGAAGGCAGCAATTTCGAGCGTACGGTGCCCGGCTACTTCTATCGTCAAGCTCCCGATGGCAGTTTTGCCAATGCTTCCGGTTGTGGCAATGAAACGGCTTCCGAACGTGCCATGATGCGCAAGTTCATGGTGGAGAGCGTGAAGTATTGGGTGGAAGAATATCATGTTGACGGCTTTCGTTTTGACCTGATGGGGATTCACGATCTGAGCACGATGCGTGCCATCCGCCGGGCATTAGACGAAATAGATCCGACGATTTATGTCTATGGCGAGGGATGGGCAGCAGGTGCGCCCCAGCTTCCTGCCGATTCGTTGGCGATGAAGAACAACATAGACCGGCTGGCGGGGATTGCGGCTTTCAGCGACGAGTTTCGCGACAGCCTGCGCGGCCCCTTCGGCAACGATGCCCAAGGCGCTTTTCTGGCCGGCCATGCAGGACACGAGGCCGGCATCCGTTTCGGCATAGCCGGGGGCATAGAGCATCCGCAAGTGAATGGGGAGGAAGGACACCGGGTGCCCAAGTTCTGGGCGCTCCAGCCGACCCAGTTCATCAGCTATGTGAGTTGCCACGACGACATGTGCCTGGCCGACCGCCTAAAGGCCACGCTGCCCGAAGCCTCGGAGGAGGTGCGCAAATCCTTGCACATGTTGGCGGAGACAGCGGTGCTCACCTCTCAGGGTGTTCCGTTTATTTTTGCCGGTGACGAGGTGATGCGCGATAAGAAAGGAGTGCATAATTCATTCAAAAGCCCTGACGAGGTCAATGCCATTCGTTGGGAGCTGAAGAAGTCCAACCGCGACGTGTTCGATTACGTGAGCGGGTTGATCAAGCTCCGCAAGGCGCATCCGGCATTCCGCTTGGGTGACGCCCAGCTGGTGCGGGAACACCTGGAATTTCTCCCTCACACGGAAAGCAATGTGGTGGCCTTCTGCCTGAAGGGGCAGCCGGGTGGCGATGCCTGGTCGGACATTACGGTGGTATTGAATGCACGCGATGAGGCCACTACGCTCACTCTGCCTGCAGGGACTTGGGAAGTCGTGTGCCGCGACGGGCAGATAGATGCTGAAAAAGGCTTGGGTAAAATATCTGGCGGAGAGGTTCGGGTGAAGGCGCGTTCGGCGCTGATCTTGCACCGCTAAGCCAGCCGCTCTTAAGCTGCCATCGGGGAAGCATAGTGGTAGGCTAATCATAGAATTAGGCCGTAATGCTGTTTTTTTAGAACAAGCATTACGGCCTAATCTCTTTTCAGGCGACGTTTGCCGCTGGATATTCTTGAGGGAGGGCGGAATTTTTAGTAGTAGGAGGGAGTTACAAGCAGTTAAAAGGAGTTATAGGCCGATAGTTGCTCCGGCGATATCCCCCAAAGGTATTGGCTTCTAACTCCTTGAGCGAAGCGATAATTCTTTCTGACTCCTTCTGGCTTCTGAATATAGTATAAACTAAATAAGTAGGTGTACAAAATTAAATGATAATTTATCAGTGATGATTTTTCAGACGCAGATGACGCAGATGACGCGGATGACGCAGATTCATTATCTTTATTAACTGAGAATCTGCCATCCGAAATTATTAATCAGCGTCATCCGCGTCATCTGCGTCTGAAGAATTAAATTCTTTGTGATTGGTTACTTATATGTAAATCCAGCCTGAATATACCGTTTTTGCCGTAGATTGCGAACTTTTGGCAGTTTTTATCCGCGGACAGCAGGCTTTATCCTTACGACCTCCGTGCAAAGTCCGGCAATTTTCTCTCTGTGTGTGATCAGAATCACCGTCTTGCCCTCCACCTCGGCCGACAACCGTTTCAGCAGTTCCTGTTCCGTTTGGCTGTCTAATGCCGAGCTGGGTTCGTCCAGCAGCAGGATATTGCCCGGGCGGAGCAGGCCGCGCGCGATGGCGATGCGTTGCGCCTGTCCTTCGCTCAATCCCGTGCCTTGCTCTCCGCATATCGTGTCAAGTCCTTCGGGCAAGGCTAATACGAAGTCGGCCACGGCTGTGTGCAGGGCCAGGCGCATGTCTTCTTCTGTAGCATGCGGATTGCCAATCAGCAGGTTGTCGCGGATGGTTCCGCTGAACAGGGTGTTGCCTTGCGGCACATATGACAGGTTGCACCGTGTCTGCGGGGAGGCCGCGACTTCCCGGGCGCCGTTGTAGAGGGTTATCTTCCCTTTGTCCGGCTGAATCAGGGCCAATATCAGCTTTATCAAGGTGCTTTTCCCCACGCCCGTTTCCCCTACGATGGCCGTCAGGCTGCCGGGAGTGAAGTCATGGCTGAAGTCGGCCAGGATGTGCCGCGATTGGTTTGGGTATGAAAAGGTCAGTCGGTCGATGCGGATGCCCAAGCTGCCTTCCAGCCGTTGCGGCTTGCCTTGCGGCTCCAGAGGCAGGGAGGTCAGTTCCGCCAGTCGTTCGGTGGCTGTGAAGACCCGGATGAACGCAGGTATCTGCCGGCTCAGGTCCACCATCGGGCGTTGGATTTGCGATACCAGTTGCAGAAAGGCGGCCATCATGCCGAACGTCACCGTCCCGTCGCGCAGGCCGAACACGCCCCACAGGAAGGCCACGGCATAGCCTGTCATGAATCCGACTTGCACCATCGAACGGGAGAAGACGGAGAAATCCGTGCGCCGGAACACTTGGGCTTGCAGCGAGGCCTGCAGGGCTGTCAGTTTCTCCACCGTCCGGCAGGTGTATTCCAAGGTGCGGACGATGACGCGGTGTTGCAGGTTCTCTTGCAAGTGGCTTTGGATGCGGCTGTCCGTTTCGCGGATTTCGCGCGACATGCGCCGCATTTTCCGCACATAGCTTTTGCTGAACAGCAGGGCAACGGGCATGATGAACACCAGGACGCCCGTCAGCCGCATGTCCAGCCGGGAGAGGAAGAACAAGGCCCCGCCCAGCTGTACGATGGTGACAACGACGGTGGGGACGGTGCGGCACAGGGCGTCGGTGACGGAGGCCGTGTCCGCTTCCAGCCGGTTGAGCAGGTCGCCGGTGTGGAAGGTCTCGCGTCCGTCCCATCGGCTGGACATCAGGTGTACGAACAGCCGTCGGTGCAGGCCGTTGCGCAGCCGGATTTCCGTCCGGTTGGCCAGGCGGCTCCTGACGACGGACAGCGAAAGTTGGGCCGCCATGCAGGCAGCCATCCATCCGACGTAGGCGCCGAGGTCGTCGCCCGACACGCCCGTGGCAATGTCTATCAGGTGTTTGCAGACGAATACGAAGAACAGGGACACGCTGACATGCAACGCTCCGGTCAGGGCGCAGCCGACGATGGGCAGGCGGAAGCCACCCGAGGCTGCCCAAAGCCATCGGAGGCATTCGTTAATACGCAGGGATGACATGGTGGGTTCTTTTTTAGATTAGAGGGAGTTAGAAGTAGTGGGAGGGAGTTAGAGGGAGTTAGAAGTAGTTAGAGGGAGTTAGAGGCCAATAGTTCGCCAACGGTATTGGCCTATAACTCCCTGAGCGAAGCGATAACTCCCTATAACTCCTTATTCCTTATGAGTTCCGGGTGTGCGCGAGCCTTCGGCAGACGAACAGCAGGCAACGCCGCAGCGGCAACAGCCATCGCCAGCAGGCGGCCTTCAGCCGTTCCGACGGCGAGGAGCAGTCCACCGTGCGTCCGCCCCGCAAAATGCTGACCGCCTTGCCCAGCACGTCTTTCCGGCGGCATCGCTCGGTGGCGCGGAGGTTGCCGTCGCCCATCAGGGTCAGCCATTCTCCTTCCGTCTTGTAAATCCGGTGCAACACGTAGCCTTTCCCTTCTATTTGGGCCAGGACGATGTCTCCGGTGGCCAGGTCGGCGGTTTTTTGCAGCACCACGCTGTCCCGTCCGTCCGCGATGAAGGGGAACATGCTGCGCCCTTTGCCCCGCAGGGTCACCAGGTGTCCTTGCGACAGCAGGCGCGCCACTTCGATAAAGAACAGTTCGTTGTTCAGCCATAGTTCGTCCGGCAGCATAAGCATGAAGTTTTTTTATCGTGGGGGTGAATGAAACAAAAAATCCCCCTTCCAAATACTACGCTTAGTCAGGAAGGGGGCTGCAAACAAAACAAACAAACGGTTGGCGACCATTGCGTACAGGCGTATATATCGCATACCCGCCTGTGGTACAGTCCCCTTAGATGTTTCTTTTTATTGAGATGAAAATTTATTTGCTGGTGGTGATGACTGCACGGCTCATGCGCGGGTCGTCATAGAACATGTTGTCCACGCCGCCCTTGTAGTCAATCTTCAGCTGCGACTTGTCCACGCCGAACTCATTGACCAGGCAGTTGTACACAGCCTCGGCGCGGGCCTTGCTCAGGCGTTCGTTCAGCGCCTTGCTGCCCGTTCCGGCATCGGCATAACCGGTGACGGTGTACACGGCCGACGGGTCGCCTTGCTTGATGACCTCGGCCAGCATGCCCAGGTTCACGCGGGCTTCGTTAGACAGGTCGCTCTTGCCAATCCGGAAGGTGATCAGGCTGGACGACACGATGTGCTTCACCTGTGCGGCCTCTGCCTTTTCCTTCTGCTCTTGTGCCAGGGCGGTTTCCAGACGGGCGTTCTCGTCGTTCGCGCGGCTCAGCTGCTCGCGCAGGGCGTTGATTTCGTCGTTGTGGTACACCTCGCGGACGACGGTCTTGCTGCGGTTCCAGCCGCGCGGCTTGAACTTGTAGGTCAGACCGATGGTGGCCGTGAACAGGCCTTCGCCGCCGCGTCCGCCCAGTTCGCCGTCGAAATCATCGTCGACCACGGTGCCGCGCAGGTCGAGGTTCAGGTCCAGGGCCGAGCAGAGGCGGAAGGAGTTGAGCAGGCCGAAGTGTGCCGAGATGTCCGTCTGCGACGGTTCGTCCGACACGCGCATCAAGCCCAGGCCGGCGTAGGCGCTGAGGTTGTAGATGCGGTTCTCCTTGTAGCCGCCGAACAGGTTGCACAGGTTGAACAGGGCGTCGGCATGGAGGTTGAAGTAGTTGAACTTCTGCTTCTGCAGCCAGTAGCCGTAGCCGCCCTTGCCGGGCACGGCCTCGCCCGTGGTGTGCGCGCCGTTCTGCGTGGCGCCCTTCACCGACAGGCCGCTGTACATGGCCCGCACGCCGATGACGGGGGTGAACCACTTGCCCACGGCGATGTCGAGCGCGGGCGACAGGCGGTCGCCGAACTTGGCTTGCCGGTCGTGGTCGCCGAAGTACACCTGCCCGCCGGCGCCCACGCTGATGAACCAGTTGCCGCCGAAGCGGTTGGTTTCTACTTTGTACTTGTCCGCGCTGTATTCCACGCGTTCCGTGGTCTCAGCGTCTTTCCCGCCTTCTTGTTGCGCAAAAGACGGGCAGGCAGCCAGCAGGAGGCAGGCTGCCAGGATTGCTTTTTTCTGATTCATGATGATAACAATAAATGTTGAAAATAGATAGAATGATAAACTGTCAAGTATAATAGCATGCCGAAAGCGTGCCGTAATAGAGGTAGCTGTCCATTGGGGGTGTGCCGAAAGGCAAAGATACCCTCAAACGGAGTCGGAGAACGAGGACGACGGACGGAAAAGTTTAAGGTTCCAGCGGATACATGTTGCGTTTCACCAGTTCATAGAAGGCAGCAACAAGCTGTTCGATGCAGGGGGTCTGCTTATGCACAAACAAAGATACATACAGTCTTCCGGCTCGATGTTGAATGAATACACGCTTCCGAAGCCGGGAAGAAAAACAGAATAGTCCAAGAAATAGACCCGGTAGACGATGCCATGCACGGTGGAAAAGGAGTACATCAGTTCTCCTTCTTCCACTATCTCATAAGGGCTTGGCAAACTTGATTCCACGGCTTTGCTCCAATGTTTTCAAATCTCCACCCTTACGGATGCATTCGCGTATGGCACGCTTGTCTTCCAACATGCGCAGGAAGACGTTCATCACCGGTTGCTTTTTCTCTTTCTTTTCCATACTGGCGCTTATTTATTCGCAAAGTTATAGCATTCAGACCGAAAGGCCAAATATTCCTGCCGAATTTTGCGCATGCAGCAGCTGCTTCTTCCTTCCTTTTCCCGCGAGAAGGTTACTACTTCAGCGCCTCCATATTGTTTAGTTCGATGCGGCTCATGATGGCATCGGGCGTGGAGGAATACAGGCTGCCGCAATAATAGATATGGTTTTCCGGAGGAACCACCTTCACGCAGGCCACCGGATGCCTGCCGCCCACCAGATAGCCATAGATGGCCGACAGGAATCCTTCCGCCCCACGGATTTGCTTCTTGGTTAGGGCCGGGCCTTCCGTCTCGCCGTTCAGCACATGGGTGGCATAGGTATATTTCAGCCTGCCGTATCGGAAGATCTTCTCGTCTTGCGGGCTTTTCCGGTCCCAATGGTCCCACAGGCGGTTGACGTGCCCGCTGCCGACGTAGACCATCTTCTCTTCGCTTTCCGACCATATCAGGTAGACGCAGTTGCGTTCATCACTCCGGTCGACGGATGCCAATCCGTCTTCCGTGTAGTCGGGCCAGCCGTTGCCGGCTGTCTGTTTCCAATTGACATGCATACACATGACGAAATTTGTTTAATTAAAAATTGAAAATTAAAAAATGAAAAGAGAATGCCAGCTTGTCCAGTGGCTCCTTCCGGCCTGTCTGTCAACGCTTAGGGGGACTTAAGTTCCCGCTTGCTGGCATTCTAATTCCCGCTTGCTGGCGTTCCAGTCCCAGGTTGGTGGCGTTATAATCCCAGGGTGCGGGCGGTTGGTTTATCGGTCGATGTCCGTATGGGTGTATTCAAAAGTTACCACCACGGGGAAGTGGTCGGCATAGCCGTTCACCCTGACGTAGCTCACGTCCTGACCGGTCAGGATATTCCCCTCGGCATCTTCCACGGTCACGCCGGAGTACGATACCTGTTCGGTGCCCGACGCGAAGTCGTCCACATTGTTCTGGCAACTGATGGCCTGCAGGCGAATGGAGGCCTCGGGCACGTTGATATACCACATCTTGTCTACCACCTCGCCGCGCTGGTCGTTCGCGCAGAGGATGTCGTTCTCGTTGTCTCCCCCGAATTTGGAGCGGATCATCAGCGATTTGGTGTTCCATTCGGGATATACGCCGCCGCGTTGCAGCTCTACCCACGGGTCGGCAATCTGCAAGCCCCCGGCTGTCACGGGGTCTATCAGGTTGTCCACAATCTGGTGGCGGGTATAGCGCATGTTGGTGTCGCCCATGATGATGGCCGGGCGTTTGTTGGCTGCGGCTTGCTCTACCACGTAGTCGCGCAATTGGCGCAACTGCGACAGCTGGGCATGCACGTGCGGGTCGGCTTCGGTGTTTCCCTTGTCGCCAAAGGTGTTCATGTGTGTGATGTAGACATCCACCGCCACGCCTTCGGCCACTGTCACTACGTAGTGGCGGAAGCCTTTTGCTATCAGTTCGTTGGCACCTTCTGTCAACCCGCCGTATGACTCGTTGAATTCCACCATGGTTTCGCCGGTGGCGGTGATGCCTTCTTTTTTCCAGTAAAAGCCGAGGCCGTCGGTGTTATTTTTCCCGAAGGGATTGGATACCGTACCCCGGTAGGTGCCCAGGTTGTAGTTGCTCATGGCTCCGGCCAATTCGTCATGATATTCAAAATCTTCGCTCACGGCGATGAAGTCGTAGCCCAGGCTGTTCATGATGCGGCCGATGGCCTGAGTGCCGTTTGAGCCGGGGCCTCCGCTGTTGATGAAGATGGGTAGTCCGTCCACATTGAGCGCGGCGCAAGTGAACTTGCCCTGCACCACGGCTCCTTCGTTGTCATACACCTTGATGGTCTCGTAGTTGTCGAGCGTCACGGGGAAGGTGTATATGTGTTCGGCCTCGAAGGAGGTCAGGCTGTTGGCCGTGAATGTTGCCTTGTAGTGGTCTGTACGGGCCGTGATGGTGAAGAGGTCGCCCGACTGGATGAGCGGGAAGAGGCTCATGTAGCACGTCAGGGGCTCGCCAAGGACGGGTGCCGATGCGTTCCACTCCAAGGTGATGGCACTCTGTCCTTCGTCGGTTTGCTGCCAACGACCGTCTTCGGCACTGAAGGTGAAGTTGCCCGCAATGGGCACGCCGCTTTCCCCGCGGCTGACGCTCAGCGTGAGGCTTTTCAGCGTTTCGCCTTGCAGGGGCGTGCCGGCGGCATTGAGGGTGATGCGTGCCAGCGAGAAAAGGTGCTTGAATTCGAACTCATAGCTTCCGTCGCCCGTGGGCGTGGTGGCGTTGCCAATCTTGTAGTCGCCCTGCAGCGTGCCTTCGTCCATATGCTGCGTGGCGGGCAATGTGCCGACGAGCGAACGGACGTTGTGCGACGCGTTGTTCTCGCTGTAAGGATAGTAGGCATAGACGGGACTGTCGAAAGCTGTCGTGCCTACGGCGGCAAAAGCAGCCGTGGGGGCAGTGCCTTGCCCCACCTTGGCATAACGTTTCTGCACCGTGCCCGATGCGCTGAACACGCCTATCTCGTCGCCGTCGGTCCATACGATGCCTACGGCGTTCGTTCCGTCCACGGCATTACCTACGGCGGTGCGCGTGGCGGCAGGCGGCGTTATGCGGGCCACGATTTGTCCTTGGCCCGGGGCGGTGTAGCCGGGCACGTCTTCCGTGCAGGAAAATAACAATAATTGCGCTGCCAAGAGGACGGCAACTGTACCAAAATATTTGCTCATTAGAAGTTGGTGTACAATATTAAACGATTATTTTTAGAAAAAAGGTGTGCCGAAACGCGCGGTCGTGGCAACTCTGTTTCGACACACCTTCAACGGAACGGATGAGAACAGGGCACTTACCAGCCGATGGCGTTGGCGTGGCTATCCGTCATGCCCGAGCTGTAGCCCGGAGCGGCAGACTGCACCGAGGTGCCGCCTACTTGTGCGCCGTCAACCGGCGAGCGGTCGGGGTCGTAGGCCTTGCGGTACTTGGTGTTCAGCTGCAAGATGTTGTTGACCACAGAGCTGTAGGTGGTAGCGTCGTTCATAAGCACGATACCCACAGGGTAGTAAGAGCTATTGGTGTCCATGCCTGTAACTATTCCGTTAATCCAATTATTAAGCTCTTGTGCGACATCATTGTAACGGTCTTCTCCGAAATATCCACTTCCCGGGATATAACCGCCCAATCCCAAATAGATCCACGCATTGTGGGCATAGTTGTTGATGTCGGCGTAATTGCCGCGAGACCAGTTGAGGATGTTTTGTGCTTTTCCCTCACGCTCGGTAAGCGACGGCACATAGCCGCGGTCGTCATCGTTATAGCTGTTTTTATCGGTGGTAATTTGGGCATGGGTGCCATAGATGGTGATGCCCGAGTTTGTGATATTATTTTTCAACATCGGGACTTTGTAATAGTCTTGGCCGGTGAATTCACCTTGATTCAAAGTCATACCCATGTTGAAGTAGAAACACGGGCTCTCAGATACTTCGCCTTCGGTGTATGTGTTCACGATTACGATAACCTTGCCAAGAACGTCGGCCACTACCGAGTTTTCGCTCAATTCTCTTGCGTCTTTAACCTTGTCGTTAGCTGCACAAGCATCGCTAATGGCTTTGCGCCAGTCGTCATGTACGGCACTGCCTTGCGCGAATGTGCATATCACCACCATATATTCATCATCCTTGACCTCGTCGGTGATTTGTTTCAAGGCATCAGCAAACGATGGGGCATTGGTGTCCATATATCTGTCACCAGTCACGCTGGATTCTCTAAATGCATTATCGTCGGTATCTACCACGCCCAAGTCAACAACTTCATTGAGAAAACCAAACAAAGTTTTAGTACCTCTCCAACGAGTGTCGAAGTGGAATGCGCGGACACCGGCTGCATATTGTAATGCGATGTTAGCTCTTGCTCCTTGGAAGTCTGTATTCAGCGAGTTCCACGAACCGGGGATGGAGATTTCAGAGAGGTAAACGTTGCGTTGGATGTTTGACATCCAGTTGGCGGGATCCCATTCGCCTGTGTTGTCCAATGCCGGCAGGTCTGGCAGGCGGTGTACTTGACCTGGAACGAGGGTCTTCTGGTTGGCGTCCACAAGTGTAGTCAGGTTCTTTTGGAAACGGACGTTATCGGTGGTGGCAATCTCGATGTACCAGTCATTAGTGATTACTGTCTCTTTTTCCAGCAGGAAGTAAAGGCAGAATTCCACTTCCTCGTTAGGGTCAATAGTGATATAAGTTCCGTTTTCGTAAGCCGCATTCATAGTTGCGTAGTTAAAGGCCCTGCCGGAGACCGGGCTAACGGTGGGCAGTGCGTCGCTGTTGGTGTCGGCGTTGGTGAAATTGGCTGTGAACGTACCGGTGAGATAAGTGCCATCGGGGGCATATAAACGGGCGTATTGGATGCCCACCGGGTCGCCACTACTAGGACCGACTACGTTGAAGCGCACGGCCGTGGATAGGGGCTTGTAGTGCAAGTCCACTGCTTGTCCGTTTGTCACGTCCTTGGTGGCGGCCACCATGAAGCAATTGTTCATGTTGGGGTACACTTTCTTTATGCCGTTTTCTTCCTTCACTGTGTTGTCCTGCTGGGGTATGGTCAGTTGGACAGATGTAAGGTCGTTGTCCACAGCCACATTGCTGGAGGCAGGATATACGGAATAGAAATTGCCCGTATCGTTATCACCCCAGCGCAGGCCTTCTTCTCCGGTCTTGTCCATGCTGGTGGCATAGGCCTGTTCCGTGCCGTCTACGGATACCTTGTAAACAGTAGCCTTGCCGATGCCGCCGCTGGTAGCAGCGTTTGCGCATTCGGGTGAGAATACTTGCACTTGGTCGCCATTCACCCAATAGATGGGAAAGGCACCGCCAGCTTCCTCTCCGTAGATGGTTCGTGTGTCGATGTTTTCGAGCGAGCCGCCAAGTTTGACTTCTTCGCCCGGAGTGGGGCGTATGCCCCCTATTTCCTCGTTATCCTGGCAACTGCAGGCCAAGAGGGCGAGGATAGGAATCATGAAATACTTATTCGTTTTCATATGGCTATGTTTTTTGTTATTAATTCATGTGTTACTTGTTTTTGTCATTAATTACTGCCGCCGCTGATTGTAGTGTCCCAATCCTGGTCGTCAAATTTAAAATTGAAATCTTGGTTTACCTCGTGCGCGTCAATTCTTCCGTTATTATTATCCGGATTATTGATGTTGGCCGAGCCAGTCATAAACCCGTTTTCCAGGTTTACCTGAGTCTTCTTGGTGAGGGGAGACTCGTACTTTTCTTTTTCTGTGTCTTTTTTCATTGCAATAAAAAATTAGATGTTAGACATATATGGATTGATTAAATCCTTATGGGGTATGCTCTTATCGGGACTTTTGGGATCAGCGGATAATCCCGGTTGGCGGTAGAAATTCTCAAGAATATTGAGTAGCTTTGCGGCATGAAAGCAGACGACCTCCTCAGAGCCATCCTCCCGGATGTGCTGATAGACAATTTCGACGTGGTGAACTTCGAGAAAA
>CASENE010000071.1 GCA_949289265.1 uncultured Bacteroides sp.
CCGTCCCGTCGGGCGTCGAGGCGGATGTCCACTTGTGCGCCGGAATACTTCACGGCATTGTCAAGCAACGTGGAGAGCACGCTGGACATCAGCTTCCGGTCTATCCGCACGATGAGGTCGTCGGGGCGGACGGTGACGGTCGTTGTGCAGGGCTTCCCGGCGCTCAACCGGATCTGGGCAGCCACTTCTTCTAACAGCGGTTTCACGGCAGTGTCGGTCAAGTCCAGCCGCAAGGTCTTCCGGTTTTCCAAGGCGGTGGAGAGAATCATTTCCACCAGCCCCGTCAGCTTGTCTAATTGGCCTTTGATGATATTCAGATATTCTCCGCGCAGGGAGGGATTGTTGCCCAAGTCGCTGCACTCCAGCAGGGTGTCGCTGGCGGCGTAGGCCACGGCGATGGGCGTCTTCAGTTCGTGGGTGATGTTGGCGGTCAAGTCGTTTTTCATCCGCTCCAAGTCCCGCTGTTGCCGCAGAACCCTGTCTATGAATCCGAAGGCGGAAACGACCAGCAGCAAGATGCCTGCCGACACGGCCAGCGTGCCCCACATGCTCCGGAGAATGTGTGCGGTGAGCGATGGTGAACGTAACTCGTAGGTACCTTGGTTGAGGTGGGAGGTAACAGGGATGACCGGGTCATTCTCAGCAGGGCGGTATCCCGTTGTACCCACGCTGTCAATGGCCGTGCTGTCGCGCAGGAAGCGCAGGTGATGGGGCAGGGACAGGCCGATGGAGTCGAGCGAGTGCGTGAAGAACTCGTTCACCCGCCGGATGTCGAAGTCTCCGGCCACGAACCGTTTCACTTCCTTGGGCGCGTCATTCAGGCGATGCACGCTGATTTCCTTCGGTTTTCCGCTCAAGGTGTCCTTGGAGATGGTGATGACCGTGGGCCGGGAGGTGAAAGAAGAAAGATAGACGGCGGTGGAGTCTGTGGCCAGGCTTTTATTGAATTGTTCCCTGAACTCGTTGGCTTCGGCCTCGGTCAGCAGGGAACTGATTTGGGTGACAAGTGCCTGCCGTTGGGTGTGGTACAGGCCATACAGCCAATAAGCCTCGTAGGCAGCCACCGCAAGCAGCGTCCCCGTGGCCATCAGGAGAATGGAATGCTTCTTGAAAAAAGTCCTTATCATACGCTTCGTCTTCCGGATTGTTGCGGGCAAAGGTAGTGATTTCTTCCGTAAATTCCCTGCGATATTGCATTGGCGGCGTATGATGCGTCGAACTTCCGAGAGAACTACTCCATCGGGTAGTGCACGCCCCGCTTCGTCTCTCTACCTTTGGGGCAGAATACAATAAAAACTGATTACTATGAATGGAATTAGAGTAAAGGCGGCTCTCGCAGCCTTGTTGTTATGTGTATCGTGTTTGGCAGCGGAAGGGTATTCTTTCCAAGTTATTCGGCAAGGAGTTGGCAAACGAACCGTGGTGTTTATCCCTGGCTTCGCCTGCTCCGGTGAGGTTTGGCAAGAGACGGTGGAAGCCATCAAGGATAGTTGTACTTGCTATGTTCTTACGATGCCCGGGTTTGCTGGTGTCGCTCCCGAAGCACATCCTTCTTTTGAGGGATGGAAGCAGCAAATCATCCGTTTCATCGAAGCGGAACATTTGGTGAAGCCTGTGCTGGTGGGGCATAGCATGGGCGGGGGATTGGCATTGGCCGTGGCGGCCGACCGTTCGGACTTGTTGAAGAGCGTGGTTGTGGTAGATGCCTTGCCCTGTCTGTCGGCTTTGTATAACCCCGGCTTCCAGAGCCAGGCGGAAGTGGACTGTACGGGTGTTGTGCAACAGTTGATGGCGCAAGACGATGCGCAATTTGCCCGCCGGCAACGCCTCAGTGCAGCCAATCTGACCACGGACTCCCTGCTGTGCGAACGGCTGGTGCAATGGGGTACGTCATCCGACCGACGGACGTATGCGCAGATGTATTGCGATTATTCCAACACCGACATGCGTCCCCTGCTGGGGCGAATCAAAGTGCCTGCCTTGGTGCTGCTGGAACCTTCTTTCCAACGAATGGCCCCGATGATGGAAGAACAATTCAAAGGCTTGCGGACTGTACGCTTGGAATATGCCACCCAAGGGCTGCATTTCATCATGCGGGATGATTGGGATTGGTTTATCGGGCAACTTAAAGGGTTCTTGGGTGAATAACTTGGGCTGAAGTCCGGTCTTTTGGACCCGAATCTGCTTATTCCGCGCAGCGGGCCAAAAACTCCGCCGGAGTCATTACAGGCAAGTCGAACTCTTTGAACCCGTTGGCATCGCGGGTGATAATGAGGTCGGCTCCTGCTTGAATACTTTCATTTGCCCACTCCTCCCACATCTTTTCTGTTTCACGTTCAAAGTCAAAGCCTTCGGGCAGTTTGCCCATGCTCATATTTCTTACCTCCTGCGATATCTCTCTGTTTGCGGGAATATGCGGGAATACCAATTCCTTTTGTGGCTTCTTCTGACCGATTTCTTCATACACTTTGTCGGCCAGCCACTTCTGGTTGTCAAGGCTGAGCGATTGTATCAAGTTCCAAATGCTGTCCAAGGATACGGTTGCTTTCATACGCTTATTTGTTAAGGGGTTAGCTCTGCAAAGATACAGATTATTTTCATATGGGCTAACTTGTGAGGACGTTTCTCACAACTACTCCATCGGGTAGTGCACGCCCCATCCTTGTGCCCTACCTTTGCGGCAAGAAACAAAGTAATAAGCAATATGAATCTACGAAAGTTATTTATCCTTCTCTACTGTCTCCTCCCCATGGGGATGCAGGCACAAACCATCAACGGAAAGCTGGTGGATGAACAGAACCAGCCTATGCCTTACGCCAATGTCGTGCTCCTCTCCTTGCCCGACTCGGCCTATGTGACGGGCGTGGTGAGTCGTGAGGACGGTACGTTTCAGCTGAAGAACCCGGAGGGGACGGAGCGCCTGGTGCGCATCTCCAGCGTAGGCTATGTGACTATATATAATAGGTGTGTGGCGGGCGACATGGGCACGTTGCAACTGCAGTCCGATGCCCAACTGCTGGACGAAGTGGTGGTAAAGGCCGACTTGCCCGTCACCCGCCTGAAGGCCGATGCGCTGGAGACCAGTGTGCAGGGCACTGTTCTGAGCCGGGCGGGCACGGCGGAAGACGTACTGGCCCGTATCCCCGGCCTGCAAAAGACGAAGGGTGGCTTCGAGGTCTTCGGCAAGGGCGCGCCCCTCATCTACATCAACGGCCGGAAGATGCGCGACGGGGCGGAACTGGATCAATTGTCTTCGGAGGACATCAAGAGCGTGGAGGTCATTCACAACCCCGGCGCACGGTATGATGCCACAGTGGGGGCAGTGGTACGAATCAGAACGGTGAAGCGGCAGGGCGACGGCTTCGGCATCAGCCTGCGCAGCAGCTACGACCAGTCGCAGAACGCCGACTTCGTGGAGCAGGCAGACGTGAACTACCGCCACAACAGCCTCGACGTGTTCGGCATGATACGCTTCACCCAAACGGACGACCGCCAGGAGGATTTGCTGGAGCAGACCACCTATGCCGACACCCTCTGGACGCAGCGCAATTACCAGCGGGCCGATGAGGAAGACCGCGAACTGAGCGGACGCCTGGGCTTCAACTACGACTTCAACGACCGCCACTCCATCGGCCTGCGCTACGACGTGAGCAAGACGCTGCATAACATCGAGAACTCTATCTTCGACAGCGAGGTCCTGGCTGACGGCGCGCCTTACGACATCCTGCACTCCGACATCTATGGCGATGCCGACTTCCGTCCCGAACATTCGCTCAACGCCTACTACGCCGGGCAGATAGGCCGGGGACAGCTGGAGTGGGATGCCGATTATTACAGCGAAGTCTACACCGGCAACGTCCGGAACGTGGAGGACAGCCAAGACCACGCCGACCGCACCGTGACCTCGCAGAACAAGGTGGATAATAAGCTGGCCGCCACCAAAGCCTCCTTCACCTATCCCCTGTGGGGCGGTAGCTTCAGCGTGGGTGGCGAATACACCTACACCGACCGCCACGACGACTACATCAATCCCGAGGGCTACGTGCCCACCTCCTACAGCCGCATCCGCGAGCAGAACCTGGCGGGCTTCGTGCAGTACAGTCACCCCGTGTGCTTCGGCAGCCGGGGCGGGGGACAAGCCTCGCTTGGCGTGCGCTACGAGCACGACGACTTCGATTACTACGAGGACAACACCTACATCCCCGGCCAGAGCCGCACGTACGACAACTTCTTCCCCAACGCCTCCCTGGCCGGGCAAGTGGGCAAGGTGCAGTTCCAACTGAGCTATGCCGCCAAGACGCGACGCCCCTCATACAGCCAGTTGCGCAATAACGTCACCTATGCCAACCGCTTCACCTGGCAGACGGGCAACCCGCGCCTAAAGCCCAGCCTGACGCACGACCTCACCGCCGTGGGCGTATGGCGCTTCCTGCAGGCGGTGCTGAGCTACCAGGTGACGCGCGACTACATCCTCTATTGGGGTGTGCCGGTGGAGGGACAGTCGGCCGTCACCCTCATCAACCACATCAACTGCCACCGCATGCCCATCCTCACCGCCATGCTTTCCGCCTCGCCCACTATCGGCTTGTGGAACCTCAATGCCAGCGCGGTGTTGCGTAAGCAATGGTTCTCCCTCGAGTCGGTCGGACAACGGCGCACGTATGACAACCCCATCTTCATCGGCACGCTGAACAACGTCTTCTCCCTGCCCCTCGGCTTCCAACTCACCGCCGACTTCAGCTACCAGAGCCGGGGAGATGCGCAGAACGGCACCTGCTGGCGGCCACTCTACTTCCTCAACATCGGCCTGCGCAAGTTCTTCCTTCGCGACGCCCTCAGCATCGAGGCGCGGGGCAACGACCTGCTGCTGGGCGGCAAGCAGGGATTCCGGCTCTACATGCAGAGCGCGCAGATGAACGACCTGACGTGGAGCGACTCCCGCTCGTTCAGCCTCACCGTGCGCTACAAGTTCAACGCAGTAAAAAGCAAATACAAAGGCACGGGCGCGGGACAGGACGCCAAGGCCCGCTTCTGAGGCTGTCCAATGTCGACGCCCTCTACATCCAATGTCGGGAAATTCTTCATTTTTCGTTCTTTATTCTTCATTAAAATGATGGCTTTACATTACTTTACTCTTCCTTGGGCGGTGGTGGGCATGGCCGATGGTGATGCCTGCCGCGCCCTGCACACCCAAAGGGAACCGATAGAGCGTGCTGTGGAGCGGTATGTGACCGGTTATTTGAACTTCTGGCACATTGCCTCCATCGACAAGGGGCATCCGGCGCAGGGCAATCATAAAGAGGCAGCCAGGCAAGGGCGGGCGAAGCTGTCGGCCTACGTCGCCGCGCATCCTCCCGTGGCGACTTTGCCCCGCTTCTACATCGTCTTCCTAAATCAGCCCCAGCTGGGCTGCGATGCCCACGGCCTCAGTGATGTTTTCTGCGTGTAGCTTCTCGAAGATGCTCTTCTTATGATACTTCACGGTGTTGGTGTCGATGAAGAGGGCTTCGCCCACCTCAGCGTTGGAGAGACCCTTGACAGAGAGTTGCAGGATGTCCCGCTCGCGGTCGCTGAGGGTCAGCGGCGGCTGCTTGTGCCAGCGGCGTCCGGCGAAGGAGTAGACGTAGCGGTCGCCCGTAGCCTTGTCCGTGAGGAGGACGTCGCCCGCCGTCTTGGTGGGCGACAGGGACACGATGCACAGGGCCAGCCAGATGTCGCCCTGCGGACTGAGCAGCACGGGCGTCAGCTTGTGGTGGACGAGGTGCGTGTGGCGGTCGGTGGTGCGGATGTGGAAGTCGTATTCTATGGTGAGGCTCGTGCGCCGCTCCGCCGGCCGGGCGTAGTAGAAGCGGAAGCCCGCCTCGTTGACAGTCAGCAGGGTCTGAAGCTCGTCGGGCGGTACCACCTCGAAGTAGAAGGCATAGCCCAGGCGCTTCACCTCTTCCGTCGTCCGCCCGCAGAGGAAGAGCGGGTTGGGCGACACGTAGAGAAAGTTACGCCGGTTGTAGTCGATGAGGTAGAGGCTGTGGTTGGTGCTGCGCGACAGGGCGTCGGCCATGGCCACGCAGGGCGCGGTGCGGGCATAGTCCGCTTCGGCGATGTCCATCCGGCGGGGTAGGGTGGAGAAGAAGGGGGCAGTGTTCTTTGGGGGTGATTGCAGGGACTGTTCCATAACATCGGCTATTTAGCGAGGACAAAAGTATGTATAAAGCGCGGATTTCCGAAGCATTGCTCCTGAAATCCGCGCTTGTTACGTCTTACTCGCTCAGCCCGTAGTCGCCCGCTTCTTCTGTCACTTGCCGTTGCAGTTCCTCCAGCGAATACTCCTTGCCGCTGAACTTCACCGTAGCCACGGGCGGGTCGAGGGTGACGGTGGCAGTGACGCCTTCCAACTTGTTCAATGCCTTCTCTACGTGCATGCGGCAGTGCTGGCACATCATGCCGCTTACTTTGAATTGCTTTTCCATTGTCTTTTCCTCCTTTTTCGGTTGGTTATCTATATCAAATTCTTCATTCTTCGTTCTTAATTCTTCATTAATAGAGAGCTTCTTCCTCCTGAGCCTTAGGCTGTTCGTCACTACACTGACGCTGCTGAAAGCCATGGCCGCTCCGCCAATCATGGGGTTGAGCAGGAAGCCGCAGACGGGGTAGAGCACGCCGGCGGCGATGGGCACACCTATCATATTATATATAAAGGCCCAGAAGAGGTTCTGGCGGATGGTGCGCACCGTCAGGCGCGAGAGGCGCAGGGCTTCGGGTATCTTGCGCAGGTCGGACGAGATGAGCGTCATCTTCGCCACGTCCATGGCAATGTCGCTGCCGCTGCCCATGGCGATGCTGAGGTCGGCCTGGGCCAGGGCGGCACTGTCGTTGATGCCGTCGCCCACCATGGCCACCACCTTGCCTTCCTGCTGCAGCTGCCGGATGTAAGCGGCCTTGTCCTGTGGCAATACGCCTGCCTTATACTTCGCGATGCCTGTCTGGCGGGCTATGGATGCGGCGGTAGCTTCGTTGTCGCCCGTCAGCAGATGCACCTCGATGCCTTCGGCCTGCAGGGTGCGGATGGCCTCGACGGACGAGGGCTTGATGCGGTCGGCAATGGCGATGACAGCCAGGGCCTCCGTGTCGTTGGCAAACCATACGACCGTCTGCGCTTCGGCTTCCCAGGCCGCGGCGGCTTCTTGCAGGGCGGGGTCGACGTGTTTCCCCTCTACGAGGCGACGGCTCCCGGCGTAGTAGGTCTTGCCTTGGCACTTGCCTCTGACCCCTTGCCCCGTCAGGCTCTCAAAGTCATCCACATCTTTTAATGAAGAATGAAGAATGTCGGCTTCGCCTCCGAATGAAGAATTCTTAGGGATGCCGGAAGGGGATTCTTCATTCTTAATTCTTAATTCTTCATTCCTCAGTATGGCTTCGGCCAGAGGATGCTCAGACTGGCGTTCCAATGCCAGCAAGGTAGCGTAGTATCGCTTGGTAGCGGGCATTCCAACGCTCCATCGGGAGTGTAGTACCACGGGACGGCCTTCGGTCAGGGTGCCGGTTTTATCCAATACTACGGTGGTTACTTTGCGTGCCGTCTCCAGGCTTTCCGCGTCCTTGATGAGGATGCCCCGCTCGGCTCCTTTGCCGATGCCCACCATGATGGCTGTGGGCGTGGCGAGTCCTAAGGCGCAGGGGCAGGCGATGATGAGCACCGTTACCAAAGCTAATAAGCCGTGGGTGAAGCCTTCTGCCGGGTCGAGCACCATCCACAGCACAAAGGACAGCGCCGCGATGCCCATGATGACGGGCACAAAGACGGCTGCCACCCGGTCCACCAGCTTCTGCACGGGTGCCTTCGAGCCTTGCGCGTCCTGCACCAGGTGGATAATCCGCGCCAAGAGCGTGTCCGTCCCAACCTTGTCCGCCCGGAAACGGAAGCTGCCCTTCTGGTTGATGGTGCCGGCGTAGACCTTGGCATCCCGTCGCTTGGCCACGGGGACAGGCTCTCCGCTCAACATGCTTTCGTCCACGTAGGAGGAGCCGTCCGTCACCGTGCCGTCCACGGCAATGCGCTCGCCGGGCTTCACCAGGATAATATCGCCCGGCAGAATCTGTTCGATGCGCACCTCTTCTTCCTTGCCCGACGGAGACAGCCGTGTCACTGTTTTCGGCTGCAGTCCCATTAGTTTCTTGATGGCCTGCGAGGTGTTGCCCTTGGCTCGTTCCTCCAGCAATCGGCCTAAGAGAATGAAGGCGATGATGACGGCGGACGACTCGAAGTACACATGCGGCTCGATGCCCCTGGCCAGCCAGAAGTCGGGGAAGAAGAGGTTGAACACGCTGAACAGATAGGCCACGCCCGTGCTGCACGCCACCAGTGTATCCATGTTGGCCGAGCCATGCTTCAGCTGCTTCCAAGCATTAATGAAGAATGACCGTCCCAAGGCGAAGACTACCGGTGTGGAAAGTGCCCACGTGGTCCAGCCTGCCCAAGGCCTGTCCATGAAGCCCATGCCGATGACGGCGATAGGCACAGCCAGCAGAATGGCGGCGATGGTGCGTTGCTCCAGAGAGCGGTATTTCCGGGCGTGTGCCTCCTCCACCTCGTCCGCCGTATGCTCGTCGTGGGTGATGAGGAGGTTGTAGCCCGCTTCCTGCACGGCGTGTTGCAGAGCTTCGGGCGAGGTCTGCGCCGGGTCATATTCCACTAGGGCCGTGGCGGCGGCATAGTTGACGCTGGCTTGGCACACGCCCGGCTGCTTGTTTAATGTCTTGTCCACACGGGCAGCGCAGGCGGCGCAGCTCATGCCCAGGATAGGGAAGGTCTCTTGTTTGTTCGTAGTTTCCATGTCGGCATTCCTTTCTCTTTTGTTCATCGGCAAAGGTATGCAGTTTCTACGAACGGGAGATTACAGTTTGATGGGATAAAGTTATGTTTTTATGGCAAGGGGCCTGGCATTGCCGGGCGCCCGCCTCACTTTAGTGCATCGAGGATGTCCCTCATGGCCTGCATCAGGGTCTCTTTGTCTTCGTTCTTCAGTAGTTCTAGCATGTTCTCCATTTCCTGGTCGGTGAGAGGGTGCTTGCAGAGCCGGTTGTATTTCTGGAAGTTCTCCTTGTCTTTCAGCAGCAGGTACACCGTAGCTAACTTTTCGTCGATTTCATAGAAGTTCGGCTCCAGTTGTTTGGCTCTTTCCAGGGCTGACCGGGCGTATTCGATGGCACCGTATTCCATGCAGGTGACTCCTATTTCGTGCCACGTGACAGCGGTGGGGGCATAGGTCAGTGCCTGTTGCCAGCAGTGAAGGGCCAGGTCGTAATTGCCTTCGCGCACGTGTATTTTGCTTTCCAGCAGGTAGACCTCGGCATCCTTGGGGCCTATCTGGTGAGCCTCTTTCCAATAGCCGGCAGCCTGTGCCTTTTGTCCTGTCTCTTCTAGGCAATAGGCAGCGTTGGCGTAGAGGGTGGAGAGGCTGACCACGTTGTCGTCGGCATAGTTGTCAATGGCCTTCTGCAGGTGTGGGAAGGCTTCCGCGCACCGCTCCTGCGAGATGAGTGTCAGGCCCATGTAGGTGTCTATGAAGCATTGGGACAGCACGCCCAGTCGGGCGGCTTCCCGAAAATCTTCCAAGGCTCTCTCTTCGTTCTGCAAGAAGATGTAGGCGTTGCCTCTCATCTGGTAGGCCTCGGCAAACTCGTCGTCTGAGATGATGGCATAGTCGCAGGCTTCGATGGCTTTGTCGTACATCTGTTGGTCAAAATAACAGCGGGCCAGGACAAACCAGTAGGTGGCCGAGTAAGGATTCTTGTCTATCAGCTTGTTGTATATCTCCGCGGCTTCGTCCAGTCGCCCCAGACCGTAATAGGCATCTCCCAATACGCTTAAGAAAGGCTCGTCGTCTTCGTATTTGCCGATGCCGGGGGTCAGCCATTCCAGCGCCTTGTCCGGATGGTTCACGTTGATGTACATGTAGCCCACGTTGATCATGACATCTATGTCCTGCGGGTCTTCGATGTCGGCCAGCAGCCGGTTGGCTTGGGCCTCTTCGTTATTCATGATGCAAATCTGTGCCTGCAGGACTTTCACTTCCCACTGGTTGCCGTCCAGTTTCCCGGCTATTTCCCGGGCAGTCTCCGTGTCATACTCGTCCAGGTACAGGTAGGCTTTCTCAATCAGCAGCGAGGTGTTGTCCGGATGCAGCCGCAACCCGTAGTCCACCACCTCTAGGGCCATGTCTTGCTTCTGCCGGATGCCATACCAGTCTGCCAGATCGGCAAGGTCTTCGGCATCCAGGTAGATACTGCGCTGTTCGGCCTGGGCTTGTTCGTATTGCTCGGCCATGTCCTGTAGTTCTTTTTCCCGTCCTGACAACAGATTTTTCTTGCTCATATGAAATTAAGGAATAGAGACGCCCTTCCCGGGCGGAAGGATTGTATAAGTTGGATATGTGCCCGGACGCGGATGGAGGGCGGATGCCTGGGCATGAGCCGGACGGCCTTGTGGCCGTACATCCGCGCGTCCGCGTCCGGGGGCGGGCCTGCTTCTGCTGTGAGAGAGAAGGGCAGGCCTCCTTACTTGTTGTTGAGTTTTCCCCACGTGTCTTTCAGGCCAACGGTGCGGTTGAACACCATCTTCTCGGGCGTGGAGTCTTTGTCTACGTTGAAGTAGCCGATGCGCTGGAACTGGAGATAGGTGAGCGGCTGCATGCCTTGCACGAATTTCTCGACGTAGCAGCGGGGCAAGACGTGGAGGGAATCGGGGTTGATGATTTCCTTCATGGCCGTCAGCGCGTCGCAGTTCTTTTCTTCGCGGATGGCTGCCAGGGCGTCGCGCGGATTCTCCACCTGCCACAGGCGGTCGTAGAGACGCACTTCAGCTTCCAGGCAATGGGCGCAGCTCACCCAGTGGAGCGTGCCTTTCACCTTGCGGTTGGCACCGGGCAGGCCGCTCTTGCTCTCGGGGTCGTATTCGGCATAGACTTCCGTCACGCGGCCGTTCTCGTCTTTCTTGCAGCCGGTGCAGCGCACGATGTAGGCGTTCTTCAGGCGCACCTCCTGGCCGGGGGTCATGCGGAAGTATTTCTTGGGTGCCACCTCCATGAAGTCGTCGCGCTCCATCCACAGCTCGCGGCTGAACTCGACGAGGTGCGTGCCTTCTTCGGGGCGTTCGGGGTTGTTGACGGCTTCCATTTCTTCCACCTGGCCTTCGGGGTAGTTGGTGATGACGAGGCGCACGGGGTCGAGCACGGCCGAGACGCGTGTGGCCCGCTCGTTGAGGTCTTCGCGCACGGCGCTCTCCAGGAGGGCGAACTCGTTGAGGGCGTCATACGTGGTGTAGCCTATCTTGTCGATGAACTTGTGGATGGACTCGGGCGAGTAGCCGCGGCGGCGGAAGCCGCAGAGGGTGGGCATGCGGGGGTCGTCCCAGCCGCTCACCAGTCCTTCCTTGACGAGCGTCAGCAGGTTGCGCTTGCTCATCAGCGTGTAGCTCAGGTTCAGCTTGTTGAACTCGTACTGGCGCGGACGGTGGTCGTTCAGGTCGTTGCCTTCCTTCAGCCAGTCGATGAAGAGGTCGTAGAGCGGGCGGTGTACGACGAACTCCAGCGTGCAGAGCGAGTGGGTCACGCCTTCGAAGAAGTCGCTTTGCCCGTGGGCGAAGTCATACATCGGGTAGGCTTTCCACTTCGTGCCCGTGCGGTGGTGCGGATGCTTCACGATGCGGTAGATGATGGGGTCGCGGAAGTGCATGTTCGGGTTGGCCATGTCAATCTTGGCGCGGAGCACCATGGCGCCTTCTTCAATCTCGCCCGTGTTCATCTTCTGGAAAAGTTCCAGACTCTCTTCGATGGGGCGGTTGCGGTAGGAGCTTTCCGTGCCCGGCTGGGTGGGCGTGCCTTTCTGGGCGGCAATCTGTTCGGAAGTCTGCTCGTCCACGTAGGCTTTGCCTTCCTGGATGAGGCGGATGGCGAAGTCCCACAGTTGCTGGAAGTAGTCCGAAGCATAGTATTCGTGCCCCCACTGGTATCCCAGC
>CASENE010000072.1 GCA_949289265.1 uncultured Bacteroides sp.
CCCGCCGGGCGCCGCCGCCGGCCCGACCGTGCCCCCTCCCCGCCGCCGGGCCGGGCGCGGGGCCCCCCGCGGGGGGGGGCGCGCCCCGCGGGGGGCGGGGGTAGCCGTGATTCGCTTTTTGGGGTGGAAAAACTTCCTCGAATTGTTAAATGACGGGAGGGAGTATAAATATTTTTTTGATTTTTCTTGTAGTCTTCATAAAATAACGTACATTTGTACGGTGAATTATATATCAGAGCTTAAATTTAGTACTAAAATCCAAAATTTATGAATCTGCAATTGTTTTCAAAGAGCTTTATGAAGCGGATGTCGCTTCTGGGAGCCGCTACTTTGTTGGCTTATCCACAGGTGGTAAGTGCCGAAGGGGCGATTCTGGAGAGCGACGCGGTGGCTGTCGTCCAGCAGACGGGAGTCGAAGTGAAAGGTGTAGTGTATGACTCGACAGGCATGACCGCCATCGGCGCGTCGGTTGTTGAGAAGGGCAATCCCAGCAATGGTACGATTACGGACATTGACGGTAACTTCACGCTGAAGGTACCCGAAGGTGCCACCATTGTGGTGAGCTACATCGGGTATGTGACGCAAGAAGTCAAAGTGACGCCGGGAAAAATCCTGAACATCACCCTGCAGGAGGACAACCAAATGCTGGAAGAGGTGGTAGTCGTGGGTTACGGCGTGCAGAAGAAGGTGAACCTGACGGGTTCTGTGGCTATGGTGGAAGGCGAAACGCTGGAACAACGTCCCTTGGCCAATGCTACGCAGAGTTTGCAAGGTATGGTGCCGGGCTTGTATGTAGATAACTCTAATGCTGGCCGTCCGGGCGCTACGTCGTCTTTGCAGTTGCGCGGTCAGGGCAACCTCTCTGGTTCGGGTTCTCCTTATGTATTGGTGGATGGCGTGGAGATGGATTTGGCCGATGTCAATCCGAACGATATTGAGAGCATCTCTGTGCTGAAGGACGCCGCCGCATCGTCTATCTACGGTGCGCGTGCCGCCTATGGCGTTATCTTGGTGACGACCAAGAAGGGTAAGGAAGGAAAGACGCGCGTCAGCTATCAGGCCACCTTGGGCTGGACGCAGCCGATGTCGTTGCCGAACATGGTGAACTCGGTGGATTTCGCCAACTTCTTCAATGCGGGTACCTATAACTATGATGGCTCTATTCAGTATAGCCCGGAGAAAATACAGGCTTTGCAGAATTACATCAATACGGGCGCCGGCGATCCTTGGGAAGGGTTAAGCCCCAACTCCAACATGATTGGCGCGTTTGAAAATTCTCCCAATGGCTTGGGCAATACGAACTACTTTGACCTGCATTATAAGAATGCGGCTTTCAAGCAGAACCACAATGTCAGCATCAGCGGCGGCGGCGAAAAGGCTCAGTACTACATCTCCGGAGGTATGTACAAGGAAGAAGGCCTGTTGCGTTATGCGGATATTGACTACAAGCGTTTCAACTTCAATGCCAACCTGAACTCGAAGTTGACAGACTGGCTGAGCGTGAAGGTGAATACCAAATACATGAGCTCTGACAACAATACGCCGTTTGGCACGGGCGCCTTGTCCGAAGCCTTCTACAGCGACTTGGCCCGTTTCCGTCCTACGGTCAGCGTGGTTGACCCGAACGGTCATTTCACGGAACTTTCGTTGATTCCTTACCTGCAAAGCGGTTCGTACACCAATACGCAGAACAACAACCTCACGCTGACGGGCGGTCTGGACTTGGAGCCTATCAAGAACTGGCACATCTTCTTTGACTATACTTACCGTTATAATACGCGTGATTACGAGGCAGAAAAGGTGCTCCCGAATATTCCGAATGCCACAGACACCGGCACTACGCCCGGTACGCGTAGCAGCATGTATGACGGAGGCGCCACGAGCGGTTTTACCCGTTATAACATGAATAACCAGTATCAGTCTCTGAACTTGTACACCAACTATACGATGTCTCTGAATGACAAGCATAACTTTACGTTCTTGCTGGGTTATCAGGAAGAGTATTATAAGTACAAGATGTTGCGTGCATCGGTGACGAACCTGCAGTATCCTTCTAACCCGAGCCTGGAGATGGCCGATGGCGACCGTAATTTGGTAGATACCCGTTATGCGTGGGCCACGCGCGGTTATTTCGCCCGTGTCAATTACGACTTCATGGGTAAGTATCTGGTGGAAGTCAACGGACGTTACGACGGCTCGTCCCGCTTTGCTTCGGACAACCGTTGGGGCTTCTTCCCCTCCGTATCTTTGGGCTGGCGCATCAGCGAAGAGGCATTCATGGAAAAAACAAAAAATTGGATGTCTAATTTGAAACTCCGTGTATCGTGGGGCTTGCTGGGTAACCAGGCAGGCGCAGCCTATTATACGTTCGCCTCTACCATGAATCCGGTGGCATTGGGCAACTGGTATTTCAATGGAGTGCGTTCCGGTTATTACCAGCCGGGCGATGTGGTAGACTCGAATACGACGTGGGAAAAGGTGGACCACAAGAATATCGGTATTGACTTCGGTTTCTTCAACAACCAGTTGACCGGTACGTTTGATGTCTTCCAGCGCGATACGCGCGACATGTTGGGTCCGTCTGTGGCTTTGGCAGATATGTTTGGCGCCGTGGCTCCGGAGACCAACAATGCCGAGATGCGCAACCGTGGTTGGGAATTGACGCTGCAATGGCGTGGCAAGATTGGCAAGGATATAGATTATAGCATCGGTGGTTCGGTGGCAGACGCTACGGCCGAGGTAACAGCTTATGATGGTGGCTATACAGACCCTGCCAACAACTGGTATAAAGGCAAGAAGGCCGGCGAGATCTGGGGCTATCGGGCTTCCGGACTGATTCAGACGCAAGAGGAAGCTGATGCTTACAATAGCACGTACGACTTGACTACTCTTTCCGGTCAGCCTTGGACGCCGGGCGATGTGAAATACATAGACTTGGACGGTAATAATAAGATTGACTACGGTTCCAATACCCGTTGGGTGACAGATCCGGAAACGGGCGAGCGGAAATCCGGCATGGGCGATATGACCATTATTGGTAATACGACTCCGCGTTATCAATATACCATCAACGGTTCTATCTCTTGGAAGGGCCTCTCGTTGAGCCTGATGTTCCAGGGCGTGGGCAAGCGTGACTGGTGCCCGGAAAGCGGTTCGGTTTATTTCTGGGGGTCCGGTGCCTTGGCACAGGTGACGGTGTTCGAGGAGCACATGGACTATTGGTCGGAAAATAACCGCGATGCTTATTATCCGAAACCTTATATCGGTGCTGCCGGTGCTAATAGAGTGGGCGCATATCGCAACAAGACTTCGCAGAAAGCTGACAGATATGTGCAGAATGCCGCATATTGCCGTCTGAAGAACCTGACTCTCAGCTACAACTTGCCAGAGAAATGGATTAGCAAAGCCCATTTGAGCAAAGCCCAGATTTTCTTCTCGGGTGAAAACCTCTTGACCTTCACTAAGCTGAAGATATTCGATCCGGAAGGTTTGTTTACCTCTAACTTGGCAGGTTCAGATGCCGGTAAGAACTACCCGATGACGCGGGTATTCTCTGTCGGAGTTATTTTGAATATGTAATTTTATTAAGCGACAAAAGATTATGAAAAAGAAACATATACTGATAAGTTCAATGTTATGCTTGGGGCTTGTTTCGTGCTTCGACATGAATCAGCAACCTCAAGGTGAACTGTCTACGTCGGAAGCTTTTTCTTCGACAAATGAGATACAGACGTACCTGAATATGTTCTATCAGGGAAGTGTGCCGGTAAGTGGCGGAGGTAGCGTGGCTAATTCAGCTATCAAGACGCAGTCCAGTTCCAATTCCAACGGCATCGCTTTCGGCGACGTGGCCAGCGACAATCTGTTGACTTCTACTTTCGACAGCCGTTTGGATGGCAGAATGTCTGTGAGTGATGCAGTGGAGATGGGCGATTATAGAGCCATCCGCAATGTGAACTTCCTGTTGCAGAACATTGGCCGTTGCCAAGACCAGGAGTCTGCTGCCTTCAAGCAATGCTTGGGCGAGGCTTATTATTTCCGTGCTGCCTATTATTTCAACTTGCTGAAGAATTACGGAGGCGTGACATGGGTGGAAACCCCGTTGGATCCGGATGCCGGCCTGATGGCCATGCCCCGCAATACGCGTACCGATTTGACCAACCATATTTTGGGCGATTTGGATTTGGCCATAGAGAATCTGAATGAGCAGAGCAGCAATGCCACGGGGCGTGTACACCGCGATGTGGCTCGTGCCTTGAAGAGCGAAGTGGCCTTGTTTGCCGCTACGTGGGAGAAATACCACCGTGCAGAAAACGATGATTTCTATGATAAGGAACTGACTAATGCAGATGCTCAGATTCAAGACTGGCTGGAACAGGCCCGGGATGCTGCCTATGCAGTTATATCGCGTGGTGTCTGGCAGATCAGTCGGCTGAACAACAATCCGTTGACGGACTATCGCGACTTGTTTGTGACGCTTGACCTGACCGGCAACCAGGAAGTGTTGTGGTGGAAGCAATACAATGTGGCTGCCAACATCGGTAACAATGTGACGTATTATGCTTGCGAGGGTGGTATCAGCGTTTCTGCTTCGTTGGTAGACGATTACCTGACCCGCGAGGGACGTCCTTTCGTTGGGCAAGACAAGTTGGATGCCAAACGTACGTATGGCGCAGAGCTGGATCCGGATGTTCGTGACCCGCGCTTGTCGCAGACAGTCTTTATGCCGGGACAGCCTATGCAGGACACTCGGTTGTTTGAATGGCCGTCTTTGGACAACACTACGGCTTATCACCGGAATGTGACGGGTTATTCGCTGTTGAAATACGAGGAATTTAATTCAAATTCCAAAGGTGGCCTTTATACTTCGGAAGGCCAGGGAGAAACTCCTGCCATTCAGGTTCGCTATGCAGACATCCTGTTGAACTATGCCGAGGCTTTGGCTGAATTGGGTGGCGAGGCTAACGCGCAGGCCATTATTCAGGCCTTGCAGCCTTTGCGCGACCGTGTGGGCATGCCTGCTGTTGATTTTGCCCGTGAATACAATACGGATGCAGACTATCCGTTCAAGGATTTAGACCCGTATATTCAGGCTGTTCGTCGTGAACGTCGCGTGGAAAAGGCTGCAGAGAACTGCCGTCTGACGGATATTCTTCGTTGGGCAGCTGCCGATGAACTGATTGTGAACAAGTATCCTGTCGGTGCGCTTTACACGGGCACTACGTTGGAACAGCATTTTGCCGATGTTCTGACGCCGGGTGAGAACATTCAGTTGAATGCAGATGGTTATATCCTTTCTGCCAGCATAGCCGGGCGTACCGGTGGCTGGGGATTCCGGGTAGACCGCGATTATCTCTTGCCGATTCGCTCAGAGATGGTTGGTGCCGGCAGTTTGACCGGTGGTGCCTGGGAGCAGAATCCCAAGTGGTAATAGCTTGTAACCAAGCATAGAGAAGGCCCGAAGACTTGCGATGAAAAAAAGTCTTCGGGCCTTTGACTTTTCCGGAGGCGGAAGTAATATTATCAGTGGGTCGCCCGTATGTATTCCAATAAGAGCCTGTTGTTTAAAAATCGCTTTCTCTGTCATGTTAAGCATTGTTGAGGGTGTGTCGAAATAGATGTTGGTATCCATTTCCCCTCCTCCGGGGAGGAGGGTGCCCAACGGGCGGGGTGGTAGGTAAGAAATAAAACCTTATATATAAGCTGACTATACTTCGCTACCACCTTCCCCTTCGGATAGTGGGTGTGTCAAAACCTATGAACGCTTTCAAAATATTATATATTAGGCGCGGATTTCGCGGAATAACGCGGATTGAATCAGCTTAAACCGTGAAATCCGCGTAATCCGCGCCTAAAAGAAGCATTCAGAGAGTTTTGACATACCTCCAAATGAAAATAATAAACGACAGGCTCTTAACAATTAACTAATGATATTTGCAAGTACGCAAATAAGTACATATATTTGTGGCAAATAAAAGGAGGAGCTATGAGAACAGCCAATTTCACAGATTTAAGAGCCAACTTAAAAGGCTATATTGATTCAGTCATTGATGATTATGATACTGTTGTAATCAATCGTGGAAACGGTAAGGGCGTAGTGATGATTTCTTTAGACGAATACAACTCGTTAAAAGAAACCCAATATATCATGTCCTCGCCTGAAACCATGGAAGCCATACGCAAAGGGGAAGAGGATATTAAGAATGGTAACTTCATCTCTCAAAACGAAGGTGAAAGCATGGAGGACTTCTTAAAAAGGGTGTCATGTACAGAATAATATTATCGGAACAGGCACGGAAAGAATACCTATACTTCGCACAAAGCGGGAATAAAGCAATTCTGAACAAAATCAGAACTTTGTTGGAAGATATAGCAGCACATCCATACACTGGCATTGGCAAGCCCGAACCTCTCAAATATGAGTTGGCAGGTAAATGGTCAAGACGAATCAATTTGGAGCATAGAATTGTTTACTCCGTACATGATGATACCATAGAGGTTTATATATTCTCCATGAGATACCATTATTCAAAGAAATAACTTTTTATGGATGCACGACGGAAAGACCGCTTCCCTTCTGGCCAGATGTTTGAAGGTGCTTTGTTTTGACCTTAAAGTCATCTTGGCGGATGCCGGATATAGGGGGAGCAGTATAGAAATGTTGACGAGGAAATATCTCGGAGGTAATGCAACAAAATTGGCATATGGGATGATTGTGGTTTGTCATCCGCATATGCCAATTTGTTTTTGAGGACATTTTCTGAATATCTCTAAAAGCAGTCGAGGATGAGTGTTGTGGGGCAGATGCCGTGGGGAGGCTTGACGGTAAAGGGCTATAGGCGGGCTATGTCGTCAGGCTCAAGGTTCAGCACCTTGCTTATGTCTTCTATGGACATGCCGAAGGCTTTCAAAGCCCGCGCATTCTTAAGACGTTCTTCCTGTCTTCCTTCTCTGACTCTTTCCGCTCGTCCTTCTCTGAGTCCTTCTTCTCTTCCTTCCGCACGCCCTTCCAGTTTGGCGGTGTTCAGCACATCGTTTTGTATCATGATGGCATTGATGTGTTCGTCATAGGCATGACGTTCAGAATCGCTCATAGAGAAGTATTGCAGTTTTTTGCGTGCTTCATCCAGACCGGGGGCTTTGGTGTCCGGGGCAATGATGCCGTCTTTCAGATAGCGCATCCATTCGTCTTGCGCGGTGACAGCTACTTTATCGAATTTATTGAGCCGAATTAATATGTATTCCGGAGAAATTTCTGATGGCAGCTGGGAAGCAATTGCATTGCGTTCTTTGGCATTTATTATCAGCTGGTCGCCCGTATGCACTCCAATAAACTGGTTTTGTCCATGATAGAGATAATCGCTGCCAATACCTAAATTGGAGTATAAGATGTTGATAGAATAGGCTTTTTTTGCTTCGCTATAAGAGTTGTCTAATTGGATGTGCTCTGTAATGGCTCCATAGAGGATGCGTTCAAAATAGTATAATTCACGCGTATTCCGCACTTCAATGATGACGATTTCTCTTTGACTGTTACGTGCTTTAATGTATACTCTGTAGAATTCGTCCTCGGGCGAAAGTTGGTTGCTTTTGCTTTCCAGAATTTCCACGATGGTGATAGGCTCGTTCAGAAAGACGGTGAGAAAACCTTCGAGCACACCGAAATTGGCTTTTGAGCAGAGCAAACGCTTGATGGCCCATTCGAAACGGATGTATTGGTTTTTCGATGCAGTCATGATGATGGAACGGAATAAAACTTATGAATCTCAAGGCAAAATTAAGTAAAAACTCTAATTGGCCAAACTGTTTTGCTGGAAATAACGCTTCTACATGTCTATAGTTTCCTCATTCTCTCCCAGTAGATTCGTTGGTTTTCAGCGTTTGGTAGCGTTCTATTTCCCGGTTGTTGACGTAGTATCCCTTGGTCGCTGGCATAGTATTTCCCGGCTGCTGGATATATATTCTCCGGTCGGTTGACCGGCATTTCAAGAAGGAGCCGCAGGCTGTGTTGAAAAAGGCTTATCTTTTATTTTCATATTTGAAAATCAATCCGTATCTTTGCAAAAGGTCATACATGCAGCCCAATGCTTCAAGATCGAGCAGGGGAGAAGGACGGCATGGAGACATGCTTTTGTTATCTTAAAAGAATCTGACAATGAAACAAATTATTCATCCTTATAAATCAACCAGTTTTATGAAACAATCCTTTCCTGCATTCCTGTATCCTCTGACAGGTGTGGCAGCCTTGGCTTCGTTGGCTTCGTGCGCCGGCGAAAAAGAGGCAGCCAAACAATACAACATTGTGTATATCATGACTGATGACCATACGGCACAGATGATGAGCTGTTATGGCAGTCAGATGGTTGAAACGCCTAACTTGGATCGCATTGCCAACGACGGGGTTATCTTTACCAATAGTTTTGTGGCCAATTCGTTGAGCGGCCCCAGCCGTGCCTGCATGCTGACGGGAAAGCACAGCCATGCTAACGGCTTTACGGACAACACGACCTGCATCTTCGACGGTTCGCAGCAGACGGTGCCTAAATTGTTGCGTAAGGCCGGGTATGAGACAGCTTTGATAGGAAAGTGGCACTTGGTGAGCCTGCCTACCGGTTTCGATCATTGGGAAATCGTGCCTGAACAGGGTGATTATTATAATCCGGACTTCATCAATATGGAGAATGATACCATCCGCAAGGAGGGATACATCACCAACCTGATTACGGACATGAGCATCGACTGGATGGAAAATCAGCGGGACAAGGACAAGCCTTTCTGCCTCTTCATTCATCACAAAGCCATTCACCGCAACTGGTTGCCTGAGTTGAAATACTTGTCCTTGTACGAGGACAAGACATTCCCTCTGCCCGAGAATTTCTATGACGACTATGAAGGGCGTCCGGCTGCTACCGCCCAAGAGATGAACATCCTGAAGGACATGGATCTTATCTATGACAACAAGATGGACCGCGCCGACAAGGAAACGCCGCTGAAGGAACGCTATGAAAGCTATGTAGGACGCCTGAATCCGGAAGACCGCAAGGTATATGACGACTTCTATAAGCCCATCATCGACGATTTCTATAAAAAGAACCCGCAAGGCAAGGAATTGGCCGAGTGGAAGTATCAGCGTTATATGCGCGACTATTCGAAGGTGGTCAAGTCGCTGGATGACAATGTAGGCCGCGTGTTGGATTATCTGGAAGAGAAAGGACTGCTGGACAATACATTGGTGGTTTACACTTCCGACCAAGGTTTCTACATGGGTGAGCATGGCTGGTTCGACAAGCGTTTTATGTACGAGGAATCCATGCACACGCCGCTTATCATGCATTTGCCGAAAGATTTGAAAGCCAAAGGTGAGATTCCGCAGATGGTGCAAAACATTGACTATGCACCTACCTTCCTCGACCTGGCCGGCGCACCGATACCCGAAGATATTCAGGGCGTATCGCTCCTGCCTTTGTTGAAAGGGGAGAAGCCTGCCGACTGGCGCAAGTCTCTTTACTATCATTTCTATGAATTCCCGGCTGAGCATATGGTGAAACGTCATTATGGCGTGCGCACTGAACGCTACAAACTGATTCATTTCTATAATGATATCGACGAATGGGAGTTGTACGACCTGCAAGAGGATCCTCATGAAATGAATAACCTGTATGGAAAGCCAGGCTACGAACAGATAACGAAAGATTTGCATGCAGAGCTGACCCGACTCCAGACTTTGTATCAGGATCCCATTGAAGAGAAACTGAAGGCAGAGAAGGAGAATGCCAAATAAACGACGCAAGGTTGTTTTAATTGGTACTATTTGGGGTAGTGGGAGGTAGTTAGAAGGAGTTATAGGCCGATAGTTGCCCCAACGATATAAAGGCATTGGCTTATAACTTCTTGAGCGAAGCGATAACTCCTTTTAACTCCTTCTGACTCCTGAAATAGTATAAACTCAATATGATTAGTTGCTTATGAGAAAGAGAAATACTATCTATGGAGGTGTGTTGATCGTGCTACTGGCCGGGTGCACAGCCGCTGCAGTGGAAAAGGATTACACCCAATATGTCAATCCTTTTATTGGTACAGGAGGGCATGGCCATACCTACCCGGGGGCAGTGATGCCTAACGGCATGATTCACCCCAGCCCGGATACCCGCATCTATGAGTGGGACGCTTGCTCTGGCTATTATTATGCGGATTCCACCATCAACGGATTTTCGCATACTCACCTTAGTGGCACGGGGTGTGCTGACTTGGGCGATGTTCTGCTGATGCCTACCGTGGGTGTGCAGCAGATAGAAGCCGGTGGTGCAGATAAGGCGCATCGCGACCAGTTGCCTTTCGCTTCTTCTTTTTCGCACGAGAAAGAAGTGGCTGCGCCGGGGTATTATTCCGTGTTTTTGGAGCGTTATGGCGTATTGGCCGAATTGACTGCTACCAACCGAGTGGCTATGCATCGTTATACTTTCCCTGAGAGTGATGAAGCCGGTTTCATTCTTGACTTGGATTATTCCATTCAGGCGCAGAAGAACCGCCACCTGTCCATTGAGGTGGTCAACGACTCTACGCTTTGCGGGTATAAGAATACGAACGGATGGGCCTGGAGGCATGATGTCTATTTTTATGCTGTCTTTTCCAAACCGTTTACTTGTACGTTGGTGCAGGATTCTGTGTTGCAGAAGAATGGTTCTTATGCACCGGGCCGTTGCAAAGCGTTGCTGAAATTCAAGACACACAAGGATGAGCAGGTGATGGTGAAAGTTGCCTTGTCTGCCGTGGATGGTGAAGGCGCACGGGAAAATATGGCCGAGATTCAGGGATGGGATTTTGACGGAACCCGGGCAATGGCTCGCCAGGCTTGGAATGATTATCTTTCCAGAATAGAGATTGAAACTACAGATGAGGAGCAGAAACGGGTGTTTTATACGGCGCTATATCACACGGCCATTTCTCCCGCCCTGTTTACGGATATAGACGGACGCTATCGCAGTTTGGATCGAGAAATTCGTACGGCTGAAGAAGGGAAACCTATGTACACCATTTTTTCCTTGTGGGATACCTTCCGTGCTTTACATCCGTTGCTTACTATCATCGACCCGTCTCAGAACTCTCAGTATATCCATGCTTTGCTGAACCAATATCAAGAGGGAGGCATCCTGCCGATGTGGGAATTGGCAGGCAACTATACGGGTACGATGATTGGATACAATGCCGTGCCGGTTATCGTGGATGCCTACATGAAGGGCGACCGCAGTTTTGATGCAGGACTGGCGTTGAAGGCTTGCCTGCGTAGTGCTGAATATGACACTCTTGCTCCTATCGCTACTACGGGTTACCTGATTCATAATGCACTGATGCCCATTTCAAAATATTATAAGAACAAGCTGGGATACATCCCTTGCGACAAAGAGTGGGAATCGGTGGCCAAAGGATTGGAGTATGCTTATGCTGATTGGTGCATCAGTAGGCTGGCTGAAGCTGTGGGGGATACTGCCACGCAGCGTGTTTATGAGAATCGCGGGCAGAATTATCGCAATTATTACGATGTCGGCACGGGTTTCATGCGTGGCAAAGACCTGCAAGGGCAATGGCGTACTCCTTTTAACCCCTATGCCAGCAATCATCGCAATGATGACTATTGCGAGGGCAACGCTTGGCAGTGGACTTGGTTTGTGCCGCATGATATCGAGGGACTGGCCGGATTGATGGGAGGACGTGAAACCATGTTGGCCCGGTTGGATTCTTTGTTTGCGGCGGATTCCAAGCTGGAAGGCGAATTGGTGTCGGCCGACATCAGCGGACTGATAGGGCAGTATGCGCATGGCAACGAACCCAGCCATCACATTATATATATGTATAACACGCTGGGACAGCCTTGGAAGGCCCAGGAACTGATAGACGAGGTGTTGCATACGCAATATTTCGATGCGCCGGACGGCTTGTCGGGTAACGAGGATTGCGGCCAGATGTCGGCTTGGTACATCTTGAATGCAATGGGGTTCTATCAGCCCTGTCCGGGGAAACCGGTGTATAGCATCGGGCGTCCCTTGTTTGAAGAGACTACCATACATTTACCCGGTGACAAGGTGTTCTGCATAAAGACTTCTAACAATTCGCCTGAGAACAAATATATCCAATCTGCTACGTTAAACGGCCAACCGTTGGAGACCCCGTTCTTCTCGCACGAAGTTCTGATGTCTGGTGGTACGTTGGAACTGGTGATGGGCGACAAGCCCAGTCGGTGGGGAACGGAAGTTACAACGATTAAATGAAAAAAGTATTGACAATGAAAAGCATTAAGACATATGGAATCTGCATGGCGCTGGCTGCCTGTTTATGGACTCCTGTTTGGGCAGAAAGCGGCCAGCATGAGCCGGTGGATTATGTAAATCCCTTTATTGGCACCACAAACTATGGTACCACTCATCCGGGAGCACTTTGCCCGCAGGGAATGATGTCCGTGGTTCCCTTTAATGTGATGGGAAATGTAGACGGCAACAAGGATAAGGATAGTCGTTGGTGGTCTACGCCGTATGAACATTCCAATAACTTCTTTACCGGCTACGCGCATGTTAATCTCAGTGGTGTGGGATGTCCGGAGTTAGGCTCGCTTTTGTTGATGCCTACTTCCGGTCGTTTAGAGGTGGATTTTTTGAAATACGGTAGTAGTTATAAGGACGAACAAGCCTCGCCGGGATATTATGCCAATGTATTGACTAAGTATGGCATACGTACGGAAGTGACTGCCACCCCCCGCACCGCCCGTGAGCGTTTCACCTTTAAGGCCGGACAAGGTAATCTCTTGCTGAATTTGGGTGAGGGATTGACCAATGAAAGCGGGGCTACTGTGCGTTTTGTGAGCGACACAGAGATTGAGGGGAGCAAACTCTTAGGTACATTCTGCTATAATCCGCAGGCAGTGTTCCCCATCTATTTTGTGATGAGAGTCAACAAAGTTCCCAAGGCTAGCGGCTATTGGAAGCAGATGCGGCCGATGACAGCGGAAGCCCAGTGGGATTCTACGGCAGGTACCAAAAAACTCTATACGAATTATCGCAAAGAGTTGAGCGGAGACGACATCGGTGTATGGTTTACCTATGATATGGCTGAAGGTGAACAACTGGAGGTCAGTCTGGGAGTGTCTTTTGTCAGCGTGGAAAATGCCCGCGAGAATTTGGATAAAGAGCAGGCGGGTATGTCGTTCGAGCAAATTCACCAGGCTGCCCGTAAGGCTTGGAATGAGGATTTAAGCCGCATTTTGGTGGAGGGAGGAACTGAAGAACAGAAACATGTCTTCTATACAGCCCTTTATCATGTGCTTATTCATCCGAATGTGTTGAGTGACGTCAATGGGCAATACCCGGCCATGGAATCCGACCAGATTCTGACGACACAAGGGAAACGCTATACCGTCTTTTCGCTGTGGGATACCTATCGCAACGTGCATCAGTTGATGACCCTTTTGTTCCCCGATCGGCAACTGGGCATGGTGCGTACTATGATTGACATGTATCGTGAACATGGCTGGTTGCCCAAATGGGAGTTGTACGGACGCGAGACGCTTACCATGGAGGGTGACCCCTCTATTCCCGTGATTGTGGATACCTGGTTCAAAGGTTTGCGCGATTTTGATGTGGAGACAGCTTATGAAGCGATGCGTAAGTCGGCTACCTTGCCCGGCGCGGAAAATCTGATGCGGCCCGATGCGGATGATTACTACCGCTTGGGATACGTGCCTATTCGTGCTAAGAATGACAATTCCGTATCTCATGCGTTGGAGTATTACATTGCCGATTACGCTCTGTCTCGTCTGGCAGATGCTTTGGGCAAGAAAGATGATGCCAAGCTGTTTTTCAAAAGGTCTTTAGGCTATAAGAACTACTATTGTAAAGATTATGGCACTTTCCGACCGAAATGTCCGGACGGTACTTTCTATTCACCGTTTGACCCGATGCAAGGTGCCAATTTTGAGGAGAATCCAGGTTTCCACGAGGGTAATGCTTGGAATTATACTTTCTATGTACCTCATGATGTGAAGGGGCTTGCCCGTCTGATGGGAGGCAAAAAGGCGTTTGTGGACAAGTTGCAATCTGTCTTTGACGAAGGACGCTACGATCCTGCCAACGAGCCGGATATTGCTTATCCTTATCTTTTCAGTTATTTCCCAGGGGAAGAGTGGCGCACGCAGAAATTGGTGCCCCGGTTGGTGAATACATATTTTAAGAATGCTCCTGACGGTATTCCCGGTAACGACGATACGGGAACCATGTCTGCTTGGGCTATATTCAGTATGATGGGCTTCTATCCCGATTGTCCCGGCGTACCAGAATACACGTTGACTACCCCTATGTTTGATAAGGTGACCATTCAACTTGATCCGCAATACTATAAGGAAAAGCAACTGGTCATCACTGCTCATCGGTCTGGTGAGATGGGAGAAGATGCCCGTATTGATGAAGTCAAGGTAGGCGGCCGTAAGCATAAAGGTTTGCGCATCACGCATGACGACTTGATTCATGCAGGCGCTATGGATTTTTATTTGAAGTAGGCAAATCTTCCTCCATTAATAACAAAAAAACAGCCAACTAATTCACAATGCGTGCAGCATGAATTAGTTGGCTGTTTTGTGTCTTCCTCTATTGTGATATGAACTTGTTTATAGAGGTATGTATTCTACAAAGGCCTCCATGGCTTCGTAAGACGCTAAACCAAGTTGGTCATACAGGTTAGCTGTACCACGGTTGCGGTCTTCGCTTCTTTGCCAGAACAGGCGTTCGTCGTTGCCCAAGAAAGGCGCGCTTTCCATCTGGCTTTGATGCTTTAGGATGGCATTGCGTTTGGCGCGCAATTCTTCCGGGCTGATGGGAACGGCCATCTCAATGTTTTCAATTTCCCATTCGGCCCATGCACCGCGATACATCCAAATCCGGCAGTCTTTAAGCCAGTCGGCTCCTTCTTCTTTCTCCAAGTCGATGGCGGCAAACACGGCATCTGTACATACGCGGTGGGTGCCATGTGGGTCTGCCAAGTCGCCGGCCACGAATATCTGGTGGGGCTGAACCTCGCGCAACAGGTTGCGGATGATTTCTACATCGGCTTCTCCCAGCGGGTTCTTTTTGATTTTGCCAGTTTCGTAGAAGGGAAGATCCAGGAAGTGGCAATGGTCCAAGGGAATATTGTTGTAGGTGCATGCCGTCCGAGCCTCGCCGCGTCGAATCAGTCCTTTGATGGTCAGGATGTCATGGGTGTCCATGTCGCCGTCCTTCTTTTCGCGGAGATACTTGCGTATTTCTGCGTATTTCTGGTTGATTACCTGGTCTTCGCTGTTGTTGAAGAGTTGGTTGAAGCCGTTGATGAAGTGCAGGAAGCGAACCACTTCTTCATCGCCTACGGCAATGTTGCCTGACGTTTCGTAAGCGATGTGTACGTCGTGTTTCTGTTCAACCAAACGACGGATGGTGCCGCCCATCGAGATGACGTCGTCGTCGGGGTGCGGCGAGAAGACGATGATGCGTTTGGGATAGGGTTTGGCGCGCTCGGGACGATAGGTGTCATCGGCATTCGGCTTTCCGCCGGGCCATCCGGTGATGGTGTGTTGGAGGTCGTTAAATATCTTGATGTTAACGTTGTAGGCCGAGCCGTAGAGAGCCAGAAGCTCGCTTAATCCGTTTTCGTTGTAGTCCTTGTTGGTCAACTTCAAGATGGGTTTTCCTGTCAGTTGGCACAGCCATACGATGGCGCTGCGGATCAGTTTGTTGTTCCATTCGCACGACGTTACCAGCCAGGGCCGTTGGATGCGGGTGAGGTTAGAGGCGGCAGACAGGTCGATGACTACGTGGGTATTGTTGTGCGTCTGTAAGAACGAGGCCGGAATGGCATCGGTTACCGGGCCTTCCACGCAGGCTTTGATTTGAGCGGCTTTTTCTTCTCCCCAGGCAATCAAATATACCTTCTTGGCCGACAGGATGGTAGAAACGCCCATTGTGATGGCACTGATGGGGGTATTGTCCAGCGTACCGAATATCTTGACAGCCTCGTTGCGCGAATCGTTATCCATCAGGATGAGGCGGGTCGTGGAATTCATGCGCGAGCCCGGTTCGTTAAAGCCGATGTTGCCCACGTGGCCAATGCCCACCAAGGCAAAGTCCAGTCCGCCGAAGCTCTCGATGCGTTGCTCGTATAGACGGCAATAGTCGAAGATGGCATCTTTGGCGATGGTGCTATTAGGGCTGAATACGTTTTGTTTGTCGATATCTACGTGGTCCAGCAGCATCTCTCTCAAGGCATTGAGATTGCTGGTGGCTGCATCTTGGGCAAGTGGATAATACTCATACAAGTTGAATATGACGACATTCCGGAAGCTCAGTCCTTCTTCCTGGTGCATGCGCACCAAGTCGGCATAGACATTGCGCGGGGAATTGCCTCCAGCCAATGCCAACACGCAGAAACGGCCGGCCTTTTGTTTCTCACGAATCAGCTGGGCTATTTCCAAAGCAATCTGGTTGGCCCCTTCTTCGGGGGTCTCATAAATATCTGTGGGAATCTTTTCTAAACGTGTCAGTACGGAACGTTCAAAAGCATTCTCCGGCCGGTAGTACTTGGGCGATACCCGGTTGAGCGTGATCTGGGAGCTTAAGTTTGTTTTCATAACATGATGTATTAATAAATGGATGACTTCTTGTCTTCTTTGGACAAATATAGTGACTTTCCCGTCAAGGTGTATGCATTAGGGCGGGTATTTTTCTTAAAACATACCAAAAGGGGGTATCAGTCGATGTAGAAGGTCACCGATGTGGTGTTTCCGGCCGCATCTACGGCTGTCAGCGTGTGCTTGCCGGGGGATGGCCGGAGGGAGAGACGGTGGAAATCGGTGGTCTGTCCCAAGTATTCATCGTCCAGATGCCAGAATACGGTGGTCTGCGGATGACTGTGGGCCAATTCGGCAGTGAGGAAGCCAGTGGTGCCATCCAGTTGGCGGGGAATGGTGATGCGGGCAGACGGGGTGGGATAGATGAATTGCAGGGGGCGGTGGGTATCTCCTTCGGAACCGGGCTTGAAAGGCGGAAGCGGGCGGTATTCGGGATGGTGTTGCGCGTAATACCATTCCCATACCGGAGGCAGGGTGAACCATGAGGTAGAGACGGCTGTCCCGGCATCGGCATCGCTCTCATACACCCGGTAGCTCCCGTCGGCGGTCAGGTTGACCGGATGGTGGTATGGGCATGCTTCGGTCTGCCTGCCGGCGGGCAGGATGAGAACGGTGTCTGCGTCTGGACAGAAGCGGCTGCGCAGGTGGCCGGACAAAGGACATATTTCAGCATCGACAAAGATGCCTTGGGGACGCTCGAACCAGTGAGCTGAGGCGGGCAGCAGGCTCAGCACGTCGAACAAGACCGGCCCTGCCGTGCGCGCTCCCACCAAGCCCGGCCTGCCTTCGCCGGTGGCATTTCCCACCCATACGCCCACGGCATAGCGGGGCGTTACCCCTACGGCCCAAGCGTCGCGGAAACCATAGCTGGTGCCCGTTTTCCAAGCCACGGGGCGCATGGAGGGGATGTCCCGCCAGTCAATCTCCTCGGGACGGTTGACTTCGGTCAGAGCCTCGAACACTTGCCACACACCGCCCGGTTGAAACAGGCCTTTCGTTGCTTCCACCGCATGAGGACGGTCTTTTCTCAGCAACCGACAAGGCGTTTGGGGCAGGCGGAGCAGGCTGCGCCCCATCTGGGCATACGCCGACGTGACATCCCACAGTGTGGCTTCCGCTCCTCCTAAGATGAGCGAGAGGCCGTAGTGCGAAGCGGGTCGGTGCAGGGTGGTGAGTCCGGCTTCGCGCAAGAAGGCGTAGAACTTGGGCACACCGTATTGCCGGAGCAGATTGACGGCTGGGATGTTGAGCGAGCGCGCCAGGGCCTCGTCGGCGGGTACGGCTCCTTCGTACCGATGGTCGAAGTTCTGCGGCGTGAAGCCGTGGATGTTGACCGGGATATCGGGCAGCAGGGTGCGGGGCAGTATCAGTCCTTCCTGCAGGGCGGCGTAGTAGAGGAAGGGCTTCAGGATGCTGCCCGTGCTGCGTGGGGCGGTGATGATGTCTACCTGGTTGCCGCTGGCGCTGCCGCCATAGCCGGTGTTGCCGCAATAGGCCACGACCTGGTTGGTGCGCAGGTCTATCACCAGAATGGCCAGGTTGCGGATGTCGCTCCGGCTGAATTCCGCACTGCGCCGTTCTGCCAGTGCTTCCACCTGCATCTGCAAGGCTTTGTCCACCGTCGACACACTCCGCTGGCCGGGACGTTCCAGGCTGAGGCGGTTCACCAGATAGGGAGCAACGGAGGGCAACGGGCGGGGGGCGTCCGGCAGGGGCTCGTCCACGGCAAGGCGGTAGGACAAGGTGTCGATGTCTCCTTGTGCCAGCAATTTCCTCAAGACATGGTTGCGTTTGCGCAGCAACTCCTTCCTTCCCTTGCCGGGATGGATGGCGGAGGGGGCGTTGGGCAATACGGCCAGGGTTGCGGCTTCGGCCCAGGACAGTTCGGAAGCCGGGTGGGCAAAGTATCGCCACGCAGCGGCATCCAGTCCCACTACGTTGCCGCCGAAAGGGGCGTGCGAGGCATAGAGGGCCAGAATCTCGTCTTTCGAGCAGCGCCATTCCAGGCGGGTGGCCAGTATCATTTCTATCAGTTTCTCACTCCAGGTGCGCGGGCGGTTGCGCGACAGGCGGATGACTTGCATGGTCAGCGTGCTGCCTCCGCTTACCACCCGCCTGTCGCGCAGATTCTGCCGGGCGGCGCGGAGAATGGACAGCGGGTTGACACCGGGGTGATAGTAAAAATACTGGTCTTCAAAGGCCAGGAGGCAACGGGCGAATTTGCCGGGCACGCTGTCGCAGGGCGGGAAACGCCATTGCCCGTCCCGGGCGATGCGGGCACCTAGCAGCTCGCCGTTTCGGTCGGTCACTACGGTGGAATAGGGCACACGAAACAAGGGGCGCGGCAGGCAGCAGGCGTAAGCCACTACCAGCAGCAGGCATACGGCCAGCAACACCCATCCCTTGCGGGAAAGGCGCGGCAGGCGGAAAGTAGTGGTATGGCGGTGGGGGAGGGTCATTGTTTCTGTGTGTTGGATGATAGGATGCTGCCAAACGGCTTGTCTTTCAGCGTTTAGTGGGAGTACTATGCCAGGTTGCCGGGATAGTATTTCCAGATTGCTGGCACAGTACTTCCCGGTCGCTGGCATAGTACTCCCCGGTCGGGAGATGTTTATGGCCGTTCGGGCAGGCTTCTGCAGGCAGATGCTACGGCGCTGTCACCGTCGTCTTTCCGGTGCGGGTGCGTGCCTGGACGGCAGTGTTGTACATCGCTTCGCATTGCACGGCGGGCAGGATGAAGCTGCCGGCATAGGTGGCTTGCAGGCGGATGGCGAATTGCTTGCTTTCGCCCCGCTTCAGGTCGAAGTACGTCAGCACGCGGTCGTCGCGCACGTCGCGGTAAGCGTAGGTTGCTGAGGTCGGCGAGTGGCTGTCTGATGCTTCGTTGAACACTTCCCAACCCGAGGGCAGGATGTGCGTCAACGCCAGGTGGCTTAGGTCGGACGTCCCGGTGTTGACGATGGTGACCACGGCCTTGAAGTCCGTGCCTTGCGGGATGTGGTCGGTAGGCAAGGTCTTGCCGGACAAATCCGTGTAGGCCACGGTTAGTTTCAATCCTTCGGATAAAGCCGGCTGACGGTCTTCGGTGGGTTGCAGGCGGGTGACAAGGTCAACGCACAGGACGCCTTCGCTCTTGTTTCTTACGCGGACGGTTCCCCGGGCGTTTGCCGGCAGGGCGTGCGTCTGCAGGGCTTGGGCGGACACGGTTTCCGGTTGCTCTTTCCCGTTCAGCGTCCAGGTGTAATGCAACGAGCCGGACACTTCTTTCGCCAGCCGTCCCATGGCCATCAAGGCAAAGGCGGTGGACTGGGTGCTGAAGACGGTTTCGGCATTCAGGGCGTCGGCCACGCGGCGTGCCTGGCGGAGGGCTTCGTCGGTGCGGTGCATCAGCACCAACGTCTCCAAGGCCATTGCTTCTTCCAGCAGGGGCGAGCTGTATATAAAGGTAGGCGGCTGTTGGGAGTCCGTTGCAGGCACGTTGAAGGTCAGTTCGCCTGCCGCTTCTGCCTTACCTGTCAGGGCATAGGCTGCCGCCAGCCTCCAGCGGGCCTGTGCGGGCAGGTCGGTTTGTTCCTTCAGGCGGTTCATGGCTCCCGCTTCGGGCACTCCCGCCAAGGCGAGCGTGTAGAGTCGGAAGGCCTGCTGCAGGGCGGCCGAAGTCCGTAGAGAGGGGGTGGCATAGTCGGCCGAGCGCCAATTCTGTGCGGCGGCCCGCTGGAACCGTTTCCATTTCTCCGTCACGCTTTCGTTGACGGCATAGCCTTTTTCTATTGCCTGGGTGAGGAACATGCCGGCGTAGGAGGTGACCCATTCATCGGCCACGGCTTGTCCGGGCCAATAGGCAAAGCCACCGTTGGGCAATTGCCGGGCATAGAGTTGGCGGATGCTTTCTTGCACTTGGGCTTTGAGGCGGCTTTCTTCTTCGCGGGGCAGAGCCTCGAATGCGTTGAGGAAGAGCAGGGGCAAAGCCTTCGAGGTGATTTGTTCCGTACACAAGTGGTCGTAGCGATAGAGAAAGTCGGTGCGTCGGCTCAGATCGGGCGAGGGGATGCGCGAGGCTTCCAGTCGCACTTCGGCGTTTTCGCCCGTCGGGTCATACGTCAGTTCTGCTTCCTTGCCCGGCTCTATCCAGCGGGTTTCGCGCAGGGTGACGGTCGGATTGGGATTGCGCACGTCTATCTCAATCTTTTCCTTAGCTTGGTGGTTGCCTCCCGTGGCGGTGAAGTGGATGACGGCTTTGCCTGTTTGCTTGCCGGTGTGCAGGCGGAACGTCGCCAGCTGGTCTCCCGGTTGGTCGAAGCGGATGGACTGTTGCGAAGAGCCGTCGATGGCAATTCCTGCTCCCTCTGCGCGGATGGTTACGTTGACGTTCTTCACTCCCTGCTCCATGGCAAAGACATTGACCGGCACGTTGATTTCTTCGGCGGTGGAGAGCACGCGGGGCAGGGTGGGCAGCAACATTAGCGGGGTGCGCACGGGCACGGTCTTTTCGGCATTCCCATAACTTCCTTCCTGTCCGGCCACAACCATGACGCGCACCGAGCCTACATACTGGGGCAGGCTCAACGTGTGCGTCTGCTTCTTTCCGCCGGACAGGTAGAAAGGACCGATGAACTCCACCACAGGCTTGAAACGGTTCGCCTTGGCATCGGCAGGCTTCAGCATCTCGTCGCCTCCCGTTGCGAAGATGGCGGCATACCGCCCGGCAAAGGCTCCTAACACTTGGTCGTACATGTCCCACGTGGTGATGCCCAAGGCTTCGCGCGCATAAAACTCGTTCCAGGGGTTGGGCGTCCGGAAGTTGGTCAAGTCCAGCAGCCCTTCGTCCACCAAAGCCAGCGTGTAGGTCATGGGGCGCCCTCGCTTTTCGCTGACGCGGATGCTGAACGGCGTTTCCGGACGCAGGGCTTCGGGCATTTCTATTTGGGGCTCCAGCTTGGTCTGCGGGTCGGTCACCGGTACAGGCATGACGCCATACATGCGGATGGGCAGGTCGTTCACTGTCTGTGCATGGGGTTGGAGCAAGGTGATGTGCAAGTAGACGTTGGGAGCCATGTCCGGGGTGATGCGGAAGGTGTACTTCGTGTCCTCCTTGTCGCTCACTTGGATCCATTCGCGCCTAAGCACTGTCGAACCGTTTTCGATAGCCACCAACGCTCTTCCGCCTGCCGAGGCCGGAATGAAGGCTGTGGCCACGTCGCCGGGACGATACGACTTCTTGTCTAAAGAGAACGTCAGCATCTTCAGGTGACTGGGGTCGGTCTTGTCTGAGCGTCCACGCCAGGTCGGCCAGTCAATATAGACAGTGCCGCCCGTGGCATGTCCGCTATCCAGGTCTTTCACATACACCAGATAGCGTCCCCATTCGGGATAATTCACACGGAAGCTGAAGCTGGCCTTTCCGCCCCTTGTCTGGAGATGTCCGCTGGCTACGGGCGTGATGGAACTGTTGTTGACGTAAGTGCCGAATGATTCCTGGCGGTCTTCCCACCACCAGCTCCAGTCAATGCGGTAAATCTTATACTCCAGATTGGCGCGGTCTACCGGCTTTCCTTCGGCATTCAGCGTGACAACGTCAAAACGGTGTTCCTTGTCTGTCTCCATGCACCGGTCTTCCGGTTGGTTCAGGTCGATGCCTACGTAGGAAGTGAAAGGTGAGAAGGGAAGGGTTTGCGTGTAGATGCTGGCATCTCCGCCCGGCTCGAATACTCGGGTGGTGAGGGTGGCGTTCAGCATGCCGGGCGCTTGGGAGGCATCGGGCAATTTCAAGGCGAAAGACGCTTTCCCGTTGGTATCCAGTCTCCCGTCGAATACATCCATCTTTTGCGTGGTAAACTCCGTTGCCGGGTTGTTGAAGGTGTATCGTTCGTAATGGGCAAATTGTGTATTTACCTTCGACAACGCCATCTCTATCTTGGCTTTTAGGCCGGAAGCCGTGGCCCCCGTCAGCCATGCGGAGGTGAGGGTAGCGGTCTCTTGCTTTCTTGAGGCTTGCAAGAGCTGGGTCGGCAACTGTATCCGGATCTTCAGTCGGTTGGGTTTAACGGACTCTATGCGCAGGCTCTTGTGGAAAGTGCTGCCACCCACCTTGACGTAGGCATTCCATGCTCCGGTAGGGTCGTCTGTTTGCGTGGGGACGTGGAAGATATGGAAGCCGTTGAGTCCTTGGGTGGAGATGTGTTTGCTGTGGAATTGTCCGCGCGGGTTATACAGTTCCAATGTCACCGGATGATTGTCCGGTATGCGTCTTGCCTGGTCTTCCAGGATGAAGGAGAGGTGCAGGGTATCTCCCGGTCTCCATACGCCTCTTTCTCCATAGATAAATCCTTTAAGTCCTTTTTCTATCTTTCTGCCTCCGGTGTCGAAGCGGCTGGTGGATTGGTCTTCGCCCGGCACTACCCGCAGATAAGCCTTTTGCTTCCCGTCTCGGGCACATACGATGAAGGGTACGCCCTGCGGGGTGATTTCGGCAAAACCATCTCCGTCGGTGCGTCCCGTGCCGATGACTTGCAATTGGAAGTTGTAGACCGTGATTTCTGCTCCTGCCACAGGGCTGGTGCTGAGAATGTTGTTAACCGTTACCCAGAGTTTGTGCAGGGAATTGCTTTTCACAAGCAAGCCCAGGTTGGAGGCAAAGACGTTGCAGGAAGCCACCAGGTCGGCATTCATATAATAAGAAGGATGGCACGGGTTCTCCCGTTCTTTCCAATCATAGAGCTTCCAGTCATATTCCACACCTCCGTTGTAGTAGAAATAGCTTTGCGGGGTGTCCCATTCGTCGGCTTCAGCCTCTGTCAATTTGTTTCCGCCTACGGCATTTAAGGGTTGGTCTGCGGGAGAGGCTGCAGCAAACGAGGGACGAGGCGATTCTCCTCCGCAAGGATAAGCAGAATATTCTTGTCGGAAAGAAAGGTATATGCGGTAGATGGCACCGGGTTCTTGCCGGATCAGTCCGCTCAGGTCGATGGAATAATCGTTCCATTGGTGGATGTCTTTGGAGGCGTCCCGGTTCAGAGGAAGCGTTTCCTTATACACCAGCCTGCCTGCCCGGCGCAATTCGTTGGACGATTCCCAAGTATTGGTTTGCAGGAAGGTCAGGATATTGTTCTCGAAGATGCGAACCACACTTAGGTCCACCGCATAAAGGTTTACTGCCCGGAACGGAATGACCAGATTCTTGGAATCGGGCAGAATGGCGGCATCCGTCAGGAGTTTCACTTGGGGCTTGAGGTTTTGTGGGCCGAAAGAGAGCGAGTGCGAGGTGCCCAATGCCTGGCCTTTGCTGTCTTTTATCCCTTCGTGCAACTGTAAGGTCAGGTTGCCGTTGGCTTGCAGGGAAATGCTTTCGTCGAAGTAGGCATATACTTTGTTGTCCTTTATCTGAAAGACTGCTGTGGGCGCCTCCTTGATTTCTATCAGGCCTTTCAAGTCTTGGGTGGTAGATAGAGGGGCAGAGAAGACAATCTCCAATCCATTCTCCGGCCGGGTGATTCGCCGGGCAGCGAGATAGCGGAATGCGTCTTTGGCAGGGATGGTCACATCAATGGTTTGTTGTTGACTTATGCCTGCAGCTTTGCCATTGGCTTTAATCAGGAGAGTATAGTCTTCGGATTTTCGGGGAATGCTGTCCAGGGCAAAGGCATAGCAGGAGGGACTGTCGGTGGATGAAAGACGGATGGAGAGCGGATGGCCATCCTTGTCCGTAGCCGTAAGCATCTGTTTCACTTCTGCCTGTTCTATGGCATCGCTGAACCGTATTTCTCCTTTTATGGATGCGTATCCGGGCTGTGCGTCGGTTAGGGTCAGGGCCTCGGTGTACATCGCAAAGTTGCGTTCCTGCACGCGGAAGGAGAACTTAAATTCTTCCAACCCTTCTTTCACCTGCACGAAGTCGCCCAAGCGGAAAACGCCCACATAGAGCTCTCCCGGTTGCAGTTCGCCGGCATCGGGCACGAACTCGATGGTGTTGTTGTTGAGCCAATGCGCCTTCCCCTTGAGCGAGGGAGAGAAACTGAACGGATTTTCCTTCAGGTCGTTCAGGTCTACCATCGGCAGGTCTTGGGTCAGTTCGATGCGGACGGTGGCTTGCCGGGAGATGACTCCTCCGGTGTAGGCACTGATGTAGGGCGCAAACTCGGCAGAGGGGGTAATGTCTTTGCGCTGACCGGTGCAGGCGGACAGCCAAACGACGGCCAACAGGCAGACGAGCCATGGGAGGACGGTGTTTCGTTTCATATTATCCAAAGCGGTTTTTTCAACGGACGACGGCTCGTCCGTCAAGGGTTTAATAATCCAAGGTAAAGGCGTCCGCGTCTTTCCAGGCGGGGAATTTTTCCCGGAACCGTTGCAAGGCGTCTGCGTCCAGCGTGGTCGTGATGAGAGCTTCTGCATCGTCGGGAGCGGAGGCCAGCCGTTTTCCTTGGGGCGAATAGACGACACTTCCGCCGTTGTGGGCGGTGCCGTGGAAGTCTTTCCCAATACGATTAACACCGCAGACGTATGAAATGTTCTCGATGGCGCGCGCTTGCAGCAGAATATCCCATACGTTTCGCCGGGAAGCGGGCCAGTTGGCCACGTAAATCAGCAGGTCGTATTCGTTATTCCGGTTGCGGCTCCACACGGGGAACCGTAAGTCGTAACACACTAGCAGAAGGATGTTCCATCCGCGGTAACGGATGAGCGGGCGGTCGTGTCCGGGGGCATAGCAATCGGCCTCGCCTCCCATGCGGAACAGGTGTCGTTTGTCGTAATAGCAGGCGTCGCCTTCGGGAGTAAGGAAAAAGGCTCGGTTGTGATAGCGGGGTGGGAGAGAGGTGTCGTCGGGAGCAGCTTCTGCGACGTAGCTTCCCGCCAGGGCTATGTTCAGTTCGGAGGCCCAGCGTCGGAGGGTGCTCATGGTTTCTCCTTCCACCGGTTCGGCCAGGGAGGCCGGGTTCATGCTGAAGCCGGTGGAGAACATTTCGGGCAAGATAACAATCTCCGTCGTGCCGCGGGCAGTTTCCAGCCTTTCGCGGAGGCGACGGAGATTCTCGTGCTTGTCTTCCCAAACCAGGTCTGTCTGCAACAGACTGATGCGTAGAGGGGTCATATGGCAAAGTTTTCGGGCTTCTTACCTCTGAATTGCGTGAAATATTGTTTGATTTCGTGCATGTCTTGCTCGAAGTTGCCGCTGGGCACAATGCTGCGCGTGCAGGCAATTGTCTTGCTGGGATAGTCTATGCCAATCAGCAGGATGGGTACTTGGGCCTTGAGGGCAATGTAGTAGAACCCCTTTTTCCAGTCGGGATTGGCCTTGCGGGTGGCTTCGGGCGTGATGGCCAGGTGGAGAAAGCGGCTTTTGCGGAAACGCTCGGCCATCTGGTCGGTCAGCGAAGCCTTGCGCGAGCGGTCTACGGGAATGCCTCCCATGGCCTTGAACAACGGGCCTAACGGGAAGAAAAACCATTCTTTCTTCATCAGGAAGTTGACCTTGCGGCCGAGGCCTCCGTAGAACAACTTGCCAAAGAATAAGTCCCAATTGGACGTGTGAGGCGCCGCGCAGACCACGCATTTGTCGCATACGGGCACTTCCATGCGGGTCTTCCAGCCCAGCAGGCGGTGGAAGACCCAGCTATAGATGCTGTGTCTCATTCCTATGGTTTATTTCAGCTGGCCCATGGCTTCCAGGATGCCGTCCACCTTGGCGTTGAAGTCTTCGTGCAGTTTCTTGTAGAAGCCCTTCACGTTGCCCGGTTCAGTGTGGCTGATGCGGCTGACGAAGTCGTCCTGCAGGTTGAGGATGTCCGTCATAATCTGGTCTGTCTTGGCTTGTTCTGCTTCCGGCAGGGTCAGGCGTATGTAGACGCATTCCGTGAACAAGTCGCCGATGATATAGTTGATGCTTTTCTTCAGAATTCTTCTTTTAGCCATAATCTTTTCAATGTTTTAGGGTGAATAAATGAATTTGCTGGGTAAAGGTAGTGCTTTTTTCTTTTCCCCGGCTTTCGGCAGGACGTTTTTTTTGATTCTTTGGCCTTCTTTGCGGGCTTTTGCATTCTGTCTGGTTTGACGTTTTGCCGACATATACAGGCTCTAAGTTGGCTAAATGTTCGATATGGAAAGAATTTGCTGGCAATGCTGTCTTTCAAAATCCGCTAAACAGTCGGCGCAATCTGGTAATGGATGGATGAGTATGCGTTGCTTAAGCTTTTGTTGCATGCATATGCGGATGAATATGCAGAAAGCTTGGTCTGTCGCCTCTTTTTGTTTCATCCGGATCCGGTTTTTCCTTAAATCGGAGTGACCCGGTGCTTTAGTCTTGGCTTCCTGGGACTTAATTCCTGGCCTGCGGGAACTTCAGTCTCAGGAAAATGAGGTTCCTAATGCCGCTTCTGGAGGCTCTTTTTCTTCTGGTTTATGTGTATGGATTTATGTATCCGTTTGTTTGATAGCAAGATGCGGTGTTTTTGCTCCGATTTTTCCGGTTGCTTGCCTGTCGGGGCGGAAACAGAGGATGCTCGCGGCCTTGTGGGAACAAAGTGTCAAAATGATAAAAAGGCCCTGCCGCGATGATAAGAAGACCCTGCCGCGATGCTTGGAGTGTGGAAATATTCTACAGGCGTGTGGCTCTTTTCCACAACTGCGGCGCGTGGCGGGTGTGCCGAAACGGATTTTCTTCGTTTTCAGTCGGCGGGAACAGAAGAAGTTCGGGGGAATCGGGCGGATTTTGCGAAAATGGCATTATCTTTGCAACACGGATTGAGAAGTTTAAGGATAACTCTCTATAACAAACATAAAGTATGAAATTGTTTTTTACAAAGAAAGAATTGCATCTGCGCAAGAAGAGGCTTCTCCTGATGGTGGCCTGCCTGTTGGTGTTGCTGGCCCTCTATCTCGTCCTGACGTGGCCCAAGAAGGTGGAACCCGAGGCTCCGCTGGTGGTGGTAGAGCCCGTGGGCGTGGAAGATGTGGAAATCTATGGTGAATATGTGGGCCGCATCCGCGCCCAGCAGTTCGTGGAAGTCCGGGCCCGCGTAGAGGGCTTTCTGGAAAGCATGGAGTTTGAAGAAGGCACTTATGTGAACAAGAATCAGGTGCTCTTCGTCATCGACCAGCGTCAGTATCGGGCCAAGGCCGACAAGGCGCGTGCCCAGTTGCGCAAGGACTCGGCCAACGTGCTGAAAACCCGCCGCGACCTCAACCGTATCCGTCCTTTGTATGAACAGAATGCCGCCAGCCAGCTGGACTTGGACAATGCCATTGCCGCCTACGAAACGGCCGTGGCCAGCATGGGTATGAGCCAGGCCGACCTCGACCAGGCCGAGCAGGAACTGGGCTATACCACGGTGCGCTCTCCGCTTTCTGGCTATATCAGCGAACGCTATGTGGACTTGGGTGCATTGGTGGGCCCCGGCGGCCAGTCTCTGCTGGCCACGGTGGTGAAGAGCGACACGGTGCTGGTGGATTACAGCATGACCGCCTTGGAGTACTTGAAGAGCCGCGAGCGCAACGTGGTCATCGGCCAGAAAGACTCCACTCGTTCCTGGCAACCCTATGTGACCATCACGCTGGCCGACAACAGCGAATATCCCTACAAAGGCCTGGTGGACTTTGCCGACCCGCAGGTAGACCCCAAGACGGGAACTTTCTCCGTGCGTGCCGAGATGCCCAACCCCGACCGCGTGCTTCTGCCCGGCCAGTTCACCAAGGTGAAAGCCTTGCTCGACGTGCGCGAGAATGCCACCGTGGTGCCGCAGAAAGCCCTGATTATCGAGAAGGGAGGCGCCTACGTCTTTGTGATGCGCCGCGATTCCATTGCCGAGCGTCGTTTCATCGAGTTGGGGCCTGAGTTTGGCAACGACGTGGTGGTGGAGCGTGGCATCATCCCCGGCGAGATGATTGTCACCGAAGGCTACCACAAGCTGACCCCGGGCATCAAGATGCGTGTGGCCGCTAAGAAGAACGAAGAAGAATCTCAATCCGCTACGAAAGAATGAAAGTCAGCTTTTTCATAGACAGGCCGGTGTTCTCGGCTGTCATATCCATTCTGATCGTTATCGTGGGTCTCATCGGCCTGACGATGCTTCCCATCGACCAGTATCCCCAAATTACGCCGCCGGTGGTGAAAATCAGTGCCTCCTATCCCGGTGCCAGTGCCTTGACGGTGTCGCAGGCCGTGGCCACGCCCATCGAGCAGGAACTGAACGGCACGCCCGGCATGCTCTACATGGAGTCCAACAGTTCCAACTCTGGAGGCTTCTCGGCCACCATCACCTTCGATATTTCTTCCGACCCCGACCTGTCGGCGGTGGAGATACAGAACCGAGTCAAGCTGGCCGAATCGCGCCTGCCTGCCGAGGTGGTGCAGAACGGCATCGAAATTGAAAAGCAGGCAGCCAGCCAGCTAATGACCATCTGTCTGACCTCCAACGACCCCAAGTTCGACGAAATCTACCTGTAACTTCGCTACGCTGAACGTGCTCGACCTCTTGCGACGCATTCCCGGCGTGGGCCGTGTGTCCAACATCGGCAGCCGCTACTATGCCATGCAGATTTGGGTAGACCCTGCTCGCTTGGCCAACTACGGGCTGACGGTGCAGGACGTGCAGAACGCTTTGAAAGACCAGAACCGCGAGTCGGCGGCCGGTGTGTTGGGACAGCAACCGGTGTCGGGCCTGGATTTCACCATCCCTATCACCGCACAGGGACGTCTGTCCAGCGCCGCCCAGTTCGAGGAGATTGTGCTCCGCGCCAATCCCGACGGCTCCATGATTCGCATGCGCGACATTGCCCGTGTGTCGTTGGAGGCCCAGTCCTATAACACCGAGAGCGGCATCAACGGCGGGAATGCGGCCATCCTGGGCATTTACCTCTTGCCCGGCGCCAACGCCATGGAAGTGGCCGAGAGCGTGAAGCAGACCATGGAAGAAATCAGCCGCACCTTCCCCGAAGGGATGAAGTACGAGATACCTTTTGATATGACCACATACATATCCGAGTCCATACATGAGGTATATAAGACCCTGTTCGAGGCCTTGTTCCTGGTGATTGTGGTGGTATTCCTCTTCTTGCAGAGCTGGCGCGCCACGCTGATTCCGTTGGTGGCCGTGCCCATTTCGCTGATAGGCACCTTCGGCTTCATGCTGATATTCGGTTTCTCGCTCAATATCCTTACTTTGTTAGGCTTGGTATTGGCCATCGGCCTGGTGGTGGACGACGCCATCGTGGTGGTAGAGAACGTGGAACGCATCATGGAGGAAGAGCATCTCAGCCCCTATGAGGCTACCAAGAAGGCCATGAACGGACTGACCAGCGCGTTGGTGGCCACCTCCATGGTGTTGGCTGCCGTGTTCGTGCCGGTAAGTTTCCTGTCGGGCATTACGGGCCAGCTCTACCGCCAGTTCAGCGTCACCATTGCCATCTCGGTGCTGCTCTCTACGGTGGTGGCCTTGACCCTGAGCCCCGTGATGTGCTCGCTCATCCTGAAGCCCACCGACCCCAACAAACCGAAGAACCGCATCTTCCGCACCATCAACCGCTGGCTGGACTTTGGCAACAGCAAGTATCTGAAAGGCATCAAGAGCGTCATCAAGCATCCCAAGCGGGTGGGCGTCGGGTTCAGCATGGTGCTGATTGCCATCTTTGTCCTCTACCGCCTGATTCCTACCAGCTTCCTCCCGACGGAAGACCAGGGATACTTCACCGTGGAACTGGAGATGCCCGAGGGCACCACGCTGGAGCGTACCCGCAACGTGACCAACCGCGCCATCGCCTTCCTGATGGAGAACCCCTCGGTGGAATACGTGCAGAACGTCACCGGCACCAGCCCCCGCGTAGGCACCAGCCAGGCACGCGCCCAGCTGACCGTCATCCTGAAGGAATGGAAGGAGCGCGACGACACGACGATAGACGAAATCATGGCCGGGGTAAGCCGCGAGCTGACGGAGTATCCCGAATGCAAGTTCTATATCTCCACTCCGCCCGTCATTCCCGGACTGGGCACGTCGGGCGGCTTCGAGATGCAGCTGGAGGCCCGTGGAGATGCCACGTATGACAACCTGGTGCAGGCCGCCGACACGCTGATGCATTACGCCTCGCAGTGCAAGGAGCTGAGCAACCTCTCTTCTTCGCTCCAGGCAGAGATTCCCCAGCTGTATTTCGATGTAGACCGCGACAAGGTGAAGATGCTGGGTGTGCCCATGGCCGACGTGTTCAACACCATGAAGGCCTACACAGGCTCGGTGTATGTCAACGACTTCAACATGTTCAACCGCATCTACCGTGTCTATCTCCAGGCCGACGCCCCCTACCGCGAACATCGCGACAACATCAGCCTGTTCTTCGTGAAGGGCAGCGACGGAGCCATGATACCGCTCACCGCCCTGGGCAACACGGAATACACCACCGGCCCGGGCAGCATCAAGCGATTCAACATGTTCAACACCGCCGTCATCCGGGGCGAGGCCGCGCAGGGCTACAGTTCCGGCCAGGCGATGGAGGTGATAGAGCGGATAGCCCGCACGCACCTGCCGGACAACATCGGCGTGGAGTGGAGCGGACTGTCCTTCCAAGAGAAGCAGGCCGGCGGGCAGACCGGCACCATCCTGGCCCTGGTGTTCCTCTTCGTGTTCCTCTTCCTGGCCGCGCTGTATGAGAGCTGGAGCATCCCCATCGCCGTGCTGCTCTCCCTGCCCGTGGCCGCCTTGGGCGCCTACATCGGCATCTCCGTCTGCGGGCTGGAGAACGACACCTACTTCCAGATTGGCCTGGTGACGCTGATGGGCCTCGCCGCCAAGAACGCCATCCTCATCGTCGAGTTCGCCAAGGACGAGGCCGACGCCGGGCAGAACGTCTTCAAGGCCGCGCTGCATGCCGCCCACCTGCGCTTCCGTCCCATCCTGATGACCTCGCTGGCCTTCATCCTCGGCATCCTGCCCATGGTGATCGCCCACGGCCCCGGAGCAGCCAGCCGCCAGTCCATCGGCACGGGCCTGTTCTTCGGCATGATCATGGCCGTGATAGTGGGCATCGTGCTCATACCCTTCTTCTTCGTGATGATATACAACGTGCAGACCAAACTTCAGAGAAAGAAAGCAAGATGAAAACATACACTCTCCTTCACATCCGCAAATGCCTCTGCCCCCTCCTGTGCCTGGCGGCCCTCGCCCTGGCGCTGGGCGGATGCAAGATAGGCAAGCGTTACGTCCGTCCCGACCTCGAGCTGCCTTCCACGCTCACCATGGACGGGATGGTGGAAGACTCGGCCTCCATTGCCGACTATTCCTGGCAACAGATATACACCGACACCCTTCTGCAGGGCCTTATCCGACAGATGCTGGACTATAACAAAGACCTCCTCATGGCCGACGCCGCCGTGCGCGAGCAGGCCGCCCTCAAGCGCATCGACTGGGCCAACATGCTGCCCCAGATAGGCCTGCGCGTCTATGCCGAGAAGGAGGCGGACAACTACGGAGGCCACGCCCGCGACGACGACAACCAGTTCGACCTGAAGGGCACCGTGGCCTGGGAGCTCGACCTCTGGGGCAAGCTGCGCTGGACGCGCGACGCCAGCCTGGCCGACTTCCTCGCCTCCGTCGAGAACCGCCGCGCCCTTCGCATGAGCCTCATCGCCCAGGTGGCCCAGGCATACTTCGAGCTCGTGGCCCTCGACAACGAACTGTCCATCGTCCGCCAGACCGTCGACGCCCGCCGCGAGAGCCTGCACCTGGCCCGCATCCGCTACGAGGGCGGCCTGACCTCCGAGGTGGCCTTCCGCCAGGCACAGGTCGAACTGGCCCGCACCGCCACCCTCGTGCCCGACCTCGAGCGGCAGGTCACCCTGAAGGAAAACGAACTGGCCTTCCTCATCGGCGACTACCCCCACAACATCCGCCGCGCCCCCCTGCCCCAGGAAGTCTCCTTCCCCGCCTCGCTGCCCGTGGGCCTGCCCAGCACCCTCCTGGAGCGCCGTCCCGACGTCCGCCAGGCCGAGCAAGCCCTCGTGGCCGCCAACGCCGAAGTGGGCGTGGCCCTGACCAGCATGTTCCCCAGCCTCGCCCTCACCGCCCAAGTCGGAGCCGAGAGCGACCTGCTGAAAGAACTCCTCCAGTCGCCCTACCACCTCATCAGCGGCACCCTCCTCCAGCCCATCTTCGGCTGGGGCAAGAACCGCGCCCGCCTCAAGGCCCGCCGCGCCGCCTTCGAGCGCGCCACCTATGCCTACGAAAAGGTGGTACTCACCGCCTTCCGCGACGCCTACGACGCCATCGCCACCTTCAACAAGATGAAGGAAATCTACCAGACCCGCCTCTCGCTCGAACAGTCCTCCAAGTTCGCCCTCGAGCTGGCCCAGCTGCAATACGTCAACGGCGCCATCGGATACATGGACCTGCTGGACGCGCAGCGCACCTACCTCGACGCCCAAATCAGCCTGAGCAACGCCCTGCGCGACCGCCAGCTGGCCCTGGTCAACGTCTACAAGGCCCTGGGCGGCGGCTGGACGGACGAGACGGGGGAGGAACGCTGACCCCCGCGCCCGTCTCCCCACGGGTCCCGCCCCAGGGGCCGGGCGGATGACATCCCACCGGAAAATTTCCCCAGACAACGGAAAAAACCTTTCGTAGTCCGGGGAATTTTCTTTATCTTTGTACCCGGCAGAAGTTCATAGCATAAGGTGATATGACTATATCATAACATGATATGACTGTATCACCTTATGATATGACGATAGCATAGCATGATATGGACTTTTGGAACCTATATCCGGGTGGTTTTCATACCTGTATCGGAATGGTTTCCATACCTGTATCTGGATAGTTTCTACACCTGTGTCTGGATACTTTCCCCACCTATGTCAGGATGAGTTCCACGACTGTATCGGGATGACTCTCTCCCAATGGTGGGGAAGCATCCCGCCGGGGAATCCGTCCGGCGGACATCCTGTCCGGCTTCTGCCCATGTATTCGGACTTACTTAAACATAGACAAGGTTATGGCAAATTACGACATGCAGGAGCGTGTCCTGCACACATCCCAGGGAGAGATTACCGTCCGCTACCCCCGCCTCCTGCTGGAGGGACGGATGGAGACGGATGACTTCGTGCGTCTGGCCACGCGCTACACCACCTTCGGCGTCCCCGAACTGAAGGGCGTCATCGGCCTCCTCGGCGAGGCGTTGGCCGAGGCCATGGGACAGGGCTACTCCGTGCACCTCGACGGGCTGGGCACCTTTACCCCCGCCCTGCGCCTGCGCCCCGGCTTCGAGCGCGAGGACCAGGGGGAGACCCGCCGCAACGCCCGCGCCATCCGGGTGGGGAACGTGTCCTTCCGCCCCGACCGCGACCTGCTGCGCGCCACCGACAGCCGCCTCACGCTCGCCCGCCAGGGCGGCCGCCTGCGCCGGTCCAGCACGCAATACACCGAGGCCGAGCGCCTGGACATCGCCCGCACCTTCATCGCCCGCCGCGGCGAGATGAGCCTCCTGCAATACCAGGCGCTGACGGGCCTGCTCAAGGACAAGGCCTCGCGCGAGCTGCGCCGCTGGGAACGCTCGCCCCACGAGACGGGCATCCGCGGACAGGGGCGGGGGGCCGGCAAGCGGTGGGTGGCCGCCGCGGCGGAGGAAGGGACGTAAAAATATCGCCCCGTCGCTTGCATTTCTACCGGAAAAAACCGAACTTTGCCCCGGTTATCCCTCCGCCCCCGCGCGGGACGCGGAGGGAAAGGCGCAGTTTACACATTATTTATATATATACAACAACAGAAGACATATGACTAAAAGTGCATTGCAAATCGCGCGGGCTGCCTACCAGCCCAAACTCCCCAAGGCGCTGAAGGGTAACGTCAAGGCCGTCTCCGGCGAAGCTACCCAGTCGGTGGCCGACCAGGAGGAAATCAAGAAACTGTTCCCCAACACCTACGGCATGCCCCTCGTCCGCTTCGAGGCGACCGCCGAGCCCGAGACCTGCCCCGCCATGAACGTGGGCGTTATCCTCTCCGGCGGACAGGCCCCCGGCGGACACAACGTCATCTCCGGACTCTTCGACGGCATCAAGCGCATCCACCCCGACGGCAAGCTCTACGGCTTCCTGATGGGCCCCGGCGGATTGGTGGACCACAAGTATATCGAACTGACCTCCGACATCATCGACGAATACCGCAACACGGGCGGCTTCGACATCATCGGCTCGGGCCGCACGAAGCTGGAGAAGGAAGAGCAGTTCGAGAAAGGCTACGAAATCCTGAAGGAACTGGGCATCAAGGCCCTGGTCATCATCGGCGGCGACGACTCGAACACCAACGCCTGCGTCCTGGCCGAATACTATGCCGCCAAGAACTACGGCGTGCAAGTCATCGGCTGCCCCAAGACCATCGACGGCGACCTGAAGAACGAGATGATCGAGACGTCCTTCGGCTTCGACACGGCCTGCAAGACCTACGCCGAAGTCATCGGCAACATCCAGCGCGACTGCAACTCGGCCCGCAAGTACTGGCACTTCATCAAACTGATGGGACGCTCGGCCTCGCACATCGCCCTGGAGTGCGCCCTGCAGACGCAGCCCAACATCTGCATCGTGTCTGAAGAGGTGGAAGCCAAAGACCTGTCGCTGGACGACATCGTGACGAACATCGCCCAGACCGTGGCCGACCGCGCCGCCCAGGGCAACAACTTCGGCACCGTCCTCATCCCCGAGGGCCTCATCGAGTTCATCCCCGCCATGAAGCGCCTCATTGCCGAGCTCAACGACTTCCTGGCCGCCAACGCCGATGAGTTTGCCCAGGTGGACAAGGCCGAACAGCGCAACTACATCATCAGCAAGCTGACGCCCGAGAACGCTGCCATCTATGCCAGCCTGCCCGAAGGCGTGGCTCGCCAGCTCTCTCTCGACCGCGACCCCCACGGCAACGTGCAGGTATCCCTCATCGAGACCGAAAAGCTTCTCTCTGAAATGGTCGGCAACAAGCTGGCCCAGTGGAAGAAGGAAGGCAAGTACGTGGGCAAGTTCGCCCCGCAGCACCACTTCTTCGGCTACGAAGGCCGCTGCGCCGCTCCGTCCAACTTCGACGCCGACTATTGCTACGCGCTGGGCTACGCCGCATCGGCCCTCATCGCCAACGGCAAGACCGGCTACATGTCGTCCATCCGCAACCTTACGGCTCCTGCCGAAGAGTGGATTGCCGGCGGCGTGCCCATCACGATGATGATGAACATGGAGCGTCGCCACGGCGAGATGAAGCCCGTCATCCAGAAAGCCCTCGTCAAGCTGGACGGCGCGCCCTTCAAGACTTTTGCCGCGCAGCGCGAGCAGTGGGCCAAGGAGACGGCCTATGTTTATCCCGGCCCCATCCAGTACTTCGGCCCCACCGAGGTATGCGACCAGCCCACCAAGACCTTGCAGCTGGAGCAGCAGAAGGGCTAAGGCAAAGACAATCACTTGAACTTTTAATATGCCATAAGCAACAGGTATAAAAAAGGTTAGACAAAGTACCAAGGCCAAGTGTCTGCGCGAGCAGGCGACGGGCCGCGAAAGGGCAGAGCAATCTGCCCTTTCTTATGATTTACCTCTTCTTATCAGCAGATACATGCACACCGAAAAAAGCAAAAAGACGACCGGCGGCCGTAAGCAGGCCGCCCCCCGCCGGCGCGGGCAGGGTCGTACCGCCATCCGCTCGCCGCGCGCTGCGGCAGCCTCTTCTTCGCCGCGCAAGGCTGCGCGCATCATGCCCTTGTGGATGCGCAACGCTCTGGCCGCCGTGCTGGTCGTGCTCTTTTCTGCCGGGTTCTATTGGTTCTTCATCCGGCCCTATGCCTACCGCTGGAAGCCCTGCTACGGCCTGAAGGGATACGGTGTCTGCCTGCCCTGCCGCTACGAGGTGCATGGGATAGACATCTCGCACTATCAGGGAGACATCGACTGGGCGCTTCTGGCCCGTCAGCGCGAAGGCGAGTTCCCGCTGCGTTTCGTCTTCATGAAGGCAACGGAAGGAGGCGACCATGCCGACGAGGCCTTTGCCCGCAATTTCCGGCAGGCCCGGAGGTATGGCTTCGTGCGCGGCGCTTATCACTTCTTCAATCCACGCACCGATGCTTTGCGGCAGGCCGATTTCTTCATCCGCACCGTGCCGCTCGATTCGGCCGACCTGCCCCCCGTGCTTGATGTGGAGACTACCGGCGGCAAGAACAGGGACGAGTTGCAGCAAGGTGTCTTGGCCTGGCTCAAGCGTGTGGAAGCCCATTACGGTGTGAAGCCCATCCTCTACACGGGCTACAAGTTCAAGTTACGCTACCTCAACGATTCCGCTTTTCTCTCTTATCCATATTGGATTGCCCACTATTACGTCGACTCCGTGCGCTACGAGGGGCCTTGGCGGTTCTGGCAGCACACGGATGCGGGCATTGTGCCTGGCATTGAGGGCAACGTAGATCTCAACGTGTTCAATGGTACAGCGGAAGGTTTGGATTCATTGTGTCTGAGGAACAGGAGGTAATGTGGCATGATGGCCATGAAAAAGAGGGAAGGTAGTCAGAGCCGCATTCCGCAACGCTCTGGCTACCTTCCCTCTTCGCGTAGAATAGATTTGGATTCCTAAGAACTTACATCAGTGTGACGCGCAGGCTCTTGAGGCGTTTCGCGTCCGAGGTGCCGCCATAGAGGATTTCGTATTCGCCCTTCAGCGGCCGCATGGTGTTTGAGGCTGTGTCGAACCATTCAAAACTGCGCGCGTCCAAGTGAAACGATACCTGGCTTGTCTTGCCTTTCTGTATGGCTATCCGGCGGAAAGCACGGAGCGTGCGGACAGGGCCTGCGGGGTCGTCAGGACGGCGCAAGTAGACCTGCACAACTTCTTCGCCGTCGCGTTCGCCCGTGTTGCTCACGGGTATGGTCAGTGTGCAACCTTCTTCAGCCGTAAAGTTGCGGGCCGATATGCTGGCCTGTCCGTAGGCAAAGGTGGTGTAGCTTAATCCATGTCCGAAGGGGAAGAGCGCCTCGTCTGTCAGATAACGGTAGGTACGCCCTTTCATTGAGTAGTCCTCGAAATCGGGCAACTGCTCGGTGCTTTTATAGAAAGTCACGGGCAGGCGTCCTGCTGGATTATATTCGCCGAAGAGTGTCGAAGCAATGGCCTCGCCGCCGGCCTGTCCCGGATACCAGGCTTGCAAAATGGCATCGCACAGTCGGGCTTCTTGGGTCAAGGCGATGGCCGAACCGGAGAAGTTGACAAAGACAATCTTCTTGCCGGCTTTCTTCAGCAGGGTGAGCAGTTGCGTTTGTACGGCAGGCAATTCGATGCTTTCCCGGTCTCCGCCACGGAATCCGGGTATCTTGACGGGCATTTCCTCGCCTTCCAAACCCGGCGAAATACCGCCTGCGAAGATAACCACGTCGGCGTCTTCCACCCGTTCTACGATTTGCCGGAAGTCTATGGGTATTTCATGTCCAAAGTCGAAGTTAAGTGTGGCACAGTCGCCTTCGGTGGCCGCAAAGATAAGTTTGAGGTTATACACCTGTCCTGCTTCGGCTGGGAATGTATAGAAGTGGTTGCTCTTCATGTTGATGGCCGAAGCCACTTGCTTGCCATTGATGAGCAGTTGCGCACTGCCTTGGGTGTGTATGCTGAAGATGACTTCTTCCGATTGTTGCGGGCGGAACTCTGTTTCGTAGATAGCCTTGAATCCTCCCAGGGGAATGCCGGGAGCAAAAACGGTAGCACCGGCAGTTGTGAAGCGGAACGGGTTGGCGATATGTGTTTCTACGTCGGGCTTCCCTTCGGAGTCGAGCGTTTTCCAATAGGAAGCCTTGAAGCCCGGTTGTCCATCGGGAGCGGTGCATTGGGCGAGTAGGCTTTGCAGAGCCACGGTCGAGGTGTGGTCGCATCCCGGTTCATAGATAAGGTTCTGGCGAGGAATGCGTGCGCTCAATGCTTCGAGCAGGGTAGAGGTGTGCGAAGGGAAGCCGTTGTAGTTACCCCATTGCATGATGCTGTCGTTGGCATTGGGGCCTATGAGAGCTATCTTTATGTCTCCGTTGGCAGACAGGGGAAGCAGGTTGTGCCGGTTTTGCAGCAATACGAGGCTTTCCCGGGCCATGCGCAGTGCCAGGGTACGATGTTCCTTGCTGTCGACCACCGAGTAGGGAATACTCTTCCAAGGGACATCTTCGTCAAATTCACCCAATTCAAAGCGGGCTTTCATCAGTCGGCAAAGCGAGGTGTCGATGGTGGCCTCCGAAATAAGCCCGTCTGCTACAGCTTGCGGGAGCGAAGCGTAGCTCTCGCCGCATTCCAGGTCGGTACCGCTGGATACTGCTTGGGCTGTGGCGTGGGGTGCGTCGGGCTCGGTGTGGTGATGTCCTTCTGTGAAGAAATCGTTAATGGCCCAGCAGTCGGACACTACGATACCTTGGTAGCCCCATTCATTGCGCAGTATCTGTTGCAACAGGCGGTTGCTTCCGCAGCAAGGCTCTCCTTCAAACCGATTGTAGGCGCACATCACTTCTTTCACGTCGGCTTCTTGCACCAAGGCCTTGAAGGCGGGCAGGTAGGTCTCCCACAAATCGCGCGGGTCGATGTTCTCTGCGTCGAAGATGTGCCGGTTCCATTCGGGGCCTGAGTGTACGGCAAAATGCTTGGCGCAGGCGTGTAGCTTGTCATACTTGGCTTCTTCGGGGCCTTGCAAGCCACGTACGACGCTAACGCCCATGCGTGCTGTCAGGTAGGGGTCTTCTCCGTAGGTCTCTTGCCCGCGTCCCCAGCGTGGGTCTCTGAAGATGTTGACATTGGGAGTCCAGAAAGTCAGGCCCTGGTATCGTTTCCATCCGCCGGCTTGTGCGGCTACGTTGCTTTTGGCTCTTGCCTCGTCGCTGACGGCGGTGAATACATCGTACACCAACGAATCGTTGAATGAGGCGGCCATGCCCACACATTGGGGGAATACTGTTGCCAATCCGGCCCGTCCTACGCCGTGTAGGGCTTCGTTCCACCAGTCATACTGCTTGATGCCCAGGCGGGGGATGGCGGGCGAGGAGTTTTGCATGAGCGATACTTTCTCTTCCAACGTCAGTCGGCTGACCAAGTCTGCTGCCCGCTCGTCTGCGGATAGGTCAGGATTCTGGTAGGGTAGTTTCTCGTTGCAGGCACAAAGGCACAAGGCCAACAGGCCGATGCCTGTCCATTGTTTCCATGGTTGTATCATCGTTCTGTGTAATGGTTATAAGTTCTGTGTAATAGATGCAGATGTTTTTTGCTCCTATTCTGTGAGTATCTCGTTCCCGTTTTCCGTGATTAGAATCATGCTTTCCCACTGGGCCGAGTCCGAGCCGTCGTCGGTGAACACGGTCCATCCGTCGTCTTCGTCGATGCACACGTCGTAGCGTCCGGCGTTTATCATCGGTTCGATGGTGAAGGTCATGCCCGGCACAATCAGCATCCCCGTACCCCGCTTGCCAAAGTGCTCCACGTCCGGCTCTTCGTGAAACTTGATGCCGCAGCCATGTCCGCACAGGTCGCGCACCACGCTGAAGCCGTTGCGTTCGGCATGCTCTTGGATGGCGGCCCCCACGTCGCCCAGGCGTGTCCAAGGTTGGGCGGTCCGCACGCCGATGTCCCGGCATTCGCGTGTCACTTCCACAAGGCGCCGTCTTTCAGGGCTCACCTCGCCGATGAGGAACATGCGCGACGCGTCCGAGAAGTAGCCGCGGTAGATGGTGGAGACGTCCACGTTGACAATGTCGCCGCTCTTCAGCACCACGTCGGGGCTCGGGATGCCGTGGCACACCACGTCGTTGATGCTGGTGCACACGCTCTTGGGGAATCCTTCGTAGAGGAAGGGGGCGGGGATAGCGCCGTGGTCGGTGGTGAAGGCATAGACCAGGTGGTCAATCTCGGCCGTGGTCATCCCTTCGTGTATTTCGCTGGCGATGCAGTCCAGCAAGGCGGTGTTGATACGGGCACTGGCGCGGATGCCCTCTATCTGTTCGGGCGTGCGCAGCAGGTGACGTTGGGGCAGACGGACGCCCTCTTTGCGATAATGCTGTATCCGGCTCTCTACCTCGTCCGAGTAGCCGCGAGGCGTGAAGCGCGGTTGGTGAATGAACTTCTTCATACTTTTCTTTCCTTTTTTCTTTGATTCGATGTTTACGTCTTGGTTCTTACCGTCCGGCCGACTGCCTGCCGGTCCGGAAACGGCGTTCAAAAGTAGTCAACTTGGGCAAGAAAAGCAAATAATCCGTCCGCAATGTGCCGTTGTCCGTCTTTATTTGTTAACTTTGCCCTGGTGCGTGGCCAGCTGGCTGCACGCCTTGTGACACGAAAGCACTTATCAACCTAAAAACTCATCAACCATGCATTACGACACCCTATCCAACGACATCCTGAACCTGCAGGTTTCGGCCCACGGAGCCGAGTTGTGCAGCATCCGCCGGGGAGAGCGCGAATACCTGTGGCAAGCCGACCCGACGTATTGGAAAAGACATTCGCCCGTGCTGTTTCCCATCGTGGGCAGCGTGTGGCAGAACGAGTACCGCTGTGCGGGCCAGACCTATCGCCTGACTCAACACGGCTTTGCCCGCGACCGCGACTTTCAGCTTGTCCATCACACGGCCCATGCTTTGCGCTATCGCCTGACCGACGATGCTGGGACGCATGCGCTCTATCCCTATGCCTTCCGCCTTGACATCGGCTATCGGCTGGAAGGGGCCTGTATCCACGTGGAGTGGGAGGTGGAGAATCCTTCGGACGGCGACATGTATTTCCAAATCGGGGCCCATCCCGCTTTCTATTATCCCGACTACCGGCCGGACGATCCTGCGCGGGGCTTTTTCCGCTTCGACCGCACCGAGGGCCTGCGCTACGTGCTCATTGCCGAGCAGGGCTGTGCCGACCCGTCGGTGTCCTATCCGCTGCCGCTGGCAGACGATGGCCTCTTGCCGATTGATATCCACACCTTCGACCGCGACGCCCTGATTCTGCAAGACGCCCAGGTGCGTCAGGTCGCCTTGCTCGACACCCAGCGTCGGCCCGTGCTGCGGCTGACGTTCGACGCCCCGGTGGTAGGCCTGTGGTCGCCTCCTGCCAAGAACGCCCCCTTTGTCTGCATCGAGCCTTGGTATGGGCGCTGCGATCGTGCGCACTATGCGGGCGATTTCAAGGACAAGGACTGGATGCAGTATCTCGGGCCTCACGCCGTCTTCAAGGGCGGTTATACTATCGAAGTGCTCTGACCGGGCGAATCTCCCGGCGCATAAGCAGTGCAAAGCGCGCGTTCCGCCTGTGCGGGATGCGTGCTTTGGTCTTTTTACGGGCCTTGTCGGAGGGCTCGTCCCGGGTGATGAAACGCCTGCCGGCTGGGATTATAGTTCCAGCGACCGGGGATTCTAATGCCAGCCGGCCGGGACTCTAATGCCAGCAACCTGGGACTATAACGCTACTATGCGCTGATTGACAGCCTGTTTGGAGCGCGTTCAAGGCCAGCCTGCCGGAACGGATGCCGGGGCCTGTAGGCTGAAAAAGGGAGCGCACGGCATCAGGTTTCTCGAATATATTATGTACATTTGCACCCTTGAATACAAAAACATCATCATCAAGAACGAGAACAAAGAACATCCATGCCTACCATATCCATTCGCGGGACTGAAATGCCCGCTTCGCCCATCCGCAAATTGGCCCCCCTGGCAGACGCTGCCAAGCAACGGGGCATACATGTGTTTCACCTCAACATCGGACAGCCAGACCTGCCTACGCCCCGCGTGGCTTTGGAGGCTATCCGCAACATCGACCGCACGGTGCTTGAGTACAGTCCGAGCGCAGGCTACCGCAGTTATCGCGAAAAATTGGTGGGTTACTATGCTAAATATGGCATTCGCCTCACTGCGGACGACATCATCGTCACTTCCGGAGGCTCGGAGGCAGTGCTTTTTGCCTTCATGGCTTGCCTGAATCCGGGAGACGAAATCATTGTGCCCGAACCGGCCTATGCCAACTACATGGCCTTTGCCATATCCGCAGGGGCACGCATCCGCACCGTGACCACCACCATCGACGAAGGTTTTTCCTTGCCCAAGGTGGAGAAATTCGAGGAACTGATAAACGACCGCACCCGCGCCATCCTTATTTGCAATCCCAACAACCCTACAGGCTATCTGTACACGCGCCGCGAGATGAATCAGATACGCGACCTTGTGAAGAAGTACGACCTTTTTCTCTTCTCGGACGAAGTGTACCGCGAGTTCATCTACACGGGCTCGCCCTATATCTCGGCTTGCCATCTGGAGGGCATCGAGCAAAATGTGGTGCTGATTGACTCTGTGTCGAAACGATATTCGGAGTGCGGCATCCGCATCGGCGCCCTCATTACGAAGAACGAAGAAATCCGCCGGGCCGTGATGAAGTTCTGCCAGGCCCGCCTCAGCCCTCCTCTCATCGGGCAAATAGCGGCCGAAGCCTCGCTGGACGTCGACGCAGACTATATGCGCGATGTCTACGACGAGTATGTGGAGCGCCGCAAATGCCTGATTGACGGGTTGAACCGCATTCCCGGAGTCTATTCGCCCATCCCCATGGGGGCTTTTTATACCGTGGCCCGCCTTCCGGTGGATGACTCGGACAAGTTTTGTGCGTGGTGCCTTTCCGACTTTCAGCACGAAGGACAAACTGTGTTCATGGCGCCGGCTTCGGGCTTCTATACCACTCCGGGCGCGGGTCGCAACGAGGTGCGCATCTCCTATACGCTGAAGAAGGCCGACCTGATGCGGGCATTGGTGGTATTGCAAAAAGCCTTGGAGGCCTATCCGGGCAGGGTGGAACAGTCGTAAGCGTTGTTTAGGCATCCGTCGTCGGCATGAGTCTGTCCTTGTTCATAGCACGTCGCCTTTACCGGGATGAGCGGAAAGAGCGCAAAGCCTCCCGCCCGGCCATCCTCATTGCCAAAGCCGGCATCGCCATAGGCTTGGCCGTGATGATTATAGCTGTGTGCGTGATTGTGGGCTTCAAGAGCGAGGTGAGGGACAAGGTCGTCGGCTTCGGCGGGCACATCCAGGTCACTCCCGTCGGGCAGCTTCAGCCTTTCGAGCCTGTCCCCCTCCGGGCCGATACCGTCTGGATGTCTGCCTTGCGGGCATTGCCCGGCGTGGCGCACGTGCAGCGTTACGCGCTGAAACCGGGCCTGATAAAAACGGACGATGCTTTTCAGGGCATGGTGCTGAAGGGGGTGGCCGGAGAGGATTATGACGATTCCTTTTTCCGCGCGCATCTGGTGGCCGGCTGCATTCCGACGTGGACAGACACAGTGGCGTCCGGCCAGGTGTTGCTGTCGCAAAACGTCGCGTCGAGACTGCGCCTGGAGGTGGGCGACAAGTTGGATACCTATTACCTGGAAGACAATGGCGTCCGCATCCGCCGTATGCAGGTGGCGGGCATCTATCGTACCGGCTTTTCGGAATACGACGACCTCTTTTTGTTCACAGACCTGTACACGGTGGGGCGGCTGAACCGTTTCTTGCCGGGGCAGGCGAGCGGGGTGGAAATACGTTTGAACGACTACCGCCGGCTGGAAGACTGCACGTGGGAGGTGAACGAATGGCTCCAGACTGAGGGGGGAAGGCTGTCGGGCGAGGATTGCGTGGCACGCAACGTGGAGCAGCTCAACCCGGCCCTGTTCGCCTGGCTGGACATTCTGGATATGAACATCGGGGTCATCCTGGTGCTGATGATAGGCGTGGCCGGGTTTACGATGATTTCGGGGCTGTTCATCCTCATCATCGAGCGTACTTCGATGATAGGCACGCTGAAGTCGTTGGGGGCCGACAACGGGCTTATCCGCCGGGTCTTCCTGTGGTTGGCGGTGTTTCTGCTCTGCCGGGGGCTCGTGTGGGGCAATGTGCTGGGCCTGGGCCTTTGCCTGTTGCAGCGGTGCACGGGCCTCTTGTCGCTGGATCCGGAGACGTATTACATGGACACGGTGCCCATCGTGTTCCACGGCGGCTACCTTCTGCTTCTGAACCTGGGCACTTTCGTGCTCTCGATGCTGACAGTGGCAGGCCCCTCCTGCCTGATAGCCCGCATCCGTCCGGCCGAGTCCATGCGGTATGAATGACGCTTGCCCTTCTCCTTTTTCCTGCTTCCCTCCTGGTTTATCAGAAACGTCATTCGTTTGACATACCTTTGCAACACGGATTCCTCATCTTTGCGTTGCGAAACGAAAATCAGCAGGAGGACACCATCATGGAACTAAACAAAAACGATTATCGCGTAGAAGCTGCCAAAGGCGGCGGCTTTTTTGCCTATTACAAGGACAACCTTTTGTGCAGCGCATACGGAGAGACGCCGGACGAGGCTTTTGAGAACCTCGAACGGGTCATCGACGATTTCATGAGCGACATGTATCTGGTGGAGGAATACATTTAGGGAAATAGCGTGGCCCCGGCGTAAATGCCGACGCGGTAGGGATGGGCCGGATTTTCCCCTGCCTTCGCCCGAAACTTGGCGGAGTTGAGAGGAAAAGTTCCCATTCCTTTAGAAAAACTATAAATTCAGGTTAGATTTACATAAATCCAGGCTGAATTTACATAAATCTAGGCTGGATTTACATAAATCCAGGCTAAATTTATAACTTTCGCCGTAGGTTGCCGACTTTTCTGCCGCAGATAAGGAAGTTTATCCCAGGCAAAGGCCGGATGCTTGTCCGTATGAGACTCGCCGTTGGCCCATAAATGGGGCTTCATCGGCGTGCAAGAGCAAGGAACTTCTTACGTAATATTCCATAAATTCTCTTCAAACCGTGCCCGCGCGATGCAGGTACGGTCTGTTTTGTTGGTTACCTTCGTGGGCCGCCTGCTTTCTGATGAAATAAATACGCTGCCCGACCGCAGCAGATTGAAATATAAATGCTAATTTCGCGTTGTATATGATACGTCTGTCCGGGCAAGGAGAGGCGAGCCTGCTTCGTGTCGGGTCGGAAGAGAAATCAGTAATAAAAACGATATATCAAAATGGCTAAGACTACCACCAAAAAGAAAGGCTCCCCGGAGGCCTATATCGACCGGGACCTGAGCTGGATGTACTTCAACCGGCGTATCCTGCAGGAAGCCATGAAGCCGCAAATACCCCTGCTGGAGCGGCTGAGTTTCCTGGGCATCTACTCCAACAACCTCGACGAGTTCTTCCGCGTGCGCATGGCCACCCTGAGTCGCATAGCCGAGTGCGATGACAAGAGCGTGCGTCGCGAGAGCGAACATGCCGCGCAACTCATCAAGCAAATCACCCGCCTGAACAGCCGCTATGCCAAGGAATACGAGCAGGCCATCCACGAGGTGACCGTGGCTCTCCAGGCCGAGAACATCTTCCTGCTGAAGGACAACGAGCTGAGCGACGAGCAGCAAGCCTTTGTCCGCCAGTTCTTCCGCCAGAAGCTCAGCGGCTTTGTCAACCCCGTGTGGCTGTCGGCCGTGCATGAACTGACGGAGGCGGCCGACGACAACATCTTTCTGGCCGTGAAGCTGCATGCCGGGGCGCGCAAGGCGGCCGATTATGCCCTTATCGAGTTGCCGGTGGCCGTGTGCGGACGCTTCATCCACCTGCCGGACAAGGAGGGGAAGAGCTATCTGATGTATCTGGACGACGTCATCCGCTTCTGCCTGCCCATGATATTCAGCGGGATGGACTATGCGCACTACGAGGCCTATGCCTTCAAGTTCACCAAGGACGCCGAGATGGAGATTGACAACGACCTGCGTAACGGCATGCTCCAGAAGATATCCAAGGGAGTGAAGAGCCGCCGCAAGGGAGACGCCCTGCGCGTCATCTACGACGCCGGCATGCCCAAAGACCTGCTGAAGCGCGTCATGAACAAGCTGAACCTGGACAAACTGGACACGGTGCAGGCCGGCGGACGCTATCACAACCACAAAGACCTGATGTCCTTCCCCGACTGCGGCCGCAAGGACTTGAAATACCCTGCCTGGCCTCCCATTGTCAAACCCGAACTGGACGAGGACGTCAGCCTCCTGAAGCTCATCCAGCAGCACGACCGCTATATCCACGTGCCCTACCACAGCTTCGACTACTACATCCGCGTCCTCCAGGAGGCCGCCATCAGCAAGAACGTGAAGAGCATCAAGACCACCCTCTACCGCCTGGCCAAGGGCTCGAAGGTGGTCAACGCCCTCATCAATGCCGCCCGCAACGGCAAGAAGGTCACGGTGGTCATCGAGCTCTTGGCACGCTTCGACGAGGCGTCCAACATCGGCTGGTCCAAACTGATGCAAGACGCAGGCATACACGTTATCTTCGGGGTAGAGGGACTGAAGGTGCACAGCAAGATTACGCACATCGGCATGAAGAGCGGGGCCGACATCGCCTGCGTCAGCACCGGCAACTTCCACGAAGGCAACGCCCGCGTCTACACCGACTTCATGCTGATGACGGCTGCCAAGAACATCGTGGCCGACGTCAACAACGTGTTCAACTTCATCGAAAAGCCCTATACGCCCGTCCGCTTCAAGGAACTGCTGGTGTCGCCCAACGAGATGAAGAAGAAGTTCCTGAAGCTGATAGACGACGAAATCAAGAACAAACTCTCCGGCAAGCCCGCCTATATCCGCATGAAGATAAACCATGTCACCGACCCCGTGATGGTGCGCAAGCTCTACGAAGCCTCGGCCGCCGGCGTGCCTGTCGACATGGTGCTGCGCGGCAACTGCTCGCTGGTGACGGGAGTGCAGGGCCTGAGCGACACGATACGCATCAACGGCATCATCGACCGCTACCTGGAACATTCGCGCATCTTCATCTTCGCCGCTGGAGGCGAGGAGAAATGCTTCATCGGCTCGGCCGACTGGATGCCGCGCAACCTGGACAACCGCATCGAGGTGGTCGCCCCCGTCTACGACCCTGCCATCAAGGCCGAGCTGCGCACGGTGGTGGACTACGGGCTGCGCGACACTTGTCAGGGACGAGTCGTGGACGGCCACGGCGAAAACCTGCCGTGGCAGACGGGCGAGGAACGTCCCTTCCGTTCGCAAGAGGAGTTGTACAAGCATTACCTCGCCTTGGAAGAAGAGGGGACAGAACAGTCACAGTGACCCTTTGTCGACAGTCACAGTGACCCTTTGTCAACAGTCACAGTGACCCTTGGCCGGCGGTCGCAGTGGAAGGATTTTTAGGAACAAACAGATATTATATAAGGAGAAATTATGGGTAAGAAGTGTTATGCCGCCATAGACATCGGCTCCAACGCCGCGCGGCTATTGATTAAACGGGAAGAAGAGAACGAGAACCTGGTCAGCAAGCGTCTGGCCAAAGTGCTGCTGTTGCGCGTCCCCCTGCGCCTGGGCTTCGACGTATTCGCCCTGGGCAAGCTGTCCGACGAGCGCATGGAGAAGATGCGCCGCCTGATGAAGGCCTACCGCCAGCTGATGAAGATATACGAGGTGACGGACTACCGGGCCTGTGCCACCTCGGCCATGCGCGATGCGAAGAACGGCAGGGCGGTTATCAACAAGATACTGAAGGAGACGGGTATCCACATCGAAATCATCGACGGGCAGGAGGAGGCCCGCATGATATACAACAACCACGTGGAATGCCTGGAGGACCGCACGGGCAACTTCATCTACGTCGACGTGGGCGGCGGCAGTACGGAAATCAACCTCATGGTGAACGGCGAGCTGGTGCAGTCGCTGTCCTACAACATCGGCACCGTGCGCACCCTCAGCGGCGCGGTCAAGCCGGAAACGTGGCGGACGATGGAGGATGACTTGGCGCGCCTGACGCAGGGCTTCCGGGGCATCAATATCATCGGTTCGGGCGGCAACATCAACAAGCTCTACCGCATGGCCACGGACAAGGACAAGAAGACGCAACGGCTGCCCATCGCCTCCCTGCAAACGCTCTACGACCAGCTGAAGCCCCTCAGCCCCGAGCAGCGCATGAAGGACTTCGGCCTGAAGGAAGACCGTGCCGACGTCATCGTCCCCGCTGCCGAGATTTTCCTGACCATCGCCAAGATTGTCAAGGCGGAATACGTGCACGTGCCGGTCATCGGTCTGGCAGACGGTATCATCGACGCCCTCTACCTGCGCGACCAAGAGAAGAAGGGAAGGTAGGCGCGCCGGTCTCTTTCGGCTGCAAGCTGGGTGCGGAGAGGTTGTGAATTTGACGGAAGTCAAGGCCTGTCCGCGCCCAGTTTTGTACTTTTGCGGCCAAAAACAGAAGGTATATGAAGAAGAGTCTGATAGCATTGGCATTCGGCACGCTGGGACTGGGCATCGCCGAGTTTACGATGATGGGCATCCTGCCTTATGTGGCTGCCGACATGGGCATCAGTATCCCCCGTGCGGGGCATTTCATTTCGGCTTACGCTTTGGGGGTGTGTTGCGGTGCTCCTATTCTGTTGTGGGCGCGCAAGTTTCCGCTGAAGTACACCTTGCTGGGGCTGATGGCCCTGATGATGGTGGGCAACCTGTGCGCCGCCGCTTCCTCCGGCTATTGGATGCTGCTGGCCTCCCGCTTTGTGTCGGGTTTGCCCCACGGGGCCTATTTCGGCGTGGCTTCCATCGTGGCGGCGCGTCTGGCCGACGAAGGCAAGGGGGCGTCGGCCGTGTCCATCATGATTGCGGGCATGACCGTGGCCAATCTCTTCGGCGTGCCGCTGGGCACTTCTTTGAGTCATCTCCTTTCCTGGCGGGTCACCTTCTTGCTGGTGGGCTGCTGGGGACTTATCATCCTTTATTATATCTGGCGATGGGTGCCTCATGTGGAGGGACTGAAGGACACGGGGTTCAAGGGGCAGTTCCGTTTCCTGCGGAAGCCGGCACCTTGGCTCATTCTGGGCGCTACGGCCCTGGGCAACGGGGGCGTGTTCTGCTGGTACAGTTATATCAACCCGATGCTGACCGAGGTCTCCGGCTTCAGTGCCGAGAGCATCACTCCGCTTATGGTGCTGGCAGGTTTTGGCATGGTGGCTGGCAATCTGATTAGCGGCCGTCTGTCCGACCGCTTCACTCCCGGGCGCGTGGGCATGGTGGTGCAGGGTCTGATATGTGTCACCCTCCTGCTCATCTTCTTCCTTTCCCCTTACCCTTGGTGTGCAGCCTTGCTGATGGCGCTTTGCACGGCCGGGCTCTTTGCCGTGTCCAGTCCGGAGCAGGTCTTGATGATTCGCGTGGCTCCGGGCGGAGAGATGCTGGGAGGGGCTGCCGTGCAGATGGCGTTCAACTTGGGGAATGCCGTCGGGGCTTATGTGGGCGGTCTGGCAGTGTCGGGCGGATACCGTTATCCGGCTTTGTCGGGCGTGCCTTTCGCGCTTGTCGGTTTTGCCTTGTTCTACGTATTCTACAAGAAGTATCAGGCAGACTATCAGGAGTAGTCAGTACTGAGTAGTCTTTCCTCTTTTCCTTACGACGGACAGGCGGCCTATTTCCGGAAGGCTTTCTTCCTGTCCTTCATGATGTCGTCTTTATTCTCCAGCGCCCATCCTATCAGTGCGTTGATGTGTGGGAGCAAGGAGTATGTCCGCGGTGTCAACGCATACTCCACTCTGGGTGGAACTTCGGGGTATACCGTTCGGGTGACGTAGCCGTCGTCTTCCAAAGTGCGCAGGGTCACTGTCAGCATCTTCTGCGAGATGTCGGGTATTTCACGCTGCAGTTCCTTAAACCGTATCCGTTCCTTGTCTGCCTTGTTGAGCGTGTAGATGACCAACAGCGACCATTTGTTGCAAAGCCGGGCCAGAATGTTCCGTATCGGGCAGTCCGGGAATAAAGCGTCTTCTACCATTGTCCTATTCATAATGTATTGTATTTTATATCGCTCTACAAAGGTAAGCAAATCCCCTTTAAGCCGCAAGAAACTTTTTTCCAAAATATTTCTACTTCCAACTTGCTCACGCCCAACAATAGTTACCTGCACGTAAGTAATTGATGCCTAGGTACCTACTTGCACGGTAGAATTCCTCTTCCTAAATTTGCAGCGTCAAAAGGCCCGGAAGCCTTTGACTAAATTGCAAGAACTCTAAAAATAAGTGACGTATGAAGAAGGTAACAAGTCGGAAGGTCGTCTTTGGCGTGGCCATCCTTGCCACGCTTGCCGGCTGCGCAATGAAGACAGAGCCATCCGTTTCCGTCGACCGGGAAAAGGACAAAGCAGCCATCGAACAACTGATAGGGCAATATGTGGAAAGCATCAACCGGTGTGACACCGCGCTGGTCAATAGAATCTGGTCGCACGGTGCCTACGTCTCTTTCATAGGCCCCAGCGGCTATTATTCGACTTACCGGGAAATCAGAGACAGCCTGGTGACCGGGGTGTTCGGCACTTGGTTTACCCAACGCCGGTTGCAAAAGGATGAACTGAAAGTCCATGTGGGCGATAGCGCGGCGTGGTCGGAATTTACCTGGGTGTTCGACGCTACAAGGACAGACGGTGCCGCACACCATGCCCGGGGGCGGGAAACGCAAATATTCGAGAAGGGTACGGACGGGAAATGGCGGTTGGTGCATATCCATTATTCCGCCGTGCAATAACTTCCCCGGAGACGGGCATCTTAATGTGGAATCAGCAAGAACTATAAACAACAACAGCAATGAAAAAAGCATTATTTATTCTATTCAATCTCTTGACAATGACAGTTATGGCACAGACAAAAGGACGTTTTGAGGTGTACGACCTCGGCAATTTCAAGCTGCACGTCTATTATACCAACGACGTGATGGCAGACGCAAGTTACATCATCGAGGGAGAGGATTCCCTGGTTACGATGGAGCATCCCTTGTTCAAGGACAATGTAAGCGAGTTCAACCATTACATCGAAAGCCTGGGCAAGCCTGTTGGGAAAACCATTTCCGACTATCATGTCGGCGGGACGGGAGCGCACGCCCAGGTGATGGCCGAAGGTATGGAGCAGTTTACCAAAGGCCCCATTTACGGCGGGATGATGAAGGGCTTCGAGCAGATGTGGGGCGATACGATGACGGAAATGCCTACGGGTGCCGTCACGGAAGTGCCTTTCGGCACGACGCAGACTTGGGCGGGCGTGACGTTCGAGTTCCGCCGCGGAGCGTCCAGCGACTTTCCCGCTGCCAGCCTCCTGATAGGAGGGAAGGCCTATTACACGCACTGGACTCCGGCCAGGGCTCATGTCAGCCACTTGCAGGTGTCTTCTCCGGCTGCCGTGGATGCTGAAATCGCCGAGGCGGAGAACTCTTTGGCTTCCGGCGCGGAGTTGTTCATCGGGGGACATGGCGGCGCGGCAAAGCGCGACGCCGTGGAGTTCAAAACCGCTTACCTGAAGAAGATGAAAGAGCTGCTTGCCGCAAACCGGACGGCAGAGGCTTTTGTAGACGCCATGAAGCAAGCCTATCCCGGTTTGCCCGGCGAAGCAGGCCTGGAAACCTTGGGCAAGGCGTTGTATAAATAGACGGATATATCCCTGACGGGACGGCTTCGGACGGTGCGCAGTGGGCTTGCCGTCCGAAGTTTTTTGTATAGTAACTCCACCGAGCGGGGAGTACTACGCCAGCCGGCTGGGACTCTATTGCCAGCGACCGGGAATTACTATGCCACTAAATGCTGAATTACAGTCTGTTGGGCAAGGCTCCAAATGCCGGCGGGTGGCAATGCGGCGGGTGCAGGATGCTAATATTTATTGCTTTTCTTTTTTCATTAGGTTTATTTTTCTACCTTTGCGAAAGGTTTGTCTGGCAGAACCATGCCGTCGGCGGAAGATTTTCCGGTAAAGCAGACAGGCCTGAAACACTTGGAACTGAACACTTAACTTTAAAAGAGCTGATAAACCCAAGAGCCCGGCGCTTGGTTTAAAGGCGGAAAAAACAGAAAGACGTTATGAAACAGATGAATGTATGGCGGGTATTGCTGTTGTGCTTACTGACCCTGTCGTTTGCTTCGTGTGGCGACGACGTGTATTATACGCTGAAGAACTCGGACGAGGACTTGTGCGACAAGTTCTGGATAACGAGTTACGAGGAAGGAGAGGTTTCCTGCTCCTATCAACTTAATTTCTTTTCCGGGGGAAAAGGCGAGGAAAGACTGTCGCGACCTGTGTCCACCGGTACGGAGGTTACTTACAAGGAGATAAACTGGCGTTGGACGGACGACAGCAAGGAATGCCTGCAATGGTCTTATACGGATGGAAGCGTGAGATACCTGGAGAATGTGTGGGTGCGCCAGCACTACCTTTCGGGAGAGTTGGACGGGAAGCAACTGGTGTTTGTGGAGTCCGGCTACCAGCATTGAGCAGGGCTTTCCTTCCGGCCCCGGCAAGAAATGGAGTGTGCTTCGCAGCGAGCGGAGCACACTTTTTTTATTTGCTGATGTCGAACAAGTAGGTGATTTTCGCGGTGATAGTCCCGTTGGCCGAGCGTGCGAAATAGTCTTTCTTGGTGCTGGCGTAGAAGTCGGCCAAGCCAAAATAATAGCGTCCTTCCACTAAGAAATTGCCTGCACGGGTGCGCAACTCCACGCCCAGTCCTCCGGTGATGCCATAGTCGAACTTATTGTCAATGGCCTTGCCGTGTTGCTCTGTCTCCACGTAGGGCATGCTCTCCAGCATCCCTTCCATATCGCCCGATTGCTTTTCCGGGTCTCCGATGAGAAAGCCTATCTGGGGCCCGATATTCAGGAACACCTGCACGCCGCGGTCCTTGCCAAAGGCCAGGTGGGCCAGAAAGGGTATCTCCACGTAGTTCATGGTACGCGTGTAGTGCACGTCGGGATATTGCTCGTAGAACTCATCCCAGCCTCGTTGGGAGAAGTTCACCTCCAGCTGCGCGCCGCAAATCATGCTGAAGTATTTCTCGCAGATATACCGTGCCGTCAGTCCGGCGTTGATGCCCATCAGGTTCTTTTGTTCCACAGACGGGCTGAAACTTACCCGGTTCAGGTTGATGCCCCCGTTTACTCCCAGTGCGAAGTTATAGCGTTGTTCGCCCACTTGGGCCTGCAGCGCGGAGAACGTGGCGAAGGCGAGGAGGGCGGCGAGGATGATTCTTGTTTTCATCGGTGCAAACAGTTGATAGGTTCAGGATTAGTCGAAGTCAAGTTTGATAAGCTCGTAGTTCTTGGTGAAATGCACGAAGAACACCTTGCGGTTGATGAACCCGCCCCAGTTGTTGACGCGCTGGAATTTGAATCCGGTCTGGATGGGGACAAGGTTCAACTGCTGGATATCCTTCTCAAACTCGGTGCCGTAGGCAGAGAGGCCTTTCAAGAAGAAGAATCCGGTATCGAAGCCCAGCATGCCGAATTTCGGATAGCGTTCGTCCATGTCTTTGCCATACCATTTCTGGTAGTTCCGTGTGAAGTTGGTGGCTGCCGGCAGCAGGTTGTTGGTATAGAACGACGAGTAGAAATAAGTATCCAGCTCGAAGAAGGAGTCCAGATGGTCTTTGGTGTAGGTCTGCCACTCCGGATAGCCGAAGAGGTGGATGTCTTGCTCGGGCATTTCGCGCACCAGCAACGTCAGCTTGGGCAGCAGGTTGATGAGCGTCACGTTGCTGCCCGACGTGGGGATGAACACGTTCTTTTTGCCAGTGGCCAGTACGGCCTTGAGCGATTCCAGGCTGGCGTCTTCCTTTAAACTGGCAGGGGCGATGCCTTGACGTCGTAGTTCCTCTTTCAGCCCCTTGATGAACTCAGCCTTGTCCTTGGTGCCTGTCGTAGCCTCGATAAAGATGATGTTGGCTTTGCCGAACTGGCGCAGGAAGTGGTCGTACACTTCGGAATACAGGTAAGACTGCGGGGTGTTGATTTGATAGACATAGGGGTTGCTGAACACCGTGTTGTCCTTCGAGGTGAAGGGGATGACCAGCCGGATGTGGTTCTTCTGCGCAAAGTCTGCCAAAGGCCGGATGTGCGGCTGGTAAAGCGGGCCGAAAATGATGTCCATTTGCTTCATTTCGGGCTTGCTCAACAAGGAAGCTAACGAAGAGTTTTCGCTGCCGGAGTTATAAGTATAGAGTTCGACGGAGGTGCCGGTGCGTTTCAGGCTGTCCACGGCCATTAGGAAACCTTCGTAATATTCAATCATACGGGCCGCTTCGCTTCGTGCCACGTTGTAGAAGGGGAGGATGACGGCCGTGCGGATGGTTTTGAAGCGTTTCACTTGGTCTTTGTTGGCCTGGAAAAGCTCAGCGTCGGTGGGAACATGGGACGGGCCTTGTGTCTTTGCCTCGGTCTGGGCCTTGGGATAGGGGATGCAGAGCCACGAGCCTCGTTTCAGTTTCTCCTTGTTCTTTATCTCGGGATTGGCGGCAATCAGCTCTTCTTCGCTGATGTTGTATTTGCGGCTGATGCTGTACACCGTTTCGCGGCGTTTCACTTTGTGCATGTCCCGGCAGGGCGATTCTATGGGGCCTTGCACGACGTCCGATGCAGGCGTGGCTACCGCTTGGGCTTCCTTCTGCAGGGTGGGGTCGGCTGCGGGGATGCGGATGACCTGCCCGATGCGGAAGTTGTCCGCGCTAAGTCCGGGGTTGGCGTCGCAGATGGCTTCGGCCGTGGTGTGATATTGGCGGGTCAGGGCGTAGAGCGTTTCGCCGGCAGCGATGGTGTGGAAGGTAGGCATATGCTCGTTGCTTGTCGTGCTTTGGGGGATGCGTAGCGTTTGGCCGGCCAGTATCTTTTGGTCGCTGCCCGGGTTGAGCCGCACGATGTCAGCCTGGCTGATGCCATACATGCTGGCGATGGAGTAGAGGCTTTGCCCGCGTTCGATGGTATGGAGGAAATAGGAAGGAGTTTCTTCCTGTGCCTGGATGCCCGTGAGGCAAGCGCTTGCCATCAGCAGGGTGCAGATAAGTCGGTTAATCTTTTTCATGCCTTGTATGAGGTCTGTGCGAATTACGTTTGATATTAAAATTAGGGGCAAAGGTAGTAATAATGTGTTATTCCCGCCAATGGATTGCGTTAAGAAATAATATTCTGCTCCTTTCCCCCGAAAATACCTCTGGTAATGCTGGATATTCGGCGGGAAACCTGTATTTTTGCACGTATTTGCAGGCGGGGTTCATGGGGCGTGGGCGCTCTTGCCGGGAGTCTGTATGCAGGCTTCCCGGATCTCTGCCTGTATGAACCAATGAATCAAGATTATGCAAGACGAACAAGAATACATCTGCATTTACGGTGCCCGCGTGCACAACCTGAAGAATATTGATGTCTGCATTCCCCGCGATAGCCTCACGGTCATCACAGGGTTGAGCGGCAGCGGCAAGTCGTCACTGGCCTTCGATACCCTGTTTGCAGAAGGGCAACGGCGATACATTGAGACTTTTTCTGCCTATGCCCGCAACTTCCTGGGCAACTTGGAGCGTCCAGACGTGGACAAGATAACGGGCTTGAGTCCTGTCATTTCCATTGAGCAGAAGACCACCAACAAGAATCCGCGTTCCACCGTAGGCACCACTACCGAGATCTACGACTTCCTGCGCCTGCTTTACGCTCGGGCCGGTGTGGCTTATTCTTATCTGTCGGGCGAGAAGATGGTGAAATATACCGAGGAACAGATTATCGAACTTATCTTGCGCGAATACAAGGGACGTCGCATCTACCTGCTGGCTCCGCTGGTGCGTAACCGAAAAGGGCATTATAAGGAACTGTTCGAGCAGGTACGCAAGAAGGGCTATCTGTATGTACGTGTGGACGGCGAAGTGCGCGAGGCCTTGCCTGGCATGAAGTTGGATCGATATAAGAATCATGATGTGGAGGTGGTCATCGACAAACTGGTACCTCAGGACAAGGATGATGCGCGCCTGCGAAACTCCGTGGCTACGGCCATGAAGCAGGGCGACGGACTGTTGATGGTGCTGAACCAGGACGATGGCAGTGTGCGGCATTACAGCAAGCGGCTGATGTGTCCCGTCACCGGTCTGTCTTATCGGGAGCCTGCGCCTCATAACTTCTCTTTCAATTCGCCGCAGGGCGCCTGTCCCAAGTGCAAGGGGTTGGGCGTGGTGAGCCTGATAGACATAGACAAGGTGATACCCGACCGAACACTTTCCATAGCCGCCGGTGCCATCATCCCTTTGGGCAAGTACAAGAACAGTATGATATTCTGGCAGATAGAGGCCCTGTTGGAACGTTATGAGGCTACGCTGAAGACGCCTGTGGCCGAGCTGTCCGACGAGGCCCTCGACGAGGTGTTGTATGGCTCGGACGAGCGGCTGAAGATACGCGGGCAGTTGGTGGGCACATCGTCGGACTACTTCGTTACCTTCGAAGGCGTGGTGAAATACATACAGATGATGCAAGACAGCGACATGTCGGCCACGGCACGCAAGTGGGCCGAGCAGTTTGCGCGGACGGACACGTGTCCCGAGTGCCACGGAGCCCGCCTGAACCGCGAGGCTTTGGCCTACCGGATACACGACAAGAATATTCACCAGTTGGCCACGATGGACATCGGCGAATTGTACAGCTGGCTGGCGCATGTCGACGAGTACTTGGACAGTAAACAACGGCAGATCGCAGCCGAGATACTTAAGGAAATACGCACCCGCTTGAAATTTCTGCTTGATGTGGGCCTGGACTATCTTTCGCTGAACCGCACCTCCATGAGTCTGTCCGGCGGAGAGAGCCAGCGCATCCGCCTGGCCACGCAGATAGGTTCGCAGCTGGTCAACGTGCTCTATATCCTGGACGAGCCCAGCATCGGCTTGCACCAGCGCGACAACGAACGCTTGATACATTCCCTGCAAGAACTGCGCGACATCGGCAATACAGTCATCGTGGTGGAGCATGACAGGGACATGATGCTGGCTGCCGACTACGTGGTGGACATGGGACCCAAGGCCGGACGCCTGGGGGGCGAAGTGGTCTTTGCCGGCACGCCCCGCGAAATGTTGCGCACGCACACGCTCACCTCGCAATACCTCAATGGCGAACGGGCTATACAAGTGCCTTCCGTAAGGCGCACGGGCAACGGGCACGCTCTCTGCCTGCACGGTGCGCGGGGCAACAACCTGAAGAACGTCGATGTACGCTTTCCCTTGGGTACCTTCATTTGCGTTACCGGCGTGTCGGGCAGCGGCAAATCTACCCTGATCAACGAAACCCTGCAACCCATCCTTTCCCAACGATTCTACCGTTCGCTGCAAGACCCCTTGCCCTACGACAGCATTGAGGGCCTGGAATACATAGACAAGGTGGTCAACGTAGACCAGTCGCCCTTGGGGCGTACCCCCCGCTCCAATCCCGCTACCTACACCGGGGTGTTCCAAGACATACGCGACCTCTTCGCAGGCTTGCCAGAGTCGAAGATGCGAGGTTACAAACCCGGGCGTTTCTCGTTCAACGTCAGTGGGGGACGCTGCGAGGCGTGTCAGGGCAACGGATACAAGACTATCGAAATGAACTTCCTGCCCGATGTCTACGTGCCTTGCGAAGTGTGCCACGGCCGACGCTATAATCGCGAGACGCTGGAGGTACGCTACAAGGGTAAGTCCATAGCCGACGTGTTGGACATGACCATCAACCTGGCCGTGGACTTCTTCGAGAACGTTCCCGCAATCCTGCACAAGATAAAAGTGCTGCAAGACGTGGGCCTGGGCTACATCAAGCTCGGCCAGTCCAGCACCACCCTCTCCGGGGGCGAGAGCCAGCGCGTCAAGCTGGCTACCGAACTGGCCAAACGCGACACGGGACGCACGCTCTATATCTTGGACGAGCCCACCACGGGCCTGCATTTTGAGGACATACGTGTCTTGCTTTCTGTGCTGAACCGTTTGGTGGACAGGGGCAACACGGTACTTGTTATCGAACATAACCTGGACGTCGTCAAGACGGCTGACTACATCGTCGACATGGGTCCCGAAGGGGGGCGCGGTGGAGGTGAAGTGCTCTGCTGCGGCACTCCGGAAGAGGTGGCCCTCAGCTCCCGCGGTTTCACTCCCCGCTTTCTGCGACAAGAACTGCACCTGTAGCTGCCCGTATATACCTATATATAATGGAGTCGACGCACCTACGGAATCCTACCCGTAATTGTGGGAGAAACGGATTGACATGATAACAAATTTAGTTTATGCCATTCCAAGGATATGAAAAGGAGAAGGTTCGATGCAATCCGTACAAAGGCGCTACGTCCTCGTCGGGAAGGGTAGGAAAAGGTGGCACTGATTGTAGGAAAAGGTGGCACCTTTTCTATACCAAGGTAGCCACTACCTTCTTCCTTTGTCGTAGCTTCGTGTGACAAACCAACGCTCAACATCTGCATACTGTCATTAAAAACAACGATAAAAACAATAAAGATGAAACAGAAAATCAATAAGACCAACGCAGCCCGCCTCTTAGACCGGGACGGGATAGCGTACGAACTGATACCCTACGAGGTGGACGAGGCTGACCTGAGTGCTGTGCACGTGGCTGCATCGCTGGGCGAGGACATCGACCGTGTGTTCAAGACGCTTGTCTTGCATGGCGACAAGACGGGGTACTTCGTCTGCGTTGTTCCTGGCGAACACGAGGTAGACCTGAAATTGGCTGCGCGCGTCAGTGGAAACAAGAAGTGCGACCTCATCCCCGTCAAGGAACTGCTGCCCCTCACGGGATATATCCGTGGAGGCTGCTCGCCCATCGGCATGAAGAAACCTTTCCCCACGTATATTCATCGCACATGCCTGGAGTTCGACTATATCTATGTCAGTGCCGGCGTGCGAGGCTTGCAGCTGAAAATCGCTCCGCAAGACCTTGTCCGCGAAGTCGGAGCAGAAGTTTGTGACTTATATGTCGGATAATCCGGCAAATTGTCTATATTTGCATCCCATAACCAACGTGTATGTAAACAGGAATTATTACTAAACTAAAATCAATCTTACGTTATGTTCAAAAATCATCCTAAAGGACTGGTGGCCGCAGCCATCTCCAACATGGGCGAGCGCTTCGGATATTACATCATGAACGCTGTCCTCGTGCTGTTCCTATGCTCCAAGTTTGGCTTGAGCGACGAGACCAGCTCCATCATCTACTCCGTGTTCTATTGCGGCATCTATGTGCTCAGTTTGGTGGGCGGCATCATTGCCGACCGCACGCAAAATTACAAGGGTACCATCGTGGCGGGTCTCGTGGTGATGTCGCTGGGCTACGTCATCCTTTCTATTCCCGTCTTCGCCCAGGCCGGCAACATTGGTTGGTTGCTGCCGCTGACGTGCGTGGCCTTGTTCTTCATCGCCTTTGGCAACGGCCTCTTCAAGGGCAATCTGCAGGCCATAGTGGGACAGATGTACGACAACCTGGAACGCGAAGCTGAGAAGCAGGGCCCCGACGCTCTTCGCCTGGCCCGCAGCCGACGCGATTCGGGCTTTCAGATATTCTACGTGTTCATTAACATCGGCGGACTCATTGCGCCCTTCGTGGCCCCGCTGCTGCGCGAGTGGTGGCTGAAGGCTCACCAGCTGGTCTATAACGCCGACCTGCCTGCCTTGTGCCACCAATATATTGCCCATGCCACGGGCGGTACAGCCATGACGCCTGACCACGTGGCCAACCTGAACGAATTGGTAACGAAAGTGGGCGGCACACTGACTGAGAACCTGTTGCCCTTCTGCACGCAGTATCTGAAGATATTCAACGAAGGCATTCACTATTCATTCATCGCTTCGGTGGCAGCTATGCTGATATCGTTGTTCATCTTCTTGGGATATAAGAAGATATTCCCCACTCCGGGTAAGAAGGAGAAGCAGGAGGCGGCAGGTTATACGGCCGAAGAGCGCATTGCCATGGCGGCCGAGATCAAGCAGCGCCTGTATGCCCTGTTTGCCGTGCTGGGCATTGTTATCTTCTTCTGGTTTTCTTTCCATCAAAACGGGCAGTCGCTGTCCCTCTTTGCACGCGATTTCGTAGTGACGGACAGCATAGCGCCTGAAATTTGGCAGGCGGTCAATCCCTTCTTTGTCATTGTGCTGACGCCCCTTATCATGATGTATTTCGGCGCACTGGCCCGTCGCGGCAAGCAGATATCCACCCCGAAGAAGATAGCCATCGGTATGGGCATTGCAGGCATGGCCTTCCTGTTCCTCGTGATTTATTCAGCCATCCAGGGCTATCCCTCTGGCACAGACTTCAAGGCTATGGCCGATTCAGCCAAGGCCGGACTCAAGGCAGGCCCGTGGGTGCTGATTGTGGTATATTTCTTCTTGACAGTGGCTGAGCTGTTCATTTCTCCGTTGGGCCTCTCGTTCGTGTCCAAGGTTGCCCCCAAGCACCTGCAGGGCTTGTGCCAGGGCTTGTGGTTGGGTGCCACGGCCATCGGCAATCTCTTCTTGTGGGTAGGCCCGCTGATGTATAACAAGATTCCCATCTGGCAGTGCTGGGCTGTGTTCTTCATCGTGTGCCTGTTGTCTATGGGCGTGATGCTGGGCATGGTGAAGTGGCTGGAGCGTGTCACCAAATAACGCCGTCCTCTGTCGTTAGACGTTAAAAAGACCGGTTCCTTTCTGTGTAGGTGTATAACTGCAGAAGGGAACCGGTCTCGTTTTTAAGGGCGGAAGATGCCGACGGATGAGGCTGTGTGTGCACTCAGATGTCCATGGCCATGATATAGTCGTTCATGTAATAGCCGTTGCCGATGGGGAAGTCGCCTTCTCGTGCCTGGGTCATCCCCATGCGGCGGTAGAACCGTAGGGCGTGTTCGTTGTGGCGGTTTACGTTCAGTTCCATGCGGCAGGGGGCGGGGTGCACTTCCTTGATATATCGGATGGCCTGCCTGAAGAGGAAGCTGCCGCAGTGTGCGCCCTGAAAGTAGGGGAGGACGTAGATTTTCTCCAGATGGAACAAGTCTTTGCCATCAGGGCGTACGGACACATAGCCGGCAGCCTCACATTCTTCATAAGCCAGCAGGTAGACGTGTCCCTCGTGCATCTGCCGGAGAATATTGGCTTCGGAATACATCCAGTCCATCATGTAGTCTGTCTGTTCGGGCGTGAGGATATCCCGGTAGGTGAGGGGGAATACTTGTTGCGCCAGCTTCCGTATCAGGGCGCAGTCTTCAGTAGTAGCTTTTCGGATGGTAAACATAGTGTGTGAGTGATTGAGAGGGTTGTGGATATGGAAAGAAGGTGTGTCGAAACGGGAATGAGCTTTCATCCTGTCGGAATGATGGTTCCACTCGTGTTTCGCCACACCTTCTTGCGTGTAGGGTCGGGAATGAGAGAATGGTTTACTTCTTCATCCTCAGCACCCGTATGCCAGTCCAGGTCTTGTTGTTCTTAAGCATTTGCGCCAAGGCCGTGGTCGATGCCAACACCTTGCCTTCGGACGACGAGGCGTGGATGAGCGTCAGCTTGCCGTCGGCATAGAAGGCAATGCCCATATGCTCCACGTCCAGTCCCGGAATGTTGGTGGTAAGGGCGATGATGTCGCCATTCTTTATCCACGCCAGTCCGTTGTAAGGCACTTTGTCTTTGGGCAGGTAGTGTATCGTCTTTCCGCTGAGCCCTTGTTCTATCTGGCGCATCTTTTCCACGTTCTCGGGCGACTGGGCCAATTGCTTGTATTGCTGCGGATGGGTACTCATGTATGACAGGTTGACCGTCATGACGTCGGCGCTCTTTTCGGCCGTTACGTCTTCCAGGAATCCGTGGCGCACGCCGTTGTCCACCCAGTCCGTGATGTAGTGCAAGCGCGACGTATAGCCGTCGATTTTCCCGTCGCGATAGCGTATCATCTGCAACTTCTGTGCGAAGGTTCCTTCCGATATGTCGCCGTTGACAATGGGGCAGAGCGATTCTGCCAATACATATTCTACAAACGTGGTGCAATCCACCTCGTCGCAGTTCAGAATGAGTTCTTCGGGGCCGTCCACATCCAGCGTGTGTGCCACATAGGGCGTATCCAGATACTTGATGGCCGTGGTCAGCATACGGTCTTCTTCGGTCGTCTGGGCCTGTGCGGCAAACGCTGTGGCCAAAACACAACAGGTGCCCAGCATGAATTTACTGATTATCCGTTTCATTGTTGCAATTGGTTTTGATAGATAATATTTTTTTAGATGTTAATGCTATGATATGCTTATGTCCCTTTGGGGGGGGAAGATTATTTGCGGATTCGCGTACATGCCTTGACAAAGTAGGCGATTAGTAAGAGGTAGGCCACTAACGACACTACTTGCGACCACGAGTTGGCCAGCCATGCTTCGTTGACCCAGTCTATTTCGGCAAAACGCAGTCCGGTACTCACCACGCCCATCAGCGCGCCGCCTGCAATGAAGCCCGAAGCCAACAGCGTGCCCCTCTCTCCGCGCAGCGCGTTCAGCTCTTTGTCTTTCGAGCGGGTGGTGACGTACCAGTTGATAGCGCCTCCCACCAGCAACGGAATGTTCAGTTCCAGGTTGATGAACATGCCCAGCGCGAAGGCCAGGGCCGGTATGCCGCAGAAGTTGAGCACGATGGCCAGCAGGGCTCCGATGCCGTACAACAGCCAGGGAGCCTCGATGCCGCTCATCAACGGCTCAATGACGGCAGCCATGGCATTGGCTTGCGGGGCTGCCAGGTCGCCACTGGTGAATCCGTAGGTCTTGTTCAAGAGAATCATGACTCCGCCCACCGTGGCAGCCGACACCAGCGTGCCCAGGAATTTCCAACTCTCTTGCTTGGCAGGTGTCGTGCCCATCCAGTAACCAATCTTCAGGTCGGTAATAAAGCCGCCTGCCATGGACAGTGCCGTGCACACCACGCCGCCCATGACCAAGGCGGCCACCATGCCTTCGGGACCTTTCAGCCCTACGGCCACCATCACCACCGAGGCCAGGATGAGCGTCATGAGCGTCATGCCGGACACCGGGTTGGTGCCCACAATGGCGATGGCGTTGGCCGCTACCGTGGTGAAGAGGAACGCGATGCCTGCCACCAGGAGGATGGCCACCACCGTGTGGAGCACATTGCCTTGCATGACATCGAAGTAGAAGAAGAGCACTATCAGTATCAGGGTGAGGATGGAGCCGATGGCGATGAAGCGCATGGAGAGGTCGCGCTGTGTGCGCAGGCTTTGCGCGCTGTTGTTGCCCGAACCCTTCAGCTCTTTGGCTGCCAGACCCACGGCACTGCGTATGATGCCCCACGATTTGATGATGCCCAGGATGCCTGCCATCGCAATGCCGCCGATGCCGATGCTCTTGGCGTAGTTGTTGAAGATGGCCTCCGGACTCATGGCGCCCACGGTTTGCGTGATTTCAGGATTCCACTGGTTCAGCACCATGTCCCCGCACACCAGCGAGAGGCCGGGGATGAGTATCCACCAGACAAAGAGGGAGCCCAGGCAGATGATGGCCGCATACTTCAGTCCTACGATATAGCCCAGGCCCAGCACGGCGGCGCCGGTGTTGACCTTGAACACCAGTTTGGCTTTCTCCGCCAGCGTCTCTCCCCAACCGCACACGCGGGTCGTGAAATTCTCGTTCCATAACCCGAAGGTAGCCGTGATGAAGTCATACAGACCGCCAATCAACCCGGCCATAAGCAGGGGCTTGGCCTGGCTCCCTCCCTTTTGGCCGGACACCAGAATCTGTGTGGTGGCCGTGGCTTCGGGGAAGGGATACTTGCCGTGCATGTCGCTGACGAAGTACTTGCGGAAAGGGATGAGGAACAGGATGCCCAACACGCCGCCCAGCAGCGAACTGATGAACACCTGCGCAAAGGTTACCGTGACTTCGGCCGGATATCTTTCCTGCAAGATGTAGAGGGCCGGCAGGGTGAAGATGGCACCGGCCACGATGACGCCCGAACTGGCACCGATGGACTGGATGATGACATTCTCGCCCAGCGAGTTGCGACGCTTGGCGGCGGTGGACAATCCCACGGCGATGATGGCGATGGGAATGGCTGCCTCGAACACTTGGCCGACCTTCAGGCCCAGATAGGCTGCTGCCGCCGAGAAAAGCACGGCCATGCAGATGCCCCATAGCACCGACCAGAGGTTGACCTCCGGATACGTTTTGTTCGGACTCATGAGGGGATTGTACACTTCATTGGGTTTGAGCTCGCGGAACGCGTTCTCGGGCAAGCCGGTAATTGGCTCTTCTGTCTGTGGGTCTCCTTGTTTCATACAGTATAGGGTAAGGGTGTTGAATGTTTATGCGATGTGGTGGGGTGGCTCTGCCTGTGCCTTCAGGCAAAAGGCAGCGGGACACGGGAGGGGGCGGAATTTATTCCTTCGCCTTCATTTCTCCTTCGATATACAGCCGCAGCATCTCCGTTTCCGCATTGGTGCGCAGGGTGATGGACTTGCGGAAGTGTCCGGGATAGCGCCCGGCGCCGTTATAAGTCACTTTTATCGTGCCGGTCTTTCCGGGGAGCACGGGCTCCTGGGTATATTCGGGGACGGTGCATCCGCAAGAGGCGATGGCCTGGTGGATGACCAGCGGCGCCTTGCCTACGTTGGTGAACGTGAATGTGCAGGATACCACGGGGTGCTCTTCGGAGAAGGTTCCGAAATTGTGCGTAGTCTTGTCGAACTTGATTTCAGCTTTGGCTTGCGCCGATGCCTGGCCGATGCCTGTCAGCAGACAGAGTATCAAGCAGAGAACGGTCTTTTTCATTGTCTTTTGTTTTATTGTTTGTCAATCAATGGGCGCAAAGATACGCCTTTTCTGACACAAAAGGGGCTGATGCGTGCGAAATTGTATTAATTCGTTCTTTTTATTGTTGCTGTTGGTGACATTGTTGTTCCCTTTGATGTACTTTTGCAGGCGAAGCGCGATGGGGCGGTTGCACGAGGGAGTCGTTTCTGGGGACTTAAAAGTCTTTGTCTGCGGCCTAAAACCGGGCAATCTGCGGCAAAAGTTATAAATTTAGCCTGGATTTATGTAAATCCAGCTTAGATTTATGTAAATTTAGCCTAGATTTATGTAAATCCAGCCTGAATTTATAGTTTTTCTGAGGGAATGGACCGTTTTTTCCTGCGGCTCTGCCAAGTTTCTGGCGGAGAAGGGAGAAATTCCGGTCGGCCTTTCCCCTCCGGGGCTTCCATCGGACTTGCATTGAAAATAGAACTGAAACCGGACAACCATTATGAAACACGCTCATTCCAGTCAAGAAAACTTCCTCCAGCTGACCACCCGGCCTGTGCACCGGCTGATTATCTCGCTGGCCATTCCTACCATCATCAGCATGCTGGTCTCCTCTTTCTACAACATGGCCGATACGTATTTCGTGGGCAAAATCAATACGCAGGCCACGGCGGCAGTGGGGGTGGTGTTTTCGTTCATGACCATCGTCCAGGCCATCGGCTTCTTCTTCGGCCATGGTTCGGGCAATTACATCTCGCGCCGGCTGGGGGCGCAGGATACGGCGAGTGCCGAGAAGATGGCTGCCACGGGCTTCTTCCTGGCTTTCTTCTTTGGCATCGCGCTGGCCGTGGCGGGCCTGGTGTTCTTGACGCCCCTCTCCATGCTGCTGGGTTCCACTCCCACCATTTTGCCTTATACGGAGCAATATCTGGGCGTCATCTTGCTGGGCGCTCCTTTCATGACAGCCTCTCTGGTGCTGAACAATCAGATGCGCTTTCAGGGCAATGCGGCCTATGCCATGGTGGGGATTGTGTCGGGGGCGGTAATCAACGTGGTGTTGGACCCGGTGCTGATTTTCGGCTTCGGCATGGGCATATCCGGTGCCGCATGGGCCACGGCCGTGAGCCAGATGTGCAGTTTCGTGCTGTTGCTGTTCATGGCGCGCCGGGACGGCAATATCCGTATCCGCTACCGCAATTTCACGCCGACCTTGGCGTTTATAAAGGAAATCATTGGGGGAGGCACGCCCTCGCTGGCGCGTCAAGGCCTGGCCAGCGTGTCTACCATGCTGCTCAACGTGGCGGCGGGCGCTTATGGCGATGCGGCCATAGCCGGCATGAGCATCGTGTCCCGCATCGGCATGTTCATCAATTCCTTCCTGATAGGTTTCGGGCAAGGTTTTCAGCCGGTGTGCGGTTTCAATTATGGCGCGGGGCTCTATCAGCGTGTCCGCCAGGGATTCTGGTTTTGCGTGAAGGTAGGCTTTGTCTTTTTGCTGGTCTTTGCCTTGGCGTGCTTCGGTTTTGCCGAAGAGGTGGTCGAGCTTTTCCGCAAGGGAGACCCGGCCGTGGTGGCCACAGGGGCAGCCGCCTTGCGTTGGCAGCTGATTACGTATCCGCTGGGTGCATGGATTATCGTGAGCAACATGATGCTGCAGACCATTCGCAAACCCGTGCGCGCCACCATCCTGTCTTCCGCCCGCCAGGGCCTGTTCTTCGTCCCGCTTATCTTCATTCTGCCCCGCTTTCTGGGGCTTCAGGGGGTAGAGATGTGTCAGGCCGTATCGGACATGTTTACCTTCCTGCTGGCCATCCCTCTGACATGCGGAGTATTGGCCCAGATGAAGCGGAAAGAAAGGCAGGCGAACGGATAACGCACAGAAAGCAATGCGGCGTCTGGAACCGGCCCACGGCACGCATGTGGTGCTGAAACGACGAGGCGCGGAGGATGAATCACACGATTCTTCCTCCGCGCCTCGTTTTATTTCTTTTAGGAATCTTTTATTTGATAATATCCAATGCTTTGAAGCATTTGGTCAGTTTCTCTACGGCATAATCCACTTGTTCCTTTGTATGGGTAGCCATTAGCGCTACACGTACCAAGGTGTCTTGAGGGGCACATGCCGGGGGAATGACCGGATTGATGAAAATGCCTTCGTCAAAGGCCAGCTTGGTTACGGTAAACGTTTTGTCTGTGTCGCGCACATAAAGCGGAATGATGGGGGATTGGGTTTCGCCGATTTCAAAGCCGGCTTCGCGGAAACGTTTCAGCGCATAGTTGGTGACGTCCCACAGGCGCTGGATGCGTTCGGGTTCCGTGCGGATGATGTGCAGCGCCTCGCGGGCGGCGGCCGTGGCTGCCGGCGTGTTGCTTGCCTGGAAGATATATGAACGGGCATTATGGCGTAACCAGTTGATCACAGCTTTGTCTCCGGCCACGAAACCGCCAATAGAAGCCAAGGATTTGCTGAATGTTCCCATAATCAAATCCACGTCGTCCGTTACGCCGAAATAGTCGCAGACACCGCGTCCTTCTTTGCCAAATACTCCCAGTCCGTGGGCTTCGTCTACATAAATGCTGGCGTTGTATTTTTTCTTCAGGCGGACGATTTCAGGCAGATTGGCCAAGTCGCCTTCCATGGAGAATACGCTGTCCACGATAATCAGCTTGATGGCATCAGGTTCACAACGTTGCAGTTCCTTTTCCAGGGCATCCATGTCGTTGTGCTTATACTTCAGTTGGGTGGCAAAGGAAAGACGACGTCCGTCAACGATAGACGCATGGTCGCGGTCATCACAAATGATATAATCACCACGACCGGCCAGTTGGGGGATGACGCCTTCGTTTACCGTAAATCCGGTAGAGAAGCACAATGCTTCGTCTTTGCCGACAAATTCTGCCAATTCTTTTTCTAACTCCACATGAATGTCCAGCGTTCCATTCAGCAAACGGGAACCGGCACATCCGGTGCCATATTTGTCTGTAGCTGCCTTGGCAGCCTCGATGATCCGCTTGTCATACGTCAGTCCCATGTAGGCATTCGAGCCAAACATCAAAACCTTCCGACCGTCCATCATGACTTCCGTGTCCTGATGGCTGTCAATCGTGCGGAAATAAGGATATACGCCTTTGGCCATAAACTGTTGCGGCACATCGTACTTTGCAAATTTGTCTTGTAATAAGCCCATGAAATATCTTTTTACAATGAATATTGATTCCTTACATATTCGAACGGTTCGTTTCAAACCGGCTCTGTCCTTGAAAACAGCGCGCAAAGATAATAAAATATGTCGTTACAATACTTATTTCTTTCAAAAAATCTATCTGTGGAGGTTTAAAAACGCAAGATGATTTCAATTCTGTGAGAATTGTATTATTTTTGCAGGGTGAATATCTCTTCTATCAGTAAGTCTTATATGGATAACAAAAAGCATATCGCATTTATTATAAATCCTATATCCGGCATCAGAGACAAAGAACAGATCTTAAAATGGATAGACGAACGCTTGGATAAACAGCTCTATACGTATGAGTTTATACGTACTGAATATGCAGGGCATGCCATAAAAATAGCAGCCCAACAAGCCGAAGTGGGAACTTTTGCCGTGGTGGCTATCGGAGGAGACGGCACGATAAACGAAATAGCCCGTTCGTTGGTACATACTTCTACGGCATTGGGCATCATTCCATGTGGCTCGGGTAATGGATTAGCGCGTCATCTGCAAATTCCGCTTGAACCACGACAAGCAGTTGATATTATAAATGAACAAGCGATTAAGACTATAGATTACGGTCTCATCAATTCCATTCCTTTTTTCTGCACTTGTGGGGTGGGATTTGACGCTTTTGTAAGTCTGCAGTTTTCGAAAGCAGGGAAAAGGGGGCCGCTCACATATCTGGAAAAAACATTGTCCGAGAGTCTGAAGTATTATCCTGAGACTTACGAACTGGAAATGAATGGTAATACGGCGCGATACAGGGCTTTTCTGATTGCCTGTGGGAATGCTTCGCAATATGGCAATAATGCGTATATAACACCTCAGGCTACGTTGGATGACGGTTTACTGGATGTTACGATACTGGAGCCTTTCACTGTATTGGATGTGCCGGCCCTGGCCTATCAGCTTTTTCATAAAACTATCGATCAAAACAGTTGCATCAAAACTTTTCGGTGCCAGTCCTTGAAAATACATCGCAATAAGCCCGGTGTGGTACATTATGACGGCGACCCAGTGGTGATGGGCAGAGATATAGAGGTGGGGATAGTGAAAAAGGCATTGCACGTAATAGTACCGCGTAACGCCGAACAAGATTCGCCCAACGTCTTCCAGCGTGCGCAAGATTACATAAACGGATTGAAGCAGCTCAATCGTCAATTCTTGCAAAAGATGAGTGAAGACTGGAAAGAGCGCTCTTGGGCCCGTGAAAACGGAGAAAATAAAGGCGAAAGGTGAAAAACTTGTGTCACATAAAGGGTTCGTCCCAGGTTTTTTGTACTTTTGCGCAACTGTTTTTTTGAAAACATCATATATATTAAATATGTATAGAACACACACCTGCGGAGAACTCCGCATTTCGAATGTAAATCAAACGGTTACGTTGGCCGGATGGGTACAACGGAGCCGAAAGATGGGAGGCATGACTTTCATAGACCTCCGCGATCGGTATGGCATTACTCAGTTGGTTTTCAATGAAGAAGTGAACGCCGAACTTTGCGAACAAGCTAACCGCTTGGGGCGTGAATATGTGATTCAAGTAATAGGAACGGTCAGCGAACGATTCAGCAAAAATCAGCATATCCCGACCGGTGACATTGAAATCATTGTTTCAGCCTTGAACGTGCTCAATTCGTCTTTGACTCCTCCCTTCACGATTGAAGACAATACGGATGGAGGTGATGACTTGCGTATGAAATATCGTTATCTGGATTTACGCCGTACTGCAGTGCGCAAAAATCTGGAATTACGTCATAAGATGACCATTGAAGTTCGTAAATATCTGGATGCTCAAGGATTTATAGAGGTGGAAACTCCCATCCTGGTAGGTTCTACTCCAGAAGGAGCGCGTGACTTTGTTGTGCCTTCACGTATGAACCCGGGGCAATTCTATGCACTCCCGCAAAGCCCGCAGACATTGAAACAGTTATTGATGGTATCCGGCTTCGATCGTTATTTCCAAATTGCCAAGTGCTTCCGCGACGAAGATTTGCGTGCAGATCGTCAGCCTGAATTCACCCAGATAGATTGTGAAATGTCTTTTGTGGAGCAGGATGATGTCATCAATCTGTTTGAAGGAATGGCTAAATATTTGTTTAAGACCATTCGGGGTGTGGAGCTCACCGGGCCGTTCCTGCGCATGCCTTGGGCAGAGGCCATGAAATACTATGGCAGTGATAAACCCGACTTACGGTTTGGCATGAAGTTCGTAGAACTGATGGATATCATGAAGGGGTATGGTTTCTCAGTCTTTGACGGTGCGAATTATATTGGAGGAATCTGTGCCGAAGGCGCAGCACATTATACCCGTAAACAAATAGATGCACTTACAGATTTTGTAAAAAGGCCTCAGATCGGTGCCAAAGGTCTGGTGTATGCCCGCGTAGAAGCAGACGGACATGTGAAATCCAGCGTAGATAAATTCTATTCGCAAGAGGTTCTTCAGAAGATGAAAGAAGCATTTGGAGCTAAACCGGGTGACCTGATCTTGATTCTTTGTGGTGACGACGCAATGAAAACGCGCAAACAGCTTTGTGAGCTTCGTCTGGAGATGGGCAATCAGTTGGGGTTGAGGGATAAGAACAAATTTGCTCTATTGTGGGTAGTGGATTTCCCCATGTTTGAGTGGAGCGAGGAAGAAGGCCGCCTGATGGCTATGCACCATCCCTTTACGCATCCCAAAGAGGAAGATATATCTTTGCTGGACACAAATCCGGAAGCCGTACGTGCCGATGCGTATGATATGGTATGTAATGGCATTGAAGTGGGTGGAGGGTCTATCCGTATCCACGATGCCAAACTGCAAGAAAAAATGTTCGAGATATTGGGCTTTACTCCTGAACGAGCCCAAGAACAATTCGGTTTCTTGATGAATGCCTTCAAATATGGTGCACCTCCTCACGGTGGACTGGCTTATGGACTGGACCGTTGGGTAAGCATATTTGCTGGTTTGGATAGCATTCGCGACTGTATTGCCTTCCCTAAGAACAACAGCGGACGTGACGTAATGCTGGATGCACCTTCTGTCTTGGAGCCGAAGCAGTTGGAAGAGTTGAAACTGATAGTTAAGGAAGACTAACGCAGAAGTAGGCAAGGTGGCAAAATCATCAATCCAGATATTTCGTTTTGCGGTAATCGGTACGCTCAATGCGCTGATTACCGCATTAGTTGTTTGGATAATGATGCACATTGCCGACGTAAACTATCGCCTTGCCAACATTACTGCATACGTGGTGGCGCAGGCACACAATTTTCTTTGGTCCAAGTATTGGATATTCCCTTCTAAAAGAAAGAGCAACACCTGGCGACAGGTATTGCTCTTCTCTATTGCTTTCGGACTGGCTTATGTTGCTCAATTCTTATTCCTGATAGGGATGGTGGAAGGGCTGAACTGTAATGAATACTTGGCTCAATTCTTAGGCCTCTTCCTTTATGGTACCGTTCAATTCTTGATGAATAAGCGATTGACCTTTAGTCTATGAATCGTTTTGTCAGTCCGTCATAGGCATCTATGCGGCGGTCGCGTAGGAATGGCCACCAACGGCGTACGTTTTCGGCGCGTTCCATATCTATTTCCACAACGATGTTTTCAGGCTGAGTCCCGCATTGTGCCAGGAGTTCGCCTTGCGCGCCAGCTACAAAACTATTCCCCCAGAACAAGATTCCATTCGTCTGCCTGGAAGGATCGGGCTCGTGACCTACGCGGTTCACGCTGACTACGGGCAACCCATTAGATACGGCATGTGCACGCTGTGCAATCATCCAAGCGCCCAACTGGCGGGCTTTCTCGTCGTCTGTATCCGTGCTCTCCCAGCCGATGGCCGTGGGGTAAATCAGGATTTCGGCTCCTTTCAGGGTCATTAAGCGGGCGGCTTCCGGGTACCACTGGTCCCAGCAAACCAGCACGCCCAAGCGTCCTACGGAGGTTTGGATGGGCTCGAATCCCAAATCGCCGGGCGTGAAATAGAACTTCTCGTAGTAGGCCGGGTCGTCCGGGATGTGCATCTTGCGGTATTTGCCCGCTATGCTTCCGTCCTTGTCGAATACGACTGCCGTGTTATGATACAGGCCCGGGGCCCGCTTCTCGAAGAGGGAGGTCACCAATACGATGCCCAGCGAGCGGGCCAGTTCGGCGAAGAAGCCGGTGGAGGGGCCGGGTATCGGCTCGGCCAGGTCGAAGAGGCGGGTGTCTTCGGTCTGGCAGAAATAGAGGGTGTTGTGCAGTTCCTGGAGTACGACGAGTTCGGCTCCATGGGCGGCGCATGCCTCGATGTTGTGTGCCAGGTTCATCAGGTTCTCGCGCAGATCAGGCGTGTTGGCCTGCTGGACGATGCCTGTTTTCAATGTTCGTGCCATATGTGATGCTTGATTAAGGGTATTGTCGGGTGTCAGATGACGCCGGCGGGGTATTGCATGGTGACGCAGTGAAGCGACCCGTGTTGCCGGATGAGCGGACTGCAGTCGATGCCGATGACCTCGCGACCGGGGAAGGCTTCGCGCAAGAGGCGGCCGGCCTCTGCGTCTTTCCCGGCTTGGCGGTAAGTCGGATAGAGCACGGCGTCGTTCAGGATGAGAAAGTTGGCATAGGTGGCCGGCAGGCGCTGGCCGTCTTCGACGACGGGGTCGGGCAGGGGGAGGGGCAACAGTCGGTAGGGCTGTCCGCCGATGGTGCGGAACGACTGCAGTTCCCGTTCCATTTTGCGCAGTTCCTCGAAGTGTTCGTCCCCGGGGGCGTCGCAGGAGACGTAGGCGATGGTGCGGGCGTCGCAGAAGCGGGCCAGGGTGTCGACGTGGCTGTCCGTGTCGTCTCCGGCCAGGTATCCGTGTTCCAGCCACAGCACGCGTTCCAGACCGAAGGCCTGGCGCAGGTATGCTTCTATCTCCGTCCGGTTCAGCTGTCCGTTGCGGTTGGGCGAGAGGAGGCAGCGGCTGGTGGTCAGCAGGGTGCCTTGCCCGTCGCTTTCGATGGAGCCTCCTTCCAGGACGAAGCCCAAGCGGTTCTCGTAGCGGCCGCGCAGGGCATGGGCCTGGAGGACGAGGTGGCGGGTGATGAGGTTGTCCTTGTCGGCGGGAAACTTCAGGCCCCAGCCGTTGAACATGTAGTCTTGCAGGCGGATGCCGTCGGCGTCGAGCACGGAGAGGGCGCCGTGGTCGCGCGCCCAAGTGTCGTTGGTGTCGCAGGCCACGAGGCGCACGTTGTCCGTCGGCACGCCGAGGCGGGCGAGGCGCGGGGCCAGTTCGTCCGGACGGGGATGGACGACGAGCAGGCGTTGGCGGCAGGCAATGGCGCGGGCGATGGCGGCGAAACATGGTTCCACTTCGTCCAGCATCCCGGCCCAGTCTGTGTCCGCGTGCGGCCAAGTCAGCTGCACGCCGCTCTGCGCTTCCCATTCGGCCGGCAGGCGCACGGCGCGTGTCTCCACCTGTATCGCCGCCTCAGGGCCGAAACTGGCCTGGTAGCTCTTCTCTTCCGTTCCCCCTTGGGGGATTCGCGCGATGTATCCCATATATAATAATGTATGATTTCGTCTTGACTGCTGCGGCTACCGGGGCCCGCGGAGGAGCCGCCTGCATACGAAACAGGGGGAACATGTCCCCCCGCCGCTTGGTACACCCTCAGGGATTCGAACCCTGGACCCACTGATTAAGAGTCAGTTGCTCTACCAACTGAGCTAAGAGTGCCTTTCTTCTGAATGCGGGTGCAAAGGTAATGGTTTCGGCGATACGTTCCAAATGTTCCGCCGGTTTTTTTCGCGCGGGGCGTCATTCCGTCGCCGCTTCCCACTCGTACAAGGCGGAGGGGGACGTGCGCGGAAGGGCTTCCACCTTGAGGTCCGTGCCCGGGCGGATGCCGGCCTGCAGCAGGCGTGTCTCCACCGCGTGCAGGGCCAGGTCGGGGCGGTTGTTCTCGCGGCTGAGGTGGCACAGCCAGACGTGGAGCAGGTGGGGCGGCAGGCGTCGGGCCAGGAAGTCGGCCGTGTCGGCGTTGTCCATGTGTCCGGTGGGGCCGGCGATGCGTGCCTTGAGGTAGGGCGGGTAGGGCCCGTGGAGGAGCATGTCGGCGTCGTAGTTGGCTTCGATGACGAGGAAGTGGGCGCGGGCGGCATACGAGGCGGCCAGGGGCGTCAGGTGGCCCAGGTCGGTGAGGAAGACGAAGGTGCGGCCCAGGGCCTCGACGCAGTAGCCCGAGCAGTCCGCGGCGTCGTGGGGGACGTCGAAGGCCTCGACGCGGAAGGCGCCCACGTCGACGGCTTCCCCCTTGCGGAGCAGGCGGGCGGAGGTGGTGAGGCGGGCGCGGACGGCGCGGTTGGCGGCGATGCCGCGGTGGGCCTCGGCCGTGGCATAGACGGGGATGTGCAGGCCCTCGCCCACGGAGGCGACGCCCCGGACGTGGTCGGCATGGTTGTGGGTGACGAACACGGCGCGGATGTCTTCCGCCGGCACGCCGGCGTCCTTGAGTCGGCGGCGCAACGTGCGTGCGGCGATGCCGGCGTCTATCAGTATCGCCTGGCCGTCCGTCCCCAGGTAGTAGCAGTTGCCGCTGCTGCCGCTGGCCAGGCTCATAAATCTTAGTTTCATGTCTCTTCGTATTTAAGTTCCTCCCCCGCGCCGCTGGGGGCCGGGGGGCGGCAAAGGTACGAAATATCCCGATACGCTGTCGCCCGGCGGGCGGGAATCTTCCGTGCGGCGGGGGGGGGTGGGGATGAGCCGGCGACTGATGTGGGATGAGTCGGCGACTGATGCGGGATGAGTCGGCGACTCATCTCCGGCCCCTCCCGGATGCCCCCAGGATGCCCTGTGGAGGGGGGTGGACATCACACGGCGTTTGATGTGGGATCACACGGCGTTTGATGTCCGGCCCCTCGGCGGGGGCGCGGAGGAGGGCGGGGAGGGTTTTGTGAAAGAATGTCACACGGATGTAACCTCTGTTAACGGAATTATGCGTATTTTTGCAGCGGTTTTCAATATTAATTGTTTGTTTAACTAAACTTTAAGGTATTATGTTAATGAAAATGAAGCACATCCTTGCCACGCTGGCCTTGCTGCTGGCTTGCGCGGGGATACAGGCACAGGTGACCACGTCGTCCATGGGCGGCATGGTGACGGACGCTCAGGGCGAGGCCGTCATCGGGGCCACGGTGCAGGCCATTCACGAGCCGTCGGGCTCGCAGTACGGCGCCATCACCAACGTGGACGGGCGTTACACCATCCAGGGCATGCGCACAGGCGGGCCCTACTGGGTGACCATTACGTATGTGGGCTACCAGACGGTGACCGTCGAGGGCGTCTCTCTGCAGCTGGGCGAGCAGTATAACCTGAACGTGCAGATGGAGGAGTCGAGCGAACTGCTGGACGAAGTGGTGGTGACGGCCGCCAAGACCAAGTTTACGGCCGAGCGCACGGGCGCCACGACCAACATCTCGTCGGTGCAGATGCAGAACCTGCCCACCATCAACCGCAGCATCGAGGACATCGCGCGTATCTCGCCGTATGCCAACGGCATGGGCTTCGCCGGGGGCGACGGGCGGTCGACGAACTTCACCATCGACGGCGCGAACTTCAACAATAACTTCGGCTTGAGCGAAGACCTGCCCGGTGGCGGCAACCCCATCTCGATGGACGCGCTGGAGGAGGTGCAGGTGGTCATCGCTCCCTACGATGTGCGGCAGACCAACTTCATCGGCGGTGGCATCAACGCTGTCACCAAGTCGGGTACCAACACGTTCAAGGGCAGTGCCTATACCTACCACTATAACGACAACATGCGCGGCAACCGCGTGGACGGCGAGAGCATGAACGTGCCGGCGGAGAACGACAAACACGTCTACGGAGCCACCTTCGGCGGGCCCATCATCAAGAACAAGCTGTTCTTCTTCGCCAACGTGGAATACCAGAAGATACCTTCGACGGCGGTCAACTGGCGCGCCTCGGCCGACGGCGTGGCCGACCCGGACAACTACATCTCGCGCACCAAACTGGAAGACATGCAGCGCGTGCAGCAGTTCATGCGCGAGAAGTATGGCTATGACACGGGCTCTTATACCTCCTTCCCCGCCGACGAGAGCAACCTGAAGCTGCTGGGCCGCATCGACTGGAACATCAGCAACGCGCACAAGCTGGCCGTGCGATACAATTACACCAAGAACACGGCCTGGAACCAGACCAACGGCAACTCGGGCGACACCGGCTACCGACTGAACGGCATGAACCGCTTCTCGGAGTATTCCATGGCCTTCGCCAACAGCCTGTACAGCATGGAGAACAAGGTGCAGTCCGTATCGGCCGACCTCAACTCGCGCTTCGGCGACCGGATGAGCAACCAGCTGCTCTTCACCTACACCAACATCCAGGACGTGCGCGGCACGAACTCGTCCATGTTCCCCTTCATCGACATCATGGCCGGATACGACGACGTGACGGGCACGCAGACGCTGGAACCCTACATGTCTTTGGGCTATGAGCTGTTCACCTACAACAACGCAGTGAACAACAAGATACTGACCTTGACCGACAACTACACGCTCTATCTGGGCGCGCACAAGCTGACGGCCGGCTTCAGCTACGAACACCAGCTGGCCAACAACGCCTACATGCGCAACGGCACCGGCTACTATCGCTACCGCAGCCTGGACGACTTCCTGAGCGGCGCCGCCCCCGAGGCCTTCGCGCTGACCTACGGATACAACGGCGAACGTACGCCTGCCGCACAAGTGCGCTTCAACCAGATTGGCTTCTACGTGCAGGATGAATGGAACATCGTGCCCCGCTTCAAGCTCACTGCCGGTATCCGCTTCGATGAGTTGCTGTTCAATGGCGACGACGTCATGCGCAATAATGCCATCTATGCCTTGGACTTCGGCGGTAAGCATATCGACACGGGTGCCTGGCCCGACGCCCGCATGCAGTTCTCGCCTCGCGTGGGCTTCGTATGGGACGTATTGGGCGACAACCGTTTGAAGGTGCGCGGCGGTACGGGTCTCTTTGCCGGCCGCTTGCCCTTGGTATATTTCACCAACATGCCCAGCAACTCGGGCATGGTGCAGAACAGCGTCAGCATCGTCACCCGCTATAACAACGACGGCACCGTCGCCAGCCGCGACCCGCGCCTCGACCTCCTGAAAGGCGGCATGTTGACCAACGTGGACGACATGATCGAGAAGCTGGGCCTGCCCACTACCATCAGCCCCGAAGAAGGCCAGGTGCCCAGCGGTATCGCCGGCGTAGACCCGGATTTCAAGATGCCGCAGGTATGGAAGTCCAGCATCGCTGTGGACTATCAGTTGCCTACGTCGTTCCCCCTGTCGGTGACGGGCGAGTTCATGTACACCAAGAACGTTAATGCCGTCAACATGGTCAACTGGAACATCAAGCCCGTGGACGACACGTGGCAACGCTTCACTGGAGCAGACGACCGCCTTATCTATCCCACGCATCAGGAGATGAACGCCGACGGCAAGATGGTGACGGTGAACGACTTTGTCTATTACGACAACATCACCAGCGCCTGTGTGCTGACCAATACGCACAAGGGATATGGCTATACGTTGAACTTCACCGTCAATGCCGAACCCGTCAAGAACCTGGCATTGATGGCCAGCTACACCCGTACCGAGAGCAAGGAACTGACCGGTCTGCCCGGCAACAACGCCAACAGCACTTGGCAGGGACTTTATACCGTAGACGGCCCCAACCATGCCACCGTGCAGCGTTCGCAATACGTCATCCCCGACCGCGTCATCGCTTCGGTCAACTATACGCTGGAAAGCAAGCGCCCGGGCTTCGACACGCATTTCAACCTGTTCTACTCCGGGTATAGCGCCGGCGGTTACTCTTTCCTCTACAGCAACGACATGAACGGCGACGGCATCCAGAACGACCTCATCTACATCCCGAAGGACGACAGCGAGATTGCCTTCACCAACGATGCTGACCGCCAGGCCTTCTGGCAGTTTGTCAACCAGGACAGCTACCTGAAGAACCACAAGGGAGAGTATGCCGAAGCCTACGCCGCACGTGCCCCGTGGGTACACCGCTTCGACCTGAGCATTGTGCAGGACTTCAGCCTCAAGGTGGGACGTACCACCAACAAACTGCAGTTGTCGTTCGACATCATGAACATCGGCAACTTGTTCAATTCCACGTGGGGCGTGCGCAAGAACATGAACAGCTGCAACAGCGGCCGTATCCTGAAATACGAAGGTCGCGACGCGCAGAACCGGCCTACCTTCTCGATGTGGCGTGACAGCAACGGCAATGCGCCCACGCAGACCTACACGTACAACCGTTACTATGACGAGTGCTGGCGTTTGCAGGTAGGCGTGCGCTATATCTTCAACTGATTGCATCGTAAGAGACCTGCGATTTCCTCTCGTCCCGGACGGGAGAAGAAGTGATAAAAGCGAGGATGTGTCCCGAAAGGCAAGGACACATCCTCGCTTGTTTTTGTTTACGCCCTCCGTGTCTGACTTCGTGCCGTCGATAGTGTGATGGTTCTTATTTCGATATAACCCCAAAATCCCGCCTTCCCTTGGGATAAAACCTCCTTGCTGCGGGCAAAAAGTTGGCAATCTTTGGCGAAAACTATAAATTTAGGCTGAATTTACATAAATCTAGCCTGGATTTACATAAATCTAACCTGGATTTACATAAATCCAGCCTAAATTTATAGTTTTTCTTTGGCAAAGGAAAGTTTTTCCCCCACTCTGCAGCTTTTTAGGCGGGGAAGGGGAGAATCATCAGTCACTGCGCGAAGTCCAGGCACTCCCTGCGCAGCATGACGGAAACGGTCTTGGCTCGGAAATAGGTTTGGGACATGTAGACCAGGCCTTGCCCTTCGCTGGAGGTGCCATACGAGTTTTTCAGGATGAAGTAGGGGCGGCCCTTGTCGTCGTGGGCCAGACCGACGATGTGCATCATGTGGTCGTCGGTGGTTCGGTGGCTGTCGAAGTGCGCCTGGCGTTCGTCCTCGGTCAGCGGGGCATCCGGCCATTCGGCCCTCCCCGCTTCGGCGTCGTATCCTTCTTCGCTCACGTCGCCGTCCCACGCCACGGTATATCCCCGCCTCAAGGCATGACACACCACCCTGACCAGCGTGTCCATCGGCAGGTTGTAATACGATGCCCGTTCCCAGTTGTCGGGGACATCCAGCACCAACGAGGCCTCATAGGGATGGCGGACAAAGCTGGTCAGTTCCACGTAGTCGGCCGCGTCAATCCGGAGGGAATCGGCGAAAGAACGGGGCGTGAAGGTCTGCCCCTTGTAGCGGAAAGTGCGCGCCACCGGCCCCATCTCCCTGTCCAGCAAGGCGACCGCCTTCCGGCGATAGCGTTGGGGGCGACGGCTCCCGACGGCCTTCCGGGCCAAACGTCTCAACTCCTGCAAAAGATACGCATGGTCGTGCTCCCGCTTGTCTTTGCCCAGTCCGTCGTAAGCCTCCAGCGGCATCAGGCCCCGGCGGGAGGCGATGCGCAGGAAGGTATGTCCCAGGCTGCCGTCCGTGATTTCCACCGCGCCCCGCGTGCGGCAACAAGCGTCGAATTGGGCAAGGTATTTCTGACGCACGGCATACATGGGCGAGAGGCGCAAGGTGTCGCCGTGCGTCCGCAGCCACTCCGACTCCAGCAGCGAAGCGGTGGCGAACGCCCAGCAGGCAGACGTCCGTCCCTGATGCAACGGGGGCGTATGGGGGCAGAGCACGTCCACCGTGAGGCTTTGGGCGCACGTCGGCGCCAGGGACTGGCAGAGGCAGAGCATCAGTCCGAAGCATAGCAGGAGAAGAGTACGAGGGCGGGACAGGGGCATATCGGCACACATTATATATATAGTATGGACGGAGTGGGAGAGAGGTTCAGTGGACGTGGGGACAAGTTAACAAGGACACAAGGGCTTCTGCGTATCCCTTTATCTCTGCGATGAATGTGCCTTGTAGCCTCGTTACCTTGTTAACTCGTCCCCTCGTCCACTTCCATATTCTCTCCAAACGGGCGCAAAGATACGCATTTCCTCCCGACCGGCAAGTCGTCGACAGCCGGTAAAGATGTCGTTGTAACATAAATGAAACACATATGACATCATCTGATAACACCGATGTCCGACCTTTGCACCCAGGAAACCCACAAACAGATATCCGCACATGAAGAAAAGATTCTGCACCCTGCTCCTAGCCCTTCTGCCTCTGGCGGGCTTTGCCCAAACCGATGCTCCCAACGAGGACGGACGGAAGCTGGACAAGGACAAAATGGAGAAGAAAGACTATCGGCCCGAAGTGCATGGCACCATCCGCGCCAAATACGAATACCAGACGGGCATGGGCGCCGGACGGTTCGAGGTGCGCACGGCCCGTGTCAGCATCACCGGCAATGTCCTGCCCAAGGTGGCGTATAAGGCCGAGGTAGACCTGTCGGACGAAGGACAGATAAAGATGCTGGACGCATACGCCCGGCTGTTTCCCCTGCGCGGCCTGACCATCACCGCCGGACAGATGCGCGTGCCCTTCACCATAGACGCCCACCGCTCGCCTCACGAGCAATACTTCGCCAACCGCTCTTTCATTGCCAAGCAGGTGGGCAACGTGCGGGACGTGGGCCTGACCCTCGGTTACACCTTGCCTTTGGACATGCGCGTCGTCGTGGAGGGAGGGCTGTATAACGGCACGGGCCTGACCAATCAAAAGGTGTGGCACAAGGACGTGAACTATTCCGCCAAGGCCCAGCTCTTTCCCGCCGACGGGCTGAACCTGACCCTGAGCGTGCAAGGCATACAGCCGGAAGAGGTGTGGATGCGCTCGTATGACATCGGCGCCTACTATCAGACCGGCCGCTTGCACATCGAGGGCGAATACCTGCTGAAGCAATACTCGGACAACGCTTTCCAGGACGTGCATTCGGTGGATGCCTTCGTCAACTACGACCTGCCCTTGCGCAAAGTGTTCACCAAGATGTCTTTCCTGGCCCGCTATGACATGATGACCAACCACAGCGACGGCGAGACCCGCGACGAACAGACCGGTGCGCTCAGCATTACCGACTATAAGCGCCACCGCCTCACCGCCGGCATCACCCTGAGCCTAAGCAAGGCCTTCCGCACCGACTTGCGGTTGAACTTCGAGAAATACTTCTACCCCGAAGGAAGCATTGCCAAAGAGTCGGAACAGGACAAGGTGGTGCTCGAACTGATGGTGCGCTTCTGACCCTCTCTACACATTCCCGGTGCCGGCTTCTTGCATATCTCCGCCCAATAGGCTATCTTTGCCACATACGCGGAGATACATGCCATGGCCAACCCCATCCTGCCCGGACTGACGGGCGCAGAACAAGAGACGCTGTACCGCAAACTGCGGGTATACAACGAAGGACGACCCTCGTACAAAGATACCGGGGCCTATCTCGTCGTTCTCCCGCGCCCCGGACATCCCCGCTACACCCTCTGGATATACTCTCCACAGGCACCCGTCCGCCAGCCCATTCTCTACGTCCACGACCTCGAAGTCGCAGCCGAACCCTCGTTGCGCCTGGCCAGTACCCTCTGCTACTACACTCCCCGCCGTCTGCTGGTGGTGGAATACAATGCCAAGCACATGCAGAGCCGGGGTGATGACCTCATACCGTTTGGCAAATACAGAGGACACTTCCTCCACGAAGTTCTCGCTGTCGACCCTGCCTACCTCACTTGGATAGCCTTCAAATACACTCCCCGCATTCCCAAACAGGAGAGGCTGGTGCAGATGGCCAAGGTCTACCACACTGTCCTTCTCGACTTTCAGCAACGCCGCGCCCGTCAAGCCGTGCAGGGGAATTATCTCGGTTCCGAGGGCGGACATGTAGAGAATCTCACGCTCACCGTCCTCCGGGTGCGGGTGGAAGACGACCCTTACAAAACCCGTGTGACCGACGGCATTCCTCTCTTCCGCGTCCGGCAAGTGTTCTGGCTGCGCGATGACGCCGGTCGTTACGTCACTTTCCGCATCCCCGCCCATTCTCCCAGTCGCAGTTCTAGCCAGTTGCCTGCCTTGGAACATGCCTATACTCCCGGCGAGTCCCTCCTCGTAACTTCCGCCCGCATCGCCCGTACCTACGTCTCCCGAGGCATCCGCTGGACGCGCCTTAGCTACGTCCGCCTGGGGTAAAAAGGAGGAAAAGAATACGTTTTTAATGGCTCGCCTCAAAATTTAAACAGCTCTTATACCATTATTTAATAAGATAACGTATCTTTGTGCCCGGCTTCGCGTCCTGTGGTCGCAGCCGGATGAATAATCCAGACTTAAAGAATCAACCATTCAACAACTTAAAAGCTCACTCAATGATGACCGAACTGACAGACCCTGAGTTGCGTCGCGCTGCCGGAGAAGGGACGGACGCCTTTCTGACGCTCATTGCCGATGCCTGCCGCCAAGCCTTGGGCGGTCCGTTGTGCGCGGACAACATGGAGTGCCTCAATGCCGACCAGCACACGCTGCTGGGTTACCTCACATTGAGGGACGAGGTGATGGAGGGCGGTTTTTGCCAGCTCATCCAGAACGGTCTGGGCCCCTACGTGTTGCACAACCCTTTGGCCCGCTCGCTTAAGCAATGGGGCGTGGAGGGGCTGTCGCAGTTGCTGTATGACGCACGCCGTATCTTCGACGCCCACCGCGCCGACTTGGAGCGTCCCCGCACAGACGAGGAATTCATGGCCATGTACGAGCAATACGAGGCCTTCGACCCGCTGGAAGAGGAATTTATCGAGTGCGAGGAGGAGTGGACCGATACCGTGGCACACTACGTGGACGAACACTTGGACCGTTTTGTGAACGTCAGGAAGGAAGAGTAGGGATTAAAGAAGTTAAAGAATAGAGAGGGATGAAGAGAGTTTGATGGAGTCTGAAGTCGGCAATTGGCCGACGAGGAATAGTACCTTAAAAGACGTTAACGCATGCAGTATCTCCCCACTCCAAGTATTTAACGACTGACAATACTTTAATTAACAAACCTAAATAGACAGTTAAGAACAATGATGAAACAGATGAAACATTGGGCCCTGGGCGTGGCCCTGTTGGCCGGCGGCCTGACGATGACCTCGTGTTTGGGCGGCGACTCGGATCCGAACAATTATGCCAGCTACTTGACTAAGGTGAACTATGGATACATGGGCATGTCGTACATCTTCACTACACCGGGTAATGAGAAGACTATTACACCCACGCAATCGTCTATCAATGCTTTGGAGGGTAATGGCGGCTCGCTCAGCAAGTTCGTAGGGCAGATCGGCCTAACCGGTATTTACTGGAATCCAGATGAGGGAGTGGCTACCGTAACGGAGACATCGTTCGACCAAGTGAATATGCAATACTTCTACTCGCTGGATGCTCCTGTTCGCACTGCTACCCGTGGAGCAAATAACGACAGCGTAGCCACACACCCTATTATCAGCGTCACCCCACAGGTGGGGGGGTATACGTACAAACCCTATTTCTTTGATAACAATCGTCAAGATATTGTATTGGTAATGGATTATTACGTGCCTGACAGTTACAGTGGTGCTACTTCAGTTAGTACTACGCTAATGTATTATCCTGACGAGCAGGCTACAAAGGATGCTTTGGCACAAGGTATCTTGCGCCTTTATTTGAACTACCGAGTACACTTCCGCGAAAATGCATCTGAAAACTTCAACAGTGGGCAGCACGCCATCCAGCAATCTCAGCCTTGGGCCTACCAGAAGGCTTTTCGCTTGACTTCGTTACCTGTCAGCACCTCTGCCTACCAGTATGTGGACATTGTGACGCAGGAGAACGAACTGAACACAGACTTGGACTCGGATCAGACCAAGACCGTGACCACCCGCGTGCTGACGTATGAAGAATACAAGGCTGAGTTCGGACAGAACTAAACGTACACATTGTTATATTATATAATAAACCAGACATCCAACGTGGACTACAAGAACCTTTTCCACATCGTTATCCAACTAATTTCCTCCCCGGCCCGTGCTTGGGAGGAAATTCGTTTGCAAGGGGAGCCACGCACCGTATTCACGTCGTTCGTCTACCCGTTGATAGGTTTGTGCGGCCTGTCGGTGTTCATCGGCTCGCTGCTGGACAATGGATGGGGTGGCCCGCAGAGTTTTCAATACGCCATGATAGATTGCTGTGCGGTGGCCGTAGCCTTGTTTGGCGGCTACTTCCTGGCTGCGTGGCTATTGAACGCCTGCTGCATGCGGTGGCTGCATCGTCCGGACGACCTGCCAGGAATGTGGCAGTTTGCTGGCTATGCACTGGTGGTGGTGTTCGTGCTGCGCATGGTCATCGGCCTGTTGCCAGACTTCTGGATCATCGCCCTGCTACTGCAATTTTACACGCTCTACGTAGTGTGGGAGGGTTGCCGCGTCTTGTTGCAGGTGCCCGAAGGCAGCCGCTTCCGCTTCACACTGGCGGCCACCGCGCTGTTATTGGCCTGTCCGCTGGTGATAGAATGGGTGTTCGACGAGCTGATGTATCTGCTAAACTAGCTACGTGTGACAAGCTACAAGTGACGAGTGACAAGTATTGCCTCTTTGGCCATTCGTAGCTTGTAGCCCGTAGCGCGTAGCTCATTATATACTATAAGAAGAGATGAAACAACCCACCATCAATATCAAGAACAAGCGTGCCACCTTCGACTACGAACTGCTGGACACCTACACGGCCGGCATCGTGCTGACAGGCACCGAAATCAAGTCCATCCGTCTGGGCAAGGCCAGCCTGGTGGATACCTTCTGCTACTTTGCCAACGGCGAACTGTGGGTGAAGAACATGCACATCGCCGAATATTTCTACGGCTCATACAATAACCATGCCGCACGCCGTGACCGCAAATTGCTGCTCACCAAGAAAGAGCTTGATAAACTGCAACGCACTTCGCGCGATCCCGGATTCACCATTGTCCCCGTCCGCCTCTTCATCAACGACAAAGGTTTGGCCAAGGTGGTCGTGGCCTTGGCCAAAGGCAAGAAGCAATATGACAAGCGTCAGTCCATCAAAGAGAAAGATGACAAGCGGGACATGGCGCGGATGTTCAAACGATAATCGCTACACCATTCATGCAAACGCTCATCCAGTCGGTGCAAGAGCGCGTCCTCGTTCTGGACGGCGCCATGGGCACCATGATACAACGATATGGCCTAAGTGAGGCCGACTTTCGCGGCACCCGTTTCGCCGCTTTGCCCGGACAACTGAAGGGAAACAACGACCTTCTTTGCCTCACGCGTCCCGATATTGTGCAGGATATTCACCGCAGGTATCTCGAGGCCGGTGCCGACATCATTGAGACCAATACCTTCAACGCCACCCGCATCAGCCAGGCCGACTATCACACCGAAGATGTTGTGGCAGACATCAACTTGGCTGCCGCACGTCTGGCCCGTGCCCTGGCTGACGAATATACTGCACGTACGCCGCACAAGCCCCGCTACGTGGCAGGTTCCGTGGGCCCTACCAACAAGACTCTTTCCATGAGTCCCGACGTGAGCAATCCCGCTCTGCGTTCTCTCACCTTCGATGAACTTTGTCATGCCTACATCGAACAGATGACCGCCCTCCTCCGTGGGGGAGTAGATGCCCTGCTGGTGGAAACCATCTTCGACACGCTCAATGCTAAGGCCGCTATCTGCGCCGCGCAGGATGCCATGCGGGCTGTCGGTCGTTGTGTGCCCTTGATGCTCTCCGTTACTGTGTCTGACCAAGGCGGGCGTACTTTGTCCGGACAGACGCTGGATGCTTTCCTGGCCTCGGTGCAGCATGCCGATATTTTCTCCATAGGATTGAATTGCTCCTTTGGCGCAGCACAGATGAAGCCCTTCCTCGAGCAACTGGCCGCCCGCGCTCCTTATTACATCAGCGTTTATCCCAATGCCGGCCTGCCCAACTCGTTGGGACAATACGACCAGACACCCGGCGAGATGGCCACTGAGTTGAAGACTTTCTTGGACGAAGGTTTGGTGAATATCGTAGGTGGTTGCTGTGGTACTACCGACGAATACATCGCCCGCTTCGTTCCCTTGGCTGCTGCGGCGCATCCGCATCAGCCTGTTCCACGTTCCGCTACGCTCTGGCTCTCCGGCCTCGACCTACTGGAGGTGAAACCCGAAAACAACTTTGTCAACGTGGGTGAACGGTGCAACGTGGCTGGATCGCGCAAGTTCCTGCGTCTTATCAACGAAAAGAAATACGATGAAGCTTTGGGCATTGCACGTCGGCAGGTGGAAGACGGCGCGCAGGTCATCGACATCAACATGGACGACGGTTTGCTGGATGCTCGCACGGAGATGGTCAACTTTCTCAACCTCATAGCTGCCGAACCAGACATTGCCCGTGTCCCCGTCATGATTGATTCGTCCGACTGGCAAGTCATTGAGGCCGGCTTGAAATGTCTTCAAGGAAAATCTATCGTCAATTCCATCTCCTTGAAGGAAGGCGAGGAGAAGTTCCTGCAACATGCCCGTATCGTGCGCCGTTACGGAGCTGCTGTGGTGGTCATGGCTTTCGACGAGCAGGGACAAGCCGACAGCTACGAGCGCCGTATTGAGGTGTGTGCCCGTGCCTACCGTCTACTGACTGAACAAGCGGGCATGGAGCCGCAAAATATCATTTTCGACCCCAACGTGCTGGCCATCGCCACGGGTATGGACGAGCATGCCAACTATGCTGTAGACTTTATCCGTGCTACTCGTTGGATACGTGAGAACCTGCCTGGCGCACATGTCAGCGGAGGAGTCAGCAATCTGTCGTTTGCCTTCCGGGGAAATAATTACCTGCGCGAAGCCATGCACGCCGTCTTCCTCTATCATGCCATTCGGGCAGGTATGGACATGGGCATCGTCAATCCGGCCTCGTCAGTGCTCTACACAGATATTCCTGCAGACTTGTTGGAGAAAATAGAAGACGTGGTGCTCAACCGTCGGCCCGATGCGACCGAACGATTGCTGGAGGCGGCTCATGCCACGCAGGGTCTATCCACCAAGCCGGGCGAAACTGCAGGGACAGACTGGCGGAATCTGGCACTGGACGAGCGTCTGCAGTATGCGCTGGTAAAAGGGATAGGTGATTTCCTGGAAGAAGACTTGGCAGATGCCTTGCAGGTTTACCCCATGGCGGTGGACATCATCGAAGGGCCGCTTATGGTAGGCATGAATCGCGTGGGCGATCTCTTCGGAGCAGGCAAGATGTTTCTGCCTCAGGTAGTGAAGACCGCCCGCACGATGAAAAAGGCCGTAAGCATCCTTCAGCCCTATATAGAAGCTGCAAGGAGTGGCAAAAGTGCGTCATCCGGGCGGGTCTTGTTGGCCACGGTGAAAGGAGACGTGCACGATATCGGGAAAAACATCGTATCAGTGGTGATGTCCTGCAATGGATATGAGATTATAGATTTGGGTGTCATGGTGCCTGCCGAAGTCATTGTTCGGCGAGCTATAGAAGATAAAGTGGACATCATAGGTCTGAGCGGTCTTATCACTCCTTCATTGGAAGAGATGGTACACGTCGCTTCGGAAATGGAGAAGGCTGGTTTAGACATACCGTTGATGATAGGAGGAGCCACGACGTCGGCTTTGCATACCGCCCTGAAGATTGCTCCCGTTTATCATGCGCCGGTGGTCCATCTGAAGGATGCCTCACAGAATGCCACGGTAGCGGCTCGATTAATGAATCCGGCTTTGCGCCCTGCACTGGTGGCTGAATTGAATGAGCGGTATGCCCGCTTGCGTGAAGAAAATGCCAGCAAACGCACGGAGACCGTCTCTTTGGAAGACGCCCGGGCCAATCGCCTGAACTTGTTTTAGGGTTTGATTTTCTTTTTGTACTGTTCGTAACGGCCCATGATGTCACGCACGAAGGCATATGTCTCTGCGCCACGGAAGTAACCGTACTTGCATACAGAATCGGTGAAATATTCCTCATTGCTCTTGAGCAGGATGTATTTTTCAACATTATCCAGCCATACGTGGGGATTTTTGCCGTATTTCCGGGTCAATGCCATAGCGTCCAGCACATGCCCGATGCCAGAGTTATAAGAGGCCAATACGAAATAGATGCGTTCGGGCTCAGGAATCGAAGTAAAACTCTGTGCTGTGAGTTTGAGGTATTTTACGGCGGCTTTTACGCTCTCTTCGGCATTTTGTTCTTTGCCGGCAGGTACTCCCATGGCATGAGCCGTCGAAGGCATGAGTTGCATCAATCCTTTTGCGCCGGCCCATGATACGGCAGTGGTGTCGAAATTAGATTCTTTGTAAGCCAACGAAGCCAGCAGGCGCCAGTCCCAGTCTATCTTTTTCGCGTATTTCTTGAACAAATCGTCATAGTGGGAGATGATGCCTTTCTGCAAAGATAGGATGGGGGAGTGAGGCAGTGCCTTGCTCGTCTCGAAATATCGTTTCATGCTGGCAGTATAGGCAGGAGAAGCATCGTTCGTCTTCTGCCATTCGTTGGCGGCCTGTGCCAGCAAGGGACTGCTTTTCCGCACTGCCCACGAAGAACGTTGGTCGAAACTGATGGCCAGCCGTATGTCGAGATTGGGATAATAAGTCGTGTTCAGCTTGGCAACGTCGTTATCTGCTACCGTATAGGGTATTTCTCCTCGAGAGACCTGCGCAATCAAATCTTCCACGCCAATGCTGTCTGCCGTTACTTTATGTATGCAGATGCCTCCGCCTAGTTCTTGATTCAGATTGACCAAGCGCTCATAATACTTCCCGGGTTTTACATACACATCTTTTCCTATCAACTCGGTAACGTCTTTCAGAGGCTTATTCCCTCCCCTTGAGCGTTGTACGATGACTTGATGGGTAATGATTTCATTGCCACAGTAGGTCATGCTGTCATGCCCCTCTTTGGTAATCGGTAAGTTATAGGCAATCAAGTCGCCTTCTCCGGCCAAAAGTTTCCGCTCTAAATCATACACGTTGCGTGCCACCTTTACCTCCAGGGTCAGGCCTTGGCTTTCGGCAAATTGTTGGGCCAGTTCATACTGAAATCCCATTTCCTGTCCTCTATAGATAAAATAAGAGGTGGAACTATAGAGCGTAAGGACAACCAGTCGTCCGCTGTCTTTTAATTGGGGCAGATCATGCACAACCGGTGTTTGGCTATGACGTGTTTTCCGGCTGCATCCATAGAAAAAGATAGAGAGCGTACTTAACCAAAGTAAGGCATAACCCAGGAACTTGATGGGAGCGGGTGGTCTATTATTCATTGAACAATGAGTTTTGTAAACAGATTATTCACACATCAAGATGCTGTTTGATATACTGCGTCAGGATGTCGATGGCTACCTGATTGCTTCCACCTTCGGGCACTATCAAGTCGGCATAGCGTTTGCAGGGTTCGATGAACTGCTCGTGCATGGGCTTCAATACACGGATATAGCGTTCCATGACCGCTTCGGCCGTACGCCCTCGTTCTTGCATGTCGCGTTGGATAACTCGTATGAGGCGTTCGTCAGAATCGGTATCCACGAAGACCTTCAGGTCCATCATGTTGCGCAAATGAGGATCACATAAAGCCAGGATGCCTTCGATAATGACAACTTCGCGAGGCTCCATGTGAATAGTTTCCGCTTGACGTGTACAAGTCAGATATGAGTAGGTGGGTTGTTCGATGCTTTCTCCGCGGCGCAGGGCTGCAACCTGCTCCGAGAGAAGCTTCCAATCAAAAGCGTCGGGATGGTCGAAATTGATATTCTGCCGTTCTTCCACCGGCACATGACTGCTGTCTTTATAATATGAGTCTTGGGGGAGCAAGACAACCTCGCCCGCAGGCAGGCTTTCGATGATTTTCTGCACGACGGTAGTCTTCCCCGAACCTGTTCCACCTGCAATTCCTATTATTAACATCCGTTTTAAGTATTATTTCAATCAAAACAAGTACCTTTGCAACCTGCAAAAGTCAGCTATTCTCTTTGGCTGACAAATATACGGACAAATTATTTAAAAGACAACTTATGGTAAAGCACATTGTATTATTTAAGCTCAAAGAAGAAGTTCCGGCTGACAAAAGGCTGGAAGCCATGCACGCTTTTAAGCAAGCCATCGAGGCCCTGCCTGCCCAAATCCCTTTTATCCGGAAGATTGAGGTGGGACTGAACATCAATCCGGGGGAGGTTTGGCATATTGCCCTCGATAGTGAGTTTGATTCGCTGGCCGACGTGAAAGCGTATGCCGTTCATCCTGCTCATGTGGCTGCAGGCGCATTGTTGGCCGAAGTGAAAGAAAACCGAGCTTGTGTGGATTATGAAATCTAAGTAAGACGTCCAACGTGAAGAAGTCAGTTATTACATTTTTCCTGCTCCTGGCAACGCTTGTGCTTCAGGCGCAGATTCTGGAACCGGTCACCTTCCAAACGGAATTGAAGCAGGTGGCGGATGACAGAGTAGAAGTCGTGTTTACGGGAACCATTGATGCCGGATGGCATGTTTACTCAACAGAACTGGGCGATGGAGGACCTATCTCGGCCACGTTTAACGTGGATAGGATTCAAGGCGCCGAGCCGGTAGGTAAATTGAAACCAGTGGGCAAGGAAATCTCGGCGTACGACAATATGTTTGGGATGCAAGTCCGTTATTTTGAAAAGACGGCGCAATTCGTGCAGGAACTGAAACTGACGGGCGGTGCCTGGCAGGTGGAAGGTTATTTGGAATACGGTGCTTGCAACGACGAGAATTGTTTGCCTCCCACACAGGTATCGTTCAGTTTCAAGGGTGAGGCTGCGGGCAGTGGCAAAGCTACAACTTCACTCGCCGAAGAAAAGGCCGAGGCTAAGTCTGGAGAAGAAGATGCCTTGTCCTCGGCGTTGCCTGTCTCTCCCGCATCAAAACCTGATTATTGGAAACCTGTTATCGACCAGTTGAATGCGTTTGGCACCACCGTTTCCCAGCGCGACCTTTCGTGGCTCTATGCTTTCGGCATGAGTTTCGTAGGCGGCTTGTTGGCCTTGTTCACCCCATGTGTGTGGCCCATTATCCCGATGACGGTCAGCTTTTTTCTGAAACGCACCAAAGATAAGAAGAAAGGCGTGCGCGACGCTTGCACGTATGGTGCATCCATCATTGTGATTTACTTGGCCTTGGGGTTGATCATTACAGCCATCTTTGGCCCCAGCGCTCTGAATGCGCTTTCGACGAACGCCATCTTCAATATATTCTTCTGCCTGCTGCTGGTGGTGTTTGCTGCCTCGTTTTTCGGTGCATTTGAAATCACGCTGCCGTCTAAATGGAGCAACGCGGTGGACAGCAAAGCCGAGCAGACAACGGGGCTCGTCAGCATCTTTCTGATGGCTTTTACGCTGGCGCTTGTTTCTTTTTCGTGCACAGGCCCCATCATCGGCTTCCTGTTGGTGGAGGTATCTACCACGGGCAGCATCCTCGGGCCCGCCATCGGTATGTTCGGCTTCGCGCTGGCATTGGCTTTACCCTTTACGCTCTTTGCCCTTTTTCCCTCTTGGCTCAAATCCATGCCTAAGTCGGGCGGCTGGATGAACGTCATCAAAGTGGTGCTGGGCTTTATCGAACTGGCCTTTGCCTTGAAGTTCTTCTCGGTGGCCGATTTGGCCTATGGGTGGCGCATCCTCGACCGTGAAACCTTCCTGGCCATCTGGATTGTACTCTTTGCACTGCTGGGCCTTTACCTGCTGGGTAAAATCAAGTTCCCTCACGATGACGACAACACCCGCGTCAGCGTGCCCCGTTTCTTCCTGGCCCTCGCTTCGTTGGCTTTCGCCGTCTACATGGTGCCTGGGCTTTGGGGAGCGCCGCTGAAGGCTGTCAGCGCCTTCGCACCGCCCCTCCAGACGCAGGACTTCAACTTGTATACGGACGAAGTTCATGCCCAGTTCACCGATTATGATGCCGGCATGGAATATGCCCGCCGCCAAGGCAAGCCCGTGATGCTGGATTTCACTGGCTACGGTTGCGTGAACTGCCGCAAGATGGAGTTGTCCGTATGGACTGACCCGAAGGTGAGCGACCTGATGAACAACGACTATGTGCTCATCACCCTCTACGTGGACGAGAAGACGCCCCTGCCCGAACCCATCCGGGTGACAGAAAACGGCAAGGAGCGCACGCTGCGTACCGTGGGCGATAAGTGGAGCTACCTGCAACGCGTAAAGTTCGGCGCCAATGCACAGCCTTTCTACGTATTGATAGACAATGAGGGAAATCCTCTGAACAAGTCTTATTCGTATGACGAGGACATCAGCAAATACGTGGATTTCCTCGAGGCGGGGTTAGATAATTATCGTAAGAAATAAATCAGTCAGAAGCGTGGGGCCGTGTGGGTGCAGGATGTGTGCGCCGACAGGGCCCCTGCCATTTTTAGAAACATAGTCCTATGTTGGCATATACTTATATCAGACAAGGGGAGTTCAGGCTTTTGGACAAGCCGAAGCCCGTATTGAGAGATACACGAGATGCTATTGTCCGCGTCACCCTGGGCAGCATCTGCACCAGCGACCTGCACATCAAGCATGGCAGCGTGCCGCGGGCCGTGCCCGGCATCACCGTGGGACACGAGATGGTGGGTGTCGTGGAGGAGACAGGCCGGGATGTCACCCATGTCCGGCCGGGCGACCGGGTGGCGGTAAACGTGGAGACCTTCTGCGGCGAATGCTTCTTCTGTCGGCACGGGTATGTGAACAACTGCACCGACCCCGACGGAGGCTGGGCCCTGGGATGCCGCATCGACGGAGGGCAGGCAGAATACGTGCGGGTGCCCCATGCCGATCAGGGACTGAGCCGCATTCCCGACACCGTGAGCGACGAGCAGGCCCTCTTCGTGGGCGACGTCTTGGCCACGGGATACTGGGCTGCCCGCATCTCGGACATCACGCCGGAGGACACCGTGCTCATCATCGGGGCGGGACCCACGGGCATCTGCACCCTGCTTTGCGTCATGCTGAAGCGCCCCAAGCGCATCATCGTGTGCGAGAAATCCGCGGAGAGGCGCCGCTTCGTGCAGGCGCACTATCCCGACGTCCTGCTGGCAGGCCCGGAAGATTGCCTGGACGTCGTGCGCCGCTGTTCCGACCACGGGGGCGCCGACCGCGTGCTGGAAGTGGCAGGCACAGACGACACCTTCCGCCTGGCCTGGGAGTGCGCCCGCCCCAACGCCATCGTCACCATCGTAGCCCTCTACGACCGCCCGCAACTGTTACCCCTGCCCGACATGTATGGCAAGAACCTCACCTTCAAGACCGGGGGCGTGGACGGATGCGACTGCGACGAAATCCTCCAACTCATTGCCCGGGGACAGATAGACACCACGCCGCTCATCACCCATCGCTTCCCCCTGCGGCGCATCGACGAAGCCTACCGGCTGTTCGAGCGGAAGGAAGAAGGAGTGATGAAGGTGGCCATCAGCGCGGAGTGAGGGCGCAGGCTTATTTTTTTGCCCCCGCCCTGCACCATCTGTCCGGATAAAACGTACCTTTGCACCGCTTTAAAACCATTACCGCTATGGACGAAATGAAAATCAACAAAGTGCAGATACGAAACCTGCAGATGGCCGACTACGAGCAGTTGGCCCAGTCGTTCAAGCGCGTCTATGCCGACGGCAGCGACGTGTTCTGGACGCGAGGACAGATAGCCAAACTCATCAAGATATTCCCCGAAGGGCAGATAGTGACCGTGGTCGACGAGAAAATCGTCGGCTGCGCCCTCTCCATCATCGTGGACTACGACAAGGTGAAGAACGACCACACCTATGCGCAGGTGACCGGCAAAGAGACCTTCGACACCCACAATCCCAAGGGCAACATCCTCTACGGCATCGAAGTCTTCGTGCATCCCGAATACAGGGGGCTGCGCCTGGCCCGCCGCATGTACGAGTACCGCAAGGAACTGTGCGAGAAACTCAACCTGAAGGCCATCATGTTCGGCGGGCGCATACCCAACTACCATAAGTATGCCGACCAGATGCGCCCCAAGGAATACATCGACAAAGTGCGCCAGAAAGAGATATACGATCCCGTCCTTACCTTTCAGCTCAGCAACGACTTCCACGTCCGCAAGGTGATGCGCAACTACCTGCCCAACGACGAAGAGTCCCGCCACTACGCCTGCCTCTTGCAGTGGGACAATATCTACTACCAGCCCCCCACGCAGGAATACATCCCCCCCAAGACGTCCGTGCGCGTCGGACTGGTGCAATGGCAGATGCGCTCCTACAACACGCTGGACGACCTGTTCGAGCAAGTAGAGTTCTTCGTCGATGCCGTGTCCGACTACAAGAGCGACTTCATCCTCTTCCCCGAATACTTTAACGCCCCCCTCATGGCCCGCTTCAACGACGAAGGAGAGTCCCAAGCCATACGCGGGCTGGCCGCCTATACCGAGGAGATACGCGACCGCTTCGTCAAACTGGCCATCAGCTACAACATCAACATCATCACCGGAAGCATGCCCCTCATCAAAGACGACGGACGCCTCTACAACGTCGGCTTCCTCTGTCGGCGCGACGGCTCGCACGAGATGTACGAAAAGATACACGTCACCCCCGACGAAATCAAGAGCTGGGGCCTGAGCGGAGGCCGCATGATACGCACCTTCGACACCGACTGCGCCAAGATAGGCGTCCTCATCTGCTACGACGTCGAGTTCCCCGAACTCTCCCGCATCATGGCCGACCAGGGCATGCAGATTCTCTTCGTCCCCTTCCTGACCGACACGCAGAACGCCTACAGCCGCGTCCAGGTCTGCGCCCACGCCCGCGCCATCGAAAACGAATGCTTCGTCGTCATCGCCGGCAGCGTGGGCAACCTGCCCCGCGTGCACAACATGGACATACAGTACGCCCAGTCCGGAGTGTTCACCCCCTGCGACTTTGCCTTTCCCACGGACGGCCGGCGCGCCGAGGCAACGCCCAACACAGAGATGATCCTCGTGTCCGACGTCGACCTCGACCTCCTCAACGAGCTGCACACCTACGGCAGCGTGCGCAACCTCAAGGACCGCCGCTCCGACCTCTACGAAGTCAAACTCAAGAATCGTAGTTGACGTTACGCAGTGTCGAAGTACGGCTTTTTCACAGGGCTCGTTTTAAGGCAGTGTCGAACAAACTGTCTTTCAGCGTATAGTGGGACTGTACTTCCAGCTTGCTGGCATAGTATCTCCCGCTTGCTGGCGACGTAGTCCCCGGTCGGGAGAGATATAGATGCCGGTGGGGAGGACTTTAAGGAAAGGAAACGGCCGATTCCTCTGCCTGCAAAGAGAACAGGGGACGACATGCAAAGAACAGGGGACGACATGCAAAAGTGAACCAGGCGCACGGATTTCTCCAAACTTTTTGTAACTTTGCGCCTTCGGAGCGCCACATGCGCGCCAAGCATAAAGTATATAATCAGATAAAAGATAAAAAAGATGGGTAAAAAGTTTGCCGAACATCCGACGTTTAACCTGTCGGACATCAACAAAGAGATACTGAAGCGATGGGACGAAGCGCACGTATTCGCCCGCAGTATGACAGAACGCGAGGGATGCCCCTCCTTCGTCTTCTACGAAGGGCCCCCCTCGGCCAACGGCATGCCCGGCATACACCACGTGCTGGCCCGCACCATCAAGGACACCTTCTGCCGCTACAAGACCATGAAGGGATATCTGGTCAGACGCAAGGCCGGGTGGGACACCCACGGCCTGCCCGTCGAGCTGGGCGTGGAAAAGGCCCTGGGCATCACCAAGGAAGACATCGGCAAGACCATCTCCGTGGCCGACTACAACGCAGCCTGCCGGCGCGACGTGATGAAATACACCAAGGAGTGGGAAGACCTGACGCACAAGATGGGCTACTGGGTGGACATGACCGACCCCTACATCACCTACGACAACCGCTACATCGAGACCCTCTGGTGGCTCCTCAAGCAACTCTATGCCAAAGGACTCCTCTACAAGGGCTACACCATACAACCCTATTCGCCCGCTGCAGGCACGGGGCTGAGCAGCCACGAGCTCAACCAGCCTGGCTGCTACCGCGACGTGAAAGACCTCACCGTCGTGGCCCAGTTCCGCATCCTCGACCCCAAGCCCGAGATGGACGGGTGGGGAACGCCCTACTTCCTGGCCTGGACCACCACCCCCTGGACGCTCCCCTCGAACACGGCCCTGTGCGTAGGCCCCAAGATAGACTACGTGGCCGTACAGACCTACAACGCCTACACCGGCGAGAAGATGACCGTCGTCCTGGCAAAGCCCCTGCTCTACGCCCATTTCAACCGCAAGGCCGAAGGCATCGCCCTGGAGGACTACAAGCCCGGCGACAAGCTCGTCCCCTTCAAGGTCGTGGGCGAGTATAAGGGAACCGACCTGGTGGGCATGCACTACGCACAGCTCATCCCTTGGGTGAAGCCCGTGGAGGTAGACGCGGACGGCCGCTGGACAGAGGCGGCCGCCAAGGCCTTCCGCGTCATCCCCGGCGACTACGTCACCACCGAAGACGGCACGGGCATTGTGCACATCGCCCCTACCTTCGGCGCGGACGACGCCTTCGTGGCGCGCCAGGCAGGCATCCCCTCGCTCTTCCTCATCAACAAGCGCGGCGAGACCCGCCCCATGGTGGACCTCACCGGCAAGTTCTACCTGCTGGACGAGCTGGACGAGGCCTTTGTCAAGGCCTGCGTCGACGTCGACCTGTACAAGGAATACCAGGGCCGTTGGGTGAAGAACGCCTACGACCCGCGCTTTACCATCGACGGCAAGTACGACGAAAAGGCCGCCCAAGCCGCCGAATCGCTCGATCTCGACCTCTGCATGATGCTCAAGGCCGGCAATCAGGCCTTCAAGATAGAGAAACATGTCCACAACTATCCCCACTGCTGGCGCACGGACAAGCCCGTGCTCTACTATCCGCTGGACAGCTGGTTCATCCGCAGCACCGCCTGCAAGGAGCGCATGATGGAACTGAACAAGACCATCAACTGGAAACCCGAATCCACCGGCACGGGCCGCTTCGGCAAGTGGCTGGAGAACCTGAACGACTGGAACCTGAGCCGTTCGCGCTACTGGGGCACCCCGCTGCCCATCTGGCGCACGGAGGAAGGCGACGAAGAGCGGTGCATCGGCTCGGTGGAAGAACTGTATGACGAGATAGAGAAGTCGGTGGCAGCCGGCCTCATGGCCAGCAATCCCTACAAGGAGCGCGGCTTCCGGCCCGGCGTCTATACGAAGGAAAACTACGACAAGATAGACCTGCACCGCCCTTACGTGGACGATATCATCCTCGTCTCCAAGGACGGAAAGCCCATGAAGCGCGAGACGGACCTGATAGACGTGTGGTTCGACTCCGGCTCGATGCCCTACGCGCAGATACACTATCCCTTTGAGAACAAGGAAGCATTGGACACCCGCCAGGTCTATCCGGCCGACTTCATCGCCGAGGGCGTCGACCAGACACGCGGCTGGTTCTTCACCCTGCATGCCATTGCCACGATGGTGTTCGACTCCGTAGCCTACAAGGCCGTCATCTCCAACGGACTGGTGCTGGACAAGAACGGCAACAAAATGTCCAAACGCCTGGGCAATGCCGTCGACCCGTTTGCGGCCATCGAGAAGTATGGTTCCGACCCGCTGCGTTGGTATATGATTACCAACTCGTCGCCGTGGGACAACCTGAAGTTCGACGTGGACGGAGTGGAGGAGGTGCGCCGCAAGTTCTTCGGCACCTTATATAATACGTACTCCTTCTTCGCCCTCTATGCCAATGTGGACGGATTCAGCTACGACGAGGCAGACGTTCCCATGGACGAGCGTCCCGAGATAGACCGCTGGATTCTCTCCTTGCTCAATTCGCTGGTGAAGAACGTAGACGCCTGCTACAACGACTACGAGCCAACCCGTGCCGGTCGCCTTATCTCCGACTTTGTGAACGACAACCTCTCCAACTGGTATGTCCGCCTGAACCGCAAACGTTTCTGGGGAGGCGGCATGACGACGGACAAGCTCTCGGCCTACCAGACGCTCTATACCTGCCTGGAGACCGTGGCCAAGCTCATGGCCCCCATCGCCCCCTTCTATGCCGATATGCTCTACATGGATCTAATCCAGGTAACCGGGCGCGACACGGCCGCATCCGTCCATCTGTCCAAGTTCCCCGTTTGTAACGAGAGTTTGATAAACAAAGACCTGGAGGAACGCATGCAGATGGCACAAGATATCACGTCGATGGTGCTGGCACTGCGCCGCAAGGTGAACATTAAAGTACGCCAACCCCTGCAGTGCATCATGGTTCCTGTGGTGGACGACGAGCAACGCGCCCACATCGAGGCCGTCAAGGCGCTTGTCCTGAACGAGGTGAACGTCAAAGAAATCAAGTTCGTGGACGGTTCGGCCGGCGGCGTATTGGTCAAGAAGGTGAAGTGCGATTTCAAGAAACTGGGGCCCAAGTTCGGCAAGCAGATGAAGGCTGTGGCTGCGCAGGTGAATGCCATGAGCCAGGAAGCCATTGCCGAGCTGGAAAAGAACGGTACCTACGCCTTTACCTTGTCGGATGGAAGCAATGTCGTCATTGAATCTTCGGATGTGGACATCTACAGTGAGGACATTCCCGGCTGGTTGGTTGCCAACGAAGGCCGCCTGACCGTAGCCCTTGAAGTAACACTTACTGACGAGCTCCGTCGTGAAGGCATTGCCCGCGAATTGGTAAACCGTATTCAGAACCTCCGCAAGTCGAGCGGCTTTGAGATAACAGACAAAATAAGCATCACAATTTCTAAAAATCCTCAAACGGATGATGCGGTAACCGAATATAAAGACTATATTTGCAACCAAGTTTTAGGAACAAGGCTGACACTGGTGGATACCGTGGAGGATGGTACTGAACTCAGTTTTGATGATTTCTCCCTCCACATCCGTGTGGTCAAAGAATAAGTTTTTAATACCTAATGATTTAAACACATTAAGTTATGGCAGAAAAGACAAGATACTCGGATGCCGAGTTGGAAGAATTCCGCACCATCATTCTGGATAAACTGGCATTGGCTCAACGCGACTATGACATGTTGAAAGCCAGCCTGACAGGAGCGGACGGAAATGACACGGACGACACGTCGCCCACTTACAAAGTATTGGAGGAAGGTGCTAACACGCTGTCCAAGGAAGAAACCACTCGCTTGGCTCAGCGCCAGTTGAAGTTCATCCAAGGATTGCAGGCTGCTTTGGTACGCATAGAGAATAAGACGTATGGCATTTGCCGCGAGACAGGCAAGCTGATTCCTGCTGAACGTCTGCGTGCCGTACCTCATGCGACGTTGAGCATCGAGGCCAAGAACCATCAGAATAAGAAATAAGGAGAAAAAGAAGAAACACGAGCTACAGGTGAAGGCGGAAAGAGCGGACGCTTGTAGCTCGTCGTTTTTATGGATTACAGAAGTGCGAAGGAAGCAAGAGATAAGATGAACAAGTATTTGACAAAAGGGCGGATTGCCTGGCTCATCATTTTGTCCGTATTGATTATAGACCAGGTCATCAAGATATGGATAAAAACTCATATGTATTGGCACGAAAGCATACGCGTGACAGACTGGTTCTATATCCTGTTTATTGAGAATGTGGGCATGGCATTCGGCATGGAAATCTTTGGGAAACTGTTTCTGACAATTTTCCGTCTGGTGGCCGTGTCAGTAATAGGCTGGTTCTTGTATAAATGCGTTAAAAACAACCTGAAGACGGGATTCATTGCTTGTATCTCTTTGATTCTGACCGGTGCCTTGGGCAATATCATCGACAGCGTATTCTATGGCGTATTGTTCAGCGAGAGCACCCCTTCGCAGATAGCCTCCTTCCTGCCTGCCGGTGGCGGGTATGCCCCGTTGTTCTATGGCAAGGTGGTAGACATGTTCTACTTTCCCATCATTGATACTCATTGGCCCCAATGGATGCCTTTCGTAGGGGGCGAACATTTCATTTTCTTCAGTCCTATCTTCAATTTTGCCGATGCGGCCATCAGCTGCGGGGTGATTGCTTTGTTTATTTTCTATGGCAAATCCTTCAGCGATGCCTATCACATGGTCATTAAAAAGAAGCAATGAAGCAAACTCTGAGATATAGCCGCTGGCTGTTTGTTGTTCTGATGGCCTGTTCCTTGACTTCGTGCAAGGTGAAACGCCCGGATACCGTCTTGCCCGACGACAAGATGGAGGCTGTGCTCTACGATTACCACATAGCCAAGGCCATGGGCGAACAAGTGCCATACAACGAAAGCTATAAGCGGATATTATATGTAGAGTCTGTGTATAAGAAGCATGGTATCACTGAAGCCCAGTTTGACACCTCCATGGTGTGGTTCGCACGCCATCCGGAAGCCCTGCGCGATATCTACGAGAAGGTCAACCAACGCCTGAAGACGGAGAAGGAGAAGATTGACGACCTGATTGCCAAGCGCGACCACAAGCCCAAAATGTCCAAGCCGGGAGACAGCATCGACGTATGGGCCTGGCAAAGAACCTACCGTTTGACCGACATGCCCTTGAATAGCCGCATCTGGTTTACGTTGCCTTCTGATACGAATTTCTACGACCGGGACACCTTGCGTTGGCGCATGCGTTTCAGCCGTGAGCATGGCGCATCGCTCTTGGACGATACCTTGTATGCCCCGGTAATGTCTCTGCAAGTCTTGTATGAAGGAGACAGCATGCGGTATGACATGCAGCGCATCCGGAAGCCGGGCGAATATGTTCTCAGTGTTTGGGCCGATTCCCTGGGAAAGATTAAGGAAGTGGACGGCTTCGTGTACTATTCCCGCCCGCAGGCCTCATCAGGCGGCGTATGGCTGATAGACGGGGTGAAGTTGATGCGTTATCATGCCCGAGGAGACAGCTCCAGACTTTCTTTCCGCCCTGTGCGGAGCAACGTGCCGACTCTTCCACTGAAGGCTGCAGTCAGAGAAAACAAATAACGCCAATGAAGCATTATTACGCCTCGCATTACGTCTACGTGCCGGGACAAGGTTTCCTCAAGCAACAAGTGGTAGAGGTAGACGAGGGGCGCGTGGCCGGTTTCTTTGCTTTGGAAGGCGAGAGGCCCAGCATTGAATGGTTGCCCGGCGTCTTAAGAATAGAAGAAGACGGACGGCTCTACCATTATTTCCCGTTCGATTTTACGGCCATGCAGCCTGTCTGCGGAACTCGGCGCAAACAATTGCCGTAGCGATGGCCACGTTCAGCGATTCGGAAGGCCCCTGCTCTTTGGGATAAGCAGGGATGTAGAGTTTCCGTGTGACCAGCCGTTCCGTTTCCTTCCGGATTCCCCTCCCTTCGTTTCCCATCACAATCAATCCATTGTCCGACAGCGGCTGCGCGTAGATGTTCTCGCCGTCCAGAAAGGTTCCATAGACAGGAACCTCCCCCACGAAACGGCCTATCAGTTCCGGCAAGGACGTGTAATGCACAGAGACGCGCGCCAGGCTCCCCATCGTGGCCTGCACCACCTTCGGATTGTACAAGTCGGCCGTGTCGGGCGAACAGAACAGGTGCCGGATGCCAAACCAGTCGGCCAGGCGTATGATTGTCCCCAGATTGCCCGGGTCCTGCACGCCGTCCAAGGCCAGACAGAGGGAATGCTGGGCCGCGTCGGGCGCAAGCTCTTCCCGCTTTTGCCGGAAAACGGCCAACACCTGTTGCGGATGCTTCAGGAAACTGGCCCGTCCCAGCTCTTCGTCCGATACTTCCACAAATTCGTCGCAGGCAGGATGCGGGTTCCGCGCCGCCCACTCGGAGGTGCCAGCCAGCAAAAGGCAGGGGAAGCGCCCCAACAGTTCGTTCACCAACTTGGGACCTTCTGCCACGAATACCTGGTCTGCGTCCCGATTCTTCTTCAACTCCAGCGAGCGGATGTATTTAATGCGATTCTTGCTCAGTGCCATGATGAAAAACGTATTCCGGGTGCAAAAATACGGGATTATTCTGGAATAGCCCAAAGGGAGTCCGGATTAACCTTGCCCGGGATGGACGAAAAACAGGTCCAATCCCTTGGATAAAACTCCCTGCCTGTGGCAAAAAGTTGCCAATCTTTGGCGAAAACTATAAATTTAGGCTAGATTTACATAAATCCAGCCTAGATTTATGTAAATTCAGCTTGGATTTATGTAAATTCAGGCTGGATTTATAGTTTTTCTGAGAGATAAAGCGTTTTTTCTCCGCACTTGGCAGTTTTTCTGGGCGGGATAAGGAGAGAATCCTACACCACTCTGCATCAGACCCTTTTCCTGTAGGTCGCGGCCGCCACGAGGCTGAGCAAAACGGCAAAGCCGGACAAGGCCGCATATTGTGTCCAAAGGTCGGCCACGGTGGCCCCCTTCAGATAGACGGAGCGCATGATTTCGATGAAGTAGCGCGGCGGGATGGCGTAGGTGATGCACTGCGCCCACCGGGGCATGGAGGCTATGGGGGTGAACAGCCCGCCCATCAGCTGGAAGATGACGATGAAGGCGAACATCACGAAGATGCTCTGCAGGATAGTGGCCGAGCGGTTGGCGATGGACACGCCCAGGCCGGACATGACGAGGCTGAACAGAATGGCCGCCAGGTAGATGTTCGCAATGTTTCCTTCCGGCGCCAGTCCGTAGACCAGCCGGCCGATGAGCATCCCCACCGTCACGACCAGGATGCCCACCACCCAATAGGGAATCAGTTTGGACAGGACGAACTCCAGCCGTCCCACCGGCGTGACGTTCATCGCCTCGATGGTGCCGGTCTCCTTCTCGCTGACGAGGTTGAGCGTGGGGAGGAACCCGCAGATGATGATGAGCAGCACCACCATCAGGGCCGGAATCATGTAGTTGCGGAAGTTGAGCGTCGGGTTGTAGAGGTTGACGACGGCCGTCTCCCGGGCGGGCACGGCGATGCCTTGTTCTGCCTGCCAGTGCGCGAGGGTGTTGGCCATGGACGCCGTGGCATACTGTGCGCCCAGCATCCCCTTCGTCGCGTTCACGCCGTTCGCCCTGACGTCCGCTGCGGGTCTCTCCCCCTTAGTGATGTCCTTTTGATAGCCTTTCGGAATAGTGACGAGAACGTCCGCTTCGCCGTTCTCGATCTGCCGGAACGCTTCGCCGTAGCCGAAGTAGCAGCCGGTGACGGACAAGTATTCCGATGCGTCCATGTCCGCTATCAGGCGGCGGGAGAGGGGCGTGCGGTCGTTGTCCACCACGGATACGCCTACGTTCTTCACATCCAGCGTCGCCACCAGGGGGATGATGAGCATCACCAGGATGGGCATGGCCACAATCAGGCGGGGGACGACTGGGTTCCGCTTCATCAGCAATACTTCCTTCTCAAGCAATATCTTCAATATTCTTCTATTCATAAGCAGATGATCATTTCTCGGGCTTTACCCGTAGTGATTAGTGGTTAGTGATTAATGATTAATGGCAAATAGGCCGCGCGTGAGTCTTGCTATCACGTATTAACCATTTATCACTAATCACTAATCATTGCGGCCTCCGGCCGCTAAACTTTCTATTTCTTAGCGTTGAACTTCTTGATAGCCAAGGCCAGCACGGCTACCGTCATTCCCGACAGCACCAGTACTTCCGTCAGCACATTCCCGACGGGGAGCTGCTGTATCATTAGCACACGCATCGCCGAGATGTACCAGCGGGCAGGGATGACGCACGAGAACCATTGCAAGGCCGTCGGCATGTTCTCCACCGGGAATATCATGCCCGAAAGCAGCACCACCGGTATCATGAACATCACACCGGAGACCAGCAGGGCGGAAACCTGCGTGGAGGCGAGGGTAGAGATGAGCAATCCCAACGCCAGGGCAAGGACGATGTACAGGATACTGACCCATATCACGTGGACGATGCTGAAGGAGAAGGGCAGGCCCAGCACGGTATAGCTCAGCGCTAGCATCAGCGTCAGGATGACACACGACAGCAGGAAGTAAGGCACCAGCTTCCCGAGGATAATCGTACGGGGACGGACGGGGGAGACCAGCAGCAGGTTCATCGTGCCCGTCTCCTTCTCGCTGACGATGGACACGGAGGTCATCATGGCGCAGATGAGGATGAATATCATGCCCATGATGCCCGGCACGAAGTGGTATGCACTTTTCAGTTGCGGGTTATAGAGCGTGTGGGTCACGACCGGGATGTCTGTCGCAGCACGAATGACGCTCTCCAGATAGGCCGTGGCGGTCTGTGCCATCGTGGTGTTGGAGGCATCCACGATAATCTGGTGCTGCAGCCAGCCGTCCTCCGTGCGGAACACCACGGCGGCATCCGTCCGGCCTATCCGCAGGAGGTCTTCCACGTCGTTATAGGGAACGATGCCCTGGAACGTGAAGTAGGGATTGGCGCGGAAGCGGTCTATCACCTGTCGGGTCTCGTCCGTGTGCTGCTCCACCACGGCGACCATCCGCACGTTGTTGACCTCGGTGGAGATGGCGAATCCGAAGAGCAACAGCAGCACGACGGGCATGACCAGTACCACCGTCACCGTGCGGAAGTCGCGCAGGAGGTGGAGCACCTCTTTCTTGATGAGTGATTGGAATATATTCATTTTAATGAAGAATAAAGAATGAAGAATTAATCTCCCCTTTGGGCATCTCTCGCCACGATGCGGAACACCTCGTCCATTGTGGCGGCCTCGTACTTCCGCTTCAGTCCGGCCGGAGTGTCCAATGCCTTGATACGCCCGTCCACCATGATAGAGACGCGGTGGCAATACTCGGCCTCGTCCAGGTAGTGGGTGGTGACGAAAACCGTCATGCCTTCCGAAGAGGCGCGGTAGATCATCTCCCAGAACTTGCGCCGTGTGGCCGGGTCAACGCCTCCGGTCGGCTCGTCCAGGAAAACGATGTCGGGCGAGTGCAGCGTGGCAGCGGTGAAGGCCAGTTTCTGCTTCCAGCCGAGGGGGATTTCCTTCACCAGGACATTCCGCAGGCCCTCCATACCTAACGTCCCAAATGCGGCGTCCGCCTTATCCTTGATTTCTGTGGAGGACATGCCGTAGATGGTGGCGAATAGACGCAGGTTTTCCCACACGGTCAGGTTCTCGTAGAGGGAGAACTTCTGGCTCATGTAGCCGATGTGTCGCTTGATGTCTTCCGCCTGGCGGAGAATGTCATAGCCTGCCACCGTCCCACTGCCGGATGTCGGGAAGCTGAGTCCGCACAACATGCGCATAGCTGTGTCTTGCCCGCGCCGTTCGCCCCCAGGAATCCGAAGATCTCGCCCCGGCGTACTTGCAGGGTGATGTGGTCCACAGCGGTGAAGTTCCCGAATTTCTTGGTAAGGTCTTCCACCGATATTACTATCTCCTTATCCATCTTCCTTAGCCAATTTAATGAACAAATCTTCTATGTTTCCTTTCGCAGGCCATATCCGGGCATCGTCCAAGCCTGCCTGCCGAAGCTTGCTAACAGCATTGTCCAGATTGAAACTGTCGTTTGTCACGATGTGCAGCGTAGCGCCGAACGTATAACAATCCTTTACATCCGGAAGGGCGCGCAACGCCTCCAGGAGCGGATACATATCTTTCGCCGATACGTTGTAAAGGTTCTTGTCCATGTCTTCCATCAGCCTGCCGGGCGTGTTCACGTCCAGAATTTTCCCTTTATTGATCAGGGCGATGCATTCGCAACGCTCGGCTTCGTCCATGTAGGAAGTGGAGACCAGAATCGTGATGCCCTTCTCCTTTAGCGTGGCCAGCATGTCCCAGAACTCGCTCCTCGACACGGCGTCAACGCCCGTGGTGGGCTCGTCCAGCAGCAGCACTCGCGGGCGGTGTATCAAGGCGCAACTCAGAGCCAGCTTTTGCTTCATGCCGCCGGACAAGGCTCCTGCCCGACGGTTGGGGAACTTCTTCAGCTGCTCGAATATCGGGGCTATCAGGTCGAAGTTGTCCTTTACGTCCACGCCGAACAGCGAGGCGAAGAAATGCAGGTTCTCGCGGACGGTGAGGTCGGGGTAGAGGGAGAACCGTTCCGGCATGTAGCCTATCTCGGCGCGCAGTTTCCGGTAATCTTTCACCACGTCAAGGCCTGCCACGGTGGCCGAACCCTCGTCGGGACGGAGCAACGTGGTCAGTATTTGGTACAACGTAGTCTTTCCCGCCCCGTCCGGTCCGATAAGGCCGAACAAGGCGCCTTGGGGCACGGCGAGCGTCACGCAGTCCAGCGCCGTCAGTCTCCCGTAGCGTTTCGTCAACCCTTGTATGTCTATGATGTTTCTCATAAAAAAAAGCATGTGAATGATTCGTCAGTCTTTGTCAATGCCTGCGTTTCCGCCTTCTTGGCTTGTCTTTGGCAGCGTGGAGGTCTGTTCTCCCAGCCAGGAAGGTGAGGAAAAGGTGGCACTGATTGTAGGAAAAGGTGGCACTGATTCCTACAAAAGGTGGCACCTTTTCCTCACCTTGTCGCTGCAAAGGTCTCTCATTCCGCGTTACCCAGGCGCACCTCGCCGTACTGCCCGAGCTTCAGCCTCCCATCGTTCTTCACCGAGACTTTTACGGCATATACCAGGTTTGCCCTGGTGTCTTGTGTCTGGATGGACTTAGGCGTGAACTCGCTTTCTTGCGCAATCCAGGTAATCTGGCCGGGATATTCGTACTGCTCGTCCCCGCCGAAATCGGCGATGACGGTCACTGGCTGCCCTATGCGGATATGTGCCAGTTGCGAGGCGGTGAAGTAGCTGCGCAGATAGATGTCGTTCAGGTTGGCCATCTTGAAGAGGGAACGTCCGGGGGTGGCGTATTCGCCCTGCTCGGCATACTTCTGAAGGACCGTGCCGGTGATGGGCGCTGTGATGCGACTCTTGCGTATCTGCTCCTCTATTTGCTCTTGCTGGTATTGCAGAGCCGAGGCGCTTTCCGTGATGGAGCTGCGGTTCTTGTCCAATGTGGAGAGCAAGCCTTCCAACTGTCCGCGCAAGGTTCTCAACTGCGCATTCGCGTCATCGCTTTGCTTCTGCGTGGCTGCTCCGTTGGCAAGCAGGCGGGCAATGCGGTCGCACTCGTTCTGCTGGTGGGCTATCTGCGACCTCAAGGCAGCTGCCTGCGCTGCAATGTCGGGTGATGATTTCTTTGTGGAGAGTTGCTGGCTGTGAAGTTGTTTCTGCTGGAGGGCGAGTAGGAGAGTGTCCACCCATCCCACCTGCTGTCCGGCTACGAGGCTGTCTCCCTCGTCCACGCTAAACACGACCAGCTTTCCACTGGTTTCAGAAGATACCGTTACCGTGTTTGCCTCGAAGATGCCTGTGGCGTCATATGTTTCAGCGTTCCGGCAGGAAGCCAACAATATAATAAATGTGGAGAATAGGGCTATCTTTTTCATTGGTTCAAGGTGTATTTAAGTTGGTAAATGCTTTGGAGGAGTTGGATTTCGTGGTAGGATGCGTTGAGACGGGCTTGCCTCTCGTCCGTCAGCTTGGCCAGCAGGTCGATGGCGTCTATCACGCCATTGTCCAGCTGCGACTCGGCCGCTTTCCGGACGTTGGCACGCAGCTCCACAATCCGGTCGTTCTCTTTCATAATGGCCTTCAGCTCGTCAATGCGGTCCAGTTGCAAACGGGTCTGCATCTTTGTGTTGAACAGGAAGACATCCCGCTCCACGGCTATGTTGTTCGACGAAAGGCGCAACAGCTGCCGGTTGTTCTTCTTCGTGTAAAACGCGCCGATGTTCCAAGACACTTTCACGCCGGCAAGGATGTTGAACGAAAGGTCGCGGTTCACCATGCTCTCGAAGTAATTGAATCCCGGATAGCCATAATAAGCCTGTGCGAACAGCCCGATTCTGGGCATCGTGCTTGCCGTGATGCTCGCGTTCCGTGCCTCGTTAGCCTGTAGCCGTGCCGCAAAGTGTTTCAACTCCGGGCGGTCAGGCAACAGGTACTGCGGCATGGATGCGTCTGGCCTTACCAGTTCTTGACCGGCAAGGCTTTTCCCGGTGAATAGCTCCAGCACCTTCCGGTAGCTCCTTGCCGTGCTTTCCGCCTGGATAAGTTGCTGGGCGGTAGTGAGGCATTGTGCTTCCACCATGTCCACATCGCTTTGCAGGGCGGTTCCGTTTTCATACATCGTCTGCAGTTTGTCGAGGTTGTTTTGCAGCAATGCCTGCATGTTCCGGGTCTGTTTTATCTGTTCTTCCATGAGCAAGACGCCGAAAAACAGAGCTTCCACCCGTTCGCGAATGGCGTAAAGCTGGACATCCAAAGCGGCCTGCCGTTCCGCATCTTCGGCACGCTCTATCTTCCGCTCGGTTTTCGACGCGCCTCCGTCCCAGATGTTTTGGCTGATGTCCGCACCTATTTTATATTGCCATTCGTTCAATCCGAAGATGGACGTGCCTGTTTGGGAGATTATCCCGGCCAATGATTCCGGAAAGGAAGGCGTCTCGTTCTGTACAGTCCCCTGGCCGTATATGTTTATTTGGGGCAGCCAGCTTTTGTTGATGTTTGCCAGGTTCACCTCTTTCGTCCGGTTCAGCAAATCATACTTCCGAATAAGCGGGTAGTTGTCTTGCGCCGACGTTACGCACTCTTCCAACGTCACTTGGGCGAAAAGATGAATACCCGCCGCCAATGACAATGCTAAAAACAAATGCCTTTTCCACATAATCAATGGATTTTAAGCTTGTTCAAAATAGTTTCTATATTTTCTTTTTTGCGAATAGCCAGAAACTCGTCATAGCTTTCATAAGCATTCCCTATAGCTCCATAAACTATCGGAGCTGCCATGAACGGGAATACATTGAGCGAAACGATGTCTATCAGCAACATCCGGGCATCGACTTTTCGACATAATCCCTTGGCGGCATCTTCGTCAATTTCATGTTGGAGATTATTCAGGAGCTTATTCACAATGTGCAATGCGTTCTGCTTCATTATTTCAATGTGTTCAGGACGAGTGAGCACTTCGTTCACAATGAATTTAGGCAAGTCCCGGTTGGCTGAGATAAAATCGAAATGCCTCTCGACGCCTTGGCGGATTCTTTCTTCCAGAGGCAAGTTTTCATCGCCTATGGCACTCAATATGATATCGCCCAGCATGTTTATTTTCTCCGATACAATCCGTTCAAAAAGCTTGTCTTTCGTACGGAAATAATAATGCAGCATGGCGTGAGTGACACCGGCCGCTTCGGCAATGGAGGCCGTCCTTGCCCCGGCATATCCCTTCTCAAAGAATTCTTTTTCAGCCGCTTGAAGGATTCTTGTTTCTGTGTCCTGAGACTGATTTTGTTCCTTATTCATATTGCAATCTTTTTGGTTTAACTATAAAGACTAACAATTTTGTTTGTGTAAATATATGGACTTTCTTCAATATACCAAGCGGGAGGGGGAGGAAACTATGTGCCATTTAACTTTTTTAAAGTTTAAAGCTGGAAAACTGGAGGCATCCGGCCCGTTTTTCTAATTTCCCGCCCCGGATTTCCTTACTTACCGAAAATCTTATTACCTTTGCAAGTCATTTTTTAGGAATCTATCAAAACACATACCGATATGAACATCTCTTATAACTGGTTGAAAGAATACGTCGACTTCGACCTGACCCCGCAGGAGGTGGCCGCCGCGCTGACCTCCATCGGCCTGGAAACCGGAAGCGTGGAAGAAGTGGAATCCGTCAAGGGCGGGCTGGAAGGCCTCGTGATAGGCGAGGTGCTGACCTGCGTGCCGCATCCCAATTCCGACCACATGCACGTGACCACCGTCGACCTGGGCGACGGCAACAGTCCGGTGCAGATTGTGTGTGGCGCGCCCAACGTGGCCGCCGGGCAAAAAGTGGTGGTGGCCACGCTGGGCACCAAGCTCTATGACGGCGACGAATGCTTCACCATCAAGAAGTCCAAGCTGCGCGGCGTGGAGTCTAACGGCATGATTTGCGCGGAAGACGAGATAGGCATCGGCACCGACCATGCCGGCATCATCGTCCTCCCGCCGGATGCTGCCGTGGGCACGCCGGCCAAGGAATACTACGGGATAAAGAGCGACTACGTGTTGGAGGTGGACATTACGCCGAACCGGGCCGACGCCTGCTCGCACTACGGTGTGGCCCGCGACCTTTACGCATGGCTCGTGCAGAACCACCGGGCAGCGCGCCTGCACCGGCCTACGGTGGATGCCTTCGCGGTGGACAACCACGACTTGGACATCCAGGTGGAGGTGGAGAACACCGAGGCCTGCCCACGCTATGCCGGTGTTACCGTGAAAGGCGTCACCGTGAAGGAAAGTCCCGACTGGCTGCAGGAGAAGCTGCGCGCCGTTGGCCTGCGGCCCATCAACAACGTGGTCGACGTGACCAACTACATTGTGCATGCCTTCGGGCAACCCCTGCACTGTTTTGACGCCGACCAGATCAAGGGCCGCCGCATCGTCGTGAAGACCCTGCCCGGGGGTACGCCCTTCGTCACCCTGGACGGGACGGAGCGGAAACTGGACGAGCGCGACCTGATGATTTGCAACGCCGAAGAGCCGATGTGCATCGCGGGCGTGTTCGGAGGCCTGGCTTCCGGCTCGACGGAACAAACCAAGGATGTCTTCCTTGAGAGTGCCTATTTCCACCCGACGTGGATACGAAAGACAGCGCGTCGTCAGGGGCTGAACACGGACGCCTCTTTCCGCTTCGAGCGCGGCATCGACCCCAACAACGTCATCTATTGCCTGAAGTTGGCCGCCCTGATGGTGAAGGAATTGGCCGGGGGCACCATCTCGTCGGAAATCAAGGACGTGTGCAACGCCCGCTTCCCGGACTTCCGCGTCGAGCTGCCCTACCGGTATGTACACGACCTGGTGGGCAAGGAGATTCCGGCGGAAACCATCCGGAGTATCGTGTCGAGCCTGGAGATGAAGATTGTCTCGGAGACCGACGCCAGCCTCGTGCTGGACGTGCCTCCTTACCGCGTGGACGTGCAGCGCCCGTGCGACGTGGTGGAAGACATCCTGCGCATCTACGGATATAATAATGTAGAGATTCCTACCACGCTCCACTCCAGCCTGACCACCAAGGGCGAGGAAGACAAGTCCAATCGCCTGCAGAACTTGGTGGCAGAGCAACTGGTGGGATGTGGCTTCAGCGAGATTCTGAACAACTCGCTGACGCGCGCGGCCTATTACGAAGGGCTGGGCACGTATCCGCAGGAACAACTGGTGATGCTGCTTAACCCGCTGAGCGCCGATCTCAACGCCATGCGCCAGACCCTGTTGTTTGGCGGGCTGGAAAGCATCGCCCACAACACTAACCGCAAGAATGCCGACCTGAAGTTCTTCGAGTTCGGAAACTGCTATCATTATCATCCAGACAAGGCCAACCCCGAACATGTCCTGTCGCCTTACAACGAAGAACTGCACTTGGGCCTCTGGGTGACGGGGAAAAAGACCTCCAACTCTTGGGCGCATCCGGACGAGGACTCTTCCGTGTATGAACTGAAGGCCTATGTCGAGAACATCTTCAGACGGCTGGGCTTGCAGATGCACAACCTGGTGGTGGGCAATCTGGCCAACGACCTCTTCTCCGTGGCTCTTTCGGTGAATACGCGCGGCGGGAAATGCCTGGCCACTTTGGGCGTAGTGAAGCATAAGCTGCTGAAAGGTTTTGACATTGAGCATGACGTTTATTATGCCGACCTTAATTGGAAGGAACTGTTGAAGGCCATCCGCAATACCAAGGTCAGCTACCAGGAGATTTCCAAGTTCCCGGCTGTCAAGAGAGATTTGGCGTTGCTGTTGGACAAGCACATCCAGTTCTCCGAAATAGAGAAAATCGCTTACGAGACAGAAAAGAAGCTCTTAAAGGACGTTTCGCTGTTTGACGTTTACGAAGGCAAGAACCTGGAAGCGGGGAAGAAAAGCTACGCTGTCAGCTTCCTGCTGCAGGACGAGAATGCCACACTGAACGAGAAGCAGATTGACAAAATCATGTCGAAGCTGATTGCTAATCTGGAGAATAAATTGGGAGCCAAGCTCCGCTGATGAAACGAATCATAGTATCTAACTTTTAAAATAATCATCCAATGGGAAGAGCATTTGAATATAGAAAAGCTACCAAACTGAAAAGATGGGGCCACATGGCCAAAACATTCACCCGCCTGGGCAAGCAAATTGCCATTGCCGTGAAGGCAGGCGGCCCGGAGCCTGAGAATAACCCGGCACTGCGTTCGATTATTGCTACCTGCAAGCGTGAGAACATGCCGAAGGACAACATCGAGCGGGCCATCAAAAACGCGATGGGAAAAGACCAAAGCGATTACAAAGGAATGACTTACGAAGGATACGGCCCTCACGGGATTGCTGTTTTTGTGGATACGCTGACCGACAATCCCACCCGCACGGTGGCCGATGTCCGCTCTGTGTTCAACAAGTTTGGCGGCAACTTGGGAACGATGGGTTCGCTGGCTTTCTTGTTCGACCACAAATGCGTGTTTACGTTCAAGAAGAAAGACAATATGGATATGGACGAGTTCCTGCTCGACATGATTGACTACAACGTAGACGAGGACTATGATGTGGACGACGAGGAAGGCACCATCACCATCTATGGCGACCCCAAAAGCTATGCTGCCATCCAGAAGCACCTGGAAGAACAGGGCTTTGAGGACGTTGGTGGCGACTTCACCTATCTCCCCAACGATTTGAAAGAGGTATCGTCCGAACATCGTGAAACCATCAACAAAATGGTGGAGCGTCTGGAGGAATTTGACGACGTCCAAACGGTTTACACCAACATGAAGCCGGAAGAAGACGAGGAGTAAGGCATGAAATACCACTATAAGACGAAAGGAACATGCAGTACTGATATCTTTATTGAGGTAGAAGACGGCATTGTCCGCGACGTGGAATATTGGAACGGCTGCAACGGAAACCTTCAGGGGATTGCCCGCCTGGTCAGAGGACTTCCTGTGCAAGAAGTCATTTCCCGGTTAGAAAACATCCGTTGCGGAATGCGTCCTACTTCATGTCCAGACCAATTATGCAAGGCACTGCACGAAATGGGGTATTAACTTCCCGATATTAATAATTGAACGAAGAAGCTGCATCGAAACGTTTGCCGGTGCGGCTTCTTTCCATTTATGCCCTTGGTTGTCAGGGGGAGGCAGGCTGTCATCTCCTTATGCGTCCTGGGGGCGTTTTGATTTAACACTGTTTACCTATGGAATTAGAGGATAGAATCAATAAAGCAGTCGAAAACTTCTACGAAGGTTTTAATTGTTCCCAGTCCGTCGTGGCTGCCTTTGCAGACATGTACGGCTTTACGCATGAGCAGGCCCTGCACATGGCGGCTTCTTTCGGCGCAGGTATAGGGCGTATGCGCCTGACGTGTGGCGCGGTCTGCGGCATGTTTATGCTGGCCGGTCTGGAAAAATGCGCGGTGGAAGGGAAAGACCGGGCCAGCAAATCCGCCAATTATGCATTGGTTCAGCGATTGGCAGAAGAGTTTAAACGTCGGAACGGCTCTATTACTTGCCGGGAGTTATTGAATCTGCGAAAGGTGGAGCGCAGCGCCGTGGCTGAAGAGCGTACCGCAGCATATTATGCCAAACGTCCCTGCGCCCGGATGATAGAATCGGCCGCCCGCATCTGGGTGGAATATTTAAAAGGGGACTTGCCTTTGGAAGAACAGAAGGAAGACAAGGGTCAGGAGAAGCAAACAACATAGATACACTTTTCCCGCGCAGGACATGTTACTGACCGCCGGGTAGGACAGCGTTTTCTTGTCAGCCGGACTGCCTGAACGCCCCGTTTTATGCCGCCCGACCGGGAGATATATTCAGAGCGAGCGGGAAGTACTATGCCAGCTACCGGGAGTTACTATGCCAGTTGGCGGGAACTTAACTCCCACTAAACGCAGAGAGTCAGGCCCTTTGATGCGGCTCAATGAATATGGATTCGTCGAAAATATGCGTGTGCAGGTTTGAAAAAACAAGTGACAAGAAGCTAAATAACATAAAAATGCGTATATTTGCGCGTTGAATGGAAAGTGCCCTATAAAGCATTGTGGGTGATAAAGTTATGGCATGTCTAACTTAAATATAAATGAAAATGTTAAAAGAAAGAGCTGGCGAAACGGCCGGTAAAATCTGGAATGCCTTGAATGGCACCGACGGACGCACCGTTAAACAAGTGAAAAAGGTAACTAAGCTGCTGGACAAAGACCTTTATCTGGGCTTGGGGTGGCTGTTGAGAGAAGACAAGATTTCTGTAGAAGAAGTGGAAGGAGAGCTTTTTGTGAAACTGGTTTAAGTCCCCTTCGGAACATTGAAAAAACGCGCTGGCACGATGAATGTGGACAGCGCATTTTTTTTGTCCCGTCCTTTTTCGTATCTTTGGGCGCTCATTTCGTAAAATAGGAATTTCGTACGCACGATTCTTTCATGTTACGGCTAAATTTATCATTAAAGTATTTAAGATGAAGAACATTCGCAATTTTTGTATCATTGCCCATATTGACCACGGTAAATCTACGCTGGCTGACCGCCTGTTGGAATTTACGCACACCATACAAATCACAGAGGGGCAGATGTTGGACGACATGGACCTGGAGCGTGAGCGAGGCATCACCATCAAAAGCCATGCCATACAGATGGAATATACATATAAAGGTGAAAAGTATGTCTTAAACCTGATAGATACACCGGGACATGTGGATTTCTCTTATGAGGTTTCCCGTTCCATCGCGGCCTGCGAAGGGGCTTTGCTCATTGTCGATGCTTCCCAGGGTGTACAGGCTCAGACCATCTCCAATCTGTATATGGCCTTGGAGCATGATTTGGAGATTATCCCGGTCATCAACAAATGCGATATGGCCAGCGCGATGCCCGAGGAAGTGGAAGACGAAATCATAGAATTGCTGGGATGCAAACGGGAAGAGATTATACGCGCTTCCGGCAAAACGGGAATGGGAGTGGAGGAAATCCTGGCGGCCGTCATCGAACGGATTCCCCATCCGGAAGGCGACGAGAATGCGCCTTTGCAGGCTTTGATTTTCGATTCGGTATTCAACTCTTTTCGAGGCATCATTGCTTATTTCAAGATTGAGAACGGCATTATCCGCAAAGGAGACAAGGTGAAATTCTTTAACACTGGCAAAGAATATGATGCCGACGAAGTGGGGGTGCTGAAGATGGATTTGGTTCCCCGGGACGAACTGCGTACGGGCGACGTGGGCTATATAATTTCGGGTATAAAGACTTCCCGCGAGGTAAAAGTAGGAGACACTATCACGCACATAGACCGTCCCTGCAAAGAGGCCATCGCAGGTTTTGAAGAGGTCAAACCCATGGTATTCGCCGGCGTATATCCCATCGAGGCAGAAGACTTCGAGGATTTGCGCTCGTCGTTGGAAAAACTTCAACTGAACGACGCATCCCTGACGTTTCAGCCCGAGTCCTCCCTGGCACTGGGTTTTGGCTTCCGATGCGGTTTCCTGGGGTTGCTTCACATGGAAATCGTGCAAGAACGTTTGGATCGCGAGTTTAACATGAATGTCATCACCACGGTTCCCAACGTATCCTATCATGTTTACGACAAACAGGGACACGTAATCGAGGTGCATAACCCGGGAAGCATGCCGGACATTACCCTGATAGACCATATTGAAGAGCCTTATATCCGTGCTTCGGTGATAACCACCACCAACTACATCGGGCCTATCATGACGCTTTGCCTGGGCAAGCGGGGAGAGCTTGTCAAACAAGAGTATATCTCCGGCAACCGGGTCGAGATATTCTACGACATGCCTTTGGGAGAAATCGTCATCGACTTCTATGACAAACTGAAAAGCATCTCCAAAGGTTATGCTTCCTTCGATTATCATGCCAACGGCTTCCGCCCGTCGAAGCTCATAAAGCTGGACATCTTGCTGAATGGAGAACCTGTTGATGCCCTTTCCACGCTGACGCATTTTGATAACGCCTATGAATTGGGACGCAGGATGTGTGAGAAACTGAAGGAACTGATTCCCCGCCAGCAGTTCGAGATTGCTATCCAGGCTGCCATCGGAGCCAAAATCATTGCCCGCGAAACCATCAAAGCCGTGCGCAAGGATGTGACAGCCAAATGTTATGGTGGCGACGTGAGCCGCAAGCGCAAGCTGTTGGAGAAACAAAAGAAAGGCAAGAAGCGGATGAAGCAAATCGGTAATGTGGAAGTTCCGCAAAAGGCTTTCCTTGCTGTATTAAAACTGGATTAACGATAAGATTCCCGCTGCGGGAGTGGTAGAAAGAGAAGACATGGAACTTGAGATTTCAGATTGGGGACTCATTGATTACGAACAGAGCTGGCAAAGACAAACCCAATGGTTCAACCAGTTGGTGTCGGCCAAACGGAACGGAGAGCAGTATGTCAATCGCATCGTGCTTTGTGAGCATCCTCCCGTATATACGTTGGGGCGAAGCGGCAAAGAGAATAATATGTTGCTGGGAGCACTTCAGCTGCAGAGCATAGGCGCTTCTTTGTATCACATCGACCGGGGTGGCGATATTACCTTTCACGGTCCCGGCCAATTGGTTTGCTACCCGATTCTTAATCTGGAAGATTTTTCGTTGGGGCTTCGCAGCTATATATATGCATTGGAAGAAGCAGTGATTCGTACCTGTGCTTCTTACGGGATTCAGGCCGCCCGCCTGGAGAATGCCACAGGTGTATGGTTGGAACCTCGCACATCTCGTGCACGTAAGATTTGTGCTATCGGGGTACGTTCCAGTCATTTTGTTACAATGCATGGCTTGGCTCTCAACGTCAACACCGACTTGCGGTATTTCAGCTACATCAATCCTTGCGGTTTCATAGACAAAGGAGTTACTTCCTTGAAACAAGAATTAGGAGAAACAGTAGATATGGCAGCCGTTAAATCTAGATTATGTAAAGAACTGGAACTGCAACTGACTCAGAATGGCGTGCGCCATAAATAAACGTCCATTATTTATATCACCTGCTTCTTTTAAATAGAACTGGATAATGCGGAACTCGAAAGGTTCCGTATTTTTTTTGCCACAAAAAACGAAATCTGCCTACAGACTATGATAGCGCAGACCGGATGGGAATACTGCTCTATTTATTTTTCCCAGCTTCAACAGGCAGTTTTAAGCTCATAAAGTTCGTTTTAGTTCCCTCATAAGAGGCTTCTCCGTCCAATTTAATAATCCTTAATTTGATCAGAATAATCCCAGAATGTTTCATCTGCAACAGCTAAGGATTACCTATGTAATACCATGGCGCTACATGTGTATTATGAATATATTACATCTGTATAATTGCAGATATATTACTGCTGTATAATACATCGATAAACTAATATGTCACATATATTTATCTATAAACATCAGCATTTAGTATTTGTAATTATATCGTAATAATGATGTTTATATATACGTTATAATCAGTAGATTGAGCGTATATGTTCGTCTCTCTAATTAGTATATTGGTATCGTACTATACCTTAGATGTGAATTGCGCGCAATAATCATACAAATCACTATGATAACGTATTAATTGCAAGTATTTTATGTATTATTATTAAAGCTATGTAAACTGTAGTATAACATTGGTATGCCTCTATTGATTTACAAGTGTATCTACAAGTAATACGCATGTAAAATCACAAATATTACAACTATATATTTTGATTTGTCTTTTGTAATATGTATCTTTGTAATCGAAAAAGAAACGCATTTAGTTTTGTAAAGCAAGTAGTATGGATGATATAAAGGACCGGTTTAAATTAATTATGAATCGAGAGAAGCTGACAGCTGGAGCATTTGCTGAGAGCATTGGAGCTTCGCAGGCCACCATTTCCCACATATTGAGTGGAAGAAATAGGCCTAGTGTTGAATTAGTCTTGCGCGTTCACCAACGCTATACAGACATTAACTTAGAATGGCTGCTAACTGGTAAGGGGCAAATGAGTAATGTGGACGGCGCTTCTGATTCTTCTTTGGAGGCAGATTTAAACTATCCTTTATTCGCTGAGAATGCAAAAAATGTGGCCGAGGAGCCGGATAACACCAAAGAACGTCAGGAAATGCCATTAGCACACCCCAATATACCGCCTAAAGAAATTGTGAAACAGGAGATTATATATAAAGAGAGGCCGCCCAGAAAAATCACCGAAATACGTATTTTCTTCGACGATAATACCTACGAGACATTTAAACCTGCAAATTGAGGCTCAAAGCATCCTCAGTTTGGACAAAAATGGTGTATCTTTGCCGTATCAAAAAAGAAATAATCAACAATTACCGATTTATGAAAAAATACATGCTAGATTTGGCAGTAACCGAAAACAAGCGGTTACACAGTCACTATGTCTTGCTAAAGCTAACGGCATCAGAAAAACTGCCTGAAATGCTTCCCGGACAGTTTGCTGAAATTCGCGTAGACGGTTCGCCTACCACTTTTTTGCGCCGTCCTATCTCCATTAATTATGTGGATCGCGCTAAAAACGAGGTATGGTTCCTCATCCAGTTGGTAGGAGATGGAACCAGGCGATTGGGAGAGGCTGAGCCGGGCGATATTATTAATGTAGTCTTGCCGCTTGGAAACGGCTTTACGCTGCCTCAGAAGCCTTCAGACAAGCTCTTATTAATAGGTGGGGGAGTCGGTACAGCTCCTATGCTTTATCTAGGAGAACAACTTGCAAAGCAAGGCTGTAAACCGGTCTTTTTACTCGGTGCACGTAGCAGCCAGGATTTACTGCAGTTAGAGCTCTTTAGAAACTACGGAGAAGTATATGTCACTACGGAAGATGGCAGTCTTGGAGAGCAAGGTTATGTTACGCAGCACTCAGTCTTGACTAAGAAAAATTTTGAACAGATATATACCTGCGGGCCGAAACCGATGATGATGGCAGTGGCAAAATATGCCAAAACTAAAGGCATCAACTGCGAGGTTTCTTTGGAAAATACAATGGCTTGCGGTGTAGGCGCTTGCTTATGTTGTGTGGAGAATACAACAGAAGGGAATTTGTGTGTATGTAAAGAAGGCCCTGTTTTTAATATCAATAAACTATTATGGCAGATTTAAGTGTAAAAATTGGCGAATTACAAATGAAAAACCCGGTAATGACTGCATCGGGAACATTTGGTTATGGTGAAGAGTTTGCCGACTTCATGGATATCTCGCGAATAGGTGGTATCATTGTAAAAGGTACTACTCTTCACAAACGTGAAGGGAATCCCTATCCGCGCATGGCCGAAACTCCATCTGGAATGTTAAATGCTGTAGGACTGCAAAATAAAGGGGTACATTATTTTGCAGAGCACATTTATCCGCGTATTAAAGACATACAGACCAATATGATTGTCAATGTGTCCGGTTCTACGATTGAAGATTATGCGGAAACTGCTTCTATCATCAATGAATTTGTAAATATTCCTGCTATTGAGCTAAATATCTCTTGTCCTAATGTGAAGCAAGGAGGCATGGCTTTCGGTATCACGGCCAAAGGTGCAGAAGAAGTTGTTCGTGCTGTTAGGAAGGTTTATAAGAAGACACTTATAGTGAAACTTTCACCCAATGTGACAGATATCACAGAGATTGCCAAAGCCGCCGAAGCAAGTGGCGCAGACAGTGTATCACTGATAAACACGTTGTTAGGTATGGCAATCGATGCTGAGCGCAGACGCCCTGTGCTTTCTACCGTCACAGGAGGCATGTCGGGTGCTGCGGTAAAACCGATAGCACTGCGTATGGTATGGCAGGTAAGTAAAGCGGTAAAAATACCAATCATTGGCTTAGGGGGAATCATGAATTGGAAAGATGCGGTTGAGTTTATGTTGGCTGGAGCTACAGCCATCCAAATCGGTACTGCCAACTTCATAGATCCGACCGTTACACTCAAAGTAATTGATGGTATTCAGGATTACTTGGATAGACACCATTACACATCAGTGCAACAGATAATTGGTGCGCTTGAGATATAATTGCTAACAAACAGCAGCCATTCGCATTGAATAAAAAGAAAAGAGCATCCATGCGTGGACGCTCTTTTCTTTATGTATACAGCCATTCCGCTCTATTCTCCCAATAAGTCCGGTCGAAGACGACGAGTCCTTTCAAGAGACTGCTGCAGCTCCCATTCCTTAATCTTGGCTTCGTGTCCGGATAGTAAAATATCAGGAACCTTCCAGCCTTTATAGTCTGCGGGGCGAGTATAAACAGGAGCAGCCAATAAGTTGTCTTGAAACGAGTCAGAAAGGGCTGACTGTTCATCGGAGATGACGCCTGGAATAATCCTTACAACAGCATCGGCTATCACGGCAGCGGCCAGTTCACCTCCGGTTAATACATAATCACCAATGCTGATTTCTTTCGTGATGAAATGTTCACGAATCCGATAGTCGATACCTTTAAAATGCCCGCAAAGAATAATGAGATTCTGAGCTAAAGACAGCGAGTTGGCCATAGGTTGATTGAATTGCTCTCCATCCGGTGAGGTGAAGATGATTTCATCGTATTCACGTTCCGCTTTCAAGAAGTCAATGCAACGCTCGATAGGTTCTATTTTCATAACCATACCCGCAAATCCGCCAAAAGGATAATCATCCACACGGCGATGCTTATCTTGGGTGTAGTCACGTAGGTTGTGAAGATGGATTTCGGCCAATCCTTTGTTTTGGGCTCGTTTCATGATGGAGCAATTGAAAAAGCCCTCTAACATTTCCGGCAAAACGGTGATGATGTCAATGCGCATATTAATATCGGTCAATTTTGGTCGCAAAAATACGAATATTCAGGGAGAAACCCGTACTTTTGCAAACAAACATCAATGAAAGCCATGACTATTAAAGAACAGATAGAACAGTTACGGGCCGAACTGCACCGTCACAATTACAATTATTATGTACTGAATGCGCCCGAGATTTCGGATAAAGAGTTTGACGACCTGATGCGCGAGTTGCAAGACTTGGAAGAAGCGCACCCGGAATACCAGGATGAGAACTCTCCCACGATGCGTGTGGGCAGCGACTTAAACAAGGACTTTGCACAAGTAGTCCATAAGTATCCCATGCTGTCTTTAGGTAATACGTACTCGGAGAGCGAGGTAGCCGATTTCTATGAGCGGGTACGGAATACTTTGAACGAAGATTTTGAAATCTGTTGTGAGCTGAAATACGACGGCACTTCCATCTCGCTGGCTTATGAGGACGGAAAACTGGTGCAGGCCGTGACGCGCGGAGACGGAGAGAAAGGAGATGACGTGACAGACAATGTCAAAACCATCCGAAGCATTCCTCTGGTGTTGCACGGGGACTATCCGCCTTCGTTTGAAATCAGGGGGGAGATTCTGATGCCCTGGGTATCGTTTGAAGCCTTGAATCGGGAGCGGGAGTCGAGGGAAGAACCGCTGTTTGCCAACCCGCGCAATGCAGCTTCGGGCACCTTGAAGTCGCAGAATTCATCCGTTGTAGCCAATAGAAAGCTGGACGCTTATCTGTATTATCTGCTAGGAGAACACCTGCCGACGGACGGACACTATGAGAATCTCCAGGTCGCCAAGACGTGGGGATTCAAGATCTCCGACCACATGAAGAAGGCACACAGCCTGCAAGAGATCTTCGACTATATCAACTATTGGGACACAGAACGTAAGAACCTGCCCGTAGCTACCGACGGTATCGTGCTGAAGGTAAACAGCCTCCGGCAACAAAGGTTTCTGGGTTACACCGCCAAATCGCCACGCTGGGCCATCGCCTATAAGTTCCAGGCCGAGCGTGCCTTGACACGGCTCAATGCTGTGACCTACCAGGTGGGACGCACAGGTGCCATTACTCCCGTGGCCAACCTTGACCCCGTGCAGCTGTCGGGCACCATCGTCAAGAGAGCCTCCCTGCATAATGCCGATATCATCGAGAGCCTGGGCCTGCACATCGGCGACATGGTGTACGTGGAAAAAGGAGGCGAGATCATCCCCAAGATAACCGGAGTGGACAAGGAGGCGCGGGGCATGCTGACTGGAGACAAAGTGCGCTTCATCACCCATTGCCCGGAATGCGGCAGCAGGCTGGTCCGCTACGAGGGCGAAGCCGCCTATTACTGCCCGAACGATACGGCCTGCCCCCCGCAAATCAAGGGGAAGATAGAACACTTCATCAGCCGAAGGGCCATGAACATCGACGGGTTGGGGCCGGAGACGGTGGACCTGTTCTACCAGGAAGGCCTGGTGAAGGACGCCTCAGACCTGTACCGACTCCGGGCGGAAGACATCGAGGGACTGGCACGGATGGGAAGGAAGTCGGCCGAAAACATTGTACGGGGCATAGAAGCCAGCAAGTCCGTGCCCTTCGAACGCGTGCTCTTCGCCCTGGGCATCCGCTTCGTGGGTGAGACAGTGGCTAAGAAGCTGGCCCGCACGCTGGGGAACATCGACGCCATCCGCTCGGGCAGCATCGAGGCACTGAAGGCCATCGACGAGATCGGAGACAAGATTGCCGGCAGCATCGTGTCCTACTTCGCCGAACCACGGAACCAGGCCTTGGTGGCCAGGCTCGAGGAAGCGGGTCTGCAGTTCCGCCTGTCGGACGAGGAGGCGGGCGAGCGCACCGACTTGCTGGCCGGACAGACGGTGGTCATCAGCGGCGTCTTCGCCCGCCACTCGCGCGACGAGTACAAGCAGCTCATCGAACGCAACGGGGGCAAGAACTCGGGTAGCATCTCGTCGAAGACCGGGTTCATCCTGGCCGGGGACAACATGGGACCCGCCAAACTGGAGAAGGCGCGGCGCCTGGGAATACGCATCGTGGGCGAAGAGGAGTTTCTCCAAATGATCGGCCAGGAGTGAGGAGACGGGATTTTTTCCGGGCAGAATGACGTCGGGATGAGAAAAAAGTCGTATTTTTGTCGGCCTTTAATCACAGAAGATAGCAAAACAACGTATGATAAGAACCAGGTTGAAAGGAATGGGAGTGGCGCTGATCACCCCCTTCAAGTCGGACGAAAGCGTGGACTACGACGCCCTCATGCGGTTAGTGGACTACCAGGTGCAGAACAACACTGACTTTCTGTGCGTGCTGGGCACCACGGCCGAGACGCCCACGCTGACGGACGAAGAGAAACGGAGGATAAGGCAGGCGGTCGTCCAGCGCGTGGCGGGACGCATCCCCATCCTGCTCGGCGTGGGCGGAAACAACACCCGCGCCGTGGTGGAAGCCCTGAAGACGGACGACTACGACGGAGTCGATGCCGTCCTCTCCGTAGTACCTTATTACAACAAACCATCGCAGGAAGGCATCTACCAGCACTACAAGGCCATCGCCGAGGCCAGGCCCGACATGCCCGTGGTGCTCTACAACGTGCCCGGACGCACGGGCGTCAACATGACGGCCGAGACCACCCTGCGCCTCGCCCGCGACTTCCGCAACATCGTGGCCGTGAAGGAGGCCTCTGGGAACATCACCCAAATGGACGACATCATCAAGAACAAGCCCGCCGACTTCGACGTCATCTCCGGCGACGACGGCATCACCTTCCCCCTCATCACACTGGGCGCCGTGGGCGTCATCTCGGTCATCGGCAACGCTTTCCCCAGGGAATTCAGCCGTATGGTGCGCCTCGCCCTCCAAGGAGACTATGCCAACGCCCTCGCCATCCACCACCGATTCGCCGAACTGTTCAAGCTCTTGTTCGTCGACGGCAACCCCGCGGGCGTCAAAGCCATGCTCCATGCCATGGGCATGGTGGAGAACAAGCTCCGTCTCCCCCTGGTGCCGACCCGCATCACCACCTTCGAGGCCATGCGCCGCATACTGGACGAGCTGGGCATCAAGTGCTGACAGGCCCCCACGTCCCGCGCAGACACCCCCAGGACACGTCCCCCAGCAAGGGTCAGACCTTTGTATGCCAAAGGTCTGACCCTTGCTTCGCACACCTCCGACGCCTGTCATACACCCTCCGTACCTTTATTATAGACAAGCCCTGCCTTTCTTATATACACGCCCGACCCGCGGCGGACGCAAATTCGGGCCCCGCGGCGCGCGCCCGTCGCATAAAAAATCGTATCTTTGCCCCTCGGAAACATAACCCTTAAACAGAAACCTATGGCAACTACAACCGACGACAAGAAAATCATCTTCTCCATGGTAGGAGTCAGCAAGACCATCGCCCAGACCAACCGGCAGGTACTGAAGGACATCTACCTCTCCTTCTTCTATGGAGCCAAAATCGGGATTATCGGACTCAACGGCTCGGGCAAGTCCACGTTGATGAAAATCATCGCCGGCCTTGACGCGGACTACCGCGGAGAGGTGGTCTTCGCGCCCGGCTACTCCGTGGGCTACCTGCCTCAGGAGCCCTTCCTCGACCCCACGAAGACCGTGCGCGAGGTGGTGATGGAAGGCGTAAAGCCCGTCACCGACCTGCTGGAGGAATACGAAGCGATAAACCAGAAGTTCGCCCTCCCCGAGTACTACGAGGACGAAGACCGGATGAACCAGCTCTTCGCCCGCCAGGCCGAGTTGCAAGACCGCATAGACGCCACCGATGCCTGGAATCTCGAGACCCGCCTGGACCGCGCCATGGACGCCCTCCGCTGCCCCCCAGGTGACGCCTCCACGGCCTGCCTGTCCGGCGGCGAACGCCGGCGCGTGGCCCTCTGCCGCCTGCTGCTCCAGGCGCCCGACGTGCTCCTGCTGGACGAACCCACGAACCACCTGGACGCCGAGTCCATCGACTGGCTTGAACAACATCTGCAGCAGTACGCAGGCACCGTCATCGCCGTCACTCACGACCGCTACTTCCTCGACCATGTGGCCGGATGGATTCTCGAACTGGACCGCGGCGAAGGCATCCCCTGGAAGGGCAACTACAGCAGCTGGCTCGAACAGAAAACCCGCCGCTTGGAGATGGAAGAAAAGGTGGCCAGCAAGCGCCGCAAGACCCTGCAGCGGGAACTGGAGTGGGTACGTATGGCCCCCAAAGCCCGTCAGGCCAAAGGCAAGGCCCGCCTCAATGCCTACGACCGCCTGCTCGGCGAAGACGTGAAGGAGAAAGAAGAGCGGCTGGAAATCTTCATCCCCAACGGCCCGCGCCTGGGCAACAAGGTCATCGAAGCCCGTCATGTCGCCAAGGCCTACGGCGAGAAGCTGCTGTTCGATGATCTCAACTTCACCCTTCCCCCGGCCGGCATCGTGGGCGTCATCGGCCCCAACGGTGCGGGAAAGACCACCCTGTTCCGCCTCATCATGGGGCTGGAGCAACCCGACAGCGGTACGTTCGAGGTGGGCGAGACCGTCAAACTGGCCTATGTCGACCAACAGCACCGGGACATCGACCCAGACAAGACAGTCTACCAAGTCATATCCGGCGGCAACGAACTGCTGAGGATGGGCGGGCGCGACGTCAACGCCCGGGCCTACCTGTCCCGCTTCAACTTCTCGGGGGCCGACCAGGAGAAGAAGTGCGGCGTGCTGTCCGGAGGCGAGCGCAACAGGCTCCACCTGGCCCTGGCGCTGAAAGAAGAGGGCAACGTCCTTCTCCTGGATGAGCCGACCAACGACATTGACGTGAATACGCTGCGGGCGCTCGAGGAGGGACTGGAAGACTTCGCGGGCTGCGCCGTTGTCATCAGCCACGATCGTTGGTTTCTTGACCGCATCTGCACGCACATCCTGGCCTTCGAGGGCGACTCGAACGTCTTCTTCTTCGAGGGCTCCTATACGGACTACGAGGCTAACAAGCTGAAGCGGCTAGGCCGAGAAGAGCCTACACGGGTGCGATACCGCAAGCTGGAATGACGGACATGGCCAAGCCTGGCCGGTCCCAACCGCCGCCGGGACAGGAACGGGACGCCCGTCTGCGTTCCTCCCACGGCGTGCCGGTCAGTTCTTGCCTTTCAGTTGTTCTTCCAGTCTCAGGACTTCGTCGCGATACTGGGCGGCCTCGATGAAGTCCAAACGCTTGGCGGCTTCCTGCATCAGTTTGCGCGTACGGTCGATGCTCTTCTGCAACTGTTCCCTGCTCATGTATTGTACGATGGGGTCGGCAGCGATGAAAGTGGCCGGGTCTGGCTCTGTGTACGGGCGTGATGTCTTGGGGGCAAAGGGCGCGCCAGGCGTTGCGTGCGTTTCCTGCTGGGTCGTCGTGGCGAAGAGATTGCCCGGCTTGGCCTTCTTGATGGGTTGCGGCGTGATGCCGTGCTCGGCGTTATATCGTAATTGCTTCTCTCGTCTGCGGTTCGTCTCTTCGATGGTCAACCGCATGCTGTCGGTCATTTGGTCTGCATACATGATGACCAGTCCATTCACGTTGCGTGCCGCACGTCCCGCTGTCTGCGTCAGTGAGCGGTGCGAACGCAGGAAGCCTTCCTTGTCCGCATCCAATATCGCCACCAATGACACTTCGGGCAAGTCCAGCCCTTCGCGCAAGAGATTGACGCCCACCAATACGTCGTAGGTACCCTCGCGCAGGTCGGCCATAATCTTCACTCGTTCCAGAGTGTCGACATCGCTGTGTATGTAGTTGCATCGGATGTTGTTGTTCAGCAGATACTCTGTCAGCTCTTCGGCCATGCGCTTCGTCAGGGTGGTGACCAGTGTCCGTTCGTTGCGTTCGATGCGCAGCTGTATTTCCTCCATCAGGTCGTCTATCTGATTCATGCTGGGGCGCACCTCGATGAGCGGATCCAGCAATCCGGTAGGGCGGATGACCTGCTCCACCACGATGCCCTCCGACTTGACCAACTCATAATCCGCCGGCGTAGCACTGACGTAAATAACTTGGTTGGTCATATCCTCAAATTCCTCAAACTTCAGAGGCCGGTTGTCGAAGGCTGCCGGTAACCGGAAACCATACTCCACCAGATTGGCTTTGCGCGCACGGTCTCCGCCATACATGGCCCGCAGTTGTGGGACGCTGACGTGACTCTCGTCGATAACCATCAGATAATCCTTCGGGAAGAAGTCCAGCAGGCAATAAGGCCTTGTGCCGGGCGGGCGGTTGTCGAAGTATCGCGAATAGTTTTCAATGCCGGCGCAATGTCCCAGTTCGCGCAGCATCTCCATGTCATACGTCACCCGTTCGTGCAGGCGTTTGGCTTCCAGCATCTGCCCCCGTTCTTCAAACCAAGCTTCCTGCTTCTGCAAGTCGTCTTCTATCTCATGGATGGCACGCAGGGTGTTTTCCTTGGATGTCATAAAGAGATTGGCAGGATAAATCAGGTAGGACTCGTGCCGGGAAAGAACCGTGCCAGTCACCGGGTCTACTTCGTCTATCTCGTCCACCTCGTCGCCCCAGAAGATGATGCGAAGCAAGGTATCGGCATATGCCAGGTATATATCCACCGTGTCGCCCTTCACCCGGAAATTGCCGCGGTTCAGCTCCAGGTCGTTGCGCACGTAAAGACTGTCGACCAACTGGCGCAGAAAGACATTGCGGCTGTAACTCTTCCCTTGCTTTACTTCGATGACATTTTTGTAGAAGTCCGACGGATTGCCCATGCCGTAGATACACGAGACGGAAGAGACCACAATCACGTCTTTCCTGCCGGACAACAAGGAAGAAAGCGTGGCCAAGCGCAACTTGTCTATTTCGTCGTTGATGGCCAAATCCTTTTCTATATATGTATCGGTGGAGGGCACGTAGGCTTCCGGTTGGTAATAATCATAATAGGACACGTAGTATTCCACCGCGTTGTGCGGGAAGAATCCCTTGAACTCACTATAAAGCTGGGCAGCCAGCGTCTTGTTGTGGCTCAGGATAAGGGTCGGCTTGTTTATGTTGGCTATCACGTTGGCAATGGTAAACGTCTTTCCGGACCCTGTCACTCCCAGCAGCGTTTGTGCGGGGAGTCCCTGACGGACGCCGTCTGTCAGTTGCGCAATGGCCTCAGGCTGGTCGCCAGTGGGGCTATAACTGGATGTTAGTTCAAATTTATTCATCTACTTAACGCTAAGAGCAGGCAATATTCGGCAAAATCTTTGATATAAGCAAAAAAAACGTTTACTTTGCGTCAGAAGAGTTGTTTCATGCAGGAGATGTGCGCGCCGGTGCAAGGCCTAAGAGAATATATCTCCGTCTTTCAAAGTCTGTGGTACTCTCTTCTCGTACCTTTATTATTTACGTCATAAAAACAGAACTGTTATGGTAGCAAAGCAACTTTCCATTTTCTTGGAAAACAAATCCGGCCGATTGACCGAAGTGACCGAGGTGTTGGCAGAAGAAGGCATCAACCTTTCTGCGCTCTCCATCGCCGAGAATGCCGACTTCGGCATCTTGCGCGGCATCGTCTCGGAGCCGGACAAGGCTTACGACGCGTTGAAAAAAAGGCACTTTGCCGTGAAGGTGACAGACGTCATCGGCATCAGTTGCCCCAACGTGCCCGGCGCTTTGGCCAAAGTGCTCCGCTATTTGTCTGACGAAGGCGTGTTCATCGAATACATGTACTCGTTTGCCGACGGAGCGATAGCCCGTGTCATAATTCGGCCCAACAACCTGACCGACTGCATCCGCATACTGACCGAGCATAAGGTGGAGTTGTTGGCGGCCAGCGATTTATATAAGCTCTAAATCTGTCGGGGTACGCTCTTTTTATCCGGCAGCATCTAAATCGGCGTCAAACGCCCTGTCTTTCAGCGTTTAGTGGCGTAGTACCTCCCGGTCGCTGGCATAGTAATCCCCGGTTGCTGGCACAGTATTCCCCGGTTGCTGGCATAGTAATGCCCGGTCGGACGATATGCATGAGAACGGTCAAGCCGTTCCACAGGCAGGAAAACAGCATTTCTTTCAACCACAGGGAGCTGTTAAGAGAACAGGGCGTATGCGTTGAGGAAAGGCAAGTTTTTGAAAAATTAAGGTTTGCATCGTTGGTTAATTCAGGGCGAACCTCTATCTTTGCGCATTATTTGAATGAATGTAATGAAAAAGACCGTTCTTATATTTGTGCTTGCCGCAAGTCTCTTCTCCTCGTGCGGAGAATACAACAAACTGCTGAAAAGCACTGATTACGAATATAAATATGAGGCAGCAAAAGCCTATTTTGCCAAAGGCCAATATAGTCGTTCCATAACATTGCTGAACGAACTGATTAACATTCTCAAGGGTACCGATAAGGCCGAGGAATCCCTCTACATGCTGGGCATGAGCTATTACAACCAAGAGGATTTCCCTACCGCCGCTCAGACTTTTATTCAGTATTATAACTCCTATCCTCGCGGAACTTATACAGAACTGGCCCGTTTCTACGCCGGCAAAGCCTTGTATTTGGATACACCGGAGCCGCGCTTGGATCAGTCCGGTACGTATAGTGCCATCCAGCAGTTGCAAATGTTCTTGGAATATTTTCCTCAAAGCATGCGCCGCGAAGAGGCCCAGAACATGATTTTTGCTTTGCAAGACAAGCTGGTGATGAAAGAATATCTTTCTGCCAAACTGTATTATAACCTGGGAAACTATCTGGGGAATAACTACTTGTCCTGCGTCATTACGGCTCAGAATGCGCTGAAAGACTATCCCTATACTAATCTGCGCGAAGATCTCTCCATCTTGATTCTGCGGGCCAAATACGAGTTGGCCGTGTACAGCGTGGAAGAACGGAAGGAAGAACGTTATCGGGAAGCCGTGGACGAATACTACGCCTTTATGAACGAGTTCCCCGAGAGCAAGTATGCCAAAGAAGCTCAGCACATCTTCGAGGAGTCTCAGAAAGTGTTGGGGAACTGACGACAAACCAAGGATTTTATCATTAAACTGTTATATAGAAGAAAACGTATGGATTACAGAAAAACCAATGCTCCTACCACTACCATCACGCGTGACATGATGGATTTGTGCAAAGACACGGGTAATGTTTACGAAACGGTGGCTATTATCGCCAAGCGTGCCAATCAGATCAGCGTAGAGATTAAGAACGACCTCTCCAAGAAACTGGCTGAATTTGCTTCATACAACGATAATCTGGAAGAGGTGTTCGAGAATCGCGAGCAGATAGAGATTTCCCGCTATTACGAGAAATTGCCCAAGCCGACGCTGATTGCCACGCAGGAGTATATAGAGGGAAAGATTTACTATCGCAATCCCGCTAAGGAGAAAGATAAACTGCAATAAACCGAAAGCATGATACAACGCATACAATCTGTCTATTTATTGCTGGCAGTTGTTGCCTTGGTGGGGGCCTTATGCCTGCCCCTCGGATATTTTGTGAATGCAGACGGGATTACCTTGATGGCGTTCAAGCCGCTGGGTGTTACGCTGGCCGACGGCAGCCTGCTTTCTACATGGGGAATGTTCGCCTTGCTGGCATTGGCTGCTTTCATCCCGGCATGTACCATCTTTTTGTTTCGCAACCGCCGCCTGCAGATGCGTATGGCTATTTTCGATATTCTGTTGTTGCTGGGCTATCACATTGTTCTTCCCTTGTTCGTTGGGACGTTGAAGAATGAATTGGGTAGCACCTTCCAGCTTAGTTGGGCTATTTGTTTGCCATTGGTCGCTATTATATTGGATTGGCTGGCTTATGGAGCTATTCGCCGTGATGACGAAATGGTAAAAGCTGCCGACCGTATCCGATAAGCAGCAACAAGGATATTTGTAAGATTAAAGAGGCACTTGAGCGTCCTAAAGTAGGACTTTAAAACGCTCAAGTGCCTCTTTCGTATAAGAAGAAAGCAACTTCTCCCTTCAAGGATGAACAACAAGGGCAACGGTATCTTTCGCTCCTCCTTCTGTCAATGCTGTTAGTGGGCGGAACTCGGCCGTGACATAGTCGTATCTTTCTTTTGTTCCAACGTATCCGCCTGAGCTTCTTTCTTGAGTTTCTTTTCCAAACGGCGCAATTTCCATTTCTTCCAGAAAAGCAGGTCGGCCCAACGTTCAAAATCTTTTTTAAAGATAATGCCGATGCCTTGTGTGGTCAGGTTGGTGCGTATGTAGTAGCGGTCGTTTGTCTCGTTATAAGCCTTCAGACGGATATCTCCCGAACGATTGACCAGCCATTCAGCCTCAAAATCGCCCACAAAGTTTGTATTAGACAAGGGATTGTCCTGATACCCGAAGTTGCCGTTAATGAGCAGGCGGTTGTTCAATAACTGTCCGGAAAGCATGCCTTCAAATTCCATATCCGTCCATCCTTTCTGTCCGGTGCTGAAATTGGTACCGATGTTCCAGTTGTTATTGTTTATGATATTAGCCAAGGCATTGTTCAGCTGCCCGGAGAGAGTAGAAGACAGTACGCTCGACATCATATCCGAATTTTGCACGGTTCCTATGTTCTCCGGCATATAGAACTTGCCGATGCCCAGCAGATATAAGATCTGCGTGCTTTTCTGTTCGTCGGTCGATATATAGTTACGCACCAAGGCCTGCACCTCTTCTCGCTCGTTGGGAAGTTCCAGGTCGAGTTTGATATCTGGAGAGGTCAGCTGGCCAGAGATGTTCATGATGCAGTTTACCTTCACATTGGTTTGGTTGACATATTCGTTGGCATTGGGAATTAAGTCATTTAAGGAAGCCGAGTTGACCGTATAGCTGGCCCGAATATTCAGAAAGGCATCCAGCGGAGAGCCATTGAAGGCAAGTGTACTCCCTTCATCAATGGCAAAGTCCTTGCGTATGACTTCTTGCAAGCTGAATTTATAAATTCCCTGGTCTATTTTATAGTTGCCGAACATCTTGACATCCCCTTTGTTATAAAACTCCGTGCGTATGTTTCCCGAACCTCGGGCACTTATATAGTCGCCCGCTACCGGATCCATGATGATGCTCATGGTGGCATCCGGCGTGGCATCTATCAGGAGGTTGAGCCGTATGTCTGTCTCACTTTCCTCTTCTTCTGCTACCATCTCTTGTTGAGCCATCTCATAATCAGATAGCGTGGTGTCATGAATCACCCTTCGAGGAGTCTTGTCTACAAACCGGATAAACTGGTTGCTAACCGCAGACGTTACATTATCTTTTATATACGTAAAGCGGGTATTCGGGTTGGTTGTCATGGCCACGTCAATGTTGACTCCGTCGTTTACATTTCCTGCTATACTGGCATTGCCAGTCCCGTATACAGTGCCATAGAAAGGAAAGTCGAGCGACTCGGTTGTATTCATGACCAACATGTTGTTAACTCCAAAGTTAAACCGGTATTCCAGATTCTTGAAATGCTGATAGTGCAAATAGCCGTTGGCATGCCCTTGATGCCCTTGCGTATCAAATATGCGGTTATTTCTTAATGTTAGGCCGTTTGGAGTAATGAGTATACTGTCTTTTATATTATATGTCGTATTGAGCACATCTACTTTCAGCGAGGCATCTCCTTTCACGCGCCCTTCCAAGGTAAGAGCTTTGAACTTGCCATAGAAATGCACATCGCCCCAGACGCGTCCGTTAAAGTCGGACGTGATACTTTGCATATAGTGATGAATAAATTTCAGATTGGTCCCATCTGCTTTAATCCGCAAATCCAAAGCACTGGTCGGTTTGACGGGATAAATGAAACCTTGCACATGGGTTTGGGCCGTATCTTGTTCACGGATATGCGCATCCAGCCAAATGCCTTTCACGTCGTTGTGCCATTCGCCGTGAATCCAGGCATCTCCCAGCAGGCCGTTGTTCAGTCCCAGATTGCGTATCAACAGGTCGGTACTCATCACAGGCTTGCTTAATACGCCACTGGCCAAAGCCGGCCCTGTTGCTTCTCCTTGGAAATTAACGCCCAAATTGGCTATATCGAACACATAACCAATGTTTATGTCCTCCAAATCAATGCGTACTGTATCTTCCGGAGATTTGGAGAGAACGCCATTGATGCTGAGATGTCGCTCCTTGTGCGAGAAATTGAAATCATTAATATGTACCTTTCCCGAATCTATTACGACGCTTGCCGGATGTATGTTCCATAATGTATCGTTCAAGATGATATCGGTCGGCTCTATGTCTATGACGGTTCGCAAACGTGTTCTCGTCTTTTTATGTGCAGAAGCATGCTGAAGGGAATCAGCTTCAGATTTCCGAACGAGGCGTGTCAGCGTGGCCAATCGCCCGCTGTAAGTGACATTGCTGCTATTGCCCCAATTCAAGGTGGTCCTTATGCTGTCATTTTGGGCGTATGCATCCAGAGATACATTGACCGAACTTTGCGCCTTCCGGTTGGTGAATCGGAACGTGCTTCTGAATTGGTCATGGGGATTTTCGCATAGCAGCATAGCCGATTCAATAAACATGTTTTTATAACGCAGTCTGGGGAAATAGCCTTCGATGCGTAAATGGTGGGATGCGTCATTGAAATACCCTTTTACAGTGGAGTGTGTATATACTTTTAAAGGTATATCGAAAAGGGCAGCCAAAAGGTCTGTATTATATATATGTAGGTTGAAATTGAAATTGTTTTCCGTCTGCTTGGACGTGGGATGGTCATCGGAGACCGACAATGCAGGGATGTAGCGCCGTATGATGTTTAAGAAACTGCTTGGCAAAGTATGGTAAGAATAATCCCCCGTGATGTTTCCATCCAGAAAGTTGGACTGAATTATCAACGCCCTTTCTGAGGCATTCTTTTTACCGGCCTTGATCTTGAAATTATCCAGAAAGAAGTTCTTTTCCGGCGAAACGAATGAAAGACTGTCCACATTGATTTCTCCGTCCAAATCGTCGATTGATTTTCCCGTAAAATCAGCTTTCAATTTTGCGGAAAACTCAGCTCCTTCGTATTTATTGGGCGTAAGCAATAAATCGTGTGGGCGAACGTGGTCAATAGAAGCTAGGAAGTTGAAGGTCGGAATTTTTCCGGCAGTGTTGATTGCACCATTCAATAGGATGGTGCCATTGATGTCGTTCAAGGCAACTTCCCCGTTGAATCCTCCTTGCTTATATTCTCCGTCCAAGGTGATGTTCTTATAAGAGTATTGGCTGTAATCTATAGAAGAAACAAGGCCTTTCATCAATATCTGTGGGTATTGGTGCTGCCGATGTTTACCATTTACTTTTAACTGAAACGTAATTTTGCCCAGTTTCTCATTGGTTAGCAGGCTACCCATGTCAAAATCTTCTGTTTCCACCTCACCGGAATAAGCCAAATAACCGTTTGATTTATCAGAAGTGATTTTTACGTCTGTTTTTATATTGCCTAAATCAGTGCGAAGCAGACCATAGGTAACTAAATCTGTAAAATAGCCGGATAGTTCCCCATGGAATGATACAGTACCCAAGTTTGGAAGTATGGAAGCATGCTGGCTATTGTTGCTAAGATTCTGAGTTAAGAAAACAATGCCTTCAGGGTCTGCATGAAGGCGTGAGACATTGGCAAAAACATAAGCGTCAGCCGGATGTGAAAGGTCTTGAAAGGATGCATCTCCTCTTAGAAAGAAATGATTATGAGGGGCGGATATGGCCAAACGCGAGCAATTCAGTTGGTTGATAGTGCCGTTAGCCATAATCTCCGCTTGCAAGGGGGCTTTGAAAGACGAAAACACGGGCAAGAAGGGGGCAAGGTCTTGCAATGTCACTTGAGAAGGCTTCATGTGAAAAGAAAAGCGCAGTTTGTGTATCGGATCCTTAAAGGCCTCCAAACTGTCGTATTTGACATGAAGAGTATCTGCCTGGATGGAAGTGCGTGGCAACTCGATTGAAAAGTTGTCTACAATCATTCCTTGTTCGTTTCCTACTAACCGAAGACTGAGTTTTTTCAACAAGAAACCAGAATTTTGTTCTTCGATGCTCAAACGTTTGATAGCGGCATTGATAGAGTCATTCTGCAATGCTTTTAAAGACAGAGTAGCAATGATGTTGTTCAAACGCAAGTGATTAGGATTAAACTTTCCCGGTGTAGTCTCCTCGGATAGGACATCATATGTCACTTCTCCACGTCGTATTAACAGAGAATTAATACGTAAATGCAGGTCTTTCTCCGTTTTCACCGTATCTTTAGAAGCCAAAGCATTGATAACGAATTGAAAATTAGGGTCACTTTCCGGAGTATCTTTTTTCAAGCTAATGTTAAATCCAAATAGCTGTATATTGCTGATGGATATTTCTCCATTGAAAAGAGGTAAAATGTCCAGCTTGGCAGATAGACGGCTTACCTTCAGCATCTCCTTCCCAGACAAATCCTCCAAATATAGATCATCTATGATAACTCGATTCAGCAATCCGAGATTTACCTTTCCAATATCCAGACGGCTTCCCAATACCAGACTTAACTGTTTCGACAGGAGAATAGAAAACCGTTGCTGAACATAAGGCAAATTCAGCAATAGCATGGCGCCAATGTAGCATCCTAAAACAATGCCGATGGCAATGCGGATAGTTCGTTTTAGTCTTTTGATAAAGCGGTTAATTTTTATAATCAGCGAACAAAAATAGCAAATATTACTTTATGAATCTACTTTTATCACTACTTTTGCATGGTTTAATATAAAATATGACTATGAGTACTCTGATTTTAGGGATAGAATCTTCGTGTGACGACACCTCAGCAGCCGTAGTTCGAGATGGCTATTTGCTGTCTAATGTGGTTGCGAGTCAGGCAGTACATGAAGCATATGGTGGAGTGGTTCCGGAGTTAGCTTCTCGGGCACATCAACAGAACATAGTCCCGGTGGTTCATGAAGCATTAAAACGGGCAGGGGTAAGCAAGGAAGAATTGAGTGCCATTGCCTTTACACGTGGACCAGGTTTGATGGGATCATTATTGGTCGGCGTATCATTTGCAAAAGGATTTGCCAGAGCCCTCAATATCCCCATGATTGATGTCAATCATTTAACTGGGCATGTGTTAGCTCATTTTATTAAAGTCGAAGGGGAAGAGAACAAGCTGCCTCAATTTCCCTTCTTGTGTTTATTGGTTTCGGGAGGAAACTCTCAAATCATTTTGGTAAAAGACTATAATGATATGACTATCTTAGGGCAAACGATTGATGATGCAGCAGGGGAGGCTATTGATAAATGCTCTAAAGTGATGGGGTTAGGTTATCCTGGTGGCCCAATCATTGACAAGTTGGCCAGGCAAGGAAATCCTAAATCATTTGCTTTTAGCAAACCCCACATTGCCGGTTTGGATTATAGTTTCAGCGGATTGAAAACATCTTTTTTATATTCATTACGCAATTGGGTGAAAGAGGATCCTGATTTTATCGAACACCACAAAGCAGATTTAGCTGCATCATTAGAGGCAACCATTGTAGATATCCTGATGGATAAACTGAGAAAAGCATCGAAGCAGTATCATATAAAAGAAGTAGCTGTTGCCGGAGGAGTTTCGGCTAACAATGGCCTACGGAACGCATTTCGTGAACATGCAGACAAGTATGGTTGGAATATATTTATTCCCAAATTTAGTTATACGACAGATAACGCTGCCATGATAGCCATTACCGGCTATTTTAAATATCAAAACAAAGACTTCTGCCCAATGGAGGCACCTGCTTATTCTCGTGTTTCTTTATAGATGTTCCGGATGCATAAAAAATAGGAATAATGACAATAGAAGAAAAGATTGGGGGATTATTGCGCAAACACAATATGACCCTTTCCACCGCGGAAAGCTGCACAGGAGGAGGAATCGCTGCTTTAATCACATCAGTTCCCGGAAGTTCAGACTATTTCAAAGGAGGAATTGTTGCGTATTCTAATGAAGTGAAAATGGGCATGCTTCATGTTTCGCAAGAAACATTAATGAAGCAAGGAGCCGTAAGTCAAGAAACGGTTATAGAGATGGCTAAAGGCGCAATGAAATCAATGAATACTGATTGTGCCGTGGCAACATCAGGCATCGCAGGCCCTGGCGGAGGAACCTTGGAGAAACCTGTAGGAACCATATGGATGGCTGTTGTTTGCGGAAATGAAGTCATGACCAAAAAAGAAGAAGGCGATTTAGGAAGAAAAGAAAACGTTAAAAGAACTATTTTGGACGCTTTGACTTTGCTTAGTGATATGTTAGAAAAGATGTAACTTTTTTCATGGTCTCGCCAGGTACTTAGCGTGGTAAAGTAAAGAAGCTAAATATCATTTCTAGAAATGTAGGAGCGTCAGACTCGGGGAGTTTGGAGGTGGATAAAGCCTTGCATACTTCAAAAAATAATTGAAAAATCCTATCTCGCAGAGAATTATTAGAAAGAAAACTTGTATATTAGCAATAAAAGTGCTTACTTTGCGCTCTGTTTGAAATAGGCAATAGATAAAAACTATAAAATAAAGATAGAAATGTCGAAGATTTGTCAAATTACCGGAAAGAAAGCCATGGTTGGCAACAATGTTTCACATTCTAAGAGAAGAACGAAAAGAACTTTCGATGTGAACTTGTTTAATAAGAAATTCTACTATGTAGAACAGGACTGCTGGATTAGTCTTAGTATTTGTGCTAATGGTTTGCGCGTTATTAACAAGAAAGGCTTGGATGCAGCTTTGAAGGAAGCAGTTGCAAAAGGATACTGCGATTGGAAAAGCATCAAGGTTATCGGCTAAAATAAAAGGAGATTACGAAAATGGCAAAGAAAACGAAAGGGAACAGAGTGCAAGTAATTTTGGAATGCACCGAACATAAAGATAGTGGAATGCCCGGTACTTCTCGCTACATCACTACGAAGAACAGAAAGAATACGACGGAAAGATTGGAGCTGAAGAAGTATAATCCAATTCTGAAAAGAGTAACAGTTCATAAGGAAATCAAATAAAATCAAACAATAACTACTTATGGCAAAGAAAACAGTAGCAAGTTTGCACGAAGGTTCTAAAGAAGGTCGTGCATATACAAAGGTTATCAAAATGGTTAAATCCCCGAAAACCGGCGCTTACATTTTTGATGAACAGATGGTAGCCAACGAAAAGGTTCAGGACTTTTTCAAAAAATAAGTTTCATAGACAAATTGAAGTCTCGAATAAAATCCTCTTATTAGCCAAATGCTGATAGGAGGATTTCTTTTTAAAATAAGAATGGTCTTACCACTTGTATTTCATCAGTTTGTTATATCTTTGTAGCAAAATGTCTTGTTATAAATAAATCATTATGGGTATATTTAGTTTTTTCTCCAAGGAAAAGAAAGAAACTTTAGATAAAGGCTTATCAAAGACCAAAGAAAGTGTGTTTGGAAAAATAGCTCGTGCTGTTGCCGGCAAATCTAAGGTGGACGATGAAGTGCTGGATAATCTAGAAGAGGTTCTGATAACTTCAGATGTAGGCGTTGAAACTACTTTGAAGATTATAGAACGTATCGAGAAACGAGTGGCTTCAGATAAGTATATGAATACGCAAGAGTTGAACCATATCTTGCGTGATGAAATCGCCGAATTGCTGGCAGAGAACAATTCAGGAGACATAGATGATTTTGAGGCTCCCATTACGAAAACACCTCATGTAATCATGGTAGTAGGAGTAAACGGAGTGGGCAAAACTACAACTATTGGCAAGTTGGCATACCAATATAAAAAAGCGGGGAAATCCGTTTACCTCGGAGCTGCAGATACATTTAGAGCTGCTGCTGTAGAACAATTGGTAATCTGGGGTGAACGCGTAGGAGTGCCTGTCGTGAAGCAAAAAATGGGTTCGGATCCTGCATCAGTGGCATTTGATACATTAAGTTCTGCGGTTGCCAACCATGCAGATGTTGTAATCATTGACACTGCCGGTCGCTTGCACAACAAAGTAGGGCTGATGAATGAACTGACCAAAATAAAAAATGTGATGAAAAAAGTTGTGCCTGAAGCCCCTCAAGAAGTATTGCTAGTGTTGGACGGCTCTACTGGACAAAATGCCTTTGAACAAGCCAAGCAATTTACGCTTGCTACGGAGGTTACTGCCATGGCTGTTACTAAACTGGATGGAACTGCAAAGGGAGGTGTCGTGATAGGCATTTCAGATCAGTTCAAAATTCCAGTTAAATACATTGGTTTGGGTGAAGGAATGGAAGACCTACAAATTTTCCGTAAGGAAGAATTTGTAAATTCATTATTTGGAGATAATAGAAACAAATGAAATATCATACCATTGATATCGTAACCTTAGGATGTTCCAAGAATTTGGTTGACTCTGAGCGTTTGATGTGTCAATTAAAGGCATCAGGATTTCAGGTTACACATGACGCAAAAAATCCTAAAGGCGAGATTGCTGTTATTAATACATGCGGTTTTATAGGAGATGCAAAAGAGGAATCCATTAATATGATTCTAGAATTTGCACAAGCTAAAGAAGAAGGGCGCTTGAAAAGGTTATATGTCATGGGATGCCTTTCTGAACGCTACCTGAAGGAACTTGCGGTAGAGATTCCACAAGTGGACAAATTCTATGGAAAATTCAACTGGAAGGAATTATTGCAGGATTTGGGGAAAGAATATAATGAGCACCTACATATAGAACGTATATTAACCACCCCCAAACATTATGCTTACCTCAAAATATCAGAAGGATGCGACCGTACGTGTGCATATTGTGCTATTCCTATCATTACGGGCCGTCATGTGTCACGTCCTATGGAAGAAATATTGGAAGAGGTCAGGTATCTCGTATCTATTGGTGTGAAAGAGTTTCAGGTGATTGCGCAAGAATTGACTTATTATGGTGTAGATTTATACAAACGCCAGTCACTACCAGAACTTATTAGCCGTATTGCTGACATCCCAGGTGTAGAGTGGATAAGACTTCATTATGCCTACCCAGCGCATTTCCCCGTCCAACTGTTCGAGGTGATGTGCACTCGCCCCAATGTTTGTAAATACATGGATATTGCATTGCAACATATTAGTGATAAGGTATTAGCACGTATGCGACGGCAGGTTACCCAAAAGGAAACATACCAACTGATTGAACGGTTCAGACAAGAAGTGCCTGGTATTCACTTACGTACCACATTAATGGTTGGCTTCCCTGGAGAAACAGAAGAGGATTTCAGGGAATTGAAAGAATTTGTAAGAAAAGTACGCTTTGATCGAATGGGGGCTTTTGCTTATTCGGAAGAAGAAGGTACTTATTCGGCTCAGCAATATGTGGATGATGTACCGCAAGATGTTAAGGAAAAACGATTGGATGAATTAATGGCTATACAAGAAGGAATAGCGGAAGAACTTAGTGCTGCTAAGGTTGGAAAGGTCCTGAAAGTAATTATTGATCGTGTGGAAGGAGATTATTATGTCGGCCGCAGTGAGTTTGATTCCCCAGATGTCGATCCTGAAATTTTGATAGAACGTACAAACTTTCCTCATCTGAAAATAGGCGAATTTTATTCCGTGAAAATAATTGATTCAGACGTTTTTGACTTATATGGAGAAATAGAAAGTTGAAAAGTCTCATGATAACGATGGGATGAAAAGGCAAATCCTAAATACATTGAAAGTAGTTTAATCTAAAGGTTTCAAATAGTTTTTTAATGAAAATTAGTTGCCATGGTTAAGTTATTTACCGTACTTTTGGGATTTGAAAAGCGTACTTATAGAGAAAAACTTTACAGAACAATTAAAACATATTGATTTATGGCTGAAATAGTTGATATCCGTGAACTGAACGAACGCATTGAAAGGCAAAGTGCTTTCGTAACCAATCTTACCGCAGGTATGGACAGAGTTATCGTGGGACAGAAACATTTGGTGGAATCTCTGCTGATAGGATTGTTGTCCGACGGACACGTGTTGCTGGAAGGCGTTCCTGGATTGGCAAAGACATTGGCCATTAAAACGATGGCCTCTTTGATTGATACTCAATATAGCCGCATTCAGTTTACTCCCGATTTGTTACCTGCCGATGTAATCGGAACCATGATATATAGCCAGAAAGACGAATCGTTCTTGGTCAAGAAAGGGCCGGTTTTTGCTAATTTCGTATTGGCTGATGAAATAAATCGTGCGCCGGCAAAAGTACAGAGCGCTTTGTTGGAGGCTATGCAGGAACGCCAAGTGACGATCGGTAACGAAACATTTTCATTGCCTGAACCATTCTTGGTTATGGCCACTCAGAACCCAATAGAGCAGGAAGGAACTTATCCATTGCCGGAAGCTCAGGTTGACCGTTTTATGCTGAAAGTCATTATTGATTATCCTAAATTGGAGGAAGAAAAACAAATCATCCGCCAAAATATCAGTGGAGAGAAAAATGTCGTAAGGCCTATTTTGAAGGCGAATGAAATTATTGAAGCTCGTAAGGTGGTTCGTCAAGTTTACTTGGATGAAAAAATTGAAAAATATATTGTGGATATTGTATTTGCCACGCGCTACCCGGAAAAATATAATTTGAAAGACCTGAAAGACATGATTGGTTTCGGTGGTTCTCCACGTGCATCCATCAATTTGGCTTTGGCTGCACGAAGTTATGCATTTATCAAACGCCGAGGTTACGTTATTCCAGAAGATGTACGTGCGGTAGCTCATGATGTATTACGGCATCGTATCGGACTGACTTATGAGGCGGAAGCAGCCAATTTAACCTCTGATGAAATTGTAAGCCAAATATTGAACAAAGTTGAAGTGCCTTGATATCACTGACGAATGGAAACAACAGATTTATTGAAAAAAGTTCGTCAAATTGAAATTAAAACACGTGGCTTGTCAAGCAATATTTTTGCAGGCCAGTATCATTCTGCGTTTAAAGGTAGAGGAATGGCTTTTTCTGAAGTGCGTGAATATCAATTTGGCGATGACATACGCGACATTGATTGGAATGTAACCGCCCGTTTCCATAAACCTTATATAAAGGTGTTTGAAGAAGAACGCGAACTGACTGTCCTATTAATGGTGGATGTTTCCGGTAGTTTAGAGTTTGGTACAGTTAGGCAAATGAAAAAAGATATGGTAACGGAAATTGCTGCTACGTTGGCATTCTCCGCCATTCAGAATAATGATAAGATTGGCGTCATATTCTTTTCGGACAGAATAGAAAAATTTATACCTCCGAAAAAAGGCAGAAAGCACATTCTTTTCATCATTCGTGAATTACTTGATTTCCATCCTCAAAGTAGGCGGACTAATATCCGTTTGGGATTAGAGTATTTGACTAACGTCATGAAGCGTCGATGTACTGCTTTCGTCTTATCTGATTTCATAGACCAGAATGATTTTAAGAATGCTATGACTATAGCCAGCCGCAAACATGATTTGGTAGCCATTCAGGTCTATGACCGTCGTGTGGAAGAACTTCCTCCTGTAGGTTTGATGAAAATTAAAGATGCAGAAACAGGACATGAACAATGGATTGATACTTCTTCAAAAGCTGTGCGGCGCGCACATCGTGAATGGTGGTTAAAACGCCAGGCTGAATTAAATGAGACTTTTACGAAAAGCAATGTAGACAATGTATCAGTACGTACCGACCAAGATTATGTGAAGGCGTTGATGAACCTGTTTGCAAAGCGAAATTGAACTGGAAGAATGAGAATGAGGAATATTGTATTTCTTGTGATATTGTCTGCCATCATGTTGGTTGGGCAAAGAGCTGGAGCACAATCAGTAATTGTAGATGCATCAATAGATTCTTTGCAAATTTATATTGGTGAGCAAGCTAAAATCAGACTCCAAGTAACTCTTGATGCTGATAAACGCGCAATCTTTCCTGCCTATCCAGATACTTTAGTACGCGGAGTGGAAGTATTGGATGTAGCTAAGCCTGACACTCAATTGCTGAATAATGGGCAACGAGCTATTATAAGTCAGACTTACACGATAACATCTTTCGATTCGGCGCTTTATTATTTGCCTCCCATGGAAGTGTTGGTGGATAATAAGCCTTACTATTCTAAAGCATTAGCCTTGAAAGTCTACTCAGTTAATGTGCCATTAGATCCTAACAATCCGGAACAATTCTTCGGGCCTAAAACCGTGATGAAAGCTCCTTTTGCTTGGGAAGATTGGTATGTAGCCATTGCGGCTGTTCTTTTATTTGTTCCTTTCCTTCTGTTACTGATATTCCTTATCAAACGTATTCGTGACGACAAACCTATCATACGTAAGATCAAGGTCGAACCCAAGTTACCACCTCACCAAGTGGCTATGCAAGAGATAGAACGTATCAAGTCTGAAAAGATATGGCAAAAGGGACAACCCAAAGAATACTATACAGAACTGACCGATGCATTGCGTACTTATATCAAAGAACGTTTTGGGTTCAATGCGTTGGAAATGACTTCAGCAGAAATTATAGATAAGTTATTGGAAACTAATGATAAAGGAGCATTAACGGATTTGAGGACGTTGTTTCAAACGGCAGATCTTGTGAAATTTGCCAAACATAATCCAATGATGAATGAGAATGATGCAAACCTTATCAATGCCATTGATTTCATTAACGAGACAAAAGATACAGAAAATGAGAATGCCAAACCACAACCTACCGAAATAACCGTTGTGGAAAAACGTTCGTTGCGTACCAAGGTATTATTAGGTGTGTGCATCGTAGGATTAATAATAGTTCTAGTGGGTTCTATCATCTATGTGGTAACAGAATTGTATAACTATTTTGCCTAACAGGTTTGATTCTCTAATCAAAAAATCAATGAATTATGGTTTTTGCTAATATCGGTTATCTATTTCTATTAATACTGCTTATACCTTATATCATCTGGTATATCATGAAGCGAAAGAACAACGAGGCTACGCTTCAGATTTCTGATGCCAGGGTATATGCTCATACGCCCAAAAGTTATAAAAACTATTTGCTCCATGTTCCTTTTGCCTTGAGAATTATTGCCTTGACGCTGATTGTATTTGTTCTGGCACGACCACAGACTACGGACAATTGGCAAAATAGCGAGATTGAGGGCATTGATATCATGTTAGCTATCGACGTCTCAACCAGTATGCTGGCTGAAGATTTGCAACCCAATCGGCTAGAGGCTGCCAAAGAAGTAGCAGCAGAGTTCATCAACGGACGTCCGAATGACAACATTGGCATCACGCTCTTTGCCGGAGAAAGTTTCACGCAATGTCCATTGACGGTGGATCACACTGTATTACTTAACTTGATTAAGGACGTGAGATGCGGATTGATTGAAGACGGAACGGCCGTTGGCATGGGCATTGCCAATGCCATCACCCGCTTGAAGGATAGTAAAGCAAAATCGAAAGTCATCATCCTTCTGACGGACGGTACGAACAATCGTGGCGAAATCTCCCCTCTGATGGCAGCTGATATGGCCAAGGCTTTTGGCATCCGTGTGTACACCATCGGAGTGGGTACCAATGGAACGGCACCTTATCCTTATCCTGTGGGGGGCACCGTGCAATACATCAATATACCCGTGGAGATTGACGAGAAGACCTTGACGCAAATTGCCGGTACCACGGAAGGTAATTATTTCCGTGCCACCAGCAACTCGAAGCTGAAAGAAGTTTACGAAGAGATTGACAAACTGGAAAAGACGAAATTAAATGTCAAGCAATATAGCAAACGTCAGGAAGAATACCAATGGTTCGCTTTGGCTGCCTTCCTTTGCGTATTGCTGGAAGTGTTGTTGCGCAATTCGGTATTGAAAAAAATTCCTTGACCGAATATTTATGTTGAACCCTTGCAAAAACTCATGATCATGTCCCGATTTGAAGAACCTGCTTATTTGTATCTCTTGTTGCTTCTGCCTCTGTTAGTAGCTTTTTATCTATATTCCAACTACAGGCGGAGGAAGGCTATACGGCGTTTTGGCGATCCCGTATTGATGGCTTCGCTGATGCCAAGAGTCTCCAAGTATCGACCGGATATAAAATTCTCTATTCTGTTGATAGCTATCGGCATGTTTGCCCTATTGCTGGCGCGTCCCCAATTTGGTTCCAAACTGGAGACTGTGAAAAGACAAGGGATAGAAGTGATTATTGCCCTCGATATCTCCAATTCCATGTTGGCACAGGATGTACAGCCCAGCCGTTTGGAGAAGGCCAAACGGATTGTATCCCAACTGGTTGATAAGATGGAAAATGATAAAGTAGGCATGATAGTGTTTGCAGGAGATGCCTTCACACAGTTACCCATCACGAGCGATTATATATCGGCCAAAATGTTTCTGGAGACCATTAATCCGTCGTTGATATCCAAACAAGGAACAGCTATCGGTGCCGCTATCAATTTGGCTACACGTAGTTTCACACCGCAGGAAGGAGTGGGACGGGCGGTCATTCTCATCACCGACGGCGAAAACCACGAAGGTGGCGTGGACGAGGCCATCCGGAAGGCTACGGAAAAGGGTATCCAAGTGAATGTTTTGGGAGTAGGCTCGCCAGACGGAGCCCCCATTCCGGCTGACGGCGACAACGACTATCGGCGCGACCGCCAAGGCAACGTTATCATAACGCGGTTGAACGAGTCGATGTGCCAGGAGTTGGCCCAAAAAGGGAAAGGCATTTACGTGCGGGTAGACAACACGAACAATGCCCAGAGAGCCATCAGTAAGGAGATTGACAAACTGGCTAAAGCTGACGTGGAGACGCAAGTGTATACGGATTATAACGAGCAGTTTCAGGCCGTGGCATGGATTATCCTGATACTATTGTTGGGCGAAATGTTGATATTGGAGTGCAAAAACCCCTTGTTCCGAAACATACACTTATTCTCCAAGGAATGAAGTGTATCACATTTTTACTATATAAAGACTAAAGAATAAAGAGAACGAAGTTATGTGTCAATGCGCTTATAATCAATAGATTGCAATTGCAGTCCCCAAACCTGTTACTTTGATGCGGGCAAAGTAATACTTTGAAGAGGCAAAGGTAATACATTGGGAAGGCCAAAGTAATACATTGAGTGAGGTAAAGTAAGACTTTAAGCGTATTAGTATACAATTATTACTATACAAAATATGAGACATTGCTATATGATAAACAACAGATATGTCTGGCTAGCCATGATGGTTTTCGTTTCCGTCTCGGCCTTTGCTCAGAAAGCAGAACGTGACCATATCCGTAAGGGGAACCGTTTCTTTAAAGACAGCGTATATGTGGATGCTGAGGTCAACTATCTGAAGGCGTTAGAAGCCAATCCTCAATCCACCATTGCCATGTTTAACCTCGGCAACACTTTTTTGTGGCAGAACAAATTACAAGAAGCCATGGATCAATACGTTGCCGCTGCACGCATCGAGAAAGACAAGGGGCGAAAAGCGGACATCTTTCATAATATCGGGGTCGTCTTCCATTCACAAAAAGAATACGCTAAAGCTATTGAGGCCTATAAAGAGTCGTTGCGCAACAATCCGCATGACGACGAGACGCGCTATAACTTGGCTTTGGCTCAAAAACAACTGAACGACCAGCAAAAGAATCAGCAAAATCAGAACCAGCAAAATCAAGAGCAGCAGCAACAGAAACAAGACCAGCAACAACAGAAACAGCAAAACCAAAACCAGGAGAACCAACAGCAACCGCCCCAATCGGAAAAACGTGACAGCCAGATGTCTAAAGAGAATGCCGAACAAATGCTGAACTCCGTGATGCAGGACGAACAGAATACACAAGAGAAAGTAAAAAAGCAACAGGTTATTCAAGGCTCTCGCTTGGAGAAAGACTGGTAACCCCGTTGTATAACAGGAATAATATACGTAGTAGATATGAAACGAATCATTTTTTTATGGGCTATGCTGGTGACGGCTACTCTGACCGTCTGGGCCGACAGCGATGTTACATTTACGGCATCGGCCCCTGATGCCGTAGCTGTGGGCGACCAGTTTCGCTTGTCCTATTCCATTACGACCCGCAATGTAAGGGATTTCCGAGCTCCTTCCATCAAGGGGTTCGATGTGTTAATGGGGCCGAGCCGTTCGGAACAAACCAACATGCAGATGGTAAACGGCAAGACCACGACAACGCAAAGCATCACTTTCACTTACATCCTGATGGCTACAGCCGAGGGCTCTTTCACCATACCTGGTGCTACTGTGACGGCCAATGGCAACCAGATGGTATCTAATTCAGTAAAAATTAAGGTATTGCCAGCCGATAAATCAGGTGGGCAAGGCGGACAAGGTCAAGCCGGAAGCGCATCCATCACGAAAGACAATTTGTTCATCACCTCAACCATCAATAAAACCAATGTGTATGAACAAGAAGCCATCTTGCTAACTTACAAGATTTATACCCAAGTGGATTTACGTGCTTTTGACAATGTCAAGCTGCCTGATTTCAAAGGATTTCATGCACAAGAAGTAGAACTTCCCGCCAATCGGCGCTGGGAGTTGGAGCATTATAAGGGGCGCAATTATCAGACCACCGTTTATCGTCAGTTCGTTCTCTTCCCCCAGCAAACAGGCAAACTGACCATTGATGCTGCCCGCTTCGACGCTTCTATTGCAGTGGCGACTCAGGTTATTGATCCTTTTGAAGCATTTTTCAATGGAGGAAGCAATACTATGGAAGTCAAGAAATCCATCTTCACACCAGTGCAAACCATCGAGGTAAAAAGTCTGCCGAATAAACCTGCCGGCTATTCTGGTGGAGTAGGTGACTTCAACTTATCGTCATCCATTAACAGTACCAATGTTAAAACGAATGATGCTATCACGGTGAAGATCGTAATCTCCGGTACCGGCAACATGAAATTGATTGCCAATCCAGACGTTAAATTCCCGGAGGATTTTGAGATCTATGACCCTAAAGTGGAAAACAAATTCCGTCTGACAAGCGATGGTTTGACCGGGAATAAAATAATCGAATACTTGGCCATTCCACGCAATCCTGGTGAATATAAAATTCCGCCTGTTGAGTTTACTTATTTTGATGTAAAATCCCAAACATATAAGACATTAAAATCAGAAGGATATAGCATCCACGTAGAAAAAGGGGAGGGTAACGCTACTCAAACCATTGCCAATTTTACGAACAAAGAAGAGTTGAAGGTCTTGAATGAGGATATTCGCTTCATTAACCAAAACAGAGTTAAATTAACGCCGCGCGGTCAATTCTTTTTCGGCACATGGAGTTATACCCTGTGGTATTTCATCCCGGCATTTTTGTTTATCATCCTCTTCATGTTGTATCGTAAGCAGATAGTAGCTAATGCTAATATAGCACAAGTGCGTAACCGCAAAGCTAATAAGGTAGCAGTTAAGCGTCTGAAGTTAGCAGGTAAACTTTTAGCAGATAATAAGAAAGCTGAATTTTACGATGAGGTACTGAAAGCTCTTTGGGGATACGTTAGTGATAAACTGAGCATCCCAACATCTCTACTGTCTAAGGATAATATTGAAGAAGAGTTGCATAACTATGGTGTAAGTGACACCTTGATTGCAGAGTTTCTGAATGTATTGAATAATTGTGAGTTCGCCCGTTTTGCACCAGCTGATGTCAGTCAAGGCATGGATAAGATATATACCGAAGTACTTGGCATAATCAGCAAGATGGAAAATTCAATAAAACATTGATAGGAGAGAAGCATATATGAAAAAGATAATTTTAATTATTTCGATAACATTGATATCTAGTTTGGTTTGGGGACAAGCCTCTGCTTCTGACACGGTACAGACAGATGGAATTCAGATTTCTGAGAACCTTGTCCCACAGTCTTACAATATCACTAAAGAGGCTGGAGACAGTGCATATTTGTGTAATGACTTTCAAGAGGCCATCCAGATTTATGAGTCATTGCTAAAACAAGGCGAAGCTGCGGAAATTTATTATAATCTAGGGAACAGCTATTATAAAGTTGACGATATAGCACACGCTATTCTTAATTATGAACGTGCTTTATTACTTGCTCCGGGCAATGGTGACATTCGGGCAAATCTTGAAATAGCTCGTTCCAAAACAATAGATAAGGTTACTCCTTTACCAGAAGTTTTCTTTGTCAGTTGGTTTAAAGCACTTATCAATTGTTTGAGTATTGACATGTGGGCTAAACTAGGAATTACATTTTTCTTGCTATGCCTAATCTGTATTGGTTTATTTTTGGTGTCCAAATCTGTAGTTAGAAAGAAAATCGGATTTATTGGCAGTATCGTGCTATTAATCTTTGTCGTATTAAGTAATGTATTTGCTATCCAACAGAAGAAGGCACTAATGGAACGTACGCAAGCTATCGTTTTGAAACCAAGTGTGACTGTACGAAGTACACCTAATGAAACTGGTACCAGTCTATTCATTCTGCACGAAGGACATAAAGTCAAGATCAAAGACAATACCATGCGTGAGTGGAAGGAAATACAATTAGAAGATGGAAAGGTAGGTTGGTTACCAGCGTCTACAATTGAGATTATTTAGTATTAGATAAATTCTAAGCCTTACAGGAAAAAGAAAGGATATTTGTTTTGTGATATGCTTTTTTTTTCATAAGTTTATGGCGTGAATCGTAAACCTTATATTATTAACCTTTAAAATTATGAATATGAGAGCAATAACATTTAATGAACTTCGCAAAATTAAAGACTCGCTGCCTGATGGTAGCATGCATAGAATAGCTGATGAGTTAGGGTTAGATGTAGATACTGTACGCAATTTCTTTGGAGGACAAAATTTTAAAGAAGGTAAAAGTGTGGGCATTCATATAGAACCAGGGCCAGATGGTGGTTTGGTAATGCTTGACGATACTACAGTTCTGGATCTAGCCCTTAAGATCTTAGATGAGGAAGCTCAACGTGATTAAAAAACACATTATTTGTCTATGACAATGGCATATGAGGGTGAGTGCAAAACCATCTCATATGCCATTTTGCTATGATTTCTAGAGTACTGGTAGGTGTATTAGAATCTATTTAACTTTAGGTGTATGGGAAGGAATTCATGTTTCATATTAAACATAATGCAGATTATTTACATAATGCTTAAATTGAAGAAAAAACACGTCGCAATGTTGGCATATATGAGGGAAAGCATTAACTTTGCAGTCAGTTACGTAGAAAATAAAATTTGGTGTAGCACATTTGCGCAACGCCAGATACCCAAACGTTATAACTAACCAATTAATTCGAGCTGATTATGATTTATTCACACGAAGTTGAACACATGTGTGTTGTGAAGAAAGGTCCCAATCACGGACCGGCTCCCATCCCCGAAGAAGGCAAGTGGGTAAAAGCAAAAGAAATCGTTGACATCTCCGGTCTGACTCACGGTGTGGGTTGGTGTGCTCCCCAGCAGGGCGCTTGTAAGCTCACGCTTAATGTAAAGGAAGGTGTCATTCAGGAATGCTTGGTTGAAACTATTGGTTGCTCGGGCATGACTCATTCCGCCGCTATGGCATCAGAAATTCTGCCGGGCAAAACCATCTTGGAAGCCCTGAACACAGACCTCGTTTGCGATGCCATCAATACGGCTATGCGTGAGTTGTTCCTGCAAATCGTATACGGACGTACGCAATCTGCTTTCTCCGAAGGAGGCCTTATGGTTGGTGCCGGACTGGAAGACTTAGGCAAGGGTCTACGCAGCCAGGTAGGTACACTGTATGGCACACTGGCCAAAGGTACCCGCTATTTGGAGTTGACAGAAGGTTACATCACCCGCATGGCCTTGGACAAGGACAACCAAGTTATCGGCTATGAATACGTCCACATGGGCAAGTTCATGGAACAAGTGAAGGCCGGTAAGGATGCTAACGAAGCCCTCAAGGCTGTGACCGGTACCTATGGACGCTTTAAACCCGAACAAGGCGCAGTTAAATACATTGACCCACGTAAAGAATAATAAGAAGGAGGACACAGATTATGATAAGACCTGTACAATTTGAAAGCCAAGACCGCCGTATCAAACAAATACTCGCTGCACTCAACGAGAACGGCATCAAAGACATTGAAGAAGCCAACGCAATCTGTGATGCCGCAGGCCTTGATCCCTACTTGACTTGTCAGGAGACACAAGGTATTTGCTTCGAAAATGCCAAGTGGGCCTACGTTGTAGGTTGCGCTATCGCCTTGAAGAAAGGCTGCAAAAATGCTGCCGACGCAGCTGAGGCCATCGGTATCGGCCTCCAAGCCTTCTGTATTCCTGGTTCCGTGGCTGATGACCGTAAAGTAGGCCTTGGACACGGAAATTTGGCTGCCCGTCTGCTGCGCGAGGAAACTCAGTGTTTTGCTTTCTTGGCAGGACACGAGTCATTCGCTGCCGCCGAGGGTGCCATCAAAATCGCTGAAATGGCCAACAAGGTACGCAAGAACCCTCTGCGTTGCATCCTCAACGGTTTGGGCAAGGACGCTGCCATGATTATCAGCCGCATTAACGGCTTTACCTATGTGCAAACTCAGTTCGACTATTTCACTGGTAAGTTAAATATTGTTAGCGAGACTCCCTACTCCGATGGTCCCCGTGCCAAGGTGAAATGCTACGGTGCCGATGACGTGCGCGAAGGCGTGGCCATCATGTGGCACGAAAACGTAGACGTATCCATCACGGGTAACTCTACGAATCCCACCCGCTTCCAGCACCCCGTGGCCGGTACGTACAAAAAGGAACGTGTATTGGCAGGTAAGCCCTACTTCTCGGTAGCTAGCGGTGGAGGCACGGGCCGCACGTTGCATCCGGACAACATGGCTGCCGGACCCGCTTCTTACGGCATGACCGATACAATGGGTCGCATGCACAGCGATGCTCAATTCGCAGGTTCTTCGTCCGTACCCGCTCATGTGGAAATGATGGGCTTCTTGGGTATAGGCAACAATCCGATGGTGGGCTGCACCGTGGCTTGCGCCGTAAACGTGGCTTTGGCACTGAGCAAGTAATAGCAAGACATAATTCATTAATCGAGTAGGAGGAAAACGAAGTAGTTTTCTTCCTACTTTCGTTTTCCGACCTCTCACACCACCGTACGTGCCGTTCGGCATACGGCGGTTCCTTAGTGCTGATGCAATTTGATGTATAAGTCCACAAGGCAAGGGTAG